>NZ_DASQCC010000162.1:0-18841 GCF_035634895.1 Actinophytocola sp. | reverse complement strand
ATTAAGTCGGTGGATCCGGGTTTCTGCTGGCAAGACGCCGGTTCGCCCTCGTACTGGGTCGTACTTGGGCGAACCGGCAACGCCGCCAGCGGGAAGCTGGGCCGCCGAATTAGTTGCCTGATTTCCGGCGCGGGACACTAGACGATTGATTCCTAAATGATCAGTGGTCGTAGGCGATGAGAGATCGTTTGCGGGGTGCGCCGATGTGGGTGTTGTGCCAGATGGCGGCGGCCATGGCCAGGAGGCGTTGGCTGACGCGGGCGTAGAGCCCGTCGGGTTGGCGGGCGCCGTGTTGTTCCAGGGACAACTGTCCTTTGAGGGTGTCGAAGACCGCCTCGATCCATTGCCGTAGCCGCAGCAACCGGCGCTCGACAGGGGTGGGTTCGGGGTCGCGTTTGACGCCTTTGCGGGCTGGGCGAACCAGGTGCACGCCCAGGTCGTCGAGGAACTGTTCGAAGGTCTGACCCGCGAAGCCCTTGTCGGCCAGGATGACCTGGCCGGTGGTGACCAGGTGATGGTCGACTTCGAGCAGGGCTTGCATGACCTCGCGTTCGTCGAGTTTGGGGTTGGCCAGGCACCACATGATCGGCATGCCCTCGACGGTGGTGACCAGGTAGAGGCGCATGCCCCAGAAGTAACGCGAGTGGGAGGCGCAGTAGCCATAGCCGGCCTCGCCAGCCAGGTCCGAGCGTTTCGCGGTGGGGCGGGACCGCGCGCACTCGACCGGGGTGGAATCGATCAACCGCAGGTGCTCCACACTGGTCGGGGTGGCTTGGGCCAGCGCGCGGATCAGGCGGGCGATCAACGGTCCGGCCGCACGGAGTCTCTTGTTCCAGCCCGGTTGTTTCGGCAGGTAGGGGAACATGTCGGACAGGTGTTTGCGGGCATACCGCAACCACGCAGTCTCGGAGGGCCGGTTGAGCAGGACCTGGGCTACCGCCAGACACACCAGCTCGGCGTCGGTGAGTCGCTTGGGGCGTCCTGGTCGTCGCCTGGTGATCAACAGGTCATCGGTGAAGCAGTACAGTGCGGTCAGCAGGGTGTCCAGGTCAGCGTCCACCAGGTCTCCATGATCAGGTCGGGTAAGCAACGCTGATCATGGGCACCCTGTGTCCGTCTCCAGCCACGAACCCATCACAAGATCAATAAGGAATTACTCGTCTAGGCCCCATCCGGGTGGGGACGCCTACCGACGGCAGGCCGGCGCGGTCCGGCCGCCGGCGACGTACGCGGCGGACACGTACATCCTCGCCGCGAGCCGGTACCAGCCGTCGGTGGTCCCCTGTGTGCCGGACACCGGCTCACCCGCCGCGGCGCACTCGATCCGCACCTGCGCACGGTGCCCGGCCAGCCCGACGATCGCCGACCGGCTGTTGGGCGCGGACCGGACGTTCAGCGTGTCCCCCGGCGTGTCCACGTACCCCGCGGGGCTCGTGCCCGTCCACTGGTAGGTCACCGTCACCCACGCGTTGCCATTCAGCCTCAGGCCGTCCCAGAAGGTCCCGTCCGCGAGGTCGATGCCCGCCGGGTTGGTCACCCGCCGGCCGAACTGGTCCCTTCCGCCGTTGTACCCACCCTGGTAGGCGGCCTGCGACTCGGGCTTGCCCCGCGGCAGGTCGCGCCACTCCTGCCGCACGCCAGGAGGGGCCCAGTAGTCGTCCCGCGTGTTCCACGGCCCGACATCCCACACCGGCGCCCAGGCACAGCGTCCGTTGCCGGCGCACACCCGCACGCTGTAGACCCCGCTGTCGCGCGCCGACAGCCCACGCCGCGACGGCAGCGCCACGAAGTGGTCCCGCGCCACGATGCGGTGCCCGTTGGCGGTCGTGCGACCGACCAGCCCCTCCCGCGTCGCGAACACCGGATAGGACAGGCCGGCGGTCGCCGTACGGGCGGGCCGGTCCGGCACCGCGGCCGGCATGGTGGCCGGCACCACCGACAACGCCGTCAACGTCGGTGAACGCGCGCCCGCCGGGGCCGACAGTGTCGCCCGCGCCTCGATGTCGGTGACCGTCTCCGGCAGCACGCCCGGCCGGTCGGGCCGGATCTCGGCCCACTCCGTCCACTGCCCACCGGCGCGACCGCGGACGTCGACGGCCAGCTCGGTGCCCGCCGGCACGTCACCGCGCACCACGGCCCGGAACGCGTTCGCCGGCGTCGCCAGCCGGTGCGGGTACTCCGCGAACCCGGTCCGCAGGTCGGAACCGGCGCTGGCCGCCCGGTTGTCGCCCGGCCCGAGCCGGACGCCGCCGTCCGTCACCACGTTGGTGCTGCCCGCCGCGGGCGTGCCGAGGTCGACCGCCCACCCGGCCGCCGCCGAGGCGGGGCGCACCGCGGGCAGTGTGCACAGGAGTACCACGCTGACCAGCAGGTTCACTCTCATAGCAGGCAGCCAAGACCGCAGCCGGTGGTCGCGCAACCGGAGCCGTCACCGATCGGGTGGTCGCCTGCGCAGCACTATCCGCTCGCCCTCCATGTCGACCCTCATCAGCGGCGGCGCGCCCTCCTCCTCGTCGTTCCGCTGCATGAGCGAGTGGTTCCGCTGGTCGATGTCGTGCCGCCTGCCGGCGGCGAAGAACGCGTCGAGCTCCTCGAAACCGGCCGCGGAGATCGGCGTGCCCTCCCGTTTGCGCCGCCACGGGAGCCAGCTGCGGTCGCTCGCCCACAACCCGAACCTCTCCAGTGCGGCGAGCGCCACGAGCAGGACCACCAACCCCGGTAGTGACATAGCCAACAAGAAGCCCATGCACCAACGATCGGGGCGATGTCAAGTTCCGCGGAGCATGTCCCTTACCTCGATGCGGTTGACCTTGCCCGGCCCGTGTGACGGGAGCGCGCCGGCGAAACGCAGGACCTTCGGCGTCGCCGGCCCGCCGAGCCGCGCGCGGACGGCCGCCCGCAGGGCCTCGGCGGCGGGCGGCCGCGCGGGGTCGGTGGGCACGACCGCCGCCGCCACCAGCTGCCCCCACTCCTCGTCGGGCAGGTCGACGACACACACCTCGGCGACACCGGGCTGCGCCGCCAGCACCGCCTCGACCGCCGCGGGCGCCACCTTCACCCCACCAGTGTTGATCATGAAGTCGGCGCGGCCCAGGACCGAGAGCGTCCCGTCGTCCAGCATCCCCAGGTCGGTCGTCCGGAACCAGCCGCCGGCGAAGGCCGCGGCCGTGCCGGCAGGGTCGAGCCGGTAGCCACTGGCCAGCACGGGCCCGGCCAGCTCGATCACGCCGTCGACGACCCGCACCCGCACACCGTCCAGCGGCATGCCGTCGTACACGCACCCGCCCGCGGTCTCCGACATGCCGTAGGTCGTCCGCACCGCCACCCCGGCGGCCCGGGCCCGGTCGAGCAGCGGCGCAGGCGTGGCGGCCCCGCCGAGCAGCACGGCGTCGAAGGACCGCAGGGCGTCCAGTGCCACGGGGTCGTCCAGGATCCGCGACAGCTGCGTGGGCACCAGGGAGGTGTACCTGCGCCGCCCGGTCATCGAGGCCACGGCATCCGCAAACGTTTGCGCGCCACGAAGCGCCGGCCGCGTGCCGGCCAGCAGCGACCGAACGATCACCTGCACGCCCGCGATGTGGTGCGCCGGGAGGGTGAGCAACCATTGCCCGGCCCCACCGAGCCGCGCGTGGGTGGCGGCGGCGGACGCGGTCAGCGCGCCTGTGGACAACTCGACGCCCTTCGGTGTCCCGGTGGACCCCGAGGTGGCCACCACGACAGCGGTGCCAGGGAGGGTCGGCTCCGCGGGCGCCATGGCTTTCCGCAGGTCATCGCCCCGCGGATCGCTGGAGGAGAGTGGCAGCACGGCCGGTCCGCCATCGAGCGCGCCATCGAGCGCGTCGACGATCTCCGAGTTATCCACAGGTGTCAACAACACGGTCGAGATTGTCGTGCACCACGTCTAGCGTCGCCCCATGACCACCACCAGACCCCCGCTCGACGAGTCGCTTCGGGACGCCTACCTGCGCAGGCTGGGTTTTCCGACCCTGCCGCCGGCCACCGTGGAGACGTTGTACGCGGTCCACCGGGCGCAGGTGGAACGCATCCCGTACGAGGCGGTGTGGGTGTGGCTCGGTGAGCGCAGGACGATCGAACCGCTCGACTCGATGCGGTACCTGGTGAGCGGCCGGGGCGGCTACTGCTACCACCAGAACGGCGCGATGGCGACGCTGCTGGGCTGGCTGGGTTTCGAGGTGCACTGGCACGCGGCCGGCGTACAGGGCCACCCGGACGCACAGCCGAACGCGGACGGCAACCACCTGGCGCTGACGGTGTCGGGCCTGCCGTCCGACACCAACCCGCGGGGCGAGTGGTTCATAGACGCGGGCCTGGGCGACGGCCCACACGAGCCGATGCCGTTGCGAACTGGCACCTACACACAGGGCCCGCACACCTACGGCCTCCGTCCGTCCGAGACGGTCCCCGGCGGCTGGCGCTACGACGCCGACCCGAGCATGTCCTTGCACGGCATGGACTTCAGACCCGCGGAGGCAACCCCGGCCGACCTGCGCGAGCAACACGAACGCCTGCAGTCCCACCCGGACTCCAGCTTCGCCAGAACCCTGGCGGCCTTCCGCCGGGACGCGACCGGCGTGGACTTCCTGCGCGGCCGCGTACTCGACAACCACGGGACCAGGACGGACCTGAACAGCAGTGCCGACTGGTACGCCTGCCTGGCGGACGTGTTCGGCCTGCCACTGTCCGATGTGGATGATCAGAGGAAGGCGGCCCTGTGGCGGAAGGTGAGCACCGCCCACGAGAAGTGGCTGGCGACGACCGCGGACGCCGCGGCGGGGTGATGCCGCGGAAGTTCAGTAGTAGTAAGGAAAGCCGGACCAGTCCGGGTCGCGCTTCTCCAGGAACGCGTCGCGGCCCTCGACGGCCTCGTCGGTCATGTACGCGAGCCGCGTCGTCTCGCCCGCGAACAGCTGCTGCCCGACGAGCCCGTCGTCGATCAGGTTGAAGGCGTACTTCAGCATGCGCTGCGCCGTGGGCGACTTGCCGTTGATCTCCGTCGCCCACTCCAGGGCCGTGGCCTCCAGCGACGCGTGCGGCACGACCTCGTTGACCGCCCCCATCCGCCGCATGTCCTCCGCCGTGTACGTCCGCCCCAGGAAGAAGATCTCCCGGGCGAACTTCTGCCCGACCTGCCGCGCCAGGTACGCCGACCCGAACCCGCCGTCGAAGCTCCCCACGTCCGCGTCCGTCTGCTTGAACCGGGCGTGCTCCTCGCTCGCCAGCGTCAGGTCACACGTCACGTGCAGGCTGTGCCCCCCGCCGGCCGCCCACCCCGGCACGACCGCGATGACCACCTTCGGCATGAACCGGATCAGCCGCTGGCACTCCAGGATGTGCAGCCGCCCGGCCCGCGCCGGGTCCACGGTCGAGGCATCCTCACCCGACGCGTACTGGTACCCCGTCCGCCCCCGGATCCGCTGGTCACCGCCCGAACAGAACGCCCAGCCGCCGTCGCGTGGTGACGGTCCGTTGCCGGTCAGCAGGACGCACCCAACATCGGGTGTCATCCGGGCGTGGTCCAGTGCCCGGTACAGCTCATCCACGGTGTGCGGCCGGAACGCGTTGCGTACCTCGGGCCGGTTGAACGCGATCCGCACGGCCCCGGTCGACACCGCCCGGTGGTAGGTGATGTCGGTGAAGTCGAAACCCTCGACAGACTTCCAGGCGGCGGCATCGAACAACTCGGACACAAAAGTCACGCGGCCGAGCATATGAGACGCACAAATCGCGACCCCGCGGACCGCCGTGCGAAGCTGACGACCATGCAGGATGTCGAGACCGTCGTCGAGGAGCTCGCGGACCACGACGACGCCGGCCTGGTCGTCGCCGCGTGCTGGTACGACGTGTCGGACGACCGGCCGAACTACCGGATGTCCCAGTTCGACGTGCAGAACTTCCTCTGGCTCACCCTGCCCCAGCTGCTCCGCGACCCGCCAGCCGACATCGACCCCATGCCCGGCTGGCGCGAGGTCGTCGCCGAGGCCGCCTGGTTCTTCGAGCGCCTCGACCAGCCGCGCTACGCCGCCATCTGCCGCGGCCAACGCACCGCCGAGATCCTCGAGGCCGCCCACGACGCCATGCACAGCTTCGAGCTGTACGCCCGCGCCACCCACGACTCCGGCATCATGCCGCCCGTCGGCCTGCGCATCACCTGGCTCGACAGCCCCGGGCCCCGTGAGCAGGCCCTCTACGACGCCATCACCCGCGCCCTCGAACGCGCCATCGCCGCCGGCGAGCTGGACCCCGCCGAAGACGCCAAACGCCTCGCGCTCGCCGCCGGCGTCCTGGAGCAGCTGCCCGACGGCCACCTCGAGACCATGCAGGACCTCATGCTCGCCGAGCGCATGCACCGCCTGCGCACGACGAGCGGCAGCCAGACCCTCCGTGAGCTGCTGGTACGTGTCGGGCCCGACGTCGCCAAGCCCCTCGACCTCACCCCGGAGCTGCTGCTCGCCGGCACCCGCCCGCTCGGCCAGATCGTCCACGACCGCGACGGCACCGGCCCCCTGGCCGCCCTGGCCAGGAAGTTCGGCCTGCTCGACGAGAACCTCGACCGCACCGACGACGGCGAACGCGCCCTCGCCCAACCGGTCCTGCTGTTCGAGGCCGTCGTCGACGGCTTCGCCGTCCCTGACGACCCGACGGCCCGGCACGCGGCGCTCCCGCTGCTGGCCATGCTCATCCTGTCCGACACCATCGACGAGGAGATGCTCCTCGACCGCATCGGCATCGTGTTCTTCGAGACACGGGAGAGCGACGTCCCCACGCCGAGCGATACCGTGCGGAGGGCGGTGGCCGGGCTGCTGGCGGACATGCGGACCGCGGGCCTGACGGCCGGCGACCGCCTCACCGACTTCGGCCGGCGCGTGGCACTGACCGGCCTGCGCACGCGTGCGATGCGAAGCGCGGACGACTGAGCGGAGGGAGAGCTCGTGAGCGGCGCGAACCGTCGACACTCATGCCGACGTGGAGGGCGCCGGGGAGCGGGCGGGGCGGCGTCGTGAACCCGTCCACGGCGCAGGCCACGGTCATCGTCGACGAGCTGGTGCGCAACGACGTCCGGCACGTGGTCGTCTGCCCCGGCTCCCGCAACGCCGCGCTCGCCATGGCCGTCCACCAGGCGGCGGACGAGGGCCGCCTCACCCTGCACGTCCGCATCGACGAGCGGTCGGCGGGCTTCCTCGCGCTCGGCCTGTCGAAGGCGAGCGGCCGCCCGGCGGCGGTCGCGTGCACGTCCGGCACCGCCGCCGCGAACCTGCACCCCGCGGTCCTCGAGGCCCACCACTCCGGCATCGGCCTGCTGATGATCACCGCCGACCGACCGCCCGAGCTGCACGGCACGGGTGCCAACCAGACCATCGACCAGCGTGGACTGTTCGGCTCCGCCGCGGTCGCCGTGGAGTTCCCGGTCGCCGAGCGGCGCGCGGGCCAGAACCAGGTGTGGCGCGGCCTGGTGTGCCGTGCCGTGGCGCAGGCGGAGACGGGCCGCCCGGTGCAGGTCAACGTGCCGTTCCGGGAACCGCTGGTCCCGACGTTCGAGCCCCGCTGGCCGGAGCCGCTGGCCGGCCGCCAGGACGGCCTGCGCTGGACCACCTCCGCCGCGCCGGTCACGATGGCCGGCAGCCGGGTCGACTTCCCCTTGCCCGCGAGGACTCTGATGGTGTTCGGCAGCGGCCGCGAGGACCGCGCGCGGGCCGCCGCGACGGTGGCCGCGAGCGCGGGCTGGCCCGCCGTCGCCGAACCGACCAGCCGGGCCGCCGCGCTTTCCGGCGGTGCGAACGTGCTGCGCTGCGGTGCGTTGCTGCTCGCGGCAGGCGAACTTCCGGAACCGATGCGCCCGGCGGCGGTCGTCGTGGTGGGCAGGCCGACGTTGTCCAGAGGCGTGCGCGGCCTCATGGGCCGGGCACCCGTCTACGGCATCGGTGACCATCCACAGTGGACCGACCCGCAGTACGTGGCGACCCACGTCCGCGGCTGGCTGGACCTGGACGACATGGCGCGGGTCGACGGCGTCGACCCGGAGTGGTCGTCCGCGTGGCGCCACGCGGACGCGGCGGCCGTCAACGCGATCGAGAAGCTGTTGGGCGAGCAGGAATGGCCGACGGGCCTGCGGCTGGCGATGGACGTCATGGAGTCGCTGCCGGCGGGGGCGTCGTTGTTCCTTGGCTCGTCCAACCCGGTCCGCGACATCGACCTGGTGGCGGACCCCCGCTCGGACGTGACGATCCACGCCAACCGCGGCGTGGCCGGCATCGACGGAAACGTGTCGACGGCGACCGGTATGGCGCTGGCGGGTGACGGCCCCGCATACGCGTTGATCGGCGATCTGACATTGCTGCACGACCTGAACGGTCTGCTGATCGGTCCACCAGAACAACGCCCGAACCTGACACTGATCGTGCACAACGACGACGGCGGCGGGATCTTCACGCTGCTGGAACAAGGCGCGGCCGAGTACAAGCACAGTTTCGAGCGGGTGTTCGGCACTCCGCACGGCGCGGACATCGAGGCGTTGTGCCGCGGCTACCGGGTCGACCACGTGCATGCCGAGTCCAGCGCCGACCTGCGCACGGCACTCGCGCCGGGCCGGGGTCTCAAGGTGGTGGAGGTCAGGTCCAACCGCGCGCTGCTGCGCGACCTGCACGCACGCCTCCGCGCCGCGGTGACGGAAGCCGCGCTTCGTTAGTACGCGCGAGCCGGTTTTCTGGCGGAGGGCGACATACGGGTCGCGCTAGGCTGATTGGCGAACTTTGTTCCAGGGCCTGTCACCGGAGGACTCGGCGAGAGGCCTGCCCGTTAGGAGTGCCGATGAAAACCCCGGTTCTTTCCCGCCTTTTCTCTTCGTGGGGTGTCCTTCTGCATGCTGGGCGTTAACCGCATCGGGTTCGGGGCGATGCGGCTGCCGCAGGTCGGCCCCGCCTTCGAGCCGGGCAGCCCACCACGCGACCGCTCCCAGGCCGTCGATGTCCTCCGGAAGGCCGTCGACCTCGGCGTCAACCACATCGACACCGCAGCGTTCTACTTCTCCGCACTGCGGTCGGCCAACGAGCTGATCAACTCCGCGTTGGCCCCCTACCCGGACGACCTGGTCATCGCCACCAAGGTCGGCCCCAGCCGTGACCCGTCCGGCGACTGGCGGCGGCCGCCCGCCACCCCCGGCCAGCTCCGCGGCCAGGTCGAGGAGAACCTTCGCCAACTGGGCCGAGACCACCTCGACCTCGTCTACCTGCGCGCGCAGGAACCCACGGACCTGTCCGACCGGTTCGCCGCCCTCGTCGAGCTCCAGGAGGCCGGGCTGATCCGCCACCTGGGGATCTCCGCCGTCAGCGAGGAACGGCTCGCGGAGGCACTGGCGATCGCCCCGGTCACCGCCGTGCAGAACGCCTACGGTCTCGGCTTCCGGCCGGAGCAGGACGACCTGATCCGGCTGTGCGGCGAGCAGGACGTCGCCTACGTGCCCTACTTCTCGGTCGCCACCACCAACCGCGAGACCGGCGGCACCGCCGATCCCGAAGAGGTCCAGGCCATCGCGAAGGCCCACGGCGCCACACCGACCCAGGTGCTGCTGGCGTGGACACTCGCCCGCGGCCCGAACGTCTTCGTCATCCCCGGCACCGGCGACCCGAAGCACCTGGCGGAGAACATGGCCTCGGCCGATCTCCGGCTCACGGCCGGGGAAATGGCCGGCCTTGACGCGCTGCACAAGAGGTCGCAGCGCCTCTAGGTGCGCCGAAACTCCTGGCACACGGCGCCGTGACTTCGAGTACCGAGGAAACGGGCCCCGCACCGAGTCGGTGCGGGGCCCGTTCCGGTCAGGACAGTTACTTCTTGCCGACCTTGATCTTCATGGACGTGCCGTTCTCCGACACGACGCGGATGGTCGTCCCGGTGGCCGGGAGGATCACGCCGGCGTTCGGCTGCTCGGCGTACCAGAACTTCTTGGTGTCGTCGAACAGCGGCACGGCCGGCTGGCCGCGGACGTAGCTGGGCTTGCCGTTCACGTGCAGTGTGAACGAGTCCGCCTTCTCCAGCGAGAACGGCGCGTCATAGCCCGAGATCCGCTCCCGCCACGGCTGACCCTCCACGTTGTAGATCGGCGCGGGGTGCGCGTCGATCGGGAGGATCATGCCGCCGCCCTGGTGCTGGGTGGTGTTGTTGTCCCCGAAGGACGTGTCCCAGTACCAGACGCCGAGGCCGATCTCGTACGGGAAGTGCTCGAACCAGTCGGGCCTCGACGGGTCGCCCGCGTTGTACGGGCCGGTCCGCATGTACTTGTCGTAGGACTCGTACGTGCGGTGCGACGCGAGGTAGAAGTTGTCGTACATCGTCGTCTCGGCGGTCTTCACGGTGCGGAAGCCGTCCAGCGTCCAGCCGTTGGCGCCGGACTCGGCGCCGTCGGTGAACACCTGCTGGCCGTCCGCGGTGATCGAGATCTGGTCGGCGAAGAACCCGTTCTCGGCCACGCCACCGTCGGTCTTGTACCGGAACCGCAGCTGCGCGGACTTGCCGGCCAGCGAGTCGAGCG
Source organism: Actinophytocola sp. (assembly GCF_035634895.1). Taxonomy (GTDB): domain Bacteria; phylum Actinomycetota; class Actinomycetes; order Mycobacteriales; family Pseudonocardiaceae; genus Actinophytocola. Next base: position 8,298 of record NZ_DASQCC010000162.1, on the reverse strand, counting down.
ACACGTGGGTGTCCAGCCACTGGCCGTTGGACGAGCCGGTGAGTGCCGGCGCCTCGTCGGCGTCCCGCGGGAACGGCTGACCGCCCACTGTGCCGTCGAGCGTCTGCCAGGTCGTGCCGCCGTCGACCGAGGACTGGACGTACAGGTAGTCGAAGTCCATCTCGATGTCGTAGCGGGACTTGAGATCCAGCGAGGCGCTCGTCTTGCCGGTCAGGTCGACCGTCCGGGTCATCGAGGTGTCGATGTCGTCGCCCTTGGTGCTCCACCACTGGTTCTCACCCGCGGCGGGCGCGCCGAAGCTCGTCTCCACCGCCTTGTCGGGCAGCACCACCACGACACCCTGCGGCTTCCTGGAGTTGTACTCGTGCGGGCCGAGGTCCAGCGTCTTGGTCTGGCCCGCGACGACGATCTCGTAGTCCAGCCAGCCGAGCTGCAGCTTCGACCACGGGTCCATGTCGTTGACCCGCGAGCCCAGCACCTCGCCGGCGCCGGACACGCGCTGCTGCGCCATCAGCGACCACCAGTTGACATGGTTGTTGCCGCCGCTGCCGGAGAAGTCGTAGAGGTCCGGCAGGCCGAGGTCGTGGCCGTACTCGTGGCAGAACACGCCGATGCCGCCGTTCTCCGGCTGCATGGTGTAGTCGCCGACCCAGATGCCCGACCCGCCGACCTGGACGCCACCCTGGAGGTTGCCGCTCGGGCCCGAGGTGCTGTTGGAGAACGCGAAGCTGCGGTGGCTCCACACCGCGTCCTCGCCCTGGATCGGGTCGCCGTCGGCCTGGTCGCCGCCCGCGTGCACGATCTGGAAGTGGTCGATGTAGCCGTCCGGCTCGTCGAAGTTGCCGTCACCGTCGTGGTCGCCGCGGTCCCAGACGTCGTACTCCCTGAGCTGGGCGTCGACCTCGGCCGTCGGGCGACCGGCGGCGATCTGGTCGCTGTACCACTGGTTCACGCCGTCGGCGACGAGCGAGAACGAGTTGTTGCAGACGTTGCCGCCGCACGGGAAGCCGTTGGAACGGCCGTACCGCGCCTCGTTGTAGCGGACCTTCACCCAGTCGGTGACATAGCCGTTCACCGAGTAGCGGCCGGAGGACTGCTTCGAGTAGTAGTTCGCGACCGAGTCCACCCCGGGGTCGGTCGAGAAGTACAGCTCCTGGAAGTGCTGGCGGCTGTAGTCCGACTGCCAGATGGTGGAGTTGTCCTTGCTGCGGTCCGGTGCCGGGATCTCGTTGTGCAGCGGGCCGTCGAACTTGGTCGGGCCGGCCGTGGTCGGGTCGGTGTCCTGGTCGGGGTAGCTCGGGTGCCGCTCGTTGCCGAACTCGGCGAGCACGACGAAGATCTTGTCGGTCTTCTCGCGGGACAGCTCGACGTACTGGTCGACCTTGCCGCGCTTGTGCTTCGACTTGGTCTTCGGCCCGGGCTTCGTGCCCATCTTCACGACCGTGCTGCCCCCGCGCCGCTCGGTCTTCCGGTCGCCGCTGAGTACGTCGGAGATCGCCTCCTGACGCATGGCGCGCTGCTTCTCCTCGGCGGGGCTGGGCAGATCGTCGACGGGTGCCGCGACGGATTTCGCCGTGTCGCCCTGAGGTGGCGCCGCCTGTGCGGCCGTACCCATTGTCGTCAGCCCGGCCGCCATCAGGGCAGCAGTGGTGAGGCCGACGAGAACTCTTCGTTGCACACGTCCTCCACGAATCGCGTAGTGCCGAGTCACCTGTTGGCCTGACCAGGCACGGTGCGGAATATTACGGACCGCGAATATTTTTCGGACCCAACGAACGGCGTAATCCAAAAGGAGCAATCTTAATGAATTGCTCCAGCTGGGCGAAGCAGACTCAACCGGCTGCCGCCGACGTAACCCGGTCGGGTGAGAGGCGTGTGCGAGGCGGCTCAGGCGCCGTGGCTACCCTCACCGGTGTGACACAGCAGGTGACGCGCAGGCCGCGGGTGCGGCGGTGGTTGTCACGCGGCCTGCTGGTGTTCGCCGCGATCGTCACGTTCCTCTGCGTCGTGCTGGTGGTCGCCGCCTGGACCGAGGACATCTCGATCGACGACAACACCGGCTACGCGGACGCCGAGGTCGTCTCCGACACCTTCACCCGCACGCTCGTGCTCTTCTACGCGAAGGACGGCGCGGAGCACATCCCGCAGACCGGCGTGCTGTACCCGTCGGGGCTCAGGGAGGGCGACGTCGTCCGGGTCGAGTACAGCAAGGACAACCCGGAGCTGGTCCGGGTGGCCGGGCGCGGGGCCGTCATCACGCTGTTGCCCGTCGGGTTGACGCTGGTCATCGTGTGGGCGGTCGTCATACCCGGGGTGTGGTGGGTCCGCCGCCGGATGTGACACTTCTCCTCAACTGGCGCGTGCGGATGTAACATCAAGGCGTGAGCGACGACGAATTCACCCGGCTGGTCGAAGCCGAGCAGCGGGTCGAGCCGAGGGACTGGATGCCCGACGGCTACCGCAGGACGCTCGTCCGCCAGATCGCCCAGCACGCGCACTCGGAGATCATCGGGATGCAGCCGGAGGCCAACTGGATCAGCCGCGCGCCGTCGCTGCGCCGCAAGGCGATCCTGCTGGCCAAGGTGCAGGACGAGGCGGGCCACGGCCTGTACCTGTACGCGGCGACCGAGACGCTGGGCGCCGACCGCGCGGACCTCACGGAGAAGCTGGTCGAGGGCCGGCAGAAGTACTCGTCGATCTTCAACTACCCGACGCTGACGTTCGCGGACGTGGGTGTCATCGGCTGGCTGGTCGACGGCGCCGCGATCTGCAACCAGGTGCCGCTGTGCCGCACGTCGTACGGGCCGTACGCGCGGGCGATGATCCGCGTCTGCAAGGAGGAGTCGTTCCACCAGCGGCAGGGGTACGAGCTGCTGATGACGATGATGCGGGGGACTCCCGAGCAGCGGCGCATGGTCCAGGGCTCGGTCGACCGCTGGTGGTGGCCGTCGCTGATGATGTTCGGGCCGCCGGACACCGAGTCGGCCAACACCGAGCAGTCGATGAGGTGGCGGATCAAGCGGCACACCAACGACGAGCTGCGGCAGAAGTTCGTGGACATGACCGTGCCGCAGGCCGAGGCGCTGGGCGTCACGCTGCCGGACCCGCTGCTCCGCTGGAACCCCGACCGCGGTCATCACGACTTCGGGGAGATCGACTGGGCGGAGTTCTGGCGCGTGGTCGGCGGCAACGGCCCGTGCAGCAGGCAGCGGGTGGCGCACCGGCGGAAGGCGCACGAGGACGGCGAGTGGGTGCGCGCGGCCGCGGCCGCGTATGCCGAACGTTCGGCCGCCTCGGCCGCGGAGGTGGTCGCGTGACCAGGTCGTCGTGGCCGCTGTGGGAGGTGTTCGTGCGGGGCAAGCGCGGCCTGAACCACGTGCATGTCGGTTCCCTGCACGCGCCGGACGCGGAGATGGCGCTGCGCAACGCCCGCGACCTGTACACCCGGCGCAACGAGGGCGTGTCCATCTGGGTCGTGCCGGCGGCCGCGATCACGGCGTCGTCCCCGGACGAGAAGGACCCGTTCTTCGCGCCGAGCGGTGACAAGGTGTACCGGCACCCGACGTTCTACGCGATCCCCGACGACGTGCCACACCTGTGAGCGCAGCGGGCGAGAGGGCGGCATGAGCTTCGACAACGCGTACGACGCCATCACGGCCGACAACGACGAGCACCACTGGGCGTTCGGCACAGGCTTCGACGACCCCCTGGCGGGGTTGGACCGCACCGCACCGGACGTGCCGAAAGACGACTTGTCGACATATTGCCTGATGCTGGGCGACGACGCGTTGATCCTGTCGCAGCGGCTGGCGGAGTGGTGCTCACGCGCGCCGGAGCTGGAGGAGGACGTCGCGCTGGCCAACATCGCGCTGGACCTGCTCGGCCAGGCACGGCTGCTGCTGACCAGGGCGGGCGAGGTGGAGGGCGCCGGCCGCGACGAGGACGCGCTCGCGTACCTGCGTGACGAGCACGAGTTCCGCAACGTGCACCTGGCGGAGGTCGACTGCGGTCCCGGCCCGGGTGGCGACTTCGCGACGACGATCGCCCGGCTGCTGGTCTTCTCCACCTGGCGCCTGGCGGTGTTCGAACGGCTGACGTCGTCGGCCGACCCGGTGCTGGCCGCGATCGCGGAGAAGGGCGTGAAGGAGCTGGCCTACCACCGCGACCACGCGGCCCAGTGGACGCTGCGGCTCGCGGGCGGCACGGAGTACTCCCGCACGCGGATGGTCGCCGGGTTGGACCGCGTGTGGCCCCTGGTGGCGGAGCTGTTCGCCACGCACGAGGTCGAGCGCCGCCTGCCGGGTGTCGCGGTCGACCCGGCCGGCGTCCGGCCGGAGGTGGACGACGTGCTCGGCCAGGTGCTGACGGCAGCGTCCCTGGAGACCCCGGTGACGGAGCCGATGTCCCGCGTCGGCGGCCGCGCCGGCCGGGACGGCGTGCACACCGAGGCGATGGGCTTTCTGCTCGCCGAGATGCAGCACCTGGCCCGCTCACTGCCGGGGGCGAAGTGGTGACCAGCGAACAAAACGCGCCTGCGGCCCCCAGTACTCACCTAGGCAGCCCCCACCCGAACCCGGGGGCCGGCCCCGGTCCCATTCTACCGGCCGGCGCCGACGGTCCCGCGTTGTCGATCTTGCCTGTGGACAACCGCCACGGTTGTGGACAACTCGACGCCCGGGCCGTCGCCGAGCAGGTCCTCGACCCCGAGCTGCCCGTGCTCACGCTCGCCGACCTGGGGGTGCTTCGGGACGTCCGCGAGGTCGACGGCACCGTCGTCGTGACGATCACGCCGACGTACTCCGGCTGCCCCGCCCTCGACGAGATGCGTACGGACCTGCGTCGCGGCCTGCTCGACGCCGGGTACGAGCGCGTCGAGATCCGCACCGTCCTCGCGCCGGCCTGGACGACCGACTGGATCAGCGAGGACGGTCGCCGCAAGCTCGCCGAGCACGGCATCGCCCCGCCGCGGCGCGGGGCCGGCGGACCGGTCACCCTCAACCTCGTCCCACCCGCGTCGGTGGTCGCCTGCCCGCGCTGCGGCTCCCGGCGCACTACCGAGCTGTCCCGCTTCTCGTCGACCGCGTGCAAGGCGCTGCGCCGCTGCGCGGACTGCCTCGAACCGTTCGAGCACGTCAAGGAGATCTGATGGCCCGCCCCGCCTTCCACGAGCTCCCGGTCGCGAGGGTCGACCGGCTCTGCGCGGACGCGGTCGCCGTGACCTTCGACGTCCCGCCGCACCTCGCGGACGACTTCGCGTTCCGGCCCGGCCAGTACCTCACCCTCCGCCAGGAGGTCGAGGGCACCGAGGAACGCCGCTCGTACTCGATCTGCGCCCCCGCCGGCGCGCCACCACGCATCGGCGTCCGCCGGGTCGACAACGGCCTGTTCTCCGCCCGCATCGTCGACCGGCTGAAGCCCGGCGACACGCTGGAGGTGCTCGGCCCGCAGGGCAGGTTCACCCCGGACGGCACCGGTCACCACCACGCGTTCATCGTCGCGGGTTCGGGGATCACGCCGGCGCTGTCCATCATCAGCTCGTTGCTGTCCGAAGAGGACACTCGGGTGGTCCTCCTGTACGGCAACCGGCGCACCGACACCGTGATGTTCGCCGACGACCTGGCCGACCTGAAGGACCGCTACCCGCAACGGTTCCAGCTCGTCCACGTGCTGTCCCGCGAGCCGAGGGACGTCGAGCTGTTCTCCGGGCGCCTGGACGCCGACCGGATCACCAAGCTGCTCGACGGCATCGTCCCGACGTCCGATGTGGACCACTGGTGGCTGTGCGGCCCGTTCGGCCTGCTGCAGGACGCCGACCGGGCGCTCGCCGCACACGACGTGCCACGCGCCCGCGTCCACCGCGAGCTGTTCTACGTCGACGAACCGCCGCCCGAGCCCAAACGCCCGGACGAGTCCATTGTGGAAGGTCCGGTCGCACGCGTCACCGTGCTGCTCGACGGCCGCGAGACCACGCTGAACCTGCCCGCGGACACGCCCGTCCTCGATGCCGCGCAACGCGTCCGCGCGGACCTGCCGTTCGCCTGCAAGGGCGGCGTCTGCGGCACCTGCCGGGCCAGGGTCACCTCCGGGGAGGTCGAGATGCGGCGCAACTACGCGCTCGAGGAGCACGAGGTCGCCGCCGGTTTCGTGCTGACCTGCCAGGCCCTGCCGCTGTCGGCGGAGGTCACGGTCGACTACGACGCCTGAACTCTTGGCGCAACGTTCGCCCGGACGTCAACTCCGCGTTCTACGGACAGAAGCGCGGGTTGCGACGGTCGGTACGTGCGAGTCGCCATTGTCACCGAGAGCTTTCTGCCGCAGGTCAACGGCGTGACGAACTCGGTTCTCCGCGTCGTCGAGCACCTGGAGCGGCGTGGTCACGACGCCATGGTCGTGGCGCCAGGACCGGGACCCGACCGGTATCGGCACGCCGAGGTCCGCCGCGTGCGCGCGGTCGACCTGCCGGTCATCAGCTCGATGCCGATCGGCGTGCCGTCGCCGAAGGTGCATGCCGCGTTGTCGGAGTTCGCCCCGGACGTCGTGCACCTCGCCTCGCCGTTCGTGCTCGGCGCCGCCGGGCTGCGGTCCGCGCGCAGGCTCGGCGTGCCGACCGTCGCCGTCTACCAGACCGACGTGGCCGGGTTCGCCGCCGCGTACGGCCTCAAGCACGGCGCGCGTGCCGCCTGGCGGTGGATCCGCAAGCTGCACGGCAACGCCGACCGCACGCTCGCGCCGTCACGGGCCTCGGTCACCGCGCTGACCGACCACGGCGTGCCGCGGGTGTACCGCTGGGCACGCGGCGTCGACACGTCGCTGTTCGCGCCGCATCGCGTCGACCCCGTGCTGAAGGCGATGCTCGCCCCACGCGGCGAACTGCTCGTCGGCTACGTCGGCCGGCTGGCACCGGAGAAGCACGTGCACCGGCTCGCCGCCCTCAGCGCCCTGCCCGGCGTGCGGGTGGTCGTAGTCGGCGAGGGACCCGAGGAGGAGGCGTTGCGCAGGCGGCTGCCCGGCGCGGCGTTCCTCGGTTTCCGCACCGGCCTCGAGCTGGCGACCGCCTACGCGTCGCTCGACGTGTTCGTCCACCCGGGGCCGTTCGAGACGTTCTGCCAGTCCGCGCAGGAGGCCCTCGCCTCCGGGCTGCCCGTGCTGGCACCGGACGCGGGCGGCCCGCGTGACCTCGTGGCACACGGCCGGACCGGCTACCTGCTGGACCCGTACGACGACGACCGGTTCGCCGAGCAGCTGTGCGGGTATGTGGACCTGCTGCGGCCGTGCGAGGTCCGCTGGCAGCTGGGCGCGGCGGCCCGGGAGTCGGTGCTGGGGCGCACCTGGTCCGCGGTGTGTGACGAGCTGTTGGGGCACTACGCGCAGGTGAGCGCCAGTGTGCTCGCCGCGTGACGGGTGTCGTAGGGTTCGGGCATGTCACGTGCCGGGCTGGACAAGAACCGACGCGACGTGGCCGAGATGTTCGACGGCGTCGCGAAGGGCTACGACCGGACGAACTCGGTGATGACGCTCGGGTTCGACCGTCGGTGGCGCTGGCTGACCAGACGGGTGCTGGACGCCGCGCCGGGCGAGCGGGTGCTGGACCTGGCCGCGGGCACGGCCGTCTCGACGGCCGAGTACTCGAAGTCCGGCGCGTGGTGTGTCGCCGCCGACTTCTCGCTGGGCATGCTCCGCGGCGGCCGGCATCGCGAGGTGCCGAAGGTCGCGGCGGACGCGTTCCACCTGCCGTTCGCGACGGACTCCTTCGACGCGGTAACGGTTTCCTTCGGCCTGCGCAACATGGACGACACGGTCGCCGCGCTGCGTGAGATGTGCCGGGTCGTGCGGCCGGGCGGGCGCGTCGTGATCTGCGAGGTGTCCCAGCCGCCCTGGCGGCCGATCCGGTGGCTGCACCACAACCTCGTGCTGCGCCTGCTGCCGAAGATCACCCGGCCGTTCTCCTCGAACAAGGACGCGTACGCGTACCTGGCCGAGTCGATGCGTGACTGGCACGACCAGCGGGGCCTGGCGATGCGCATTGCCGAGGCCGGCTGGGACGAGGTCGAGTGGATGAACCTGACGCTGGGCGTCGTCGCGTTGCACAGGGCCGTCAAGCCGGCTCGCTGACCTCCGCGCGTCGAGGCGAACCGCGAGAACACGTGCGGCCAGTCACTCCACTGTGGACGGTCGGGAGCCTCGCGGGACGGACTGCCACTCGGTGATCTGCCGGATCATGGCGATCTGCAGGGCGGCGGCCACCAGCTGGAGCACGGCCAGGACGGTCGTGACCATCGCGATGTCCAGCATCGCGTC
>NZ_DASQCC010000161.1:0-67375 GCF_035634895.1 Actinophytocola sp. | reverse complement strand
CAACGCGAAGCGAAGCCGGGGCGGAGCGAGGCGGCGAGGCGGCGGAGCGGGGCCGGTCGCGAAGTCCGGTTCTGGTTCGGCCGCCCAAAAGCACCCAGGAGGGCCCGGGAAGGCTCAGTTCTCCTGCGGTTGGGCAAGGGGCCGGTAGTCGAGGTCGTAGCCGAAGTAACGCGGCCCCACGAGCCGCAGCCCGGCCGGCGTGGTCCACCGGGGATCGGTGGGGATGCCGAGCACCGTGACCCGGTTGCCGTAACGCATGGTCTCGGTCGTGACGGGTTCGCCGGTGTCGGTCTCCAGGACGCAGATCAGGTCCGGCGTCGTGGCCACCGGGTCGCCGTCGCGTTCGGCGAGCAGGTACTCGTTCTGGAAGGACAGGCGCAACTCCGTCCCCGTGCCCGCGATGGTCGCCGTCCCCCGTGCGAAGCCGCCCGTCGTCGCCCGGTGCACGTCCACCACCTTTCCCGTCGCCAGGCGGACGCCCTCGACCAGTGCGGCCACCGCGTCCGCCGGGTCGGTGTGCGCGGCTCGCGCCGTCCGCACCGCCGCGCCCAGTCGCTGCGCCAGCGTGATCGTGCCGGCCACCAGGCCGTCGGGGAGCTGCGCCCCCGTCATCATCGTGTCCGCCGTGAACACCGAGCACCCGGTGGCGACGCACGCCGCACGCGCTATCCGCTCCGCCCACAGGTTCGACGCCGTCCGGAGCACCATCGTGTTGCCCTTGTCGTCGGCCACCGCCATCGGGCTGGTCGGGATGCCGGCCAGTGTCGGCAGCACCATCTGTGCCTCGGGGAACGCGCGTCCCATCGCGTCGCCGTCGACGACCGGCAGTCCGGTCTCCGCGGCCAGTGCGAGCGGGATCAGCGAGTTCATCCCGCCGATCTCGATCGGCACCACGTGGGTCGCCGCGACCCCCGTCGCGTCCTCGAGCGCGCGCAGCGCGGTCAGTGTCTCGGTGCCGTTGGGCAGTTTCTCCTGGCTCACGGTCGGTGCGCCGAGCATCGCGACCGGCACGACCACCGCGTCCGGTGGAACCTCCTCGATCGTCACGACGGTGACCGGGCCGTGTCGGGTGATCGCCGCCTCGGCCAGGAGTTTGCCCAGATACGGGTCGCCGCCGCCGCCGGTGCCCAGGATGCCCGCGCCGCGGGCGATGTCGTCGACATCCGAAAACCCGATCTCACGCACGGGGCACTCCCACCGGAACCCGGTCCAGATCCAGGTCGCCGACTGCCTTCACCCGTACCCGGGTCGCGCCGCCCGGCAGGTACGCGAGCGGCACCTCGTCGATCTCCACGATCTCGACGCTGCCCGGCCGGGCGCCGGCCGACTCCGCGCGGGCGATCGCCTCCGCCCTCGCCTCGGCCAGCACGGCGGCGCGGGTGTCGTCCGACACCCGGACGACCCGGTCCAGCTCACCGCCGACCTTCGCGATCGCCGCGCCGATCGCGTTCGCGACGTCCGCGTGGGCCGGGCGCCGCACGTCGGGCAGGCCGGGCAACACATCCGGCAGTACTACGCTGCCGCCGCCGACCAGCACGACCGGCAGGGGCTCCGGGGACACCCGCATCCGGTCCACCGCGTCGGCGATCCGCTCGTTCACCTCGGCCAGCACCGCCCGCGCCCGCGTGTCGTCGAAGCGCCGGACCAGGGCGGTGGTCGTGCCGACCCGGGCCAGCCCGGCGGCGACGGCGACGTCGGTCAGCGTGAGGGTGTCACCGCCGAACACCAGCGCGTTCGTGTCGATCCGGTAGCCGACGCTGTCGGGGCCGACCGTGGTCCGCTCGCCGTCGGAGAAGTGGCGGACCCGGCTGCCGCCGCCGATGCCCAGCGACAGCACGTCGGGCATGCGCCAGTTCGTGCGGATGCCCGCGATGTCGGTGATCGCGGGCGCCTCGCGGGGAAAGCCGCCGGCGAGGATGCCGACGTCGGTCGTGGTGCCGCCGACGTCGATCACCGCGCAGTCGGCCACGCCGGACAGGAAACCGGCGCCGCGCATGGAGTTCGTCGGGCCGGACGCGAACGTGGCGGCCGGGAACCGGCGGCAGTGCTCGATGTCCATCAGCGTGCCGTCGTTCTGGCTCAGCAGCAGGGGAGCGGTGATGCCGGCCTCGGCAAGGGCGGCGGTCAGCGCGTCGGCCAGCCGGTCGGCCAGGTCGACCAGCGCCGCGTTGAGGACCGTGGCGTTCTCCCTTTCCAGCAGCCCGATCCGCCCGAACTCGTGGGAGCACGACACCCGCAGCCCGGGCACCTCGGCACGCAGGATCTCCGCCGCCTCCTGTTCCATGGCGCCGTTCACCGGCGCGAACACCGAGGACACCGCGACCGAGCGGACACCAGCCGCGGCCAGCCCGCCCGCGATGCGGCGTAGTTCCGCCGGCTCCAAGGAGGACAGTTCGCTGCCGTCGTACTCGTAGCCGCCGCGGCACAGGTGGACCCGGTCGCCGACGGCCGTGCGTAATCGGTCCGGCCAACCGGTCAGCGGGGGAAGCGCGGCCGTCGCCGGCAACCCGAGGCGGATCACCGCGGTCGGCGTCAGGTCGCGTGCCTGGACGACGGCGTTCGTGAAGTGGGTGGTGCCGATCATCACCGCGGTGATCTCGTCCGGGTGGAACCCCGCCGGCGCGTCCCGCAGCAGCGCGCCGATGGCGGTGACCACGCCGGCGGTGACGTCACTGGTCGTCGGCGTCTTCACCGCGGCCACCACCCGCACCTCCTCGGCCCGCCGGCCGGCCACCAGGACGGCGTCGGTGTTGGTGCCGCCCACGTCGATGCCGACGCGCATCAGGAGGTCGCCTCCGCGACGGGCAGCTCTCGCGTGCCACGCACCAGGCCGGCCTTGCCCGCGGCCACGTACGCGACGCCCGCCACCGCGAGGGAGGTGAGGGCGGGGATGCCGAACTGCACGTGCTCGGTCCACCAGCCGAGCACCGCGGCCCCGGCCCAGATCACCAGCGTTGCCGGCACCCAGCCCGGCTCGGTCGCCGGCAGTCGCCCGGCGGCGCGGGCCTCGTCGAGTGCCGGGCGCCAGCGGCGCACGACGAAGTACTCGGCGACCATGATGCCGGCGATCGGTGGCATCGCGACGCCGAGCACGGTGAGGAAGTCGGCGAACCGGTCCAGGATGCCCGCCGCGGAGAGCGCCGTCCCGACCACGCCGATCGCGACGGTCGCCACCACCCGGTTGAGCCGCAGACCGAACAGGGTGGACAGGGTGTTGACGAACCCGAGCGAGGAGCTGTACAGGTTCCAGTCGTTGATCTTCACGGTGGCCGACACGAGGATGATGATCCCCAGTACGCCGGACGTGGCCGCGAAGATCTGCACCACGTCGGCCTCCCTGATCGCGTAGGCGAGGAGCACGCCGATCAGGCCGAGCACGTACTGGCCCAGGGTGATCGAGACGACCGTCTGCTTCACGACGTCGGAAGAGCTGCGGTTGAACCGGGTCATGTCGGGGGTGAGCACCGCGCCGGCGATGTAGGAGCCGGCCACGATCGTCGCGCCGGTGGCGATGGACATGGGCTCGCCGAACGGTTGCGTGCCGAGCAGGTCGCCGAAGCTGTGCTTGGTGAACTCGCCGATCACCGACCAGCCGGCCAGCAGCAGGAACGCCGGGACGGTGACGTAGGCGACCCAGGCCATCCAGCGGAAGCCGTAGACCACGAGTGCGGTCACCACGAGCCCGGTCACGATCGACCAGACCCACACGGGCACGCCGTTCATCAGGGTGTGCAGGCCCTCGGCGAAGATCGCGTTCTGGATGCCGAACCAGCCGACGAGGCTGATCGCGACGACGAGTCCGATCAGGGCGGAGCCGAACCGGCCGAAGCCGGTCCAGCGCGCGAGGACCGAGGTGGACAGTCCTTCCCGGACACCCGCGATGCCGGCGAAGATCGCGACCAGCTCGAGGATCACCGAGCCGAGGGTCAGCGACCAGAACGCGCCCCAGAATGACATCCCGGCGCCGAGCGTGGCGCCGAGCAGGAAGACGGTCAGGTCCGACAGCTGCCCGAACCGTTGTACGGCAACGGTCCACCACGCGTAGCGCGCGCGGTCCGGCACACGTTCGAGCGCGTAGTCGTCTGCCCCCAGCATCAGGTCGGTTCCCTTCGGTGTTGGACGGGGTTCGGCGGAGTGCGTCTCGGGAGGTCGGTCATCGTGTCGCCACACGCCGGGTGCCCGGGTCGCCGGCGACCGTGGCGACGCCCGGGCGGGGTGGTCCCTCCGCGCGGGCCCGCAACGCCACCGCCGGCTCGGACAGGTAGCTCAGCGGCGTCTCCTCGATGAGCTTCGTCCTGGCCCGCTGGGGATCCGCGCCCGCCCGCACCGCCGCGGCGCGGGCCGTCTCGCTGACCGCCTCGCGGATCGAGCGCATCGATTCCTCGGCCCCGCGTACCGGCATGATCCGCTCGGCCTCGCCGCCGACCGGCGCCGTCGCCACCCCGACCGCCGCCGCGGCCGAGGCCCACGGTGGGCACCGCACGCCAAGCGTGCCCGTGAGCCGCAACGGCAGCGCGGTCGCCAGGTCCTCCGCACCGGGACCGCCCAGCAGCAGCGGCAGGTCTCCCGGCGCGATCTTGGCGCGGTCGACGGCCTCGGTCATCGCGCGGACGTCGACCGTGGTGGGCTCCGCCGCCCGTACCGGCACCCGCGCGATGACCCGCAGGCTGGTGGGCACCCCGGCGATCGTCGTGTGCCCGGCGGTCAGCCTCGGCTGCCCGGCCGTGACCGCGCAGACCGCGTGCACGACACCGCATCCGTTGGTCAGCGCCACCAACGCGTCCTGCTCGCCCGCGAGGCGCGCGGCACCGCGGACCGTCGCCGCGGCCGAGCCGCCGTACAGCGCCAGCGGGTGCGTCGCCGCGTGGTCGATCGCCGCGATCGTCCCGTCGTTGCGGGCGAAGAACACCTCGGCGTGCCCGAGATCGTGCTGTACCAGCATGTCCTGCAGCTTCGCGGCGTCCCGGCCCGCCGGCAGGGTCAGCGCCGCCTGGAGCACGGTGGCGTTCTCCCGTTCCAGCAGCCCGTTGCCGCCGATCTCGTGCGACAGCACGAGCGGCACGCCGCCGAGCTCCCGCTCCAGGATCGCCGCCGCGGCCAGCTCGTGGTCGGGGGTGAGGGTGGCGAAGACGCCGGTGACCGCGACGGCCTTCACCCGGCCGGCGACCGACCGCGCGAAGTCGGTCAGCGCGTCCTCGTCCAGGGGTTCGAGCTCGGTCCCGTCCAACCGGGCGCCGCCCGCGACGGTCGTGCTGGCCAGTACGACCTGGTCGCGGAAGTCCCGTGGCCACAACGCGAGCGGCGGCACCGCGGTGGTCGCCGCGCCGAGCCGGAGGACCGCGATCGGGCCGAGCACGTCGCTCCACGGGTGGTGGTCCGCGCTGGCCTGCTGCGGGAAGACCACGTACTTGTCGAGCTCGCTGATGGCGAACGCGACGCGGTCGATCTTCCGCACGGCGCCGCCGTTCGCGAGGAACGAGTACAGCACCGCGGTCACCGCCCCGTCGGGCGTCGGGCAGCCGTCCAGGCGGTGGGTGGTGACCGCGACGATGTCGCCGTCGGCGTCCGCGAGCGCGCCGGAGACGTGGTCGCCGTCCAGGGCGATCCCGAGGCGGTAGCTGTGGTCAGGCATGGTCCACCGTCAGCGGGGTGTAGTCGAGGGCGAGGCCGAAGGCCCGTGGCCCGACGAGCTCGAGTGCGGCGGGGGAGCGCCACAGCGGCGGGCTGGGCAGGGCCAGCACCACCACGCGGAGCCCGTAGCGCAGCTCCTGCACCGGCACCGGTTCCCCGCTGTGCACGTCGAACACGGTGATGATGTCCGGGACCGTGGCGCGCAGCTCGCCGTCCTCGAGCACCGCGTGGTACTCGTGCCCGGCCTCCAGCCGCAGCCAGCGGCCCTCGTCGCGGTTGACGCCCTCCAGCAGCGCCGTGCGGCGGGAGTTGGTGGCCACCGTCGCCGTCGCCACGTTCTTCACCGGCTGCACCCGGGTGACCCGGCACTCCGCGAGCCGGACCCCCTCGAACTCCTCGGCGAGCCGGTCGACCGCGGCCGTCGTGGACGACCCGGCACGCGCGCACTCGTCGAGGACGCGGCCGATGCTCGTCGCCGTGCTGATCGTCCCGTGGACCACGGCGCCGGCGGCCTGGCCGACGGTCATCACGTACTCGCTGGTCACCGCGCGGTCGCCGAACGCGCTCGTTACCTGGCGTGCCAGGCGTTCCAGCCACTCGCCGGACTCGGCACGCACCATGACCACGCGGTCGTGCTCGTCGGCGAGCACCGACGGGCTCGCGGTGATGCCGGCGACCTGCATGGCGACCTGCTCCACACCGGGAAACGCGCGGCCCATGCCGTCGGCGTCCAGCAGCGGCAGGCCGGCGTGGGCGGCGAGGGCCACCGAGCCGGGGCCGTTGTACCCGCCCACCTCGGTGCACATCAGGGCCGCGACCCTGCGGCCGAAGTGCTCCTCCACCTGGCGGCGGATGCCGACCGACTCGCGGCCGGTGCCGATGCGCTCGACGGACACGTCCGGGGCGCCGAGGTGCGCGCAGGGCATGACCAGCTCGTCCTCCGGCAGGTCGGACAGCTCGACCACCCGCACCGGACCGTGCTCGGCCACCGCGTGTAACGCCAGCGGCAACGACTGGCCGGCCGGGCCTCCGCCGCCGGCGCCGAGCACGTCGCAGCCGCGGGCGAACGCCGCGAGGTTGTCCTGGTCGAACCGCATTCGGCCAGCCTAGTAGGCTGGTCACACAGCGTGGTTAGCTTCGCACAACAGGAATTGGGTCGTGTTTATCGCGCAGCCACAAACGGTGGAGCAGGCGGGGTCGGCGACTGTTCATGAGCTCCTGTCCGCGCCCGACCTGTCCGCGCTCACCCTCCTCGCCGGGGACGGGAACCGGATCGTGCGGTCGGTACGCGTCGTCGCCGAGCAGCGTGAGCTGCGCGAGCTGACCACCGGCGAGCTGGCGGTCTTGCTGCCGAAGGCGTTCATCGAGGGGCACCTGTTCGACGTGGCGCTCCGCGACACCGCGGCCACCGGCGCCGCGGCCGTCGTGCTGACCGGCGTCGACACCGGCGCGGTCGAGCCGACCGCGCTGCGGATCGCGAACCGGTACGGGCTCGCGCTGCTCAGCGCGTCGACCGGCGATGAGCCGACCCGGCTGGTGATCGCCGTGGCGCGGGTGCTGGGCGGCGACGCGAGCACCGCGCTGGCGCGCGTCGACACCGCCCGCCGGCTGATCGCGGAGGCGTCGACCGCCGACGCGATCCTGGTCGCGGCGGCGGAGGCGCTGGCCACCGACGTCGCGGTCCGGGCGCCCGACAAGGCCGAACCCGCGGCCGCCGTCGAGGTGGACGGGGTCGTCGACGGCTATGTCACCGCGGGTGTGCCCGCCCGGGTGCCGGGGGCGTGGGCCGTCGCGGCACACGTGGTGGTGCGGCTGGCGGCGGACGCGTACGCGCGGGCCGTCGCGGAGAGCCGAAGAACCGAGCTGGCCCCGATTCACGACCGGGGCCGGCTGTTGGGCGAGCTGCTGCTCGCGTCGGAGGCCGAGCGGCATCCGCTGGTGGCGCGGGCGAGGGCGCTCGGCGTCGCGGTGGACGGGTGGCACCAGGTGCTGCGGTTCGAGCTGTCGTCGTCGCGGGGCGGGGCGGTGGGGACCGACCAGCTGGACGCGGTGGGCAACACCGCGCTCGACGCCGCGCGCCGCGAGGAGGCCGGGGACGACCGCTGGCACGGCACCCGCATCGGCGGTGACGTCCTGCTGGTCCACACGATGAGCACCAACCCAGGGCGGACGGCCGCGCGCACGGCTCGCCAGGCCGCGACCGCGGCGCTACAGGCGGCGAGGGAACGGTTTCCCGGCCTGTTGATCCGGTGCGGCATCGGCGGCGCGCACCGGCGGGCCGAGGGGTTGCGGACCTCCGCCACCGACGCGCGGGCCGCGCTCGCCGCGACCCGCCAGTCCGTGCCCGCGCGGGACATCATCGCGATCGACGCGCTGGGCCTGAACCCGATGCTGGTCGAGTGGTACGCGTCCGACACCACCCGCGCGTCCGTCGACGACCTCCTGGCGCCGCTGGCGGAGCTGGGCGCGCAGGCGGCCGAGGACGCGATCCGCACCCTGCAGTCCTACCTCGACCACCAGAGCTCACCGGCGAAGGCGGCGAAGGCGCTGAACGTCCATCCGCAGACGATCACCTACCGGCTGCGGAAGATCACCACGCTGCTGCAGGTGGATCTCAACGAGCCGGAACAGCGGCTCGCCCTGCAGTTGGCCTGCCGGGCCTGGTTGATGCGCTGACGGCGCGGGTCGGGCCCGGCGAACTGCCGTATGCCGGCCGCCGCGGAGATGCGGCCGTCACACGGGTAGGTCGCGGACGCGGATGGGCGTCGTGTGGTTCCCCAGTGCCGTCAGGCTCACCTGCCCCAGGCCGGCCGTCGCGGCGTCGGCCGACCACACCGCCAGGGCGATCGTGTTGACGCCCTGGTGCCGCAGGATGCCCTGCGGCAACGTGAACACCCGCTGCGGCCCCAGGTCGTTCACGTACTGGCCCACCTGCCAGCCGTTGACGAAGATCAGCACGCGGTAGTGCCTGGCCGGATCGTCCGTGAACCGCAGCCCCACCGGGACGTCCTGGCCCCTCGGCAGGTCCAGCCGCACCGTGGTCCGGTACCACGCGACTCCCGGCGCCACGTCCTGGTGCGGCAACGTGACGGCCGACCACCCCCGCGGCCGGAACCCGGGCAGCGGGTAACCCACGCGCTCACCGTGCAGGCCACCGAAGTTCAGCGGACCCCGCAGCCGGTCGTCGCGACCACCCTGGATCCGCCACGTCAGCGTGGTCGCCGTGCCGTCCGCCGCGGTCAGGCTCGCCGCCAGCAGGCCTCGTGGTGCCTTGTGGTTGTCGTTGCTCCCACCGTTCTCGTTGTGCCCCATGTCGCGCACGAGCACGGACACCACGTTGTCGCTGCCCGGCCGGAGCAGCCCGGCCGGCACGGTGAACGTGCGCGACGAGTTCTGGTTGCCGCTCGCCGTCCCCGTCGCCACGGTGCCGAGGCCGACCCCGTTCACCCACACCGACCACACCCCCGCCCGGCCGGTGCCCGCGGTCAGCGCGAGCGCCGACTCCGCGCCCGTCGCCGTGAAATGCCCGCGGTACCAGACATCCCCGTGGTGGAAGCCGTAGTCGTCGGTGTACAGCACGGGAAGCGTCGCCGGCCGCGCCGGGTTGTCCGTCGTCGTGTGGTCGGCCGCCACCCAGCGGGCATCGTCGAACGCCGGGTCGGCCTCCGGGACGTCCCGGGTGTACCGCCAACCGGTCAGCGACGGCAGCGTCACCCGGGCGGGACCCGGCACCCAGCCCCGGACCCGCTCGCCGTTCCAGTACACCGCCCGCACCCGCCGTGGCGCGAACACCTCCAGTGGACCGGCGGTGGACGCGTCGCCCCGCAGCCGCAGCGTCGAGCCCCGGGACTCCGCGGACCGCACCAGGTACGGGCCGCGGGCCAGGATGGGTCCGTCCTGTGTGTCCACCCGCCAGAACGTCGACGCGGTGTCGCTGTCGGCGAGCAGCAGCTCCAGCGGGGGCCGCCCGCCGCCGTGTACCCGCACCCGCGCCAGTCCATTGTGGACATAGCCGAGCCGGAGGTCGCCGTCCGACCACGTGGCCGTCACGTCGCCGGACACGACCTCCACCCGCGGCTGGGTGTCGTACCGCAGCACCGTCTCACCCGGCTCGCCCGCGCGGCCGTGCAGCAGCGCCACGTCCCGGTCGCCGAGGTCCACCTGCGCCATGATCTCCGACGTCGAGTACACGAGCCGCTGGCGCGCCAGGTCGTAGCCGGCCGCCAGGATCTTGAAGTCCCGCCCGTTCAACGCGACCGTCGGCGTGTACGGCGTGCCGTCGACGGCGAACGTCGTCGACACGGGCGCGGCCGACGTCGGGTCCTGGTGGCGCACGAAGTAGAACCGCGCGCCGGTGTCCGGGTTCCGCTTCACCCACACCCGGACCGCCGGGTCCGTCCCGGCCTGCTGCCCGAGGTCGTCGGTCCTGCGGAGGTCCTCGACCGACGCCAGCAGGTAAGCCTGCTGCTTGAGCACCGCCACCTTGTCGGTCGGCACCCGCTGCTCGTCGAACGCCGCGCCGTAGTCGTAGGACGTGTAGACCACGTTCGGGTCGGCCTGCCAGCCCCAGTTCGTGCCCCCGTAGGCCATGTAGACGTTGTGCACGGTGAACTGGTTCTCGATGTTGTTGTCGTAGAACATCCGCTCGAACGCCGGTCCGGTCATCGCCCGGCAGCGCTCGTAACCCGGGCCGCCCCACGGGTCGAACGCGCCGCCCTGGAACTCACCCCAGATGAACGGCCGGTCGCCGACGCCGGGGCGCAGGAAACGGTAGTCGGTCACGACCGGGAACGACGTGCGGTTGCAGTCGAAGCCCGCCGGGTAGGTGTCGGTGCCGTACAGCTCCGGCGCGCCGGCGCCGCTGGCCCACCGCAGGTTGCGGCCCTTGTCGTTGTGGAACAACGGAACCGTGATCCCGTCGGCCCTCGCGGCCGCCATCAGCTCGGCCATGTACACCGCGTCGGGGCCGTCGTACTCGTTCTCGATCTGGTACAGCACGACCGATCCGCCGCCGTCGGTCAGCTGGTGGCGCCGGATCACCGCGTCGACGTGGTCGTACCACTCCTCCCACGCCGCCTCGTAGTCGTCGGCGTTGGTCCGCGCCCTGCCGCGCTGCGTGGTCAGCCACGCCGGGAACCCGCCGGCGTCGGCCTCGGCGTTGATGTACGGGCCCGGCCGTGCGATCACGTAGAGCCCGACGTCCTCGGCGATGTCCAGCAGGCGGCCGACATCGCGGACGCCGGTGAAGTCGTACACACCGGGGGCGGGGGAGTGGTAGCCCCAGCTGAAGTACAGCGACACCGCGTTGAAGCCCGTGGCCTTCAGCTTCTCCAGCTGGTCGCGCCACAGGTCCTGGCTGGGCAGCCGGAAGTAGTGGAACTCGGCCGACCACAACCACTCCCGGTGCCCGTCGATCATCAGCGAGTACCGGTCGTAGGTGACGGTGTGGTGCCGCGGCGGTGCGGTGGCGGCGGCCGGGCCAGGGGCCGCCGGCAGTGTCGCCGCGATGACGGTGACGAGTGCGGCGAACACCCGCACCGTATGTTCCCGGCGCCGGCCGCCGGCGGGGCCCGGGGTCGTCGCCAGCACGGTGAGTCCGGACAGCGCGACCGCGGCCACGGTGAACGAGAGCAGGGCGTTCACGGCACTTTCCCTTCGTCGGGAGCGCTCCCGAACCTAGCGAAGCCGGCGAGGGCGGACCACCCCCCGCGAACGGCGTGGCGCGGGCATAGTGTGAGGCCGGCTGGCGATCGACACGGGAGGCGACCTTCGGGATGAGTGACGCGATCAGGGCGGAGACGGTCACGATGGCCGGGCACGGCGGGGACGAGATCGAGGCATACCTGGCCCGGCCGCTGGACGGCGGCCCACGGGGCGGCGTGGTCGTGATCCACCACATGCCCGGCTACGACGCGGCCACCAAGGAGATGGTCCGCACGTTCGCGGTCCACGGCTACGCGGCCATCTGCCCGAACCTGTACGCGCGGGAGGCTCCGGGCGCGAGCCCGGACGACGCGGCGGCGTTCGTGCGGGCCAGCGGCGGCGTGCCGGACGAGCGGCTCGTCGGTGACGTCGACGGCGCCGCGACCCACCTCAGGTCCCTCGACGGCGCGAACGGCAAGGTCGGCGTGATCGGGCACTGCTCGGGCGGCCGGCACGCGTACCTGGCCGCTTGCTCGCTGCGGCTGGACGCGGCGGTGGACTGCTACGGCGCGTTCATCGTCGAGAACGCCCCGGAGGGCATGCCGAAGGCCATGCAGCCGATCCTGCACCTCGCGCCGGGGCTGTCGTGCCCGCTGCTCGGCCTGTTCGGCAAGGAGGACAGGTACCCGGGCCCGGAGCAGGTGGCCAGGCTCGACGACGAGCTGACCCGGCTCGGCAAGCCCCACGAGTTCCACAGCTACGACAACGCCGGCCACGCGTTCTTCGCCGTCGACCGGCCCAGCTACCGGCCCGAGGCCGCGACGGACGGCTGGCAGAAGATCTGGGACTTCTTCGGCCGCACACTGAACTGAGGAGCAGCCATGTGCACCTACCAGACCGAGCGGATCGAGATCGACGGCAGCGGCAAGGGCGCCACCGGCTGGTTCGGGCTCACGAACGCGCAGGTGTACGTCGACCACCCGGTGCACGCGCAGTACGCGCACACCGTGAACATCGACTTCACCAACCCGGCCGCGGGCCCGGCGGCCCGGGTCGCGGTCGAGCTCACCGAGGAGGCCGCCCGCGCGCTGGCGGCGGCCATCAACGCGGCCCTCGCCGCGGCGCCACCCGGGCTGGCGTCGGCCACCCAGTAGCAGCCCCGGCCACCACGAGCCTCGACGACCCCCCGGACGACCTCGCCGGGGGGTCGTCGAACGTCGTGACGACGACACCGCCGCGGCCCCGATGCGCGAACACCGCGACACCGTTGTGGCGGCTCGTGAAGGCCTGGCGCGTCATGACGCCGTGCCCCGCACGCCACGGCGGCGGGTGGTCCGACACCCTGTGTGGCCGCGTCGTGACGGCGCGCCCCGGTCGCCGATGCGCTCGCCGCCCGGGCGTCACAGACCGCCCGAGATCTGCGATAACACGAACGTCTCGCGCCGGCACCGGTAACGCGTCAGACGTGTGCGGACGGGAAGAACTCGTAATTGTCCCCTGTGGACTCAACCGCCGGTGGTGATCACTGCCGGTGAGATTTCCCGTGCGCACCGGGACTAAAAGTCACTGGAATACGCCGGATTGGACGGTGTTTCGTACAGTTGACTACCGGTTGATACTCCGTTCCGCCCCATGCCGTTGGGTAGGAGGAGGTATTCGAAGAAAATCGGCCCACGTGCGTGGCGCTGCCGCCGAAATCATTAGCGAACGGTAGGCCAAACGGGTGTGTCGGCGCGTCAGATCGTGCCACCAAAGGGGCAGGACAGCAGGTCAAAGGCATGATCAACGATGTGACGGGTAGCTGGTCAGACCGTGGGTAACCGGACAATCACGTTAAGCATCGTTTACTTTTCGCCTTCTCACCCCGGGGGATCTGAAGTACAGTCGCCATCGCCGTCGACGAAAGTCGCCCGACGGCGACCCGGCGCTGAGTCCCCTCAGGGGGAATTTGCGCTGCACATTTCTGGTTGGGAGGTGACCGCGATTACGGCCACTGAACCGCGGCAGACCGGCGTATCGGAATGGGTCGACGAGGTATTGCTGACGGGTGCGGACAATGACGTCTGTTTACACCTGTCGACTGGCCCGATTGCCCGATCCGCACTACGCCGCATGGTCGGGGAGAAGCAGGAGACGCTGGTCGCCGCCGGACTGCGGCCGGGCGGCTGCGCGGCCCTGAACCTCCCGCCGTCGCTCGCCTACGTCGCCAACCTGCTCGCCGTCTGGCGTATCGGCGCCCAGGCCGTCCTGCTCGACCACCGGCTCACCTCCTACGAGGTCGACGCCGCACTCGAACGGCTCGGCGTGCAGGTGCTGGTCGCCACCGGCAGCACAAAGGGCAGTCCCCTCAACGTCTTCCACGACGTCACCGAGACGGTCACCGCCCGGAAGGGCAGACCCGCGGCCACCTCGCATGCCGTCCTTCAGCTCAGCTCCGGTTCGACCGGACCGTCCAAGGTGATCGGTCGAACGGCCGCCGACCTCGTCGCCGAGGTCGAGCGGTACACCCGGATCGACGGGGTGCCACTGAGCGGCGAGCGGATCATCCTGCTGCCCTCCATGGTCCACGTCCTCGGTCTGGTCGGCGGGCTCCTGTACGGGCTGCACGCGGGCGTCGAGCTGGTGCCGCCGCGGCGGCTCACCGGCGACAGCATCCTCGAGGCGGTCGCCGCGGGCAGCGCGCCCGCCACCGTGCTCGGCGTCCCCTTCCATATCGGACTGCTCAACTCCGTCGCCGACCCGCCGAAGCTCCCGCAGCTGAAACGGATGACCACCGGCGGCGAGCTCGTGCCCACCGCCGTCTCCTCGGCCTTCGACCAGAAGTACGGCGTGCCGCTGGGAAACATGTGGGGCATGACCGAACTCGGTGTCATCGCGACCGACCTGTTCGGCGAACACCGGCCCGCGGTGGCCCCCGCGCCGGGCATCGAGGTCCGCGAGGTGGCCGGAGAGCTACTGATCCGCCGCGCGGAGTCACCGTACGTCGGACTGTCCGACCCGGCCAGGTGGGCGGACGGCTGGCTGCACACGAAGGACGCCGGCCGGGTCGACCCGGACACAGGCCTCGTCACCGTGCTCGGCAGGCTCGACTCGCAGGTGTCGGTCGGCGGCCTCAAGGTGGACCTCACCGAGGTGGAGCACACCCTCACCGAGCTACCCGGCGTCGCGGCCGCGGTTGTGTTGTATGACAAGGAGATCACCGCCTTCGTGCAGCTGACCGGTGACGCCACGGGGGAGTCCGTGGAGGCCTCGCTCGCCGAGCGCGTCGCGGGCTACAAGCGGCCGAGGACCATGCACTTCCTGACCGCGCTGCCGCGTACCACGACCGGCAAACTGGTCCGCGATCGGACTGTGCTCCGCGACACAGTCCAATGAAGCCCTTACGCAACAGTGGTTTGCGACGAGTACCAAGTGACAGTGGAAGGTGAGAGATGGATGCTGCTGAGGTCCGTGAGTTCGTGCTGGAGACCCTCCAGGAGATGAACTACGACATCGAGGGTATCGACGACGACAGCACGTTGGGCCCGGCGGGTGTCGACCTGGAGTCGTTGGCCATGGCCGAGTTGGCCGTGCGCGTGGAGGACAAGTTCGACGTGCGGTTCGGCGAGGAGGAATCCGAGGAGCTCGCACTGATGACCGTCGGGGAGTTCGCCAGGACAGTGGCGGACCGGGTCGTGAACGTGGCCGGTGCGGGACAGGCTGGATGATTGAGAAACCCGCTGTGGCAAGGGAAGACGTCGTGTCCATGCTCGCGAGCCTCGGGGACCGGGCGGCCGGCGAGATCGGCGACCGGATCGACTCGATGCAGCTCGCATGGCTCATGCACCAGGTGGAACAACGCTACGGCGTGGAGATCGATCTGAACGACGGGCAGTACGCCCGGATGAGCACAGTGGACGGTGCGGTCGAGGTGCTGTGCGAGACCATCGGGGCGGCCGCACATGACTGAACCCCCGTTACGTGCCGGGATCACCGGCCTGGCAGTGGTCAGCGCACTCGGGAGAGGAGCGCAGGCACAGCTCGCCGACGCTCCCGCCTTCGGTCCGGTACGCCGGTTCGACGTGAGCGCGCGCAGGGTGGCGACCGCGGCGACCCTCGCCGACGCGGGCACCCTGGCCGACGAGCTGTCCGGCGTGATCGCCGGCGCGTGCACGGGACTCAGTGCGTTGGAACGTGCCAATACCCCACTGCTGCTGGGAATCCACGGTCACCCCGACGCCGGCCGGTCGGCGGCCGCGACCACGGCCGGGTTTGCCGCGAACCTGGCCGCCAGGGCCGGACTCGCCGGGGTGGCGAGGATCTACACCTGCGCGTGCGTCTCCGGCAGCACCGCCGTCGCGGACGCCGCCGCCGCGATCCGCGCGGGACGTTCCGGCCGGGTCGTGGTGGCGGCCGGCTATCTCGTGGAACCCGACCAGTTCGCCCTCTTCGACGCCGGCCGGGCACTCGCCACCGACGGGGCCGCCCGGCCGTTCAGCGCCGGCCGGAGCGGGCTGCTGCTGGGTGACGCCGTGTCGGCCGTCGTGCTCGAACCCGTTGGCACACGGGAGGTGGCGGCGGAGGTCGTCGGCTGGGGCCGCGCCGGCGACGCCCACCACGTCGTCCGGCCCGACCCGAACGGGCGGGGCCTGGCGCGGGCGGTCGGCGACGCGTTGCGCCGCGCCGGGATCGGCCCGGACGAGCTGGGTTACGTCAACGCCAACGCGAGCGGCGCCGACGGCGACTCGGCCGAGGCCGCGGCGCTGCGCGGTGCCCTCGACGGCCACCGGGTGCCGGTCAGCTCGACGAAGTCCGTGCACGGGCACGGACTCGAGGGATCGGGCCTGCTCGAGCTGGTCGTCACCGTCCTCGCCGTGCGGGCCGGCAAGCTGCCGGTCAACCACGGACACCTGGGCGCCGACCCGGACTGCGACCTGGACCTGATCCTCGACGCACCCCGGCCGGCCACCAGCCCCTACGCGCTGACCGTCAACGCCGCGTTCGGCGGCGCCGACACGGCCCTGCTCGTGAAGGCGGTCTCATGAGCGTCGTCCACGGAACGAGACCAACAGCACCAGGGGGCGACGTGCGGACCCTCGCCGAGGCGGTCATGCCACCGGGGACGGTGCCACCGCCGCTGCCGGGGTTCGTGGTGTCCTCGTTCAGCCCACTGGCCGCGGCCGCCGCCGAACGGTGTCTCGCGACCCGGCACGGGAACCCGCCGGCGCTCACGAGGACGGCGATCGTCCTCGTGAGCGGCAGCGGCGACGCGGGGATGGCCGAGCACGTCGCGCACCTCGTCGACGGCGGCCTCCGGCTCGGTCCGCTGCTGTTCTTCCAGGCCGTGCCCAACAGTGTCGCCGGGCACGTGGCCGCCCGCTGGGGCCTGCGCGGCCCCGTGGTCTGCCTGTGCCCGACAGGAGACCCGAAAGCCGACGGACTGGCCCAGGCTCGGCTGCTGGTCGACGACGGCGACGCCGACGAGGTTCTCGTCGTCCTCGTGGAGCAGACCGGCGCGGGGGACTCCGCGCACGCCCTGCTGGTCACCAAAGGAGACTCACCATGAACGCAAGGGGCCTGCGCGCCGTGCTGGCCGCCGACCCGGACATCGGCGCGGGCAACGTGCTGAGCAGGGTGCTCGCGCACGGCGCGGACCCCGCCGGTCCCGGGCTGATCTTCGACACCGAGGTCGACGGCCACCCCGCCGAGTACGAGCTCACCCTCGGCGAGCTGGACACCATGGTCGACGCCCGCGCCGCCTGGCTGCACGCCCGCGGCATCCGCCGGCGCGACCCGGTGGCCGTGTGGGCGACCGCCGCGGCGGACACGGTCCTGAGCTTCCTCGCCCTGACCCGCATCGGCGCGATTCCCGCGCTGATGAACGGAAAGATGACCCCGGACATCGCCGCCGAGTTCATCCGCAGGCTGCGGGCCAGGGGCGTGCTGGCCGACGCCGCGCACACCGCGCTGCTGGCCGGCCACGACCTCGGCACGGAGCTTCTCGGCCAGCCGGCCGAGCTCGCGTCGGGCGACCCGGCCGCCGCGCCGCCGCACTACCGCCACCACCAGGACGACCCGGTCGTCATCACCCACACCTCCGGCACCACCGGCGTGCCGAAGGCCGTGCTGCACCTGCATCGCACCCTCTTCGCCTCACAGCGCCACCTGCTGTCGATGCCACAGGCGCAGGGCACCAACCGCGTGCTCAACGCACTGCCCATCCCGCACACCGCGACCGTGCTCATGGTCAGCCAGATCCTCTGCAACCGCGGCAAGATGCTCTGTCTGTCCCAACAGGACGGTCCGACCGTGCTGGCCGCGATCGAACGCTGGCGACCGGAGGCGGTGTACGGGTTCGCCGTCACCTGGGCGGATCTCGCGCGGTTCGACCTGTCCACCCGGGACGTGGGATCGGTGCGGATGTGGTTCAACACCGGCGACTGCGCGCACGAGGCCCACATCCGGCGACTGGTCGCGGTCGGCTCACGCGAGACCGTCACCCGCGAGGGGCGCGTCCGCATCACCGGCTCGCACTTCGTCGACGGGCTCGGCTCGTCGGAGATGGGGCACAACGGTTTCCACGTCACCCACACCCCCGACAGCGACCACTACGGGCGCCGGATCGGCCGGCCCTACAAGTTCGCCGAGGTCGCGGTCCTCGACGAGGACGGCGAAGCGCAGCCCCCGGGCATCGTCGGCAGGCTCGGGTTCCGGTCGCCGACGCTCTCGCCCGGCTACTGGAACGACTCGGTCACCACGTTCCGGTCACGCCTCGCCGGCTGGTTCCTCACCGGCGACCTCGTGTACCGCGACGAGGACGGGAACTTCTACCACGTGGACCGCGACCCGGACGCGCTCGTCGGCGACGGCTTCTACACGGCGCTGTCCGAGGAGCGGGTTCTCGCGGCCTGCGCGGACGTCCTCGACTGCACGGTCGTGATCGTGCCCGAGGACGGGCGGATCGTCACCGACGTGCTGCTGGAGCTGACATCCGACGCCGACCCGGACACCGACCGCACCGAGACCGTCCGCGCCGCGCTCGGCGAGCGGGTCGGCGCCACGCTCGACCGCGTGGTCGCCGTGCGGCAGGAGGACATCCCGCTCACGGTGACCGGCAAGGTACGCAAGTTCCTGCTGCGGCAGCAACATCTGAGCAAGGAACCGGCATGACCGCGGCCGTCACGGGCATCGGGCTGCTGACGCCGGTCGGCAGGGGAGCGGCGGAGGTCTTCCACGCCCTGTGCGTCGGCAAGTCCGGCCTCTCCCTGCCGCCGGAAGGACATCCGGCCGCGGCGTCCGTGGACGTGGGCGGCTTCGTGCCGAACGTCGACCCACGCACCGTGGTGCCCGGCCCGGCCGCCACGGTGGTCGACAAGACCGTGGTGCTGGCGCTGCTGACCGCCGCGGACGCGCTCGCCGACGCCGGCATCGAGGTCGGCCGGGACGTCGACCCGCACCGCGTCGGCGTGATCGTCGGCGGCGTCGGCGGCATGGCCATGCTGGAGACCCAGGTGCTCGCCCGCGGCGGCCGCGGCCGGACCGCGGTGAGCCCGTACCTGCTCACCGGCGTCCTGCCGAACATGCCCGCGGCCAGGATCGCCATCACCCACGGGATCCGCGGCTACAGCTCCAGCCACGGCACGGCGTGCGCGTCCGGCGCGCAGTCGATCGCCGACGGGCTGCGGCTGATCCGCTCCGGCGACGCGGACGTCGTGGTGTGCGGGGCGAGCGAGGCGCCGCTGTTCCCGACGTTCGCGGACACGTTCGGCAACGCGCGGGCACTCGCGCGGCGCTGGGCGGACCCGACCGCCGCGAGCCGCCCCTTCGACACGCGGCGCAACGGGTTCGTGCTCGCCGAGGGCGCCGGCATGCTGGTGCTGGAACGCGTCGAGCACGCCAACGCCCGTGGTGCCGCGGCGTACGCCGACGTGACCGGCTGGGGCGCCACCACCGACGCGCACCACCCGACCACGCCGCGGCCCGACGGCGCGGGCGCGGTCGAGTGCATGCGCAGGGCACTCGCCAGCGCGGGGCTCACGCCCGGCGACATCGGCTACGTCAACGCACACGGCACGTCCACCAAGCTCGGTGACATCGCCGAGACCGCGGCGCTCGCGGGCGTGTTCGGCGCGGACGGCCCGCCGCTCAGCTCCACCAAGGCGCTGACCGGCCACATGCTCGGCACGTCCGGCGTGGTCGAGGCGGCGGCCAGCGCGCTCGCCGTGGCCCACGGTGTGCTGCCACCCACCTACAACCTCGACGAGGTGGACCCGGCGTGTCCGGGCGCCCACATAAGGACCTCCCCTCTGGAGCGGGAGATCGAGCACGCGCTGTCGAACTCCTTCGGCTTCGGCGGGCAGAACGTGAGTCTGGTGCTGAGCAAGGCAAGCACCGACAGGAAGCGGAACGGTTAGACACCCGAGCGGAGCTTGCGGAGCGGAAATAGTCATGAATCTCTCAGGGATAGACCACATCGAGTTGTACGTCGGGGACGCACGGCAGGCCGCGTTCTACTACTGCACGGCCTTCGGGTTCCGCCTCCAGGGACAGGGCGGCCCCGAGACCGGGCTCAAGGGACAGCGGTCGCTGCTGCTGAGCCAGGGCGACATCAGGATGGTGCTCACCTCGCCACTGAGCGCCGACCACCCGGCCGCGGAGTTCCTGCGCAGGCACGGCGACGGCGTCGCGGTGATCGCGGTGGAGGTCGACGACGCCGAGGGGGCGTACGAGGAACTGGTGCACCGCGGCGCGACGCCGGTGTCCGCGCCGGTCAGGTACACCGAGGCCGACGCGTCCGTGACCACCGCGGAGGTGGGCGGGTTCGCCGACGTCGCCCACCGCCTGGTGCAGCGCAGCGGCCCGCGGACCGAGTTCCTCCCCGGCGTGTTCCGGATGTCCGATGTGGACGTCCCGGCCGACGGCGAGGCGTTGCGGATCATCGACCACTTCGCGGTGTGCGTGCCGGCCGGTACGCTCGACGAGACGGTGCGGCACTACGAGGACGTGTTCGGGTTCGCGCAGATCTTCGAGGAGTACATCGAGGTCGGCGAGCAGGGCATGTACTCCAAGGTCGTGCAGAGCCCGTCGAAGCTCGTCACGCTCACGCTGATCGAGCCGGACACGAAGCGCCAGCGCGGGCAGATCGACGACTTCCTCGCCTGGCACGGCGGCGCGGGCGTGCAGCACATCGCGTTCAGCACCGAGGGCATCACCGGCACGGTGGCCGCGCTCACCGCGCGTGGCGTGCGGTTCGCGAACACGCCGGACAGCTACTACAACGCGCTGGCCGAGCGGGTGACCAACCTCGCGGTGCCGGCGGAGGAGCTGCGCGCGGCCGGCGTGCTGCTCGACCGCGACCACTGGGGTCAGCTGCTCCAGATCTTCACCGAGTCGATGCACGTCCGCAGGACCCTGTTCCTGGAGATCATCGAGCGCCGGGGCGCGCTCACCTTCGGCAGCGGCAACATCAGGGCGTTGTACGAGGCCAAGAACCGCGAGCTGACGGGCGTCTGAGGAGGAGACCGGTGACCACGACCGAGGAGTTCACACTGTCCGAAGAGGACAGTGTGCTGCTGCCGTCCGACGAGGACGTCGAGTTCTACGCCGAGCACGGCTGGTACCTGACCAAGAAGCTGTTCACCGACGAGGAGGTCGACGGCCTGGTCGCGGCCAGCGAGGAGTACTACGCTGGCGAGCGCTCGCGCCTGCTCCCGGTGCGGCCGCCCCGGCTGGCGTACTGGACGCCGGATCAGGGCAACGTGCAGCGGCACAACGACTACGTGCACTACGAGAGCGACCCGCTGGCGAGCCTACTGCTCAAGCCGATCATCGGCGCGGTGGCCGCGCGGCTGGCGCGGGCGAACGAGATCCGGGTGTTCCAGTCGACGCTCATCTACAAGCCGCCGATCGTGGGCCTGCCGTCCAACATCGTGCCGTGGCACTTCGACAAACACTACTGGGCGAGCTCGTCGTCGCAGAACATGCTGACCGCGTTCATCCCGTTTCACGACTGCTCCGAGGAAATGGGTACGATCACCATGGTGGACGGCAGTCACCGGTGGGCCGAGGTCGGTGCCGACGACAGCACGACCCGCCATTTCGCCGAACGGGACCGCTCGCAGCTGGAGCAGATGCTCACCGAGAACGCCGCGCACAACGGCGTCGGGGTGCGCAAGGTCCCTATGGTGATTCCCAAGGGGCACATGAGCTTCCATCACTGCAAGACCTACCACGGCAGCGGTGCCAACGTGAGCGCGCGGCCCCGGCGCGCGGTCTCGCTGCATTTGCAGGACGGCGCGAACGAGTTTCGCCAGTTCCCGTTGTCCGACGGTAGTCTCGCGTTCTACAATCATGACAGCCTCGTCCGAAAAACTTCGGACGGTCGCCCGGACTATTCGGATCCGGATTACTGCCCAATTCTGTGGCGCGACTGAGGAGCGCAATAATTGTCCAGATATGACTGGGGTCAGACGCACCCCGGAATCGAACGCCTCGAGAAGGCCGTCACCGAGGCCAGGAACCAGGTCGTCCAGCATCCGCTGTACGCCAACCTGGACACCCACGAGGCCATCGTCACGTTCATGGAGCACCACGTCTTCGCCGTGTGGGACTTCATGTCGCTGCTGAAGTCGTTGCAGCGCAACCTCACCTGCGTCACCGTGCCGTGGATCCCGACGGGCCCGACCGGCAGCAGGCGGCTCATCAACGACATCGTGATGGTCGAGGAGTCCGACGAGCTCGGCGACGGCTTCATCAGCCACTTCGAGCTCTACGTCAACGGCATGCGTGCCGCGGGCGCCGACACCTCGGCCATCGACAAGCTCATCGACCTGCTGCGTGACGGCGCCAAGGTGAAGGACGCGCTCGTGGCGGCGAACGTGCCGGCGGCGTCGGTGCGGTTCGCCGGCACCACCTGGGACATCATCGAGAAGCTGCCGGTGCACAGCCAGGCCGCGGCGTTCGCGTTCGGCCGGGAGGACCTGATCCCGGACATGTTCACCCAGGTCGTCGCCGTCAACGAGCGCAGCGGCAAGCTCGACGTGTTCATCGACTACCTGGAACGCCACATCGAGGTCGACGGCGAGCAGCACACCCCGATGGCGATGCAGATGGTCACCGACCTGTGCGGCGACGACGAGCAGAAGTGGCAGGACTGCGCCGAGACGGTCAACACCGCCCTCGCCGCCCGCGCCGCGCTGTGGGACGACATCCTCACCGCCATCAAGAACCGCTCGCACGGATGACGACGTCCGTGGCGGAGACGACGGTGGCCGGCGGGTTCGCGCGGCGCAAGCTGCTCGGCATCCTGTCGAGCAGCTGGGTCGCGCAGTGCTGCTACGCCGTGGCGAAGCTCGGCGTGCCGGACCTGCTGGCCGACGGGCCGTGCTCGGTGGACGAGCTCGCGGAGCGGTGCGGGGCGAACCCCGACGCGCTCGCGCGGCTGCTGCGGGGCATGGCGTCGATCGGACTGTTCCGCAGGACCGCGCCGCGGACCTACGCGCTCACGTCGGTCACCGAGTACCTCCGCTCGGACGTGCCGCACTCGCTGCGGCAGATGGCCGTCCTCGACGGCGAGGAGGTGTTCCGGTCCTTCGCGGACATCCTGCACACCATGCGGACCGGAACACCCGCCTTCGACCAGATCTACGGCGAGGCGTTCTACGACTATCTCAACACCGAACACGGCGTCGCCGCCACCTTCGCCGAGGCGATGAACGCGAACCAGCTGCCGGCGACGCTCGGCGCCTGCGACCTCGCGGGCGTCGGCACGCTCGTGGACGTCGGGGGCGGCAGCGGCGGGCTGCTCACCGAGGTGCTGAGCACGCATCCGGCGATGCGTGGCGTGCTCCTCGAGCTGCCGGAAGCCGTGCGCCAGGCCGGCAAGAAGCTCGCCGAGGCGGGCCTCGGCGGCCGGGTGGAGATCGTCGAGGGCAGCTTCTTCGAGACGGTGCCCGCCGGTGGGGACGCCTACGTCCTGGCCCGGGTGCTGCACAACTGGGCCGACGAGAAGGCCCTGGCGATCCTGCGGCAGGTGCGCGCGGCGATGGCGCCGGGCGCACGGCTGATCGTGTTCGAGCAGCTGGTGCCCGAGGAGGACAGCGACCCGGACGCGGCGTCCGGGATGGTCGACCTGCTCATGCTGGTCCTGCTGGAGGGCCACGACCGGACCGAGGACCACTACCGAGGGCTGCTGGCCGAGGCCGGCTTCGTGCTCGAGACCGTGCACCGGGGCACCGGCCCCAACGCGGACAGCGCCCTCGTGGCGGTGGCGACGTGATCACCCAGGTGTCGCTCGGCGCGTTGCTCTCCAGACAGGGACGGCGCGACCCGAACCCGTTCTACGCCGAGCTGCACCGCCAGGGGCCGGTGTGCGTGCTGACCGACCCCGCCGAGAAGTTCGACGTCGTCGTCCACGGCTACGACGCCGTCCACGAGGCACTCCGCGACCCGGCCCTGCACGTCATGACCGGCGACTACCCCGACCGCCGCGGCAGCACCCGGTGGCGGGCCCACCCCGCGCTGCGTGTGCTCGTCAACTCCATCTTCTTCACCGAGGGCCCGGACCACGCCCGCGTCCGCCGCCTGTTCAGCCAGGCCTTCAGCGCCCGCCGCGTCGCCGCGCTCGAACCGGCCGTCGAGCGGATCGCCGACCGCCTGCTCGACCGGCTCGCCGAGCGAGGCGCGGGCGGCGCCCCGGTCGACCTGCTCGCGGAGTACGCCCTCCCGGTCCCCAGCGACGTCGTCGGCGAGCTGCTCGGCGTGCCGGAGGAGGACCGCGGCTGGTTCCCCGCACGGGTCCGCGCGTTCGGCGCCATCCTCGACCTCGGCGCGGGCGTCTGGCGGTACCAGCAGGCCGCCGACCTCGCCGCCGAGGAGCTCACCGGCTACTTCGCCGAGCTGGTCGCCAAGCGCCGCGAGCAACCCCGCGACGACCTCGTCAGCGCGCTCGCCGCCGCCGGCGACCTGCACGACGACGAGCTGGTCGCCAACCTGCTCACCATGTACAACGGCGGCTTCGTCACCACCACCCACCTCATCGGCAACGGCGTCCGGATCCTCCTCGACGACCCGGCCGAGAAGGCGCGGGTCCTCGCCGACCCCCTACGGGCGGAAGGCTTCGTCCAGGAGGTGCTCCGGTACGAGCCGCCCACGCACTTCTCCATCCGCTGGGCCGCGGACGACACCGAGATCGCCGGCACGAAGATCCCGCGGGACAGCCGCGTGCTCGTCCTGCTCGGCGCCGCCAACCGCGACCCGCACCGGTTCACCGACCCCGACAGCTTCGACCCCGCCCGCGACGAGGGCCAGCCCCTGTCCTTCGGCGCTGGCATCCACTACTGCCTCGGCGCCGTGCTCTCCAAGCTGGAGGGCCGCATCGCGCTGCCCCGGCTCCTGCGCCGCTTCCCGGACCTCGCGCTGGCGGGCGACCCCGGCGAGCGCACCACGCTGATGCTGCGCGGCTACGAGTCCCTCCCGGTGACCGTCTCATGACCACGACCCTGGCCGACGTCGCCGCCTACCTGCCCGAGCGCCGCGTGACGGTCGAGGATTTGGGGCCCTCCCTGGGTCTCACCCCGACCCAGGTCCGCGTGCTCCGGCGGTTCAACGGGCTCGGCGAGGTCCGCCGGCAGCGGCCGGGCGAGTCACTGGTCGACCTGCTCGAAGCGGCCACGCGAGCACTCCCGACCCTGCGGGGCCGCGAACACCTCGTCCGCTACGTCCTCCACGCGCGCGGTGTGCCGGTCGTGGCGCCCTACCCGGTCAACCCGGTGCACGAGCTGAAGGCACGGCTCGGCCTCGACAACGCGACGGCGTTCGCGGTCACGCACCACGCGTGCGCGTCCGCGCTGCTCGCCATCGACCTCGCCGGGCGGCTCGTCGGCCGCGACCGGGGCGCGCTGGCGCTGGTCGTGGCGGGGGAGCAGGTGTTCACGCAGGACGAGCGGCTCGCCCCCGACCACCGCGTGTTCGGCGAGGGCGCCGGCGCCTGCCTGGTCGCCGCGGACGGTCCCGGCGACAGGCTGCTGTCCTATGTGGCCGACCAGCGCGGCGACCTCGACCACTGGGGCACCGACGGGCTCGGCGCGATGGAACGGTTCGCCCAGGAGTACACCGAACTGCTCGGCGACGTGGTCCTCACCGCCGTCAAGCAGGCCGACCTGTCCGTCGAGGACCTCACGCTCGTGCTGCCGCACAACGTCAACGTGGTGTCGTGGCGACGGGTGTGCCGGCGGATCGGGCTGCCGGTCGACAAGGTGCTGCTCGACAACGTGCCGCTCGCCGGCCACACGCCGTCGGCGGACACCTTCATCAACCACGCGTCGGCCGTCGCGCTCGGCCGCCTCGCCCCCGGCGAGGTGTACCTGACCGCCGGCGCGGGATTCGGCGCCGTCTTCTCGGCGATGGTCTTCGAGCGCGGCGTCTTCGAACAGCACGGGAGCGGACACATGGCGACAACCGAACTACGCACCCGGGTCGCCGACACCCTCACCGTCCTGTTGGGACGGTTGCTCGGCCGGGATCTCCCGGACCTGTCCGAGAAGACCAGGCTGATGGACGAGCTCGGCCTCAGCTCCTCCAGGACCCTGGAGCTGCTGCTGACCCTCGAGGACGAGCTGGACCTCCAGGTCGACGTCGAGGAGATCGACCGCGACGACCTCGCCTCGCTCGGTTCGCTCGCCGACTTCGTGGTCGCCCACGCGGACGGCGCGTGATGACCGGCCTGACACTCCGGCGCGTGTCGCACCGCGTCACCGGCACCGACTCCGAGCTCGCCACGCACCTGGCGTTGCAGCCCTACCTCGCCGACCTCGCGGCCACCCACGGCCTGGCGTTGCGCGGGGAGCTGGTCGGCACCGGCCAGTCCTACGCGGAGCTGGCGCCGATCGAGGCGGTCACCTCGCCGGACGAGCCCGTCGACCTGCTCGTGTTCGCCTACGGCGTGCCCGACGTGCAGCCGGGCCGCAACATCGCGTTGCACCTGGCGTCCCGCTGCCCCGGCCGGCCGCTCGCGTTCGCGATCTGCGACCAGGGCCCGGCCGCCGCGTTCACCGCGCTGCGGCTGATCGCCGACCACCCGTGCGAGCGGGCGCTGCTCGTCGTCGCCGAGCAGGCGACCGTGCCCTACCCGCTCATCGCGCCGGCACCCGTGCCGGACCGGCACGCGGCGGTCGCGCTGCTGTTCGAGCGCGGTCCCGCGCCCGTGGAGGTCCGGACCCACGCGGCACTGCCGCCCGAGGCCGTCGCCGCCGTGCTCGCCGCGGACATCGCCGAGCTCTCCGGCGCGCACGAGGCGGTGACGCTCGTGCTCGGGTCCGGCATGGACGGTGGGCTGGACGGGCTGCGGGCCGTGCCCGGCCTGCCCTACACCGGGCTGTGGGCCCGCCTCGCCGACGTCGAACCCGGCCGGCTGCCGGTGTTCGCGGACTATGACCCGGCACTCGGCTACCTGTGCGTGGCCGCGTGCCCCTTGAGTGTCCATATCGGACAGATGGTGCTAGCGGAGAGGGGGTGAATGCACATGCGGATCGAGGACAAGCCGTTGGAGGACAAGCCGTTGGCGGACAAGCCGATGGACGACCGTCTGGCGGACAAGCCGGTGGCGGACAAGCCCTGAGGGTGATCGCGCACTAGGTGTGCGGGGACGCGTCAACCGTCCCCGCACACCACACCATGATGCGCCGGTCGGCCGGCGCGCGCAGGAGAGGGGTCGCCGATGCGCCTACCCGGCCTTGACGTGCCGAAGGAGAGCCGGCTGCTGGTGTTCGTCGGCCTCGTCGACGCGATCGGCACCGGCCTGTACATCGCGGGCTTCGCGGTGTTCTTCACCCGCAGCGCCGGCCTCTCCGCCACGGAGGTCGGTGTCGGGCTGACCGTCGCGAACGCCTGCGGGCTGGTCGCGATGACCCCCATCGGCATGCTGGCGGACCGGATCGGTCCGCGGGCGGCGTCGATCCTGCTGCACTACTGGCGCGCCGCCGGGTTCGCCGCGTTCGCGTTCGTCGACGACTTCGTCGGCTTCCTCGTCGTGTCCTGCGTCGTCGGCATCCCGACCAGGGCCATCGACCCCGTCAGCCAGATGTACGTCGACCGGCACATCGGCAAGGACCTGCGCGTACGCGTGATGTCCGTGATGCGCGTCGTCTACAACATCGGGTTCTCCGTCGGCGGCGTGCTCACCACCGTGATCCTCGTCGTCGGTACCCGCCCGGCGTTCCTGGTGATCGTCCTCGGCAACGCCGCCACCTTCCTGCTCGCCGCGGTCCTGCTGGCCAGGGTGCCGCTGCTCGCCGACGACCCGCCGGACCGCAGGACCGCCCGCGGCTGGCCGAGGTCGCTGCGCCAGGGCCGGTACCTGGTCGTCACCGGCCTCAACGCCGTGCTGGTGCTGAACACGACCGTGCTGACCCTGGGCATCCCGCTGTGGATCGCGACGCGGACCGACGCGCCCACCGCGGTCGTCGGGCCGCTGATGGTGCTCAACACCGTGCTGGTGGTACTGCTGCAGGTCCGGCTCAGCCGCGGCTCCGACACCCGGGAGGGCGGGGTCCGGGCACTGCGGTGGGCGGCGCTGGCTTTCGCGGCCGCCACAGCCGTGCTGGCCCTGTCCGGCCTGATGAACCCCGCAGGCGCGGTGGTCGCGGTGGTCGTCGCGACGGTGCTGCTGACCTTCGGCGAGCTGTGGCACTTCGCCGGCCGGCTGTCCGTGTCCTACGCGCTCGCGCCCCGCGACCGGCAGGGCGAGTACCTGTCCGTCTTCTGGCTCGGCTCCGCCGCCGCGCTCATGGTCGGCCCGGCGCTGATCACCGTCGGGGTCGTCGACCGGGGCGGGTTCGGCTGGCTCGCGCTCGCGGCCGTCTTCGCCGTGACGGGCCTGCTCGTCGGGCCCGCCGTCGCCGCGGCCGCGCGGCAGCTGGAAAAAGAACACCCGGAGGCCGAGATGGTGCCGAATGCGACCTGACGACATCCCCACAGGCGAGCTGGTGGACCGGATCCTGGTCCCGTTCGACGGCGAGGGCGCCGGCGAGGCCGAGCTGACGTTCGGACAGCTCGGCCTCTGGCAGTCGATGCGGCCGGACCTGTCCAGGACCGTCGACTACGTCGCCGAGCCCCCACCCGGCACGACCGTCGACGACGTCGTGGACATGCTCGCCTTCATGGTGGGCCGGCACCAGTCGCTGCGCACCACACTGGTGCCGCGGCAGGACGGCCGGCCGCCACGCCAGAAGGTGGCCGCCCGCGGCGAGATCCCGCTCCTCGTCGTGTCCGCCGCCGGCGACGACCCCGCCGAGGTCGCCGAGTCGCTCTCGACGCACTGGCAGGTCGTCCCGTTCGCCTACGAGACCGAGTGGCCCGTACGCCTGGGCGTGGTCGTGGCCGCCGGCGTGGTCACCCACGTGGTCACCGTCATCCTGCACACCTCGATCGACGCGTTCGGGTTCAGCGCGCTGGTGGCCGACATCGGCGCCCGGGACCCGTCGACGGGTGCGCCCGCGGGCCCGGTCACCGGGCTGCCGCCACTCGCGCAGGCGGCGTGGGAGGCGACCCCGGCCGGCCGCAAGCAGAACGAACGGTCGCTGCGGTACCTGGAGAAGGTGCTCCGGACCGCGCCTGCCGACGTGTTCGGGCCGCCGCGGTACCCCGGCGAGCCGCACTACGAGCTGGTGCGCTACCGGTCCCGCGCGCTCAGCCTGGCCATCCACGCGGTCGCCGCACGGGAGCGGATCGACGACTCGCCGGCACTGCTCACCGCGTTCCTCGTCGGCGCCGCGCGCGTCACCGGCGCCCACCCGATGCTGACGCTCATGTTGGTGAGCAACAGGTTCCGTCCCGGCTACGCCGGCTCGGTGAGCGCGCTGATCAAGGTCACGCCGTTCCTGCTCGACCTCGCCGGCCGCACCGTCGGCGAGGCGGTCGTCCGGGCCGCGGGCAGAGCGCTGAACGCGTACAAGAACGCCTACTACAACGCCTACGAGCAGGACGAGGTCATCGAGCGCGTGGAGAGCGAGCGGGGCGAGCGGTTCGACCTGTCCTGCTACTACAACGACCGCAGGCAGGGAGATCGCGTGCACGCCGGTGTGCCGGCCCCGTCCGCCCAGGAGATCCGCGCCGCGCTCGCCGACAGCGAGCTGTCGTGGCGGCCGGAGGTCGGCATCCCGCGCACGAAGATCCACCTGTGCGTCGACGACCCGCCCGGTGCCGTCGAGCTGGTCCTGTCGGCCGACACCCGGTACCTGAGCCGCGACGACATGGCGGCCCTCGCCCGGGCGGTCGAGGAGGCGGCCGTACAGGCGGCGCTCGAACCGGACACACCCACCGGGATCAGCACGGACGTCCCGGTGGAGGCGGTTCGATGACGGACTCCACTGTGGACTCGACTGTGGGCACCGCGGTGGGCCTGTACCGGACGGTCCGGCTGGTCCGGCGGTTCGAGGAGCGGGCCGTCGAGCTGGTGCGCTCCGGCGACATCGTCGGCGGCATCCACCCCTACATCGGACAGGAGGCCGTCGCCGCGGGTGTCTGTGCCGCGCTCGGCCCGGACGACCTCGTCACCGGCACGCACCGCGGTCACGGCCACGTGCTCGCGAAGGGCGCGGACCCGGCCCGCATGATGGCCGAGCTGACCGGCCGCGTCACCGGGCTCAACCAGGGCCGCGGCGGGTCCATGCACGCCGCGGACTTCGGTGTCGGGATCCTCGGCGCCAACGCCATCGTCGGCGCCTCCGGCGCCATCGCGACCGGCGCGGCGTGGGCACGGCGACGGCTCGGTGCGCCGGTGGTCGCCGCGACCTTCTTCGGTGACGGCGCGGTCAACGAGGGCATGCTGCTGGAGTCGTTCAACCTCGCCGCGCTCTGGCGCGTGCCGGTCGTGTTCGTCTGCGAGAACAACGGCTACGCCACCACCATGCGGGTCGAGGACGCGGTCGCCGGCAGCATCACCGGCCGGGCCGAGGCGTTCGGCATCCCGGCGGCCACGGTGGACGGACAGGACCCGGCGGCGGTCCTCGCCGCGACCCGGGACGCCGTGGCGCGTGCCCGCGCGGGCGAGGGGCCGACCTTCCTCGAGTGCCGCACCCGCCGGTTCGACGCCCATCACACCTTCGAGCACAAGGTCCGCCTGCGTTACCGGACCGACGAAGCGGACCTCCGCACCCGCGACCCGGTCGACATCCAGGGTGCCCGGCTCGACGGGACCACCCGGTCCGAAGTGGACAGTGAGGTGGAGGCCGTGCTCGACGAGGCGGTCGCGTTCGCGCTGGGCAGCCCGTTCCCCGACCCGCTCACCGCGCTGGACCACCTGTACGCCAGCGGCCTGACCCCGCGACCGGGGAGTGATGTCTGATGCCGTGGCTGTCCTACCAGAAGGCGCTCAACCGGGCCCTGTTCGACGCGATGACCGCCGACGACACGGTGTTCGTGCTCGGCGAGGACGTCCGCGTCGCCGCGTCGAACGTGACAGTCGGGCTCGCCAGGCGGTTCGGGCCGGACCGCGTCCTCGACACCCCGTTGTCCGAGCAGGGTTTCACGAGCTTCGCCACCGGCGCGGCGATGGCCGGCATGCGGCCGGTGATCGAGTTCCAGATCCCGGCGCTGCTGTTCCTGTCCTTCGAGCAGATCGTCAACCACGCGCACAAGTTCTCGCTGATGACCGGTGGGCAGTGCCAGGTCCCGGTGACGTACGTGGTCCCGGGGTCCGGGTCCCGCACCGGCTGGGCCGGGCAGCACTCCGACCACCCCTACAGCCTGTTCGCCCACGTCGGTGTGAAGACCGTCGTGCCGGCCACGCCCACCGACGCCTACGGCCTGCTCAGATCGTCCGTCGAGGACCCCGACCCGGTCGTGGTGTTCGCCCCGGCCGCCGCGCTCGGCGTCCGGGAGGACGTGGACCTCGCGACGCTCGCACCCGTGCCGTTGGGCTCCGGCCGGATCCACCGGCACGGCGCCGACGTCACGGTCGTCGCCGTCGGCCACCTCGTGCACGACGCCATCGCGGTCGCCGACGACCTCGCGGGCAGCGTGTCGGTCGAGGTGTTCGACCCGAGGACGCTCTACCCGTTCGACTGGGACGGGCTCACCGAGTCGGTACGCAGGACCGGCCGGCTCGTGGTGGTCGACGACGCCAACCGCACGTGCGGGATCGCGGCCGAGGTGATCGCGACGATGGCCGAACGGGTGCGGCTCGCCGCGCCACCGGTGCGGGTCACCCGTCCGGACGGCGCGGTCCTGCCGTTCTCCATCGAGCTCGACCGCGCGACCCAGCCGAGCAGGGCACAGCTCGCGGCCGCGGTCGCACTCACGGTGAAGGAAAGGTAGTCATGGCAGCGACCGCGTGGGAACGGATGGGCGAGGCCGCCCGGTCCGCCATGATCGAGTGCGGGATCCGGAGCTGGGCGGGCGTCTACGACGGCGTCGCAACCAAGAACAAGCAGTGGCGGCCGTTGCGCCCGCCGCTGATGTCCCACGCCGAGTACGACGAGATCACCGGCCTCACGGCGCGACTCGCCGAGCTGGTCCTCGGCGCCTGCCAACGCCGCGCGGCCACCACGGGCGAGCTGCGCGAGCGGCTCGGCGTGCCGG
Source organism: Actinophytocola sp. (assembly GCF_035634895.1). Taxonomy (GTDB): domain Bacteria; phylum Actinomycetota; class Actinomycetes; order Mycobacteriales; family Pseudonocardiaceae; genus Actinophytocola. The sequence goes on along the minus strand of NZ_DASQCC010000161.1, from coordinate 35,545 downwards.
CGGGACAGATCGAGCTCCTGGACGAGGACGCGCCACTCACCGAGGACCTGATCGTGGCGGTCCGGCCGGACGTGCTGCTCTCCGGCGGCGTGCCGAGGTTCGTCGAGTGCAATGTGGACAGTGCGCTGGGCGGCGCGTTCGACTCCGACGGCATAGCACGGCGGTTCCTGTCCGCCTACACCGAACACGGCGTCCCCGTGTCGCTGGCCGTGCCGGACTCCGCCGTGGACACCCGCTTCCACGCGATGCGCGACCAGCTCGGCCTCGCCGACGGTGCCACCTCGGTGATCCTGTTCCACATGGGCAGCGACTACCCCGACACCCAGGACGGGCACACGCTCATCAAGCTCCTCGAACCCGTGCGCGACCGCGGCCGCGCGGCCGGCCTCGACGTCGTGGTGTACCCGCTCGAATGGCTCACCCTCGACGACGGCCGCCTGCGGGCCGGTGACACGGTCCTCGACTCGGTGCTGCGGATGTTCGTGCCCCAGGACACACCGCGCGGCACGGGGTACGACGCGCTCGTGACCGCGTTGCGCACCGGCACCGTCCAGATGTTCACGCCCACCGCCACCTGGCTGCTCGCCAACAAGGCGACCTTCGCATGGCTGTGGGAGGACGTCGACCGGCTGCCGGCGGCGGACGCCGCGCTGGTCCGCCGGTACGTGCCCTACACCGAGGTGCTCACCGGCGCGGACAAGCCGCGGCACGACCTCGTCCTCAAGCCGACCGGAACCTACGGCGGCTCCGGGGTGGTCGTCGGGCGCGAGGTCACCCAGGAACGCTGGGACGAGGCCCTGCGTGCGGCCGTCGCGGCGGGCGGGCACATCGTGCAGGAGTACGTGCCCACCGACCGGCTCGCCATGCACTTCGTCGAGGTCGCCACCGGCGCCGTGCGTGCGGCCGAGGTGCCGTACTGCGTCGCGCCCTACCTGTTCGGCGGCCGGGCCGCGGGCGCGTACCTGCGGTTCGCGGTGCCGGACTCGGCGTCCGGGTCCGTGGTCAACCTCGGGCAGGGCGCGCTCACCAGCGGCCTGCTCCTCACGGACGGCTGACGTGCCCGGTCGCGATGTGGGCACCCAGCAGCCGGACCGCCTCGGCGACGGCGATCGCGTCGCTGCGTGCGTTCCCGTGCCTGCCGTCGCTGGAGAACATGTCCGGGTCGGTCGCCGCCGGGTGCGCGGTCAGGTTCAGGTGCAGGGTGCCGAGCTCCGCCGCGATCGCGGCGGTGTGCTCGGACAGCGTCTGCATCCGCGTGCGCAGCCCCGGCCGCAGCCAGTCGGCGATCGCGGGGGAGGGGGAGTAGGACACGTTGTACAGCCCCACCGTGATCACGTCCGCGCCGGCCGCCAGCAACGCGGTGACCATCGCCCGCAGCTCGGCGTCCACGCCGTCCGGCCGGTAGGTGGCCGGGAACGCGTCGTTGCCGCCGCACACCACGAGCGCGAGGTCGGGCCGGAAGTCCAGCGCCGGCCGCAGCTGGCGGGCGCGGATCTCCCGTGTCCGCAGGCCCCGGTGGCCGAGGTTGCGGTACTCGAAGTCCGGCGCGGCGGCGGACAGCTCGCCCGCGAGCCGGTCCGCGAGCTGCACCTCGCTGTAGCCCGGCACCGGCTCGGCCAGCCCTTCCGCGACACTGTCGCCGATGACGACGAACCGGCGCCAGGGGTGCCCGGCGAGCAGCCGGGCGCTCTCACCCTGGCGCAGGCAGTAGGGATCTTCCGACTCAGCGAAGGTGCACATGTCCACTCACGATGATCTGCGGGATCTGCGGGATCTGCGGGATCTGCGGGAGGCCGACCGCCGCGTGCTGGCGGTGACCACGGCGGTCGTCGAGCAGGTGCGGTCCGACCAGCTCGACCTGCCGACGCCCTGCACGGGTTGGGTGCTGCGGGATCTGTTGCGGCACATGGTAGGCAACAACAACGGGTTCGCCGCCGCGGCACTCGGCGCGCCGCCGGAGGTCGAGGTCTGGGACGGCGCGGGCGTCACCGACCCGGTCGGCGACTTCGCGGCGTCGGCCAAGCGGGTCGTCGAGGCGTTCGCGTCGGTCGAGCCGCTGACCGGCACGTTCGCCGTGCCTGGCTACGGCGACGTGCCCGCCGGGCAGGCCGTCGGCATGCACTTCATCGACTACCTGGCCCACGGCTGGGACGTCGCCGTGTCGATCGGCGTGGACGCCGGCCTCGACGAGGGCGCGTGCGACGCGGTGCTGCGGATCGGGTCGGCCTGGCCGCTGGACTCGCCGAGGATCTGGGGTCCGGACGCCGCGTTCGGCTACCGGGTCGAGGTACCCGCGGACGCACCCGTCGCCGACCGGATGCTGGGTTTCCTCGGCCGCTCTCCGTCGTGGCCAGAATGACGTCACGACACCCCCGTGCACGCTTCGCGGCGCCGGAGCGCTCCGCGGGCTCCGCTTCTTCGGCGTCGCTCCGCGGGCTCGGTGGCGTCGTGAGGGTTGATGGTTCGCTCCGCAAGCTCTGCTCACGGTACCGCCTGCGTCACCGGGGTGGCCTCGGTGCGATGCCGCCGCGACCAGAGCCAGGGGCCCGCGGTGGCGAGCGTGCACAGCACCCCGGCCACCAGGATGGCCGTGTTCAGGCCGAACCCCGTCACCGCGAGCCCGCCGAGGACACCGCCGATCGGGATGCCGGTGAACGTGATGGCCGTGCACACGCCGAACGCCCTGGTCTGCAGCTCGGGCGGCACCCGTTCGTAGAGCATCGCGCCGATGACCGGGTTGACCGCCGCGATGGCCAACCCGGAGACGAACGTGACCACGCAGACGAGCAGGACGTCGTGGGTGAGGCCGAGGATCAGCCAGCGGGGCGCGCCCGCGATGAGCGCGCCGAGCATGAACGTCTGGTACATCGGCAGTTTCGGCGCGATGGCCGTGAACACGACGCTGCCCAGCACGGCACCCGCCGCGAACGCGCCGAGCACGAGACCGAGCGCCTCCGGGGTGTGCAGCACCTCGGCGACCCAGACGGGGATGAACACCGCGACGCCGGCCTGGTTGAACATGTTGAGCGCGAACAGCATCACGATCATGCTGGGCAGCAGGTCGTCCCGCCACAGGACGCGGAACCCGCCACGCAGCGCGACGAGGTAACGCTCCGGGGCCTGGGGAGGGATCGCGCCCTCCGGCAGCCGCACCACGGTCGCGACGACCAGCGCGCACAGGGCGAACGACGCGGCGTCGACCCAGATCGCGCCGAGCGGCCCGACCCAGGCGATGAGCAGACCGCCTGCCGCGCTGCCGACGAGCATGGCGGTACGGGAGAAGCCCTCGTAGGCGGAGGTCACGCGGATGACCTTGATCCCGGCCTCCTCGGCGAGGGGGCGGAGCATCACGTGCTTGACGCGGTCGCCGAGCCCGCGCGTGGCGCCGGCGACCGCGACGAGGACGAGCAGCCACCCGAAGCCGAGCCTGGGCGCCGCGGCGATGCCCGCCATGGCGAGGGCACTGCCCGCGTCGACGACGATCGTCGCGCGCCGGACCCCGAGCCGGTCGGCGAGCGGCGCGGCCAGCACGCCGGACAGGACGTACGGCAGCATCTCCGCCCCGGCGACGAGGCCCATCTTCGTCGCGCTGCCGGTGGTGACCAGCACCAGCCACGGGATCGCCAGCATCGACACGCGAGTGCCCAGCACGGACACGACGTCCGCGGTGAACAGCGCGACGAACCGCCCCCGAGCACCCACCCCCTAACCGCCGATCTCGACGGCCGGGTGCTCGGCGGCGTACCGCGCCCGCAGCGCCTTCTTGTCGATCTTGTTCGCCCTGGTCAGCGGCAGGGCGTCGACGAACTCGACCGTGCGCGGCTCCCACATGTCGTTGAGTTCCTCGCCCACCATCGCCGACAGTTCCTCGCCGGTCACCGCCGCGTCGGCGGTGGGCACCACGTACGCGTGCACTACCTCGCCGATCACCGGGTCCGGCACCCCGATCACCGCGGCCATCCGCACCTGCGGGTGGCCGGCGAGCACGTCCTCGATCGGGCGCGAGTAGATGTTCCACGACCGCCGGTGCGTGATGATCATGTCGCTCGTGCGGTCCACGATGTACAGGAACCCGTCCTCGTCCAGGTGCCCGACGTCGCGGGTGCGCACCCAGCCGTCCACCAGCGTCTCGGCCGTCAGCTCCGGCTGGCCCCAGTACCCGGCGAAGTTCAGCCGGCTCGACACCCAGATCTCACCGTCGACACCGGTCGGCACGGCGTGCCCGTCCTCGTCGCGGATCTCCAGCCGCACGTCGCCGTACGGGGTGCCGGCCGAGCGGATCCGTCGCGGGTGCTCGGGATCCTCCGTCAGCCCGGGCAGCGCCGTGGTCACGACCGACTCCGACAGCCCGTACACGATCCGGATCACCGGGCCCCACAGGCGAATCGCCTGCCGCAGCCGCGACGGGGCCGCCGGACCCGCGCCGATGTTGAACATGAACATGTGGCTCATGTCCGTGGTCGCGGCGGCCGGGTGGTCCAGCACCTCGTAGAGCATCGGGGGTGACATGAACGTCGAGTTGATCCGCTCGCGGGCCACGGTCGCCAGGAACCGCTCCGCGGTCCAGGCGTCCTCGAGGAACAGCACCCCACCGGTGAACAGGTTGACGAACGCCGTGATCTGCCCGCTGACGAGCCACATCGGCGAGCTCGTCAGGTGCCGCAGCAACGGCGCGCCCGTCGAGGTGAACTGCCCCTCCGCGATCGCCAGCACCTGCAGGAAGAACGCGTGCGGCAGGTGCACCAGCTTGGGGGTGCCCGTGGTGCCGCTGGTCTGGAACACGGCCTCCGGCTCGTGGTCGCCGGGGGTGACCTCGGCGTTGTCCGAGTTGGCGAGCAGGTCGGGGCCGGGGCCACCGGGGCCGAGGCAGAACACGGGAACCTCGAGCGACGCCGCGATCTCGGCGCCCAGCCCGCCCTGCGTGCGCGGGTCGAAGACGAACGCGTCCGCGCCGCACCGCCGCACGTACTCGAGGATCTCGCGGCGAGCGGTGACCGGTGCGACCCAGAACGAACGGCAACCGAGGAGGTGGACGGCGAGCTGGAGAACCGGGCCCTCGAGCGGGTTCGCGACCATGATCAGCACACTCGCGCCGGACCGGACACCGTAGGCCCGGAGCGTGGCGGCCATTCGGTGCACCAGGTCGCGCAATTCGCGATAAGAAATACGGCGGTCGTCCTGGACGAGCGCTGCCCGCTCGCCGTAGCCGGCGAACAGTTCCAGCGCCCGTGTCACATATGTCCGTGTCCGGTCGCTCGCAATATCCATGCCCGCTCCGCTGGTCCATTCGGGGAAATCACGCCGACCGCGATTCGGACGAGAGAGTACCTGCCGGACGGCGGTCCGGCCAGTGGCTGATTGCGTTGACGACGTGGCAGGACAGGGTGGCGGAAGGTAGCTGCAAGCTATCGGTGAATTGCGCTCGGTTTCCGCGTAGTGCGGATGGGTACGAATGGTTGGGCTGGTCATACGAACACATTGGATCCATTCGCGAGATTGATTGACCTTGAATCGTCCCGGCGACTACGTTCCGGGCCCATAACTCGTGCCGCCGCCACCGGCGCGCGCAGGCTTTTTCTGGAGGTTCCACCGAATGAACAACCCGAGAAAATGGCGGTCACTGATCGCCACGGGGCTGCTGGCCGCGGTCACCTCGACCGTGCTCGTCGCCAGCGTCGGCGAGGCGGCCGAGGCCCGGCACGGCTCGCCGCGGGACTGGGTCGGTAGCTGGGCGGCGGCCGTCACCCGAGGCAACCTGTCGGGATCCACCTTCTTGGGTCTCAACAACCAGAGTGTCCGGCTGATCGTGCACGGCTCCGTCGGCGGCTCGAAGGTCCGCATCCGGCTCACCAACCTCCACGGCGAGCAGGCGGTGACCGTGGGGCACGCCACCGTCGCGAAGCCGGACACCACCACCCCGGCGCTGTCCGACGTCGACGCGTCGACCATCCACGAGCTGACCTTCGGCGGCTCGTCCACCTTCGTGATGCCCAAGGGCGCCGAGCTGCTCAGCGACCCGGTCGACCTGCCCGTCGGCAACGACCAGGACCTCGTGGTCAGCGTCTTCTTCCCGACCCCCACCGGCCTCACCACGTTCCACTCCACCACCCGGCAGAACAACTACGTCGGCCCCGGTGACCTCGCGAGCGACCCCGGCGGCGCCGGCTACACCACCCAGCGCACGTGCTGCTGGTTCTTCCTGTCCGGTGTCGACGTGCTCCGCAAGGACGCCGCCGGCTCGGTGATCGTGTTCGGCGACTCGCTCGCCGACGGCCACGGCACCACGTTCAACGGCAACCTGCGCTGGCCCGACCAGCTCTTCGACCGGTTGCAGGCCAAGGTTCCCCAGCGGCACCTGCCCGGCGTGCTGAACATCAGCCGCGGCGGCGCCCGGCTCACCCACGAGGCCCTGGAGCCCGGCGACGGCGGCTTCAGCGGGTTCCCCGAGCTCGGCGACAACGCGTTCTCCCGGCTCAACGAGGACGTGTTCTCCGAGACCGGCGCGCACGCGGTCATCATGGACCTCGGTATCAACGACATCTGGATGAACAACGACCCGCCCGCGACGATCATCGCCGCGATCCGCCAGCTCAACCAGCAGATCAGGCAGCGCGGGTACACCGTCATCGTCGGCACGCTCGGCCCGTTCAACGGCCTCAACGGCGGCACCGCGCTGGTGTGGACCCCGGAGAAGGAGGCGACACGCAACGCGGTCAACGACTACCTGCGCACGCACCGCAGCGAGTTCGACGCGGTCGTGGACTTCGACAAGATCGTCCGTGACCCGGCCGACCCCACCAAGCTGAAGCCGGAGTACGACGGCGGTGACCACATCCACCCGAACGACGCCGGCTCCAAGGCGATGGCCGCGGCCATCCCGCTGAACCTCATCGTTCGCTAGGGAAAGAGGTCCCGGTGGCGGCCAGGCGCCACCGGGACCGCTCACATCCGGCGCCGAAAGGACGACATAGAACCATGGAAGCCGATTCGATCGTTGCTGGGCTGTACACAGAGGAGGCCCGGCACGATCCGAACCCGTGGTACGCGAAGCTGCACGAGTTGGGGACCGCGTCGCGGCTCGACCCGGCCGCGAGCGTGTACTCCGCCGTGGCGAACGGGTTCTCGGCCGTCGACGAGGTGCTGCGCGACCCACGCTTCATCAAGACCATCGGCCCCGCGGACAAGCTGGACCACCCCGTGCTGGCCACGCTGGCCCGCTCGATGATGTTCAGCCTCGAACCCGACCACGGGCGGATGCGCGGGCTGTTCAACAAGATCTTCACCCCACGCCGCATCGCCGGGCTGGAGGGCCAGCTCCTGGCGGCCATCGACGGCATGCTGGACGGGATGGCCGAGCTGGGCGCGGACGGCGCGCCGGTCGACTTCGTCGCCGAGTTCGGCTACCGGTTCCCGACCAAGGTCATCGGTTTCCTGCTCGACCTGCCCGAGTCCGACCTCGCGTGGTTCCGCGAGCGGGCCCACCGGATCGACCGGTACCTCGACCTCGGCGGCAAGTCCGACGAGAAGCTCCAGTCCGCGGACGACGCGGTGGGGGAGCTGACCGAGTACTACCTGCGGCTGATCGCCGACCGCCGCGCGAACCCGGGGACCGACATCGTCAGCGGGCTCGTCGGGCTCATCGACTCCGGCAGCGACCGGATCACCGACATCGAGCTGGTCGCGAACCTCGTGGTGCTGCTCAACGCCAGCTTCGTGACGACCATGAACCTGCTCGGCAACGGCCTCATCCCGTTGCTCGCGCGCCCGGAGCTGGTCGACCGGGCGCGGGCCGACGCGGACTTCGCGTCGCGGTGCGTCGAGGAGGTCCTGCGCTACGACAGCCCGGTGCAGCTGCTGACGCGTGTCGCGGGCGAGGACACCGAGCTCGCCGGCGTGCCGATCGCCGAGGGCGGCATCGTCCTGGTGCTGATCGGCGCCGCGAACCGGGATCCCCGCAAGCACACCGATCCCGGCGCGTTCGACCCCGACCGCGCCGACGTCGGCCACCTGAGCTTCGGCGGCGGCGCCTACTTCTGCCTCGGCGCCGCACTGTCCAGACTGGAGGGACGGCTCGCGTTCCCCCGGCTGTTCCAACGGTTCCCCGGCCTCGCGCTGGCCGGCGAACCGACCCGCAGCGACGGTTTCCTGCTGCGCGGCCACAGCGTCATCCCGGTCGCGACCGGAGGCAGCGGTGCCGCTTGACCCACAGGTGGCCGCGATGCGTGCCGAACGAGCGGCCCGCGGCGCGACGCCGCTGTACGAGATGACCCTGGCGCAGGCCCGTGCGGCCGACCTCGCCGACATCCGCGCGGGCGGTGGGGATGCCGAGCCGGTGTTCGAGGTCACCGACCACACGTTCCCGGGCCCGGACGGCGAGCTGCCGGTCCGCGTCTACCGGCCGTCCCCCGGCCGTCCACTGGGGACACTCGTGTACTTCTTCGGCGGCGGTTGGACCCTGGGCGGCATCGACACCTCCGACGGCGTGTGCCGGGCACTCGCGAACGCCGCGGGCTGCCTGGTCGTGACCCCGGGCTACCGGCGGGCGCCCGAGCACCCGTTCCCGGCCGCGGTGAACGACTGCCTCGCCGCCGTGTCCTGGGTCGCCGAGAACGCCGGGGCGCTCGGCGCGGACCGCATCGCGGTCGGCGGCGACAGCGCGGGCGGCAACCTCGCGGCCGTGGTGGCGCAGCAGCGCGGCGACCTGGCCGCGCAACTGTTGGTCTATCCCAACACCTGCTACCACGCGGACACGGAGTCGTTGCGGGACAACGACGACAGGTGGATGTTCAACCGCCACTCCGTCGACTGGTACTGGCGCAACTACCTGACCGTCCCCGAGGACGGCCGCGACCCCCGGGTGTCGCCGCTGCTCGCCGAGGACCTGTCCGGGCTGCCGCCCGCGCTCGTGATCACCGCCGAGTACGACCCGCTGCGCGACGAGGGCGAGCTGTACGCCGAAGCGATGCGGGCGGCCGGCGTGCGCGTGGAGTCGGTCCGCTACGACGGGATGGCACACGGCTTCTTCACGATGTCCGGCGTGCTCGACGACGCGCGCCGTGCCGTCGCGCAGGCCGCCGAGTTCCTGCGGAAGAACGTGTCCGATGGCCCGTGACGAACCACTGACCGTCGCCGACGTCGCTCGGCTGGCCGAGGCGCGGCTGCCGAAGGAGCTGTGGGACTACGTCGAGGGCGGCAGTGGCGCGGAGACGACCCTGGCGGCCAACCGCGCCGCGCTCGACGCGGTCGCGTTGGTGCCCAGGGTGCTCGGCGGGACGGAGGCGCCCGACCCGACGACCCGGCTGCTGGGCTCGGCGGCCGCGCTGCCGTTCGCCGTGGCGCCGATGGCCTACCAGCGGCTGCTGCATCCCGACGGCGAGCTGGCGACCGCGGCGGCCGCCGCCGCGGCCGGGGTGCCCTACCTCGTCAGCACCCTGAGCAGCGTGCCGGTCGAGGACCTCGCGAAGACCGGTGCCACACTGTGGTTCCAGCTCTACTGGCTGCGGTCGCGCGGCCTCGTGGAGTCGCTCGTGAGGCGTGCCGAGGACGCGGGCTGTGAGGCGCTGATGGTGACCGTCGACGTGCCGGTCATGGGCCGGCGGCTGCGGGACGTCCGCAACTCCTTCGCACTGCCCGACGACGTGGTCGCCGCCCACCTCGACGAGGGTTCGGTGGGCCGGGCACACGACCACCGGCACGGTTCGTCGGCCATCGCCGCGCACACCGCGGCGGCGTTCGCGCCCGGCCTCGGCTGGGCCGAGATCGAGTGGCTGCGCGGCAGAACGCCACTTCCCTTGGTGCTCAAGGGAGTCCTGGATCACCGGGACGCCGTGCTCGCCGTCGAGTCCGGTGTGGACGCCGTGGTCGTGTCCAACCACGGCGGCCGCCAGCTCGACGGCGCCGTCCCGAGCATCACCGCGCTGCCCGCCGTCGCCGAGGCAATGGCCGGGCGCGCCGACGTGTACCTCGACAGCGGTGTCCGCAGCGGCACCGACATCCTCCGCGCGCTGGCGTCCGGCGCACACGGCGTGCTCGTCGGCCGGCCCGTGCTGTACGGGCTCGCGGCCGACGGCGCCCGCGGCGCCGGGCACGTGCTTTCGCTGCTTGCTGAAGAGGTCCGTGACGCGATGACGCTGGCCGGCTGCGCCGACGTCGCCGCGGCGCGGGCGTTGTCCACCGTTCGAACTGTGAGGACCTGATGAGCATCGCCGACGTGTCGTCCGAGGATCGTCCGCCGCTGGCGCTGGCGTCCGTGACGGAGCTGCCGAGGGTGCACACCGACCTCGACACCGAGGACCTGCACCCCTCGATCGAGGATCCGGCGCTCAACTCGATGAACTTCCTCAACGAGGTGGCCAACCACTACCCGGACGCCGTGTCGCTCGCGGCAGGCCGGCCGTTCGAGGAGTTCTGGGAGACCGACGAGCTGTCGAGGTACCTCGCGCGGTTCAGCCAGCACCTGCGCGAGGACCGGGGGTACAGCGAGGAACGGGTGCGCCGGACGCTGTTCCAGTACGGCCGCACCAAGGGGATCGTGCACGAGCTGGTGGCCGCCAACCTCGAGCTGGACGAGGGGATCGTCGCCGACCCGGAGTCCATCGTGGTCACCGTGGGCTGCCAGGAGGCGATGGTCCTGGTCCTGCGGGCACTGCGTGCCGGCCCGCGGGACGTGCTCCTCGCCGTGTCGCCGACCTACGTCGGGCTCACCGGCGCGGCCCGCCTGGTCGACATGCCGGTCCTGCCGGTGGCGAGCGGCGAGGCCGGCATCGATCTCGACGACCTGCTGTCGCGCATCCAGGGCGCCCGCGCGGCCGGGCTGCGGCCGCGCGCCTGCTACGTGATGCCCGACTTCGCGAACCCGTCCGGCGTCAGCATGTCCGAGCAGACGCGGCGGGCACTGCTGTCCCTCGCCCGCGAGGAGGACTTCCTGCTGCTGGAGGACAACCCGTACGGACTGTTCCACGGCGACGCCTCCCGCGTGCCGACGCTGAAGGCGCTCGACGAGTGCCGCCGCGTGGTGTACCTGGGCTCGTTCGCGAAGACGGTGCTGCCCGGCGCGCGGGTCGGCTACGTGGTCGCCGACCAGACCGTCCGGGGTGGCGACGGCACCGTCCGGCTGCTGGCCGACGAGCTGTCCAAGATCAAGAGCATGCTGACCGTGAACACCCCGGCCCTGGCCCAGGCGGTCGTCGGCGGCAAGCTGCTCGAACACGGCTGCAGCCTCGTGCGTGCCACCGCACGGGAACGGGAGGTCTACGCGGCCAACCGGACCAGGGTCGTCGAGGGCCTCGCCGCCCGCTTCGGTGACGACTCCCTGGTCGGCTGGAACGTGCCGATGGGTGGCTTCTTCGTGGTGGTGACCGTCCCGTTCACCGTGGACGACGCGTTGCTGACCCGGTCGGCCCGCGACTACGGCGTGCTGTGGACCCCGATGCACCACTTCTACGACACGGGCACCAGCAACGCGGACGGCATCCGGTCGCTGCGGCTGTCGTGCAGTGTGGTGAACGCCGAGCAGATCGACGCCGGCCTGGACCGGTTGGCGTTGCTCATCAACGACGAGCTGGCGAGAACCCGCCGCTGAGGGTGGTGCTTCGCCTCAGGCGAAGTAGTGGCCCTTCTCGAGGTCGTCGAGGAGGCCAGGCTGGGTCGGCTGCCAGCCGAACCGTTCGCGGGTGAGGGTGCTCGACGCGGGGCTGTCGAGGCCGACGGCCATGGCCAGCCAGCCGAAGTGCGCGGCGGCGTCGTCGGGGGCGATCGAGGTCACCGGCAGGTCCAGGTGCCGGCCGATCACCTCGGCGATGGCGCGGATCGCGACGCCCTCGTCGCCGACCGCGTGCAGGACCGAGCCGGCCTCGGCCTGCTCCAGCGCGAGACGGAACAGGTGCGCGGCGTCGATCCGGTGGACGGCGGGCCAGCGGTTGGCGCCGTCGCCGACGTAGCCGGAGACGCCCTTGTCGCGGGCGGTGCCGACGAGGGACGCGACGAAGCCCTGGTCACCGTCGCCGTACACGGTCGGCGAGAGCCGCATGACCGACGAGCGGACGTCGCGTGCGGCGAGGTCGAGCGTGAGCCGGGCCGTGCCCTGGCGGGTCGCGAAGCCGCCCGGCAGGTCCGTCGCCGGGTCGAGTCCGTCCAGCTCCGTCGCCACCCGGCCCGGCAGCAGCCCGACCACGCCGGACGCGAGGACGAACGGGCGGCCGGACCCCGCGAGCGCGTCGCCCATGGTCTCGACGGCGCGACGGTCCGCGTCGGCGGCGGCGGCGAAGTCGCCGGTGAACGCCAGGTCGTGCTTGAACGCCAGGTGGATGACGCCGTCGGCGGCCGTGGCGGCGTCCCGCAGGACGTCGAGGTCGTCGAGGGTGCCGAGGACCGCCTCGGCGCCGGCGGCGGTCAGTGCCCGCGCGGAGGCGTCCGAGCGGGCGAGGCCGGTGACGGTGTGACCGGCGCCGGTCAGCTCGGGAACGACGGCCGACCCGATCCAGCCCGACGCGCCGGTGACGAACACATGCATTGGTGAACCCCTTTGGATGGCAGTTACTGACATCAACATAGCGCGGTTGTCAGTCGCTGTCATCACGACTCGCGTACGCGGTCGCTGACCTGCGAGTTCCGGGTTACGCTCCGCGTGAGAGGGGGTCCACTGTGGATGGTGCACCCGCCCCCGTGGCGCCGATGCTGGCGGCCGAGGGACCGCTGCCGGTCGGGGGCGGGTGGGCGTACGAGACGAAGTGGGACGGGTTCCGCTGTTGCATGTGCGTCGGCCCACGCGGCACGACGAGGCTGACCAGCCGGCCGGGCAACGAGATCACCAACGTGTACCCGGACCTGCAGGGCGCGCTGGCCGAGGCGCTGGCCGGCCGGTCCGCCGTGCTGGACGGCGAGCTGGTGGTGCTCGGTCACGAGGGCCGCCCGGACTTCCACCTCATGCAGTTCCGTCACCAGCGCGGGCCCACCGCGGACCTGCTGCGCACCTCGCCGGTCACCTACATCGTCTTCGACCTGCTGGCACTCGGCGACGAGGTCCTGCTGAGCGCCCCGTACACCGAGCGGCGGGCGCTGCTCGCCGACCTCCCGGTCGCGAACCCGCGAATCGCCGTCCCGCGCCACTTCACCGCCGACGACATCGACCCGTACGAGCTGCTCGCGGTGGTCGAGGAGCAGGAGCTGGAAGGCCTGGTGGCCAAGCGGCTCGAGTCGCGCTACCACCCCGGTCGCCGCAGCCGGGACTGGATCAAGCACCCGCTGATCAAGACGCAGGAGGTGCTGGTCGGCGGGTGGCGGCAAGGGAAGGGCAACCGCTCCGGGCGGGTGGGCGGGCTGCTCCTCGGCACCCACGACGCACAGGGCCGCCTGCGGTACGTGGGCGACGTGGGCACGGGGTTCTCCGAACGGGCGCTGGACGAACTGCTGGACCTGCTGACCCCGCTGGCGACCACGAGCAGCCCGTTCCACGACGAGGTACCGGCGGACCGGCGCCGGGGTGTCCACTGGGTGGAACCGCGGCTGGTCGGTCAGGTCGTGTACCGGCAGTTCACCTCCGAACACCGCCTCCGCCACACCGCCTGGCGCGGCCTGCGCCACGACGTCCTACCCGAACAGGTCACACTGGACTACCCGTAGGGACGGACGGCGCCTCGAACGCGCAGGTCCAGCGTCCACAACGGCCGTCCGGTGCGGCGCGGTTCCCGGGCGTTCCGGTCCTCGATTACTGCGCGCTTACCCGGGCGGTCGACGATGGACAGGCATCGCCGCTGGTGGCTGAACCCGGCGTCTCGGCCCGTTGGCACACAGATGGTTACCGATCGTAAAGATTCCGCAACCATCATCAGTCACCCTGGGCGACAGTGGGCACACTGACCGCTACCGTCGGGGGCTGCGATCATGAGCTACGAGTCGACGACCGGCACCGTCCGTCCCGCCCGGTGGGCCGTGTTCGCCCTTCTGGCGCTGGCCATCGTGGTGGACCAGCTCGGCAAGTGGTGGGCCTGGCGGCACGCCCCGCTCGCGAAGATCAACTACGGCGGCAACATCTTCGTGGGCGACACGATCAGCCGGTGGTACGCCGACCCGACCACCGGGGCGCTGCTCGACCTGATGGACTTCGGGGTGCTGAGCGCGGCGGCGTTCGTCCTGATCCGCCGCCGGCCGCCGCCGGTCGTCCTCGTGCCCGGCGGCCTGATGGTCGGCGGCTGGATCAGCAACCTGTTCGACCGCCTCGGGATGCACTACGTGACCGCTCCGGGCAGCGTGCGTGGCGCGGTCGACTTCATCCCGCTCGGCCCGATCCGCTACAACGTGGCGGACCTGTTCATCGTCTGCGGGACGGTGCTGTTCCTGCTCGCCGTGGTCGCGACCACCCTGTCCACGAGCCGGACCCCGGCCGCATCCCCTTCGCCCCCGACGAGACACGGCCGGCGCCGGACGTGGTTGTCCGGTGTCGCCTCCGCCACCTGCCTCGTCGTCGCCGTCGCCTTCGGCGCGGTGAACTACGGCGGCGTGACCACACCGAACGCCCCTGCCAGCCAGGAGACCACCCGCTGACCAGGCGTACGGTCAGCGGGTGTTCCGGGAGCGTGCGGTCTGGTCCGGCGGTGACGCGTACGAGGCGTACGTCGGCCGGTGGAGTCGTGTGGTCGCCGAGGTCTTCGTGCGGTGGCTGGCCGTGCCCGCGGGCCGGCGTTGGCTGGATGTGGGCTGTGGCACCGGCGCGCTGGCGGACCGTGTGCTGGCCCTGGCGGGGCCGGCGCACCTCGTCGGCGTGGATCCGTCCGAGGGATTCCTCACGACCGCTCGCGCGCGGGTCGTGGACACACGGGCGACCTTCCTCCGCGGTGGTGCCCAGGCGTTGCCGTTGCGGGGTCGGAGCGTGCACACCGTGGTCAGCGGCCTGGCGCTCAACTTCGTCCCCGACCCCGCCCGGGCGGTCGCCGAGTTCGCCCGGGTCGTCATGCCGGGTGGTGTGGTCGCCGCCTACGTCTGGGACTACGCCGAGGGCATGGCCATGATGCGGTACTTCTGGGACGCCGCGGTCGCACTCGACCCGGCGGCCGCCGAGCTCGACGAGGGGCGTTTCTCGTTGTGCCGGCCCGATTCCCTCGCCCGGCTGTGGACGGATGCGGGGCTGGCCGAGGTGCGCGTCGAGGCCATCGCGATACCGACGGTGTTCACCGGGTTCGACGACTACTGGCGCCCGTTCCTCGGTGGAGTGGGGCCGGCGCCCGGCTACGTCGTGTCCCTGCCCGGCGAGCACCGCGATGCCCTGCGTGACGCGCTCCGTGCCAGCCTCCCCACCGATGCCGACGGCAGTGTCCGGCTGACCGCCAGCGCCTGGGCGGTACGCGGCACGGCCGTCGAGCCGGCCCACCGCGCGCCAGCACCCGTGCCAGCGCCTACTTCGCCGCGCTGATGGCCTCTTCCAGGGAGTCGTGCCGCGGTAGGTCCATCAGCTCGGCGGCCCGGAAAAGGGGGCTGCTGCGCGGAATGACGACCACCGCGATGTTCGTCCCGGTGAGACGGTCGAGTGTCGCCAGTCCCGCGCTGTCCAGGTAGCCCAGTTCGCTGAGGTCGAGCACGACCGGCCGCGCGGCTGGCACGTCCTCCATCGACACCGCGAACTCCGACACGTTCGTCACGTCCAGCTCCCCGGTCACGGCGACGACGACCGGAGCGTCGTCGGTCACGACGCGGAGGGCATAGCTGGCCGCCGTCATGGTCTCACTCCTGCCTCCGGGCGGCGGTGGGTCATGGTGACGCGTGTTCCCCTGTTCGTCCGAGTCGTGTGCACCGTGTCGGCCAGGCCGTTGATCAGCGTCAGGCCGCGACCGCGCACGGCGTCGCGCCGGCTGGCGGACGAGTCGTTGTTCCACGCCCCGGTGTCGCTGACCGTGATCGCGATCTGGTGCTCGTCCACGAAGCCCTCGACGCACACGGTCGGCCCCAGGTCCGGGTCGCTGCCGTGCTCGATGGCGTTCGACAGCGCCTCGCACGTCGTCAGCAGCACGTCGTGGGTCGTGTCCCGGTCGAGGCCCAGGGGGGCCAGCCAGTCGCGCACAGCGTGGCGCAGTGCCGGGATCTGGTCGACCTGCGCGGGCACCACGGCGAAGAACCCGTTCTCGTCGACGCCGGGGCACCGCACGGCCACCAGCACCACGTCGTCGGTGTAGCCGCCGGCCGGGCGCATCCGCCGCAGCACCTCGTCGCACACCTCGCCAGTGGGCAGCCCGGCCGACGCGGACGCCGCCTCCGCCAGGCGCGCGAACCCGGCGTCGAGGGACTCGCCGCGGCGTTCGACGAGCCCGTCGGTGTAGAGCAGGAGCAGTGCCCCCGGCGGGAACTCGGCGTGTCCCAGCGGTCCGTCGGCGGTGCGGAAGGCGCCGAGTGCGGGACGCCGGCCGTCACCGAGGTAGCGGGTGGTCCCGTCGGACAGCACGAGCAGCGGGTAGGGGTGGCCGGCACAGGCGTACTCGAGCGTGTGGGCGCGGCTGTCGACCACGGCGTAGGCGACGGTCGACGACGCCGCGCCCGGGGTGTTGGCGGCGCTCTGCTGCAACACGTTCAGCACGGCCGTCGGTTCGGCGTCGGTGATGGTCGACGTGCTCGTGGCCGCCCGGAGCTTGCTCATCACGGTCGCGGCACGCAGGCCGTGGCCCACGACGTCGCCGACCGAGACGCCGAGCCGGGCGGGGTCGGCCATGGGCATGGTCAGGTACCAGTCACCGCCCACCCGCATGGCCTCGGCCGCGGGCTCGTACACCGCCGCGACGACCGCCGCCGCCGAGCGCCGGTCGAGGTCGAGCAGGTGCTCCTGGAACCCGACGGCGATGCGGTGCTCGCGCTCGGCGGCCCAGATGCGGGTCACGGCGACCGAGGTCGCGGCGGCCGTCTCGGCGATCGTGTCCAGCTCGGTGGGGGAGAAGGCGCGTGGGCGGGGCCAGCACAGGGCGACGGCGCCGGTCACCCTGCCGAGGCCGTCCCGGAGCGGGTGGATCACCGCGGCGCGGACGGTGTCCTGGAAGTCGCGTGCCACCCACTCGAAGCGCGGCGCGGCGGGTTCGGTGTCCAGTATGACCATCGGCGTGCCGGTCCGCAGCACCTCCGCGAGCGGGATGGACGCGTCGACGGACACCAGGTAGTAGCGATCCCGCAGCTCCGTCGGGATGTCACCGGCGTAGGTGATCCGGATCCGCGAGTCCTCGAGCCGGCCCAGCGCCACGGCGGTGGCGTCGCGGGAACCGTGCTCGGAGGACAGCAGCACGTCGAGCAGGTCGTCGGTCGACCCGGCCTTGCCCAGGGCCGCGCCGAACTCGGCGACGTCGGTCAGGTGCCGCTGTGCCGCCTCGTCGCGTACCCGCGCGGTCCGCTCGCGGCCGGCCGCGCTGAGGCGGGCCGCGACCCGGGTGATCAGGTCCTCCGACGAGAACGGCTTGGGCAGGTAGTCGTCGGCGCCGTGGGCGAAGCCGTCGCCCGCGGCCTCGACCCCGGCGCGGGCGGACAGCATCAGCACCGGGATCCGCGCCAGCTCCGGGTCGGCACGCAGTGCCTCGACGAGCCCGAAACCGTCGAGGTTCGGCATCATCACGTCCGTGATCACCACGTCCGGGTGGTGCCGGCGGGCGCCGTCGAGTGCCGCCTCGCCGTCGGCGAAGACCAGCGTGTCCCAGCGCGCGGAGAGCACGTGGTGCAGGTGCCGGCGCATGTCGGCGTTGTCGTCGGCGACGAGCACCACGCCGCGGTCACCCCGCGGTGCCGCCTCGCCGCCGAAGGTGTCGAGCCACTGCATCGCCTCGTCGACGTACGGGTTGCCGTCGCCGAGGTCGGGGGAGACGGCCACCGTCGCGTCGTCGTCGGCGGCGGGGAGGGTGATCGTGACCGCCGTGCCGGCGTCCAGCTCGCTGGTCAGTTCGATCGTGCCGCCCTGGAGGTCGACCAGGCTCCTGACGAGCGACAGGCCGATGCCGCTGCCCTCGACACTGCGGCCACGTGGGTTGCTCGCCCGGTAGAACCGGTCGAACAGGTGCGGCAGGTCGTCCTTCGCGATGCCGATGCCGGTGTCGGCGACCCGCACGAGAACCGTGCCGTCACCCGCTTCGACCGTCACCGTGATCGCGCCGGCGAGCGTGTACTTCACCGCGTTGGACAGCAGGTTCAGCAGGATGGTCTCCCACATCCGCACGTCCACGTCACCGGTCGCCGCCGCGCACCGCACCACGAGGTCGAGCCCGGCCCGCGTGCACAGCTCGGTGAACGACGACGCGATCCGCTCGGTGAGCGCGCCGACGTCGACGCGCACCCGGTCGGCGGTGGCGCGGCCGGCCTCGGTGCGGGAGAAGTCGAGCAGGGAGTTCACCAGCCGCAGCAGCCGGCCGGCGTTGCGATGCACGACCGCGAGGCGGGCGAGCTGTGCCGAGTCGTCGCGGGCGGCGGACATCGCGTCCTCGACCGGCCCGAGGAGCAGCGTCAGCGGGGTCCGGAACTCGTGGCTGACGTTGGCCAGGAACGCGGTCTTCGCCTGGTCCAGCTCGGCGAGGGAGTCCGCGCGCCGCCGTTCCCGCTCATACGAGCCGACGGTCGCGAACGCCGAGGACACCTGGTCGATCAACAGGCGGCAGAAGGCGCGGTACTGGTCGTCGAACGGGCGGCGGGGGTTGAGCCCGATCACCACCCCGCCGCGTGCCGGCTCGTCGCCACCGCCACCCACGGGAAGCACCAGCGCCCGCTCCGGGCAGTGCGCCAACACCGTCGACAGCCTGGGCAGGCGGCTGGGCAGGTCGTTCACCACGAAGCCCGACGGGTCGTAGTCGGTGACGAGGGCGTCGAGCGTGCGCGGGAGCAGGCCCGCCACGGCCGGCGTGGCGGCCAGCAGCCTGGACGAGCCGACCGTGCCGACCGCGGCGTCCCGGCCGTAGAACGCCAGGAACGGCAGGTCGGGCACTGGATCCGCGCACATCCGCGCCACCGCCTCGACCACGTCGCCGACGGTCCTCGTCTCCATCAACGCCGACGCCGTGGTGTTGAGGAGGTTCAGCCTGCGCTCGCCGAGCACCCGTTCCGTGGTCTCGGTGACCGCGCAGAAGATCCCGTTCACCGTGCCCGTGCCGCCGATGATCGGGCTGTAAGTGAAGGTGAAGTACCGCTCCTGCGCACGGCCGGCGGTGACCAGCGCCAGCAGCAGGTCGACCGACCAGGTGGCGTGCCCGCTCGCGATGACACCCGAGAGCATCGGCCCGATGGAGTCCCAGATGTCCCACCACACCCGCCCACCGGGCTCGGCGAGGGCGCCCGGGTGCCGGTCGCCGAGCACGGACAGGTACGCGTCGTTGTAGACCAGGTACAGCTGTTCCGGGTCGAGCCACAGCAGGATGGGAAACCGCGAGGTCAGCGCGACGGCGACCATGGCACGCCACTCGGGCGGCCACCCGGACAGCGGGCCCAGCGGGTGGTTCGCCCAGTCGTACTCGGCGAAGCGGCGACCCATCTCCCCACCCAGCGCGACCGCCTCGGCGAGATCGCCCGGCAGATCGTCACGCGCTGTCACGGTTTTCCTCCACCGTCGGGTCGGGTCAAGGTCAATAGTCAAGTAAGACTCTACGGCTCGCACGGTCGGGGCGTGGAACGGTCGGCGTGTGACGCAGGGCGACCGCGGGAGCATCGTTGTTCGCCGAAACGTGGTTGCTGCCGATCCAGCTGAGCATTCGGCGCGATGCCGACCGTGCCGGCATCGAGCGCCTGCCGCGCACCGACGGGATCCGGGTCGTCGCGATGGTGGTCCACTTCGGCTTCGCGGTGGTCGTCATCGCCTCGAGCTAGCGGTGCCAGGTGCCGACGCTGTCGACGAGCCGGTCGATGAGCGCGTCCGAGACGTCGCCGCGCTGCATGGCGGTGCGGTACACGATCGGACCGACCAGCAGGGCCGCCACGTCGGCGGCGCCGGCCGTGGTCGCCAGCTCGCCGCCCTCGACGGCCAGCTCGATGGCGGCGTGGATGCGTTCGGCGATGGTTCGAGTCGACTCGTCCTGCTGGTGGGCGATCTCGGGGTCCCACATCGCCGACTGCGCCAGGGTGACCGCGACGGCGGCGACGGCCGGTACCGCCAGCTCGTCGGCCAGCTGCCGGAGCTGGCGGCGCAGCCACGGCCGGACGGGCGCCTCGGGATCCCTGAACAGCGGCAGGTCGGTGCCGCCCATGGCGTCGAGCAGCAGTTGCTCGGCCCGCGGCCAGTGCCGGTAGGCGGTGGCCCGGCCGACGCCGGCCTGCTGGGCGACCCGCTGATGGGTGATCGCCCCGGGCCCCTCGCTGACCAGCAGCTCCCGGGCCGCGACGAGCATCGCCTCCCGGCTGCGCGTCGCCCGCGGGTCCGTCGAGTAGCTCACCGACGCATCCTACGAGACAACTTGCCTCAGTGTCGGCGCGCACACCGCCCCGCCGGGCGTACCGTCGCGGTCTTCTGACCCGCGAACGTGCCCGGCTGTCCGCCACGACCAAGAAAGCGATGTCGAGTTGTCGGTGACGACGAACACAGTCGGGCCGAACATTCCTACCGTCATCGCGCATGAGCAACCTCCACGACGTCCAGGCCTGGCTCGGCAGCAACCTTCCCCAGCTGCTCGCGCGGTACGGCGTTCCTGGCGCGGCGTGGGCCGTGCTGCACGGCGACCAGGTGGTCGACGGGGCCGCCGGCCTGCTCAGCAAGTCGACCGAGGTCGAGGCGACCGCCGACTCGGTCTTCCAGATCGGGTCGGTCACCAAGCTCTGGACCAGCACGCTGGTCATGCAGCTGGTCGACGAGGGCAAGGTGGACCTCGACCGGCCGGTGCGCACCTACCTGCCGGAGTTCCGCATCGCCGACGAGGCGGCCGCCGCGGCGATCACGGTCCGGCAATTGCTCAGCCACACCGCCGGGTTCGAGGGCGACATCTTCACCGACACCGGCGTCGGCGACGACTGCCTGGAGAAGTTCGTCGCGACCCTGGGCGAGGTGCCCCAGCTGTTCCCGCCCGGCGAGCAATTCTCCTACAACAACGCCGGCTACTGCGTGCTCGGCCGGCTCGTCGAGGTGCTGCGCAAGCAGTCCTACGACGAGTGCCTGCGCGAGCACCTCATCAGGCCGCTGGGGCTCACCCACACCGCGCCCAGCCCGTACGAGGCGATCATGTTCCGCGCGGCCGTCGGCCACGTCGAGCCGGAGCCGGGGGCCGGCTACGTGCCCGCCCCGGTGTGGGCGCTGACGCGGTCCAACGCCCCGGCCGGCTCGATGTTCGCGATGCGGCCCCGCGACCTCGTCGCGTTCGCCCGCATGCACCTCGACGACGGCCGGGCGAGCGACGGCACCCGCGTGCTGGCGCCGGGGACCGCGACCCGGATGCACGCGCGGGAGGTGAACCTGCCGGAGCTCGGTCTCATGGGGACCTCGTGGGGGCTCGGCTTCGAGCGGTTCGACACACCGACCGGCACGATCATCGGTCACGACGGCAGCACCATCGGGCAGGGCGCGTTCCTGCGCATCGTGCCGGAGGCGAACCTCGCCGTCGCGTTGCTGACCAACGGCGGTGACGTGGTCTCGCTGTACCGCGACGTCGTCGGCCACGTCCTCGAGGCGCTCACCGGCGTCGGACTTCCCGCGCTGCCCGTGCCGCCGGCGGATCCGCGGCGGATCGACGCCGCGCGGTACGTCGGCACCTACTCCGCCGAGGTCTTCGACCTCACCGTCAGCCAGGACGACGACGGCCGGATCTGGCTCGAGCAGACCCCCAAGGGCGCCTTCGTCGAGATGGGTGGGAAGGTCGAGCGGCACGAGCTAGTCCATTACCGGGACAACATGCTGATCCCGGTCGAGGCCGACCGCGGCATGCACATGCCGCACGCCTTCGTGGGCGACGACGGCACCGGCCACGCGCTGTACCTGCACCTCGGTCGCGCGGTCCGCCGCGCGAGTGCCTGACCAGCCCCCACCTGAACGGGAATCGCCATGAAGCGCTCCACCCTCGGCATCTCCGGCCTCGGCATCTGCCTGGCCGTCGTACTCACCGGCTGCGGCGGCGCGGCCTCGGACGGGGGGAACGCCCTCGTCGTCGACGGCGGCACCTTCACGTTCGCGCTGTCCTCGGACCCGGGGAGCCTCGATCCGCAGATGGGCGCGGGCACCTCGCTGTTCACCGTCACCCAGTTCGCCTACGACCCGCTGGTGAGCGTCGACGGCGAGACCGGCGAGATCCGCTCGGAGCTCGCCACGAAGTGGGAGCTCGCCGAGGAGACGGTCAAGCTGACGCTCGCCGACGGCATCACCTGCGCGGACGGCGCCAAGCTGACCGCCACGAACGTCGCGGACAACCTCAACTTCGTCGCCGACCCGAACAACAAGAGCCCCTTCCTGGGGACCTTCTTCCCGGTCGGCGCGAAGGCCGAGGGCGACGACGCGGCCGGCACCGTGACGATCACGCTGGCCCAGCCTGCGCCGTTCGTCCTCAACGGGCTGGCCGGCCTCCCGATCGTCTGCCCGAGCGGCCTGGCCGACCGTGCGAAGCTCGCGACGGCCACCGCCGGCACCGGCCCGTACCAGCTCACCGAGGCTGCGTCCGGCGACCACTACACGTACAAGATCCGCGACGGCTACAAGTGGGGACCGGCCGGCGCGACGACCGCGACCAAGGGACTGCCCGACACGGTCGTGATCAAGGTTGTCCAGAACGAGACGACCGCGGCCAACCTGCTGCTCTCGGGCGGTCTGAACGGCGCCCAGATCGCCGGGCCGGACGCGGACCGCCTCGACAAGGCCGGCCTGTTCACCGCGACCACCCCCGCGATCGTGGGGGAGCAGTGGTACAACCACGCCGCCGGCCGGGTCACCAGCGACGCGAAGGTCCGCATGGCGCTCACCCAGTCGCTCGACCTCGACCAGCTCCAGAAGGTGCTCACCGCGGGCCACGGCCGCACCGGCACCACGATGGCCGCGAACGCGCCGGTCGCCTGCCCCGGTGACTCGGTCTCCGACTCGCTCCCGAGGGGTGACGCGAAGTCGGCGGGCGCCCTGCTCGACCAGGCGGGCTGGAAGGCCGGCAGCGACGGCACGCGCACCAAGGACGGCAAGCCGCTGACGCTGACCTTCCTGTACCAGAACAACCTCGGCAGCAGCGGCGACGCCGCGGCCGAGCTCGCCGTGAAGCAGTGGAAGGCCATCGGCGTCCAGGCCACCGCGCACAGCCAGAACGAGACGACGCTGACCGGCACGATCTTCGGCGCGGGCGACTGGGACGTCTCGTGGGTCTCGCTCAACGTCAGCAGCCCCGACCAGCTCGTGCCGTTCCTGTCCGGTCCGGCCGCGCCGGACGGCACCAACTTCGCCGCGATCGCCGACTCGACCTACGACGCGGCCGTCAAGAACGCGATGGCCATCCCCGGCAAGGAAGGCTGCAAGGACTGGCTCGACGCCGAGTCCGCGCTGATCGCCAAGGCCGCCGTGGTGCCGTTCGCCTACAACGACGTGCGCACCTTCGGCAAGGGCGCGAAGTTCG
This sequence comes from Actinophytocola sp., assembly GCF_035634895.1. Taxonomy (GTDB): domain Bacteria; phylum Actinomycetota; class Actinomycetes; order Mycobacteriales; family Pseudonocardiaceae; genus Actinophytocola. The sequence continues at coordinate 12,038 of NZ_DASQCC010000161.1, read as the reverse complement.
AGACCCCCGGGCAGCTGATCCCGACCAGCATCCGCATGCTGGCGAGGTAGGGCTCCCATGACCGTCAGCTCGACCGTCGCGCCACCGGCCCGGAACGGGGTCCGGACCCGCCCGTGGGTCCGGTTCGGCGCCCGGCGCCTCGGCCGGCTGCTGGTCTCGCTGTGGGTGCTGGTGACCGCGTCGTTCGCGATGATCCACCTCATCCCGGGCGACCCGGTCCGCGGCGCGCTCGGCCCCACGGCGCCCGCGGAACTGGTGGCGGCGCGGCGGCAGGCGTTGGGCCTGAACGACCCGATCGTCACCCAGTACCTGCACTACCTGAAGGGCCTGTTCACCGGCGATCTCGGCACGTCGCTGTCCTCACGGCTGCCGGTCGCCGACGTCATCGCGCAGCGGCTGCCGGCCACGCTGACGCTGGCCGTGCTGGCGTTCGTGGCGTCCGTCATCGTGGCGATCCCGCTCGGCGTCGCCATGGGCGTGCTGACCAGGCGCGGTCACGGCCGGCGCACCGAGCTGACGTTCACCACCACCAGCATCGTCGTGGCGACGATTCCGGACTTCCTCATCGGCGTCGCGCTGGTCTACGTGTTCGGGGTCCGGCTCGGCTGGCTTCCGGTCGCCGGCAACGACACCGCGGCGGCATACGTGCTCCCGGTGTTCTCGCTGGCGATCGGGCCGGCCGCGATCCTCGCGCGGATCGTGCGTGTCGAGCTGGTCGGCGTGCTGCAGGCGGACTTCGTGCGCACCGCCCGCGCCAAGCGGCTGCCGGCGCGGACCGTCTACCTGGGACACGCGCTGCCGAACGCGGTCACGGCGGCGCTGACGCTGTGCGGGCTGCTGCTGAGCGCGATGGTCGCGGGCACCGTCCTCGTCGAGAACGTCTTCGCCTGGCCCGGGCTCGGGAGCACGATCGTGCAGTCGATCCTCAACAAGGACTATCCCGTGGTGCAGGCCATCGTCCTCGTGTACGGCATCGGTGTCCTCGTCGTGAACACCGTCGTGGACGTCGTGCTCGCCCGGCTCGACCCGCGCTCGCTGATCCGGGAGGACTGAGTGAACCGACGCTGGTCGCGGGTCGTCCGCACGCCGCTGGGCCTCACGGCGACCGTGCTGATGGCGGTCGTCCTCGCGCTCGCCGTACTCGGTCCGCTGCTGTGGGACGCCGGCGCGGAGGCCGTCGACACGGACAACATCATGGCCCAGCCGGCGGGCGCGCACCTGGCCGGCACGGACAGCCTGGGCCGCGACATCCTGCTGCGGGTCCTCGTGGCCACCCGGCTCTCGATCGGGTTGGCGCTGCTCGCCGTCGTGATCACGGTGGTCGCCGGGCTGCTGCTCGGGTCGGCGCCACTCCTGGTGGGGCGTCGGTTCGGCAGGCTGCTGTCGGCCGCGGTCAACGTCGCGGTGGCGTTCCCGGGGCTGCTGCTGGCGTTGTTCTTCGCGGTGGTGTTCGGGGTCGGCGCGACCGGCGCGGTGATGGCGATCGGGTTGGCCGGGGCACCGGCGTTCGCGCGCCTGACCCAGACGCTGGTGGCGGGGGTCGCGGCACGGGACTACGTCTCGGCCGCGCGGGTGGCCGGCGTCGGGCGGGCGCGGATCCTGTTCCGCCACGTGCTGCCGAACATCGCGGAACCGTTGGTGGTCAACGCGACCATCGGTGCGGGCACCGCGCTGCTGTCGTTCGCGGGGCTGTCGTTCCTGGGGCTGGGCGTCCAGTCGCCGTCCTACGACTGGGGACGGTTGCTGTACGACGGGATCGGCGTCATCTACGTGAACGCGGCCGCGGCGCTGGCGCCGGGCGCGGCGGTGCTGCTCGCGGGGCTGGCGTTCAACCTGTTCGGCGAGTCGGTCGCGAAGGCACTCGGCGTCAGCACGGGCCCTCGGGTGGTGCGGGTGGGCGGCGCGGAGCCGCCGGTCGTCGAGGACACCCGTGCCACGCCGTCCGACGTGGTGCTGGACGTCCGGGACCTGGAGGTCGTCGTGCCGGGGCAGCACGGTCCGGTGCGGCCGGTCCGCGGGGTGTCGTTCGCGGTGCGGCGTGGCGAGGCGGTCGGCATCGTGGGGGAGTCGGGCTCCGGCAAGTCGCTGACGGCGCTGGCGGTCACCCGCCTGGTCGGCGACGACGGCCGCGTCGACGCGACCCGCCTGGAGCTGCTCGGGCACGACCTGCGCGCGCCGGACACCGCGGTCCGGCAGCGCCTGCTGGGCACGTCCCTCGCGATGGTCTTCCAGGACCCGATGACGTCGTTCAACCCCGGCCGGCGGATCGGCGGGCAGCTGGCCGAGGTGGCGACCCACCACCAGGGCATGAGACGGCGGGCCGCGCTGGCGCGGGCGGTGGACCGGCTGGCTGCGGTACGGATCCCCGATGCCGCGACGCGCGCTCGGCAGTACCCGCACGAGTTCTCCGGCGGCATGCGGCAGCGCGCGATGATCGGCATGGGGCTGATGGGGTCGCCGGCGCTGATCGTGGCGGACGAGCCGACGACGGCGCTGGACGTGACCGTGCAGCAGCAGGTGCTGGACCTGCTGGCCTCGATCCGCGCCGCGGACGACGTGGCGCTGATGCTGATCAGCCACGACGTGGCCGTGGTGGGCGAGGTCTGCGACCGGGTGCTGGTGATGTACGCGGGGCGGATCGTCGAGGACCTCCCGGCGGCCGACCTGGCGGGTTCGGCCCGGCACCCGTACACCCGCGCGCTGATCGACGCCGTCCCCGACATGACGACCGACCTGACCGAGCCCCTGGCGACGATCCCGGGCCGCCCGGTCGACCCGGCCGACGTGCCACCGGGCTGCGCGTACGCGGCCCGCTGCCCGCTGGCCGACGACCGCTGCCGTGCCCTCGACCCGGAGCTGACCGGCGACGCGACCCACCGCGTGGCCTGCTGGCACGCGGGCGAACCCCTACCTGCCAGACACGAGACCGACGAGTTGGTGGAGTCCCCGTGAGCGAGCCGCGTTTCGAGGACGGGACGGTCCGGCGTGCAGCCGTCGAGTTGGTGGGGTCGCCGTGAGTGAGCTGCTTTTCGAGGACGTCACGGTCCGGTACGGCCGGACGACCGCCGTCGACGGTGTCAGCCTGGCCGTGCCGGCCGGCGAGATCGTCGGGCTGGTCGGTGAGTCCGGGTCCGGCAAGTCGACCCTCGCCAAGGCTGCCGTCGGCCTGGCGCCGTTGACCGCGGGCCGGATCAGTCTCGACGGTGTGCCCGTGCCGACCCGGGGCCGGCATCGCCCGCTGCAGATGGTCTTCCAGGACCCGTACTCCTCCCTCGACCCCCGCATGACCATCGGCGAGAGCGTCGCCGAGGCCATGCCCCCCGGCCGGTCCCGCGCCGCGCGCAGGACCGAGGTCGAACGGCTCCTCGACCTCGTGCACCTCGACCCCGCCAGCGCCGCCGCGCTGCCCTCCCGGCTCTCCGGCGGCCAGCGCCAGCGGGTCGCCCTCGCCCGCGCCCTCGCCGCGGACCCGCGCGTGGTCATCGCCGACGAGATCACCTCCGCCCTGGACGTCTCCATCCAGGGCGCCGTGCTCAACCTCGTCCGCGAGCTGCGACGCGAGCTCGGCCTCTCGATCCTGTTCATCTCCCACAACCTCGCGGTGGTCCGCTACGTCGCCTCGCACGTCGCGGTCATGCACCGAGGCAGGGTGGTCGAGCACGGGCCCGCCGCGCGCGTGCTCGCCGAGCCCAGCCACGAGTACACCCGCGAACTGCTCGCCGCCATCCCTGGACGAAGGAGTCGGTCATGACCCGCATCGAGGACCTCGCCGACCTCGCGGTCCCGTCCCAGCCCGCGCTGTCCCCGGACGGCGCCCGGGTCGCGTACGTGCTCCGGACCCTCGACACCGACCAGGACCGCAACGTCGACGAGCTGTGGCTGGTCGACACCAGCGGCAGCACACCTCGTCGCCTCAGCACCGGGCCGAGCGACCTCGCTCCGGCCTGGTCACCGGACGGCCGCCTGCTCGCTTTCCTCCATGACGGGCAGGTGGCCGTCCTCGACGTGGGGGCACCGGGTGTGCTGGAGCGGCTGACCGACCTGCCGCTCGGCGCGGGCGCCCCGCAGTGGTCGCCGGACGGCCGCCGCCTCGCCTTCACCGCACCGGTCGACCCGACGGGTGGGGCGAAGGGACCGATGGTCTCCGACGGCCTCGACTACCAGGCCGACGGCGCGGGCCTGTACGGCGCGGTCCGTACCCAGCTGCACGTCCTCGACCTTGACGGCCACGAGGTCCGCCAGCTCACCGACGGCCGCGAGAACGTCGGCGCCCTCGCCTGGTCCCCCGACGGCGTGACCATCGCCTTCACCCGCCGCGCCGGCGCCGACACCGACCTGCGCCACCGCACCCCGGTCCACCTGCTGAAGGTCGACGAGCCGCACACCCGGCCACAGGTCGTCGCCTTCGCCGACGGGGTGGCCACCACCGTCAGCTGGGCCGGCGACGCGCTGCTCGTGGTCGGCTGGGCAGGCGACCCCAACGGTCACGCCCGGCTGTTCCGGGTCGAGGACGGGGAGGTCACCGAGCTCGCCGGGGACACCGACCGCAACGTGATGCCCGGCGCGGCCGCCTACCCCGGCGGCCTGCCGCGGGAATACGACGGCCGGGTGTTCTTCTGTCTCCGCGACCACGGGTGCAGCCACCTGTGGTCGGTCGCCGCCACCGGCGGTGACGCACGCCCGGTCCTCAATGGTGCGGGCCGGGTCGTGTCGGGTCTGTCCGTCGCGGCAGGGCGCGCCGCGGTCGGGCTCGGCACCAGCACGTCGTTCGGCGAGATCGGGGTCGTCGACCTCGCGAGCGGCGCCGTCGTCGTGCTGACCAACCACGGCCCCGACGTCGACCTCCACCGCCGCGAGGAGCGGTGGTTCACCGTCTCCGACGGCACCGAGGTCCAGGCGTGGCTGATGCACGACCCCGCGCGCGGCGGACCGCGGCCGCTCCTGCTCGACATCCACGGCGGCCCGCACAACGCCTGGAACGCCGCCGCCGACGAGATCCACCTGTACCACCAGGACCTGGTCGACCGCGGCTGGGCGGTGCTCATGGTCAACCCCCGCGGCAGCGACGGCTACGGCGAGGCGTTCTACGACGGCGTGCGCGGCGCCTGGGGCGTCGCCGACGCGAAGGACTTCCTCGAGCCGCTCGACCAGCTCGTCGCCGAGGGGTTCGCCGACCCGGACCGGCTCGCGGTCGCCGGCTACAGCTACGGCGGGTTCATGACCTGCTGGCTGACCGGCCACGACGGCAGGTTCGCGGCCGCGGTGGCCGGCGGCACCGTCAGCGACCTGGTGAGCATGGGCGGCACCAGCGACGACTGCAACCTCCTCAGCGTGTACGAGCTCGGGGGCACGCCCTGGCAGGAGCCGGATAAGTACGCGGCCATGTCACCGCTCACCCGCGTCGCCGACGTCCGCACGCCGACGCTCGTCATCCACGGCGGGGCCGACCTGACGTGCCCGGTCGGCCAGGGCCAGCAGTGGCACACCGCGTTGCGTGAGCTGGGTGTGCCGACCCGGCTGGTGGTCTACCCGGACGCCTCGCACCTGTTCATCCTGACCGGTCCGCCGTCGCAGCGGCTCGACTTCAACCACCGCGTCCTGGACTGGCTGGAGCAGCACACCACCCGCGGCGGCCGGCCCCGCGTCGACGCCGCCCACTGGCAGCGGCGCCTGGCGCGGCTCGCCGAGCGGCACAAGGTGCCCGGCGCGCAGCTCGGCATCCTCCGCCTCGGGAGGGGCGGCGCGGACGACGAGCTGGTCGAGGCCGCGTACGGCGTGCTCAACGTGCGCAGTGGCGCGCCAGCGCGCACCGACGCGCTGTTCCAGATCGGCTCGATCACCAAGGTGTGGACGGCGACCGTCGTGATGATGCTGGTCGACGAAGGGTTGCTGGACCTGGACACCCCGGTTGCCGAGGTGCTGCCCGAGCTGCGGCTCGCCGACCCCGAGGTGACGAAGTCGGTCACGCCGCGGCACCTGCTCAACCACACCAGCGGCATCGACGGCGACGTGTTCACCGACACCGGCCGGGGCGACGACTGCCTGGAGCGCTACGTCGACGTGCTCGGCGAGGCCGGGCAGAACCATCCGCTCGGCGCCACCTGGTCCTACTGCAACTCGGGGTTCTCCGTGCTGGGCCGGGTCATCGAGAAGATCACCGGCAAGACCTGGGACCAGGCGATGCGTGACCGGCTGTTCACCCCGCTGGGGCTCACCCACACGGTGACCCTGGCCGACGAGGCCCTGCTCTTCGCCGCCGCGACCGGCCACGACGAGCGGGCCGGCGAGACCGTCCCCGCGCAGGTCTGGGCGCTGCCCCGCTCGATCGGCCCGGCCGGGCTCGTCACCTCGACCGTCGGGGACGTGCTCGCCTTCGCCCGCATGCACCTCAAGGGCGGCGTCGCCGCCGACGGCACCCGGGTCCTGAACGAGGACTCCTGCGCGGAGATGACCACGTTCCAGGCCGACCTGCCCGACAAGTACGTCCTCGGCGACTCGTGGGGGCTCGGCTGGATCCGGTTCGGCTGGGACGGTCACCGGCTCATCGGCCACGACGGCAACACGCTCGGCCAGGCGGCGTTCCTCCGGGTGCTCCCCGACCAGGGCCTCGCCGTCACGCTGCTCACCAACGGTGGGCACAGCCGTGACCTCTACGAGGAGCTGTACCGGGAGATCTTCGCCGAGGTCGCCGGCGTCACGATGCCGGCGCCGTTCACGCCGCCCGCGGAGCCGGCGGCGGTCGACGCGACGCCGTTCGCCGGCGTCTACGAGCGGACCGGGGTGCGGGTGGACATCACGAACGGCGCGGACGGCCCACGCCTGCGGACCACGCTGCTGGGCCCGCTCGCCGAGTTCGAGCCGGATCCGGTCCAGGAGTACACACTGGTCCCCGTTGGACCGGCACTGTTCGCGATCAGGGCGCCGGAGACCCAGACATGGATGCCGGTCACCTTCTACGAGCTGCCGACCGGCGAGAAGTACGTGCACTTCGGGGCACGCGCGACACCGAGGGTGGGCTGATGCCGGCACTGAACGAGTTGCTCGCCGACATCCGCGCGCTGGTCGAGTGCGAGTCACCGTCCGCCGACCTGGCCGCCGTCGGCCGCTCGGCGGAGGTCGTCGCGCGGGTCGGCACGGCGCGCCTGGGGGTCGCGCCGGAGCGGATCGCGCTGGACGGCCGCGCCCACCTGCGCTGGCGGCTCGGCGCGGAGCCGTCGCGGGTGCTGGTGCTCGGCCACCACGACACCGTGTGGCCGATCGGCTCGCTGGCCGACCACCCGTGCACCGTCGAGGACGGGGTGCTGCGCGGACCGGGCTGCTTCGACATGAAGGCCGGCCTGGTGATGGCGTTCCACGCGGTCGCCGGGCTCGACGGCGTCACCCTGCTCGTGACCGGCGACGAGGAGCTGGGCGCGCCCAGCTCCCGCGAGCTGATCGAGAAGGAGGCCAGGGCGGCGTCCGCCGCACTGGTACTGGAGGCGTCCGCCGACGGCGGCGCGCTCAAGACCGAGCGCAAGGGCATCTCGCTGTACGAGGTGGGCGTGGTCGGCCGGGCCGCGCACGCCGGGCTCGAGCCGGAGCGCGGGGTGAATTCCACGGTCGAGCTGTCCCACCAGGTGCTGGCCGTCAGCGCGATCGCCGACCCGTCGGCCGGCACCACGGTCACGCCGACCGCCGCCCTCGCGGGCACCACCACCAACACCGTGCCCGCCGCCGGGTCGTTCGCGGTCGACGTACGCGCCAGGACACAGCGGGAGCAGGACCGGGTCGACCGGGCGATCCGGGCGTTGCCGCCGGTGCTGCCCGGCGCGCGGATCGAGGTCACCGGCGGCCCGAACCGGCCGCCGCTCGAGGCGGCCGCCTCGGCGGCCCTGTACGAGCGGGTGTGCCGGATCGCCGCGCGCCTCGGCATGCCCGAACCGGGCAGTGCCGCGGTCGGCGGCGGCTCGGACGGGAACATCACCGCGGGTGTCGGCACCCCCACCCTCGACGGACTCGGCGCGGTCGGCGGCGGCGCGCACGCGGCCGACGAGCACGTCCTGGTAGACGAGCTGCCCGGCCGGACCGCGCTGCTGCGCGCACTGGTCGAGGACCTGCTGGCGGACTCGACGAACCCGCTCCTCGGTTCTGGTGCGACACGACCATGACCGGCCCCGACGAGGACAGGAGCATGAGCGGCATGAACACCGCGACCGACTCGAGTGAGACCGTGGCGACCGGGCTCGACCACGCCGTGCACGCGGCGAGCACGGCGGCGCGGAAGGCCGGCGTCGCGGTGCGCGAGCTCACGGACCTCACCGAGCTGAACCAGGTGGTCGAGCTGTTCGCCGTCATCTGGGGCCGCGCCGCGAACCCGCCGGTGACGATCGAGCTCCTCCGTGCCTTCACCAAGGCCGGCAACTACGTGGCCGGGGCGTTCGAGGACGACCGCATGGTGGGTGCCTGCGTCGGCTTCTTCCACGAACCGGCCGGGGAGGCGCTGCACAGCCACATCGCCGGCGTGTCGCCGGTCGCCACCGGCCGCAGCGTGGGTTTCGCGCTCAAGCTGCACCAGCGGGCGTGGGCGCTCGCGCGCGGGGTGGCCGAGATCGCCTGGACCTTCGACCCGCTGGTGGCACGCAACGCCTACTTCAACCTGGCGAAGCTCGCCGCGCGCCCGGCCGAGTACCTCACGAACTTCTACGGCCCGATGCTCGACGCCATCAACGGCGACCACGACTCCGACCGGCTCCTGGTGAGCTGGCGGCTCCGCGACCCCGCCGTGGCCATCGCGAGCACGGGTGGCGGCGTCGGCGCCGTCGCGGCGGACGAGGTCGCGGCGGGCGCGGTGTACGCGCTGACCATCGGCGACGACGGTGGCCCGGTGCCCGGCCGGCTCGACGGCGCGACCTCGCTCGTCGCCGTGCCGAGGGACATCGAGGGGCTCCGTACGGTCGACCCCGGGCTGGCGCGCCGGTGGCGGGTGGCCGTGCGGGACGCGCTCACCGGGCTGGTGGGCGCCGGTGGCCGGATCGACGGGTTCGACCGGGCCGGCTGGTACGTCGTGCGGAGGGAATCATGAAGCTGACCGGAGTGGAACTGCGCCGCGTCGAGATGCCGCTGGTGGCGCCGTTCCGGACCTCCTTCGGCACCGAGACGACCCGCGACATCCTGCTGGTGCGCGTGGTCACGGACGACGCCGAGGGCTGGGGCGAGTGCGTGGCGATGAGCGGCCCGCTGTACTCCTCGGAGTACGCCGACGCGGCCGCGGACGTGATGCGGCGCTTCCTGGTCCCGGCGTTGACGGCGGCTCCGCTGGCGGGGGCGCACGCGGTCGCGGGCGTGCTGGCGCCGTTCAAGGGGCACCGCATGGCCAAGGCGGCGCTGGAGACGGCGGTGCTGGACGCGGAGCTGCGTGCGGAGGGCCGCTCGTTCGGCCGCGAGCTGGGCGCCGTGCACGACCGGGTGCCGTGCGGGGTGTCGGTCGGCATCATGTCGTCGGTGCCGGAGCTGCTCGACGCCGTGGGCGGCTACCTGGCCGAGGGCTACCTGCGGATCAAGCTCAAGATCGAGCCCGGCTGGGACGTCGAGCCGGTCCGCGCGGTGCGTGAGCGCTACGGCGACGACGTCCTGCTGCAGGTCGACGCGAACACGGCCTACACCCTGGGCGACGCGCGGCATCTGGCCCGGCTGGACGACTTCGGGCTCCTCCTGATCGAGCAACCGCTCGACGAGGAGGACGTGCTCGGCCATGTGGACCTGGCCCGACAGATCCGGACGCCAGTCTGCCTGGACGAGTCCATCACCTCGGCGCGCGATGCCGCGGCCGCGATCCGGCTGGGCGCCTGCCAGGTGGTGAACATCAAACCCGGGCGGGTCGGCGGGTACCTCGAGGCGCGTCGCATCCACGACGTGTGCGTGGCACACGGTGTACCGGTGTGGTGCGGTGGGATGCTGGAGACCGGCCTCGGCCGTGCGGCCAATCTCGCTCTCGCCGCCCTGCCCGGGTTCACCCTGCCGGGCGACACCTCGGCGTCCGGCCGCTACTACGCCGCGGACGTGACCGAGCCGTTCGTCCTCGACGACGGCCATCTCGATGTGCCGTCGGGTCCGGGTCTCGGGGTGGTGCCGCTGCCGGAGCGGCTGACCGAGATCACGCAGACGACCGAGTGGCTCGCCGGCTGAGGTTGCCGGCCCGAAAATTGTCGGATCCGACCAACCGGGTGACCGGATCTGGGGTCCGGGAACTAGTGGACGTCGGCGCGTTCGCCTAACGTGGCACTGTGCAGCGTCCGCGCGCGAGTCTTGGCCGGGTCATCGACGACCTGGGTGCCACCCTGCTCGACCTCGCGCACGGTGACCCCGATCGCGCCGGGGACATCGGCGGGGTCGTCATCCACGATCCCCTCGACCACCCTGTGCTACCGCCGCACGCGCTGGTACTCGGCATCGGGGTCGACGCCCCGGACGAGGTCGCCGCGCTCCTGCGCACGCTGGGCCGGCAGCGGGCGGTGGCACTGGTGCTCCGGGCACCGGTCCCACTCACCGACGAGGTCCGGGCCGCCGCCGACAAGGCCGGCGTCGCCGTGCTCGGGCTGAGCCGCGGCGCGCCCTGGAGCCACCTCAGCGAGATGCTCCGCTCCCTCCTCGCGGTCGGCGACGTCCGGGTGGACCAGGCGGAGTCGCTGGGCGGCCTGCCGTCCGGCGACCTGTTCGCCGTCGCCAACGCGATCGCGTCGCTGCTCGACGCGCCGATCACCATCGAGGACCGCAACTCGCGGATCCTCGCGTTCTCCGGCCGCCAGGACGAGGCCGACGCGCAACGCGTCGAGACGATCCTGGGCCGGCAGGTGCCGGAACGGCTGTCCCGGGTCCTGCACGACCGCGGGGTCTTCCGGGAGCTGCTGCGCAGTGACCGGCCCGTCTTCACCGGCCCCATCCCCGACGGCAGCGGCAGCCAGACGCTGCCGAGGGTCGCCGTCGCCGTGCGTGCCGGCGACGAGGTGCTCGGCTCGATCTGGGCCGCGGTGCCCGGCCGGCTCAGCGCGGAACGCGAGGACGCGCTGTGCGAGTCGGCCAAGCTGGTCGCCCTGCACCTGCTGCGGGTGCGTGCCGGCGCCGACGTGCAGCGGCGGGTACGGGCCGACCTGGTGAGCTCGGCACTGGAAGGCGGGGCCGGCGCCGCCGAGGCGCTGGAACGGCTGGGGCTCGCGAACCGCACGCTGCTGGTACTGGGCGTCGCACTGGACGAACGCCGCGACGAGCTGGACAGCGCGACCGTGGTCCAGGACCGCCAACGGCTCGCGGACGCCTTCGCCATGCACGTGTCGGCGATCCACCCCCGCTCGGCGGCCGCGGCCATCGGCGCGGTCACCTACGGTCTGCTACCCGGGTCCGGGGACAAGGCGGAGTCCCGCGCGGTCCGCACGCTGCAGGACTTCCTCGACCGCGTCGGCGACCGCCTGCCCGCGATCGCCGCGGTGGGACCGGTGGCGGTCGACCTGTCCGATGTGGCCCACAGCCGGTCCTGTGTGGACCGGGTGCTGCGGGTGCTGCGTGAGGGGAGCGCGCACCGGCGGATCGGCCGGCTGGACGAGCTCCAGGGCGAGGCACTGATCCTGGAGCTGCGTGACCTGGCCGCGGCCCGCGGCGACGAGCCGGCGGGCGCGCTGGCCCGGCTGATCGACTACGACCGCCGCCACCACGGCAACCTGGTGGAGACCCTCCGCGCGTGGCTGGACGCGTTCGGCGACGTCGTGGCGGCCGCGGAGTCGGTTTTCGTGCACCAGAACACCTTCCGGTACCGCCTCCGGCGGGTCGCGGAGGTCGGCGAGTGCGACCTGAGCGACCCCGACCAGCGGTTCGCCGTGATGCTGCAGCTGCGGGTCCTCCGGATCTAGCCCTGATCCAGGCCTGAGCTAGTGTCCCGCGCCGGAAATCAGGCAACTAATTCGGCGGCCCAGCTTCCCGCTGGCGGCGTTGCCGGTTCGCCCAAGTACGACCCAGTACGAGGGCGAACCGGCGTCTTGCCAGCAGAAACCCGGATCCACCGACTTAAT
>NZ_DASQCC010000160.1:0-30131 GCF_035634895.1 Actinophytocola sp. | reverse complement strand
TCCACAGCGGACGAGCTGCTGCCGAAGGCCAAGGAGTGGATCAGGGCCAACCCCGAGGCCGCGCAGCCGTGGGACGTCAAGGGCTACAAGATCCCCGGCGGTTCGCCGTCGCACCCGGCGTTCGCGGCCAACCTGCCCGCGTTCCCCGCGAACCTGCGCAAGCAGCTCAAGGGCGCGAACATGCCGGCGCCGCGGGCGATCCTGTCCGCCGCGATCGAGGGCGCGCAGGTCGACATCGACACCGCGCTGACGATCGAGTCCCGGTACCTGCTGGAGCTGCTGTCCGGCCAGGTCGCGAAGAACATGATCAAGGCGTTCTTCTTCGACCTGCAGCACATCAACTCCGGCGGCTCGCGGCCGGACGGCTACGAGAAGTTCACCGCACAGAAGGTGGGCGTGCTCGGCGCCGGCATGATGGGCGCGGGCATCGCGTACGTCTGCGCACGCGGCGGCATGGAGGTCGTACTCAAGGACGTCTCCGCCGAGGCGGCCCAGAAGGGCAAGGACTACTCGGTCAAGCTCTTCGACAAGGCCGTGTCCCGCGGCAAGGTCACGCGTGAGAAGGCCGACGAGACACTGGCGCGGATCACGCCGACGGCCACCGCCGAGGACCTGGCCGGCTGCGACCTGGTCATCGAGGCCGTGTTCGAGAGCACCGAGCTGAAGCACAAGGTGTTCGCGGAGATCGAGCACATCGTGGCGCCGGACGCCGTGCTCGGCTCGAACACCTCGACGCTGCCGATCACCGGGCTCGCCGAGGGTGTGCAGCGGCAGGAGGACTTCATCGGCCTGCACTTCTTCTCGCCGGTCGACAAGATGCCGCTGCTGGAGATCATCGTCGGCGAGAAGACGTCCGACGCGACGCTGGCCAAGGCGTTCGACGTCGCGCAGCAGATCAAGAAGACGCCCATCGTGGTCAACGACTCGCGCGGCTTCTTCACCAGCCGCGTGATCGGCACCTTCATCAACGAGGCCGTCGCGATGGTCGCCGAGGGCGTGAACCCGGCATCGGTCGAGCAGGCGGGCTCGCAGGCCGGCTACCCGGCCCCGCCGCTGCAGCTGCTGGACGAGCTGACGCTGACGCTGCCGCAGAAGATCCGCAAGGAGACCCAGGCCGCGGTCATCGCCGCGGGCGGCACCTGGGACGCGCACGCCTCCGAACCGATCATGGACCGGATGGTGGAGGAGTTCGACCGCAAGGGGAAGTCCTCGGGCGCGGGCTTCTACTCCTACGCCGACGGCAAGCGTGTCGGGCTGTGGACGGGTCTCTACGATCACTTCACCAAGGAGGGGCACGAGATCCCGTTCGAGGACATGAAGGAGCGGATGCTCTTCGCGGAGGCCCTCGAGACGGTCAAGTGCTTCGACGAGGGCGTGCTGCGTTCGGTGCCGGACGCCAACATCGGCTCGATCATGGGCATCGGCTTCCCGCCGTGGACCGGTGGCGTGATCCAGTACATCAACGGCTACGAGGGCGGCGTCGCCGGTTTCGTGGCCAGGGCACGGGAGCTCGCCGAGCGTTACGGCGACCACTTCCTGCCGCCCGCCTCGCTCGTCGAGAAGGCGGAGAAGGGCCAGAAGTTCGAGTAGGTTCTCGGTAGCGACCCTTCGGTGCCGCCGTGCCCCCGGGCCCGGCGGCACCGTCGTGTCTGCCCTTTGGTGCGGGGACCGCGTGCTCCGTTTGGTTCCTCTCGTTCCCCCGGACTGCCTGTATCTGGGCGAAGTGCTAACGCGGCGTGCGTCTCATGGCGACCTCCCGGCGTTCGACATCTTCCAGACCGGGAGGAAATCCAAGAGATGCACAGACTGACTCGTGTTCTCCTCACGGCCGGCGCGGTGTGCGCGCTCGCCGTGACGGCTCACTCGACCGCGGGGGCCGTGCCGAAGAGAGGCGGCGCGGCCACCACGGACGAGGTTCTCGTTGCCATGCAAAGGGATCTTGGCCTGTCCGCCACACAGGCCAAGGCGCTGCGGGGTCAGCAGGACAAGGCGGTCAAGCTCGACGCCGGCCTGCGGGACTCGCTCGGCTCGTCGTTCGGCGGGTCGTGGTTCGACATCGAGAGCGGCAAGCTCGTCGTCAACGTCACCGACCAGGCCCGCGCGGCCGAGGTGACCAAGGCCGGCGCGCGTCCGGTCGTGGTCAAGCACAGCGAGGCGGAGCTCGACGCCGTCCGGGCCGAGCTGGACACCTTGTCCGGCAAGGCTTCTGGCACCGACCGTGCCGCGAACGGCAAGTCGGCCCTGGCCGGGCTGTCGGGCTGGCACGTCGACCCGAAGACCAACAGCGTGGTGGTCTCGACGGTCAAGGGTGAGTCGCGGCCGGCGGCGCTCGACGGGCTCGCCAGGTTCGGCGACGCGGTGAGCTACGAGCAGCTCGACCAGGCCCCTCGGGAGACCGCCAACTACATGGACGGTGGCGACCTGATCAACGGCAGCAGCTGCTCGGCCGGCTTCAACCTGCGCAACCCGTCGACCGGCCAGGGCTTCCTGCTGACCGCCGGGCACTGCACGGGCACCGGCCAGGCCAACTACGGCCAGGGCGGCGTCTTCTTCGGCTACACCGTCGCGAGCTGGTTCCCGACCTTCGACGACGCGCTGATCCGCAACGACAACGCGGGCTACTGGATCCAGGGCCCGTGGGTGGACTACAACCCGTCCAACGGCGGGTTCATCAACGTCAGCGGCTACAGCGACTCGCCGGTCGGCACCGTGGTCTGCAAGTCCGGCATCACGACGCTGTGGACCTGCGGTCAGATCACGGTGAAGGACGAGACCGTGCAGTACAGCGGGGTCAGCTCCCCGGTGTACGGGCTCACCCGGCACTCGGCCTGTGTCGAGCCGGGTGACTCCGGCGGCGCGAACGTCGCGGCGCTTTCGGTGTGGTCGCCGGAAGGTGTCACGAGCGGCGCCTCACTGCTGTTCAACCGGTGCCTGTCGACGTACGGGCTCACGAACGTCTCGTGGTACTTCCCCATCGCCGACAGCCTTTCCTACTACGGAGCGGTCTACGGCGTGACCACCTGGTGATCGTCTACAGGTGACGGATGCGGCCCGGCACGCCGGGCCGCATCTGCCACGGGTGGGGGCCGGCCAGCGGGCGGTACTCCACGCCGAGCGCGTCCAGTCTCGGCAGGTGGTGGCGGACCAGGCGGGCCTCGAACTCCTCGTAGTCGCGGGCGTGTGCGCTCCACACCACCTCCGCGAACGCGGCCAGCCGAGGGAACGCCGCGTAGTCCACGCGCCGGGCGTTGTCCAGGTGCTCGGTCCAGACCTGTGCCTGCGCACCCAGAACCCGTGGCGAGACAGGCGGTTCGTAGGCGTAGACGTCCGCCAGCGTGCGCAGGTAGCCGACCGGGACGGGCTCGTCGGGGTGGTCGGACTGGCGGTGGTCCAGGTACACGTGCTCTTCCGGGCACAGCACGACGTCGTGGCCGGCCGGCGTGTTCAGCCATGCGCCGATGACCGTGTGCCGGGAGAGGGGTCCGGCGTCGTCCCACGCCATGGCGCGGCGACCGAGCGACTCGAGGTGTGTCACGAGCCTGCCGAGAAACCAGCCACGCAGCTCGTCCACATCGGACAGTCCGAGCGCGGCCGCGTGCTCGACGGTCCACTGCGTGGTGGGCACCTCGTCGCCGCCGACGCAGATCACCCGGGACGGAAAGACCTCCGTCACGTGCGTGAGGACCTGGCGGTAGAAGTCGACCGTCCGCTCGTTAACCGCCAGCACGTTCTCGTTGACGCCCCAGCGGGTCAGCACCTCCAGCGTCGCTCCGGTCGCGCCGAGCCACGGGTACGCGGCGATGGCCGCCTGGCTGTGGCCCGGGACGTCGACCTCCGGCACGACCGTGATGTGCCGTTCCGCCGCGTACGCGACGATCTCCCGCAGGTCGTCGACGGTGTAGTAGCCGCCGTGTGGGCGGCCGTCGTGCCCGGGGGTGCCGTCCGGCGGGCGGCCGACCCACGAGCCGGCCCGCCACGCGCCGACCTCGGTGAGCCGCGGGAACGCCGGTACCTCGATCCGCCAGCCCTGGTCGTCGGTGAGGTGGAGGTGCAGGATGTTCAACCGGTGCGCGGCCATCAGGTCGAGGAACCGCAGCACGCCGGCCTTCGGCATGAAGTGCCGCGCCACGTCCAGCAGGCAGCCACGCCACCGCAACCGCGGCCAGTCCTCGACGACGCCGTACGGCAGCTCGTACGGTCCATTGTGGATCCCGGCGGCGCGGAAGGCGGACGGTCCCAGCAGCTGCCGCAACGCCTGCCGGGCATGGCAGGCGCCGGCGGCGTCGGCCGACGCGACCCGGACCCCGTCGGCGTCGACGGTGAGCCGGAAGCCTTCCGGCGGAAGCGAACCGTCGGTGGAGTCCTGTATCTCCGGCGATCTGCCGACGAGTAGCGTGCCGGCCGCCGGGGTGACCCGCACCGGCCGGGGGAGCAGTCCGTCGAAGCTCATCCCTTCACCGCCCCCGCCATGCCGGAGACCAGATGCCGCTGCACGATGAGGAAGAACACGAGCACCGGCACGGTCATGAGCGTCGAGCCCGCCATGATCGCGCCCCAGTCCTGCTCCTCGGGCTTGAAGAACACCAGCAACCCCAACGGCAGGGTGCGGTTCTCGGTGCCGGAGATGATGAACGTCTTGGCGAAGAGGAAGTCGTTCCACGCGTGGATGAACGACACCACGCTCGCGGCCACCAGGCCGGGTGCCACCAGCGGGAACAGCACCTGCCAGGTGAACCGGAAGCGCGACGCGCCATCGAGGGCCGCGGCCTCCTCCAGCTCGGCCGGCACGGCCGCGACGAACCCACGCAGCAGCCAGATCGCGAACGGCAGGCTGAACGCCAGGTGCACCAGCACGAGCGAGCCGAGCTGGTTCAACCCGATCGCGGGCACCGCCTGACCGAAGGAGCGCAGCAGGAAGAACAGGGGGATCGTCAACGCCTCCACCGGAACCATCTGCGCCACCAGCAACATCACGACCAGCACCGTCCGGCCGCGGAAGCGGAAACGGGTCAGCGCGACCGCCGACAGGAACGACACCAGCAGCGACAGCGCCACCACGGTCACCGCGACCACGACGCTGTTCACGAAGTACAGCCCGAAGTTCTCGACATCCAGCACGCGGCGGAAGCTGTCCAGGGTGGGCGCGAACGTCAGCGGTGACGCCGACCGCAGCTCACCGGCGGGTTTCACGGCCGCCAGCACCATCCAGTAGAGCGGGAACGCGACCACGACGGCGAGCAGCACACACACGGCGTCGACCACCAGCTGCCCGCGCCTCACCGCACACCTCGCTGCGCGCGCACGTACAACGCCGTGATGAGCAAGAGAAGGACGGTCATGACCACGCCGATGGCCGCGCCCAGCCCGTACTCCTCGCCCGCGAACGCCTTCTGGTAGGCGTAGACGTTCAGCACCAGGTTCTGCCCGGCCACACCGCCGCCGTTCGTCATCACATAGATCTGGGTGAACACCTTGAAGTCCCAGATGATCGACTGGATCGTCGCGATCGTCAGGATGGGCCGCAGGATCGGCAGTAAGACCGAGGTCGCGGTGCGACGAGCCGACGCGCCGTCCAGCGACGCCGCCTCGACCACCTCGCGCGGGATCGCGGTGATGCCCGCGTACATGGTCACCATGACGAACGGGAACGAGCACCAGATGATCTCGCCGGCCACCAGCCCGAACGCCGAGTACCGGTCGAAAGTCCAGGAATGGCCGTGCATCCCGCCGAACCCGAGACCCGCGAACACCTCGTTCACCAGCCCGAAGTCCTGGTCGAACAGGAAGAGCCACACGTACGAGCCCGCGATCGTCGGCG
The DNA here is from genome assembly GCF_035634895.1 of Actinophytocola sp. Taxonomy (GTDB): domain Bacteria; phylum Actinomycetota; class Actinomycetes; order Mycobacteriales; family Pseudonocardiaceae; genus Actinophytocola. The sequence goes on along the minus strand of NZ_DASQCC010000160.1, from coordinate 24,313 downwards.
TGGCCCACGCACCGAGCGCCGCGAGGAACAGCAGCGTCCGCGGGATCCGCCGGGCCCGGCCGGCGAGCACGGCCAGCGCGGTGCCGACGAGTACGGTGCCCGCGACGCAGACCCCGGCGAACACGATGGTCGTGACCAGCACGTCCCAGAACCGCGGGTCGCTCAGCAGCTTGGCGTAGTTGTCCAGGCCGAGGAACACCAGTGGCGCGGCCCCGCTCGCCTGCGGTTGCCCGTAGTCGTACAGCGAGATGACGACGAGCTGGTAGATCGGGTACACCAGCAGGGCGAGGAGAACCACGCCGGCCGGGATCAGGTACCGCAGAGCGGCCCGGCCGTCGCCGCGCCGCACCCTGCTGGCACGGCGTGGCGACGGCGCGGGCGTGACCGGCGTCGGTTGCGCGGTCATCAGCTGCCGAAGTCCTCGTTCATCTGGGTCGCCGCCGCACTGGTCGCCGCGTCGACGTCCAGCTGCCCGGTCGCGATCTGCTGCACCGCGGTCGGCAGCACGCCCGCCGCGTCGATCTTGGTCCACGCCGGGGTGCTCGGCACGAAGCGGGTGCCCGCCTGCGCGGTCCTGATGAACGGCGCCAGGAACTCGTCGCTCTTCGCGACGCGGTTCTGCACGTCGGCGAACGTCGGCATGTTGCCCATCGCCCCGAACATCTTCTCCTGGTACTTCTTGCCGCCCAGGAGCTCGACGAACTCCAGCGACAGCGTGTACCGGTCGCTGGAGCGGAACACGCCGAGCAGGTTGCCGCCGGCGAACGCGGGGGCGATCGAGCCGGACTTGGTGCCCGGCAACGGAACCACCGCGTACTTGCCCTTCACCGCACCGGCGTCGATCGCCGCGCGGTTGAAGTCACCACCGATCACCATGCCCGCCTTGCCGCCCGCGAACGCCGCGACCGACTGGCTGCCGGTGAGCTGCGCGCATGCCGACGGCGGGCAGATGTCGTCGTGGAGCAGCTCGGCGTACTGCGTCAGGCCGGCGCGTGCCTGCTTGGCGTCGATCGTGGACTTCCAGGTGTCGCCGTCCTGTTTGGCCACGTCGCCGCCGTTCGCCCAGATGTAGGGCAGGAACGAGTACTGGGACTTGCCGCCGGTCGCGATGCCGTACAGGTCCGGCTTCGCGGCGCGGATCCTGCGCGCGGTCTCGGTGAGCTCCTTCAACGTCTTGGGCGGCTTGAGGTCCAGCTCGTCGAACACGTCCGTGCGGTAGTAGAGCGCGCGGGTGCCGGTGTACCAGGGGATGCCGTAGGTCCGACCGTCCACTTTGGCCGTGTCGAGGACCGAGGGCACCAGGTCCTTGCCGTCCGGCCAGGCCTTGACGTCGGCGGTGAGCTCGGCGAACCCGTTGGACGCGGTGTACCCGGCGAGGTCGGTGTTGCCGAACTCCGCGACGTCCGGGGCGCTCGCGGGATCGTTGAACGCGCCGTTGAACCGGGAGGCGCGGGTGTCGACCGGCAGGTACTCGACGTTGACGGTGACGCCGGGGTGCGCCTTCTCGAACTCGGCCCTAGCCTCGGTGACCACGGCCTCCTTCGGTGCGTTGGTGGGTTCCTGGAAGAGCCATACCCGCAGCTCACCGGTCGTGGCACCCACGGTGCCGCCGGCCGACGCGGTCTGCCGCGGGCTGTCGTTCGAGGCTTGCGGTGGCGCGCAAGCGATCGCGAGCGCGCCGAGCGCGGCGACCACAACTGTCCGTCGGATGGTCATAGAGGCTCCCGTTGCATCATGCGCAATGAACGTTCTGCGATGTGCAACGGATGCTAAGCGGCCGCTACTCCGCTGCACAAGGGTCCAAACCATTGGGGCTTGCCAGGTTCCTCGTGTGAAGCGGGGCCGCGGTCCGGTCAGCGCGTGGCGGAGGCGAAGATGGCCGCCACGGCGAGCAGGCAGGCGAAGATGACCGCGGGGATCCACCAGCCCGCGAGGATGGCCGCGACCACGATGATGCCGCCGGTGATCAGCAGCAGTCCGGCGCCACCGCCGGCACGGGCCGCCTGCGCGACCCATGCCGGTCCGCCCATGATCGCCTCGCCCAGCAGGGGGTGCGGCGCGGGCAGGTCGGTGAAGAGCGCACGCAGTTCACCGACCGTCCGCGCATTCTGTGCCAGCTCTCGGCGCCGGTCGTGCTCGGCCGAGGACAGGTGCTCCTCCGCGCGGTGCTCGGCCAGCGCCCGGATCGCGATCTTCCGGTCGGCGCTGTCCGCCCACGCGGCGTCCTCGTCCTCCGCTTCCTCCGGCGACATGGTGGCCAGTCTGTCAGATCACCGCCATGAGTAGCGCCGCGACCGCGAAACCGACGACGGACAGAATGGTCTCCAGCAGCGTCCACGTCTTCAGCGTGTCCTTGACCGAGATGCCGAAGTACCGCGACACGATCCAGAACCCGCCGTCGTTGACGTGCGAGGCGATGATCGACCCGGCACAGATGGCCGCCACCAGGAGTGCGAGCTGTGGTTGCGAGTAGCCGACGTCCTTGATGGTCGGACCGATGATGGCCGCGCTCGCCGCGATCGCCGCCGTCGCGGAGCCCTGTGCGATGCGCAGGCCGCAGGCGATGACGTACGCCGCGAAGATCACCGGAAGACCGGCGTCGTGCAGCGTCCCGGCGATGGCGCTGCCGATGCCGGTCGCCTTGAGCACCGCGCCGTAGAACGCACCCGCGCCGACGACCAGCAGGATCATGCCGACGGGACGCAGTGACCTGGTGCCGAGCTCGGCCGCCTGTGCCCTGGTCATTCCGCGCCGGTAGCCGAGGAGCCAGAACGCCAGCAGCACCGCGACCGTGAGCGCGACGGCCGGGGTGCCGATGAAGCTCGCGATCCCGGCGACGGTCGAGCCCTTCGGCAGCCAGATGCTGCCGAACGTGCCGGCGAGGATCAGCACCAGCGGCACCGCGATGATCCCGATCACCAGACCCAGGCTGGGTTCGCCGCGGTCGTGCTTCTCGGACTCCGCCGCCGCCAGCATCTCCTCCGGCACCGGGATGTCGATCCGCTTGCCGATCCACGACGAGAACAGCACGCCGCCGACGAACCACGCGGGGATCGCGCACGCCGCGCCCATCAGGATGAGCCAGCCCAGGTCGACACCGAGCAGGCCGGCGGCCGCGACGGGCCCGGGGTGCGGCGGCAGGAACGCGTGGGTGACCGAGAGGCCGGCGAGCAAAGGCAGGCAGTACAACAGGATCGACCGGCCACCCTGCTTCGCGGCGACGTAGACGAGCGGCGCGAGCACGAAGATGCCGACGTCGAAGAACACCGGGACGCCGAAGATGAGACCGGCGAGCCCCATGGCGAGCGGTGCCCTGTTCTCACCGAGTGCGCGGAGCAGGGACCGGGTCAGCACCTGTGCGCCGCCCGAGGCCTCGAGGATCGCACCGAGCATCGTGCCGAGGCCGATGATCGCGGTGATGTGACCCAGGATGCCGCCAAATCCCGTCTCCAGCAACGACTCGCCGGGTTTCTGCGCCGAGCCGACGAGCGTCAGCACCGGCACGCCGGAGGCGAGCGCGGTCAGGAGCCCGATCACCAGCAACGCGATGAATGGCTCGACCTTCCATTTTATGATCATCAGCAGGAGAAGCGCGATGCCCACGATGGCGAGCAGCAACAACCCCGGCGTCGAGTGTTGTAACCAGTTGATGAACCCCGACATGACAACCTCGTTAGGCTAGTGCGGCAAGGAACTCTTTCGCTCGTTGCGAGATCTCGTCGAACCGTGACTCCGCGGCCAGTTTCGGCCCCACCACGCCACTTCCCGCGGTCACGGCGATGGCGCCGCCCGCCAGGAAGGCGGCCGCGTTCTCCGCGTTCAGGCCACCGGTGGCCACCAGGGGCGTGTCCGGGTACGGGCCGTGCAGGTCGGCGAAGTACGCCGGCCCGAGCCTGGCCGCGGGGAACACCTTCACCGCCGTGGCGCCGAGGTCGACCGCCGTGGCCACCTCGGTCGGGGTCATCGCGCCCAGTATCAGCGGGACCCGTTGGCGCACGGCCTCTTCCGCCACGTCCGGGCGGATTCCCGGCGTGAGCATGAACGTCGCGCCCGCGTTGACGCAGTCGCGGGCGTCCTGCGCCGACATCACCGTGCCGGCGCCCAGGATCAGTCCGTCCACCCTGGCCGCCTGCTCCATGAGCCGCGGCGCGTCCGGTGTGGTCAGCGCGAACTCGACAATGGGAATGCCCGCCTCCACCAGCGTCCTGGCCAGGCCGACCGGGTCGGGGATCGCCGGTGCCCGGATGATGCACAGCGCGCGGCGCGTCGACAGTTCGGCAAGCAGGTCCATGTCCGTCTCAGGCTTCCCGGTTGCGGATGGAGTGACCGGCGAGCGCACCGGTGTGCCGGCCGTCCTCGATCACGGGCACGCCGTTCACCAGCACGTGCGGGATCCCGGACGCCGGCTGGCGTGGCTCGTCGAACGTCGCGGTGTCGGCGACGGTGGACGGATCGAACAGCACGAGGTCGGCGGCGTAACCCTCGCGGACCAGGCCACGGTCGGTCAACCGCAGCCGTTTCGCGGCCCGGCCGGTCAGGTGGGCGACGCACTCCTCAAGGCTGAGCACGCCCAGCTCCCGCACGTACCGCCCGAGGTAACGCGGGAACGTGCCCCACGCACGGGGATGCGGCCGCTCACCGACCAGGAGTCCGTCGCTGCCACCGGTGTGCGTGGGGTGACGCATGATCGTCCGCACGTTGTCCTCGTGGCCGACGTGCATGAGGCAGGACGTGCCGAGCTTCTCCTCGACCAGCACGTCGAAGTACAGCTCCGCCGGTGGCCGGCCGGCCGTGCGCGCGGACTCCGCCACGCTGTGGCCCACCAGGTGCGTGTGCTTCTGGTCGCGCACACCGTTGATCTCGATGGACGTCCAGTCCACCGGCACACCGTGGCAGCCGTCCGAGCCGTGTTCCTCGAGGTCCGCCCGGATTCGCTCCCTCGTGTCCACATCGGACAGCCGGGCCAGCGTCGCGTCGAGCCCGCCCTCGGTCGACCAGCTCGGCAGCAGCGCGGACAGGTAGGTCGCGCCCGGCAGGTACGGGTAGGTGTCCAGCGAGATGTCGCAGCCGTCCGCGACCGCGTCGTCCAGCAACGACAGCAGCTCACCCGCCCGGCCCTCGTTGACCGGGAAGTTCATCGTGGCGTGTGCGAGGTGCAGCGGGCAGCCGGAGCGGCGCGAGACGTCGACCATCTCCGCGTACGCCGCCAGCGCGCCGGCGCCGTAGCTGCGGTGGTGCGGGCTGTAGTACCCGCCGCCGGCGCCGACCACCTCGCACAACGCGACGAGCTCCTCGGTGGTCGCGTACATGCCCGGCGTGTAGGTCAGGCCGGAGGACATGCCCACGGCGCCCTCGGCCAGCCCCGTGGCCACCAGCGACCGCATACTGTCCATTTCGGACGGTGTGGCCGGGCGGGACGCCCAGCCCACGGCCAGCATCCGCACCGTGCCCTGCGGCACCAGGTACGCCGCGTTCACCGCGATGCCCCGGTCCAGCCGGTCCAGGTACTCCCCGACACTGCGCCAGCTCCAGTCGAAGCCCGGCGGGTCGTCGTTCCAGCCGGCGAGCTGCGTACGCAGCCCGGCGAGCGTCTCGTCGTCGACCGGCGCGTACGACAGGCCGTCCTGCCCGAGCACCTCCAGCGTCACGCCCTGCGAGACCTTGGCCAGATGCTCGGGGTTCGCGAGGATCTGCAGGTCCGAGTGCGAGTGCATGTCGATGAACCCGGGCGCCAGCACGAGCCCGTCCGCGTCGATCACCCGCCCGGACGTGCCGGCGCCGATCGCGCTGATCCGTCCATCATGGACGGACACGTCGGCGCGGCGGGCCGGTGCGCCCGTGCCGTCCACCACGGTCGCGCCGCGGAAGGTCACGCCCGCCATGCCGTCTCCCCGCCCGTTCCGTGGCGCCGGCAGACCCCGCGCATCAGAAGAAGGTCCTGATCAGGTCGACCACGGTCTCGCCGTCCGCGCCGACGACCGGGAGGATCGGGACCTTGTCGAACGTCGTGCACGGATGGGAGAGGCCGAGGCCGACCCAGTCACCGACCTCCAGCGCGTCGTCCGCGCCGAGGGCGACGAACCCGTGCTGGTCGTTGATCTTGGTGACGACGCAGCCGGTGAGCGGGGTGGTCTCTTCGCCGGCCCGGCGTTGCACGGGCACCGGCAGGTCGATGTCGTACGGCAGGTCACGCTTGCCCGCGGTGACGAACGCGAGCCGCGGCTCCGGTTTGGACATCACCTGCGCCCACGCGCGGACCGCCGGCCGCAGCTGTGGCCCGCCGAGCCGGGGATGCGCCCCGATCGGCGACGTGCGCTCGTAGAGCCCTTCGTCGTGGGTCACGTACGCGCCGCTGCGCAGCACCGGCAGCACCGGCATCGGCCACGGCTCGCCGAGCACCTCGACGACCTGGTCGAAGAACTCGCTGCCGCCGGCCGTCACGATGACCTGGTCCAGACCATCGAAGTGCCCGCGTCCGGCGAGGTCGAGCGTGAGCGCGCGAAGCCCCGACAGGAAGTCGTGCGCCGCCCCGAGTCCCTCGGCCGAGGTGTCGTCCGCCACCGCGCCCTCGTAGCCCGCCACGCCGGTCAGCCGCAGCACCGGGCTCGCGGCCACCGCCTCGGCGACCGCCAGTGCCGTGGCGGCGTCCCGGACACCGGTTCGGCCGCCGGGTGCGCCCACGTCGATCAGCACGTCGAGGGGTCGTCCGCCACCTGCGGCACGCAACGCGTCGGTCATCAGCTCGACACCGCGGACGCTGTCCACCCAGCACGTGAGCTCGAGGCCGGGCTCGCGGTCGAGCTCGCCGGCGAGCCACCGCAACGCGGCCGCGTCGACCAGCTCGTTGGCGACCATGATCCGGTTGACGCCGAAGGCCCGGTAGATCCGGAGCTGGCTGGCGTTGGCGGTGGTCAGGCCCCATGCGCCGTGCGCGAAGTGCTTGGCGTACAGCTGCGGCGCCATCGTGGTCTTGCCGTGCGGGGCGTGCGCGAAGCCGTGCCTGGCGCAGAGGTCGGCCATCGTGGTGAGGTTGTGCGTGAGCGCGGCCTCGTCGAGGACGGTGACGGGCGGGAGGAAGCCGTCGCGGAAGAGGTTGAGGCCGCGGCCCTGAACATCCCGGATGGACAGACCCTGCACCGAGTCGGGCAGGCCCTTCAACCGCCAGGTCAGCGGCTCGTCGAGGAGTGCGTCGAGCGCCGGCTGGCTCAGCCGCCCCGGCGTGATCTCTGCCATGTCCACTCCATTGCGTAATTTGCAACGGCTATTGCGCCATCTGACACGGAGTTGTGTAGCATTTCCCTGCCTGACCAGTCAACGGCACGAAAGGGTGGCCGGTGGGTTCAGTCGACGTGCTCTGCCTTGGGGAGACCATGACGCTCTTCGTGCCCGCGGAGCCCGGACCAGCGGAAGAGGTCGTCACGTGGACGCGGACGGTCGGCGGCGCGGAGTCCAATGTGGCCAGTCATCTCGCGGTGCTCGGCCTGCGGACCGCCTGGGTGAGTGCCGTCGGGGACGACGCGTTCGGCCGCGCGCTGGTGTCGGCCGTCGCCTCGTTCGGCGTCGACGTGTCCGGCGTCCAGGTGGACCCGCTCCGGCCGACCGGGCTGTACATCAAGGAAAGCGACGCGTCCGGCAGCCCCGTGCGCTACTACCGGCGTGGTTCCGCGGCGTCCGGCATGGGGCCCGCGCTGCTCGGCACGCTGCCGCTCGACGGCGTGCGGGTCGTGCACACCAGCGGGATCACGCCCGCGTTGTCGGACAGCTGCCTCGAGATGATGCGGGCGCTGGCCGCGGCGCCGCGCACGTTCACGCTGTCGTTCGACCTCAACTGGCGGCCCCGGCTCTGGGCGGACCGCGACCCGGCGGTCCTGCGGGACCTGGCGGCCGTCGCGGACATCGTGTTCGTCGGGTCCGACGAGGCGGAGCTCATGTGGGGTCTCGGCGAGCCCGGCGCGATCCGTGAGTTCCTGCCGGAGACTCCCACCCTCGTGGTCAAGCAGGGCGAGCGGGGCGCGACCGTGTTCGAAGGGACGTCGCCGCCGGTGTTCCAGCCGGCGCTGAGGGTCGACGTGGTCGAGCCGGTCGGCGCGGGCGACGCGTTCGCCGCCGGGTTCATCTTCGGCACCCTCTCGGGCTGGACACCCCGGCGGCGGTTGCGGTGCGGACACCTGAGGGCCGCGTCGTCACTGCTCACCCACCACGACGTGGGGCCGTCGCTACCGGCGGAGTTCGTGTCGAGGATGCTGGACGCCTCGGAGGCCGAGTGGGCGGCCGCCACCGTGACCGGAGACCACCCGTGACCGAAGCGAATCCCACCGTCGGTCCGTACGAATGGGACTTTCGTGCGGACCGCGGGAGCAAAGAGGACGGTTCGCTCGTTGCCATGGGAAGATCGTCGGGCAGGCAGGGTGAGGGGTCGGGCGGTCCCGGCGAGAGGTCGGGCAGGACTCGCGGTGGGTCGTGCGGGCCGGGCGAGAGGTCGGGCAGACCTGGCGAGGGGGAGTCGTGAGCCAGAGCCTGGATCGTGCACTCGTGCTGCTGAACGAGCTGGCGAACGGACCACGCACCCTCGACCAGCTGGCCGAACGGGTGTCGGTGCACAAGTCGACCGTGCTGCGCCTGCTGCGGACGCTGGAGTCGCACCGGTTCGTGCAGCGCAGCGGCGTGCGGTACTACCGGCTCGGCACGTCGCTGTTCGAGCTGGCGTTCCAGGCACTGGACGAGCGGGACGTGCGCCGCAGCGTCGAGCCGGCGCTGCGGGCGCTGAACGCGGAGACCGGGCACACCGTGCACCTCGCCTCGTACGAGGACGGCGAGGTGATCTACATCGACAAGTACGAGAGCCGGCACAACGTGCGGATGTACTCGCGGATCGGCCGGCGCGCGCCACTGCACTGCACGGCCGTGGCGAAGGTGTTGGTCGCGGCGATGCCCCAGGATCAGCGGGACGCTGTCGCCCGGTCGATCACGTACGAGAAGATGACGCCGAACACGATCACCACGCCACGCGAGTACCTGGCGGAGCTGGCGCGGGTGGCCGAGCGCGGGTATGCCGTCGACAGCGAGGAGCACGAGGAGCACATCCACTGCGTCGCCGCGCCCGTCCGGGACGCGCGCGGAGTGGTGGTGGCGGCGATGTCGCTGTCCGTGCCGCAGGTGCTGCTCGACCTGGACGGCCTGCTCGCGCTGGTGCCCACACTGCTCGACGCGTCCGCACAGGCGTCCGCCGAGTGCGGTTTCACCGGTTTCGGAAGGAGCAACTGATGGCGAAGGTCGCGATCCACCCGGAGGGCACGAAGATCCCGACGGTGCCGCTGACACACGGCATCCGAAAGGGCAACATCCTGCAGGTGGCAGGCCAGATCGCCGTCGACCCGACGACCAACGAGCGCGTCGGCGCGAACGACGTGACCGAGCAGACCCGCCAGGTCATGCGCAACGTCAAGGGTGTCCTGGAAGCCGGCGGCGCCACCCTGGAGGACGTGGTGATGTGCCGCGTCTACCTCACGGACGTGGCCCACTTCGGTGAGATGAACGACGCCTACCGCGAGTTCTTCGAGGAGTCCTTCCCGGCCCGCACCACGGTGTACGTGGGTCTGCCGGAAGGCCTCCTGGTGGAGATCGACGCCCTGGCCGTGCTGGACTGAGGCCTCCGGAACGGGCCTCCGGAACGGGCCCTGCGGAACGGGCCTCCGGAACGGCCCTGCGGGCTCGGGAAGCGCCCTGCGGGCGGGCTCGGGAACGGGCACTCCGGGATCGGCTGGGCGTCGCCGGCGGAGTTGTCCACAGCCCGCGCGGTCTCCCGGGAAGCGGCTCCGCCGCTTCCCGGGATGAGATGGCTGCGCCTGACGAGGCCCCGAGAGACGCGAGTGCCCCCTTCGCCCGGCCCGTCTGGACGAAAGCTATCCACAGCCCTCGCTGACCACGGACTTCGCAGGCCCCGCCGCCCCGGCCGGCAGAACGGCAGGCTGGGCCCCACCGGCAGAACGTCAGCCGGGCCCGCTGGCGGAATGGCACGCGGCCCCACTGGCTTCGGGCCAGGGCCTCGGCAGAGTCACAGCACCACGGGCCAACGGGCTCACGAAGACCGGCTGCCGTTGATCATGAAAGTTCGGCCAGGCAGCCGTTGAGGGGCCGGACGCGAGTCGTCACCGACCGGGTTTCAGTGGTGTGTGAAGTGGGGCGAGCGTGGCCTTGGATCAGTACAGTTCCGAGGATGTCCGACCATTCGCCCCTCGACCGGCTGAACGTCCAGGAGCCGGCCGCGGCCGAGCGTGACCTGCTGGCCTGCTGCGCCTCGCGCCGCTGGGCCGACGAGATCCTCGCCCGGCGCCCCTACCACGACCTCGCCCAGCTCCGGAGTGTCTCCGAGCAGGTGCTCCGGGCGCTGACCTGGGCCGACGTCGAGCAGGCGCTCGCCGCCCACCCGCGCATCGGGGAACGTGCCGACGGCACGTCGACCGAGGCCGGCTGGTCGCGGGGCGAGCAGGCCGGTGCGACCCCGGGCGAGGACCTCGTGGCGGGGAACCGGCGGTACGAGGAGCGCTTCGGGTACGTCTTCCTCATCTGTGCCACCGGGTTGTCCGGGCCGGACATGCTCGCGGCCCTCCACGGCCGGCTCGGCAACGATCCGGCGGCCGAGCGCGACGTGGTCCGTGAAGAAATGCGGAAGATCGTCGACCTGCGGCTGGGAAAGGCGTACGGATGAGCCTGTCCACCCACGTGCTCGACACGAGCGAGGGGCGGCCGGCCACGGGCGTCCGCGTGCGCCTCGAGCTGCACGACGACGGATGGCGCACGATCGCGGAAGGTCACACCGACGACGACGGCCGGGTCAGTGGTTGGGACACCGTCGAGCCCGGTGTGTACCGGCTCGTCTTCGACGTCGCGGGGGAGTTCTACCCCGAGGTCGCCGTCGCCTTCCGGGTCACCGACGACAGTCACTACCACGTGCCGCTGCTCATCAGCCCGTACGGCTACTCGACCTACCGGGGGAGTTGACCCATGGACATCAGGCTCGGCGACAACCAGTACGGCAAGGCGGAAACCCGCCTCGTCCGGGTGGACCGGGGCGAAGCGGGCCACGCGATCACCGACCTCAACGTCACCACCACCCTGTCCGGTGACCTCGCCGCGACGCACCTCACCGGCGACAACTCCGGCGTGCTCCCGACCGACACCCAGAAGAACACGGTCTACGCCTTCGCCCGCGACGGAGTCGGGGAGATCGAGGACTTCGCGGCGCGGCTCGCGAAACACTTCGTCGACACCACGCCGACCATCCGCCGTGCCCGGGTGCGGATCGAGCAGTACAGCTGGGAACGGTTCGGTCACCACTCGTTCGTCCACCGCTCCGGGGCGCGCACCGCGTCGGTGACCTACGACGGCACGGCGGCGACCGTCGTGTCCGGGGTCGACGACCTGGTCGTCATGAACACCACCGGCTCGGAGTTCCACGGGTTCCACAAGGACGGGTACACGACGCTCCCGGAGACGAACGACCGCATCCTCGCGACCGCCGTCTCCGCGCGGTGGCGCCACGGGCGCGCGGTGAACGACGACTGGCGCGCGTCGCACGAGGCGGCCACCAGCCGCCTCCTCGAGGCGTTCGCCGGCACGCATTCCCTGTCACTGCAGCAAACCCTCTACGCCATGGGAGAGCAGGTGCTACGGCACCGGGAGGAGCTGGTCGAGGTTCGGCTGTCGCTGCCCAACAGGCACCACTTCCTCGTCGACCTGTCGCCGTTCGAGCTGGACAACCCCGGCGAGGTCTTCTTCGCCGCCGACCGGCCGTACGGGCTCATCGAGGGCACGGTCGTCCGGGACGGCGCACCGGACCCGGGTCTGGCGTGGTGGTGATCGAGTGGACTTCCTCCGACCGTCCACTGTGGACGAAGCGCTGGCGCTGAAGGCCGAGCACCCCGATGCCGTGCCCATCGCCGGCGGCACGGACGTCATGGTGGAGCTGAACTTCGACGCGCGCCGCCCACCCGCGCTGCTGGACCTGGGCCGCCTCGCCGAGCTCGCCGAATGGAGCCGGACTGACGGGCGCGTCAGGCTCGGCGCGGCGGTGCCGTACACGCGAATCGTCACCGAGCTCGCGGAAACCCTGCCTGGGCTGGCGATGGCGGCACGCACCGTCGGCTCACCGCAGATCCGCAACCGGGGCAGCGTGGGCGGCAACCTCGGCTCCGCTTCCCCCGCGGGCGACGCGCATCCGCCATTACTCGCCACCACGGCGGACGTCGAGGTGGCGTCCGTCCGTGGCACGCGAACGATCCCCGTGCGGGAGTTCTACCAGGGGCCCAAGCGATCCGTGCTCGAACCCGACGAGCTGATCACCGCGGTGACCGTGCCGGTCCGGAGCGGGCCGCAGCAGTTCGCCAAGGTCGGCACCCGCAACGCCATGGTCATCGCCGTGTGCTCGTTCGCGGTGTCGATCGACCTGGCCGCCAGGACCGTCGGCACGGGCATCGGGTCCGCGGGGCCCATGCCGCTGCGCGCACCGGAGGCCGAGCGGCTCGCCGCCGCCGAGCTGCCGTGGGAGTCGCGGGATCCGTTGCCGGACGAGGTCTCCCGCGAGTTCGGCCGGCTGGTCGCCGCCGCCGCGCGGCCGATCGACGACGTTCGTGGCAGCGCGGACTACCGCCGGCACGCGCTGTCCGTGCTGGCCGGCCGCACCCTCGGCTGGGCATGGCGGTCTGTGTCCGACGGCTCGATCCACGAGGAAGGGGACTGATGCGCGTCAACGTGGAGGTCAACGGCGAGCAGCGGACCGCGGACGACGTATGGCCGGGCGAGAGCCTGCTGTACGTGCTGCGTGAGCGGCTCGGCCTACCGGGCGCCAAGAACGCCTGTGAGCAAGGCGAATGCGGGTCCTGCACGGTCTACCTCGACGGCACGCCGGTGTGCGCGTGCCTGGTGGCCGCGGGCCAGGCCGAGGGCCGGTCCGTCACGACCGTCGAGGGACTGTCGACCGGGGACGAGCTGGATCCGGTCCAGGAGGCGTTCGTCCGCACCGGCGCTGTCCAATGTGGATTCTGCACCCCGGGTCTCGTGGTCGCCGCCCACGACCTCGTCAACCGCCATCCGGGCGCGAGCGACGCGGAGATCCGGGAGGCGCTCGCCGGGAACCTGTGCCGCTGCACCGGTTACGAGAAGATCCTCGACGCGGTGCGGCTGGCGGCCGGCAAGGTGAAGGAGCAGGCGTGAGGATCGTCATCGAGAACGCGGCCATCGCGACGGTCGACGGCGAGGAGGCCGGCACCGAGTACACCGCCGGCCATGTGGTGGTCAACGGCAACGTCATCGAGGCCGTCGGTGAGGGGAAGGCGTCAGACGGGCCGGCCGACCGGCGCGTCGACGCGACCGGATGCCTTGTCACGCCGGGGTTCGTGAACACCCACCACCACCTCTACCAGTGGGCGACCCGCGGCTACGGCCAGCAGTCGACACTGTTCGAGTGGCTCGTCGAGCTGTACCCGGTGTGGGCCGGCATCGACGAGCGGATCACCAACGCCGCCGCGGTCGCCGGCCTCACTCGCCTCGCGCGCACCGGCTGCACCACCGCCGCCGACCACCACTACGTCTTCCCGCGCGACGGTGGCGACGTGTTCGGCGCGACCGTCGAGGCCGCCCGCCGGGTCGGTGTCCGCCTGCACGCCGCGCGGGGCTCGATGGATCGCGGCGAGTCGCACGGCGGCCTGCCGCCCGACAACATCGTCGAGACGACCGACGGCGCACTCGCCGGCACGGCGGAGGCCGTCGACCGCTATCACGACTCGTCGCCGGAGGCGATGGTCAGGATCGCCGTCGCCCCGTGCTCGCCGTTCTCCGTCAGCGACGACCTCATGCGTGAGGCCGCGAACCTGGCGCGGGACAAGGGAGTCCGCCTCCACACCCACCTCGCCGAGACCCTCGACGAGGAACGCCAGTGCCTCGCCGAGTACGGCTGCACCCCGGCGGAGCTCGCGGACCGGCTCGGCTGGCTCGGCGACGACGTGTGGTTCGCGCACGGCATCCACTTCTCCGACGACGCCGTCAAACGGCTGGGCGAGACCGGCACCGGCGTCGCGCACTGCCCCACCTCCAACGGCCGCCTGGGCTCGGGCTTCGCGCGGGTGCGGGACCTCGTGCACGCCGGCTCACCCGTCGGCCTCGGCGTCGACGGCGCGGCGTCCAATGAGGACGGTGGGCTCGGTGTCGAGCTGCGGCAGGCGGTCTACTTCGCCCGCCAGAACAAGGGCCCGCACTCGGCCTCCGCCCGCGACGGGCTGTGGCTCGCGACCATCGGCGGCGCTCGCTGCCTGGGTCGCGAGGGGGAGATCGGCTCGATCGAACCCGGCAAGCAGGCCGACCTCGCGGTGTGGCGGCTGGACACCCTCGACCACGCGGGCATCGCGGATCCCGTGGTGGCGCTGGTGTTCGGCGCGCTCCCGCCGCTGAGACTCCTGCTGGTGGGCGGCAATCCCGTGGTCGAGGAGGACCGGATGGTGACGGTCGACGAGGCCGACGCCGCGGTCGCCCTGCGCACCGCGTCGAGGCAGCTCGCGGAGAAGCGATGACCACGACCCAACCGCTGGTCACCAACGTCACGGGCGGCGTCGGTGAGAGCCCGCTGAGACCGGACGGCGCCCAGAAGACCCGCGGCGAGTTCGCCTTCTCCTCGGACCTGTGGGCCGACGACATGCTGTGGGGCGCCACCCTCCGCAGCCCGCACCCGTACGCCCGCATCAAGGGGGTCGACCTCACCGAGGCGCTCAAGCTCCCCGGCGTGTACGCGGTGCTCACCCACGAGGACGTGCCCGGCGACAACCTCTACGGCCTCGAACACGCCGACCAGCCCGTCCTCGCCGTCGACGTCGTGCGCTACCAGGGCGAGCCGGTCGCGATCGTCGCCGCCGACCACCCGGAGACCGCCCGCCGCGCCGCCGCGCGCATCGCCGTCGACTACGAGATCCACACCCCGGTCACCGACGCCGAGGCGGCCATGGGACCGGACGCGCCGGTCCTCCACCCGCCGCACGGGAGCAACATCGTCCGCCACTGCCCGATCCGCGCGGGCGAGGAGAACCCGGTCGCGGACGTCGTGGTGACCGGCGAGTACACGGTGGGCATGCAGGACCAGGCGTTCCTCGGCCCGGAGTCCGGGCTCGCCGTGCCGGCCGAGGACGGCGGCGTCGACCTGTACATCGCGACGCAGTGGCTGCACGCCGACCAGCGGCAGGTCGCGGGGGCGCTCGGCCTCGACCACGACAAGGTGCGCCTGCACCTCGCCGGCGTCGGCGGCGCGTTCGGTGCCCGCGAGGACCTGTCGATGCAGGTGCACGCCTGCATGCTGGCGCTGCGCACCCGCAAGCCGGTCAAGATCGTCTACGGCCGGGAGGAGTCGTTCTTCGGCCACGTGCACCGGCACCCGGCGCGGATGCGGTACGAGCACGGCGCCACCCGCGACGGCGACCTCGTCTACATCAGGGCGTCGCTGATCCTCGACGGCGGCGCGTACGCCTCGACGACCTCGGCCGTCACCAGCAACGCCGCGACGCTCGGCGCCGGCCCGTACCGGGTGCCGAACGTGCACATCGACTCCTACGGCGTGTACACGAACAACCCGCCGTGCGGTGCCATGCGGGGGTTCGGCGCCGTACAGGCATGCTTCGCCTACGAGTCACAGATGGACAAGCTGGCCGCGGCACTGGGCATGGACCCGGTGGACCTCCGCGTCCGCAACGCCGCCGAGCGCGGCACCCGCATGCCGACCGGTCAGGTCATCGACTCGCCCGCGCCGGTCGCGGAGCTGCTGGAACGCGTGCGGGACAAGCCGTTGCCGGCCGAGCCGACCGGACCGCGGGACCTGCGGGAGCTGCCCGGCGGCGTCGCCAACACCACCCACGGCGAGGGCGTCGTGCGTGGCGTCGGCTACGGCGTCGGCATCAAGAACGTCGGCTTCTCCGAAGGGTTCGACGACTACTCGACCGCCCGCGTCCGGCTCGAGGTGATCGCGGGCGAGCCGGTCGTGTCCGTGCACACGGCCGCCGCCGAGGTCGGCCAGGGGCTCGTGACCCTCCAGGCGCAGATCGCCAGGACCGAGCTCGGCGTGCAGCGGGTGCAGATCCAGCCGTCCAACACGTTCGTCGGCAGCGCCGGCTCCAGCTCGGCGTCCCGGCAGAGCTACGTCACGGGCGGCGCGGTCAAGGCCGCGTGCGAGGAGGTGCGCACGGCCGTGCTGGAACTCGCGGCGAAGCAGGGGTTGGCCGGTGCCGGGCTGGCGGGCGGGAAGGTCGTGTCCGCGTCGAACGAGGTGCTCGCGGACCTCGCCGAGGTGCTCGGCGACGAGGCGGTCGAGCGGACCGTCGAGTGGCGGCACCGCGCGACCTCGCCACTGGATCCGGTGCGCGGTCAGGGTTTCGCCCACGTGCAGTACGCGTTCGCGGCGCACCGGGCCGTGGTCGACGTGGACGTCGAGCTGGGGCTCGTGCGGGTCGTGGAGCTGGCGTGCGCGCAGGACGTCGGCAAGGCCATGAACCCCGACGCGGTGATCGGCCAGATCCAGGGCGGCTCGGCTCAGGGCCTCGGCCTCGCGGTGATGGAGGAGATCCAGGTCGTCGACGGCGTCGTGCGCAACCCGTCGTTCACCGACTACCTCATCCCGACCGTGCTGGACATGCCGCCGATGTCGATCGACGTGCTGGAGCGCGCGGACCCGCACGCGCCGTACGGGTTGCGTGGTGTCGGCGAGCCGCCGACCCTGTCCGCGACGCCGGCGATCGTGGCGGCCATCCGCGCGGCGGCCGGGGTGGCGCTCACCAGGGTTCCGGTCCGGCCGGAGCACCTCGTCGGGCCGGTTCTCCCACAAAAACCTGTCGGAGCGTGACGAACTGCATGGTAGTGCTCTCCAGTCGGACCTGGTAGTCAGTAATGTTGCAGTTACCGACCGGCATTGCCGGAGCGTAGTCGCTTTCTGTGTGTGCCCTACCCTCACGAATGATTGTTACTGAACGTAGTTCACCTGAATGGCCTACACGATGACACGTAGGGTGTCTCCAACGTCGGTGACTGGACCCCGTTCGGGTGCAGAGGGGTTGCGCATTCACTGGTAGTGTCACAACCCGCTGACCGGAGAAGGACAACCATGACTTGGCCACTGGATGGCTCCGGTGGATCGACCTGAGCTGGCGCGGGAGTGGGCGGGGGCGCTTGAACAGGTCATCTACATCGCGCGGGCGCGCGAGGAGGTCGAGAGCGGGCTGACCAAGGCTCTCGACGGCATCGCCGACGCCATGTGTGCGGACCCATTCGACGACATGCTGGTCACGGCTGTCGCGGAACGGTTGGTGGACCTCGGTTTGACCAGCCCCGAGTGTGTGGAATCGTCGATCAAGGTACTGGGTGCGGGGATGCCGAAGCTGTCCGGGGTCGCGGACCTCCAGGGGCTGCCCACCCGGCTCGTGCTCGTGTTCAGTGCCCTGGCCAAGGGGTTCGCCGAGGCGATGCGCCAGCGGCTGTCCGAGGAGCAGGAGGCGCTGACGCTCGCGCTGATCCGCTCCCGCGAGAACGCCGAGCGCGCACTGCGGGACAGCGAGGCGCGCTTCGAGGAGATCTTCTCCGCCTCCAGCGTCGGCATGGCGATCACCGACCTCGACTTCGAGGTCCTCCGCAGCAACCGCGCGCTCGCGAACATCCTGGAGTACAAGGGCGGCAAGCTCGGCGTCACGAGGCTCGACGACATCTTCCGCGCGGACGACCTCGACTACCTGCGCCTGCGGTACCAGGTGCTGAACGAGGAGGGCACGCCGCCGTTCCGTGAGCGCCGCAGCCTGCGCAAGAGCGACGGCGAGGAGGCGCTGGTCTTCCTGTCGGCGTCGGTGCTGCGTGACCCGGGCGGCACGCCGCAGTACTACGTCACGACCGTGGAGGACGTGTCGGAGCGGCACTTCCTCGAGAGCCAGCTGCGGTTCCAGTCGATCACCGACGCGCTGACCGGCTTACCGAACCGGCAGCGGTTCGAGGGTCGGCTCGAAGAGGCGCTGTCGGGCAAGAACGCCGCCGAGGAGCTGACGATCCTCCACCTCGATCTCGACGGGTTCCACGCGGTGAACGACGGCATCGGCCGGGAGGTCGGCGACCGGCTCCTGCAGACCGTCGCCCTGCGGCTCAACGACATGTTCGCCGAGGAGAAGGCCACCGTCGCGCGCTTCGACGGCGACGAGTTCGGCGTCCTGATCGAGCACCAGGCCAGCACGCCGGCGGGCACGGTCATGGCGATGCGGATCAACGACGAGCTGGCCGAGCCGGTGTTCGTCGGTGACCAGGGGGTGGCCGCCACCGCGACGATCGCCGTGCTGCACGACCCGAAGCCGGACGCGACGCCCGAGGAGCTGTTGCGTGCCACGGACATCACGCTGCGCCGGCTGAAGGCGGGCGGGCGTCGGCAGTGGGGCATGGTCGACGAGCAGCAGAACGCCTCCGACCGCGACCGGCTCAGCCTCGCGAGCACCATGCCTGGTGCCTGGGAGAGCGGCGAGATCGAGCTGGAGTACCAGCCGCTGGTGTCCATTCCGGAGCGGAACGTCGTTGCCGTGCAGGCGTTGTTGCGGTGGAACCACGCCGACGGCTCACTCGACCACGAACGGTGCCTCCAGGCGCTCGCGGAGACCGGGCTGGCGCTGCCGATCGGCCGGTGGATGCTGTCGCGTGCCTGCGAGGAGCTGAAGTCGCTGCCCGGCCGCCCGGTGCTCTACGTCGAGCTGCCCAAGGAGCTGGCCGGCGACCAGGACCTGGTGGCGACGGTCCAGGCCGTGCTGTCCGACGCCGGGCTGGCGCCGAAGGACCTGCGGCTCGGCATGCCGGTCCAGGCGCTGTGCCTGCCGGACGGGATGGCCGAGGACAACCTCGAGGTGCTGGTCGACCTCGGGCACTCCGTCGTGCTGTACGAGTTCGGCACGACGAGCGGTGACCTCGCGTGCCTGGAGGACCTGCCGATCCACACGGTCAAGATGTCGACCCGGGTGGTCAGCCGCATCGCCAACCGCAGCAGCGACGAGACCCTCTTCACCCGCACCATCCGCGACCTGGTCCCCCTGGTCCGCGGCGACGGCACCCCGGTCATCGTCGGCGACATCGACACCAGGGAACAGTTCGACTGGTGGTGCGAGGTCGGCGTCGACACCATCCTCGGCGGCTACACCGGCACCCCGGGCCCAGCAAGCGCCCTAACCTGACCCCTCGCGAGTCCCGCGTTCAAACACACCGAGTCCCGCGTTCAAACACAGTGAGTTGCGGTTTCGTGCACACGGCCCAGCCCACGATCTGCACGAAACCGCAACTCGGGGTGTGCGAACGCGGGACTCGCTAGGTTTGAACGCGGGACTCGCGGGTGGCAAATGCCGGTTGGTTAACGGGGCTAAACAGGTCGGCTAAGCGTGGTGGAGTGATTACCGCGAGAGTTTTTGCCGTTTTCCCAGTTGATCTGGCAATTGGGGTGGTCAAAATCAGGCGGCGGCCGGCGCGGGGGCCAGTGCGGCCACTCCGGCGTCGGTCAGTGCGGCGGGAACGAGCGTGCCGACGGCCCCCTGGTGCGCCGGCTCGATGAACCCGTCGTGTGCGAGTGTGTGCGCCAAGTACTGGTCACAGCAGGGCACCCCGTCGATGAACAGGTCAGGCTCGCTGGAGCAGCGCAGCTGCGCGCGGCCGGCGACGACCGCTCTGAGCATGGACAGGGCCCTGTGGTTCAGACCTTCTGGTAGCGCGGACATGATGTTCCCCGGTTTGTTGTGTGCCTGTGGAGTATGTGTATCACTCGGTGCCGACAATTCGTTGGATGCTCGCCGGACCTCATTGGTTTCATCGAACTTTCTTACCGAGTGTTACCAACAAGGAGTGCCCCGCGTCCAGTCAGATACGCACACTTCCCAAAAGGGCGGTGGCCGGCGGTACGGTTCGATCATGTCTGAGTCGCAGCGCCGCAGTCAGCAGTGGTACGCCGGGGACGACCGGAACGCCTACATCCACCGCGCCTGGATGCGCAGGGGCCTGCCGAGGGAGGCGTTTGACGGCCGGCCGCACATCGCGATCGCCAACACCGCCTCGGACCTGACGCCCTGCAACGCGCACCTGACGGAGGTCTCGAAGTCGGTCGCCGACGGTGTGTGGGCCGCCGGCGGAGTGCCCCTCCACCTGCCGGTCGTGTCGCTGGGTGAGACGCTGCTGCGGCCGACGGCCATGCTGTTCCGCAACCTCGCGGCCATGGCGACCGAGGAGATGCTGCGTGCCAACCCGATCGACGGGGTTGTGCTGCTGGGTGGGTGCGACAAGACGATTCCCGCCCTGCTGATGGCGGCCTGCTCGGTGGACCTGCCGGCGCTGGTCGTGCCGGGCGGACCCATGCTGACCGGGCATTTCCGCGGCAAGCCCCTGGGCTGTGGCACGGACGTGTGGCGGCTGTCGGAGGAGGTCCGGGCCGGCGAGCTGTCGCGGGAGGAGTTCATCCGTTCGGAGTCGTCGATGATCCGCAGCCGCGGCCACTGCAACACGATGGGGACGGCGTCGACGATGGCGTGCGTGACCGAGGCGCTGGGCATGACGATCCCCGGCCTGGCCGGTACGCCGGCGCCGGACAGCGGCCTGCTGGAGATGGCGCATCAGTCGGGCCGCCTGTCGGTGTCGATGGCGAACGCGGAGCGCAGGCCGAGCGAGGTGCTGACCCGGGCGTCGTTCCTGAACGCGATCGTGGCGCTGGCGGCAATTGGCGGCTCGACGAACGCCGTGGTCCACCTGCTGGCGATTGCCGGACGGCTGGGCGTGGAGCTGTCACTGGACGACTTCGATCGCACCGGTTCGGGTGTCCCTCTACTGGTGGACCTCCAACCGGCCGGTAAGCACCTGATGGACGACCTGCACCGAGCGGGCGGGCTGCTGGCGGTGCTGAACGAGGTGTCGGACCTGCTGTCCCCGTCGGCGATCACGGTGACGGGTCAGCCCCTGACGTCGTACCTGCCCGACGCGCGCATCTACGACGAGTCGGTCATTCACCCCCGCTCGGCGCCGCTGCAGGAGTCGGCGGGCATCGCCGTGCTGCGCGGCAACCTGGCCCCGTCGGGCGCGGTGATCAAACCGGCGGCGGCGACCCCCGAGCTGCTGACCCACCGGGGCCGGGCGGTCGTCTTCGACTCGATCGAGCACCTGAACGCGACGATCGACACGGTCGAGGTGGACGAGGACTCGGTGCTGGTGCTGCGTGGCTGCGGTCCGAAGGGCTACCCGGGGATGCCGGAGGTCGGGAACTTCCCGCTGCCGGCGAAGCTGCTGGCGAAGGGCGTACGGGACATGGTCCGCATCAGCGACGCCAGGATGAGCGGCACGGCGTACGGGACGGTGGTGCTGCACGCCGCCCCGGAGGCGGCGGCGGGCGGACCGCTGGCCCGGGTGCGCACCGGCGACCCGATCCTGCTGGACGTCCCCAACCGCCGCCTGGAGGTGGAGGTCCCGGACCTGGACTCCCGCCCGGTCGCCGAGGCCGCAGCCCAGGCGTTCGCGACCCCGACCCGTGGCTGGCAGCGGATGTACGTGGACCACGTACTACAGGCCGACGAGGGTGCCGACCTCGACTTCCTCCGCGGCGCCACGACCACGTCCCCCACCCGCGAGTCTCACTGACTGTTCCGTGAGCGCCCGGACGACCTCCCGTGCGCTCTCGGAACAGTCGACCCCCGACATCGCCGACCGGCCGGTGAACGCGACGGTCAGTCCGCGAAGACGGCGTAGCTCTCCCCGGCCATGGACAGCACGCCGTCGCGGACCTCCACGCCCTCACCCAGCACCCGGGTGCCGGTGACCGGGATGTCCGTGTGTGCCGGCTGGTAGGCCGGGTTCACCGCCACCGTGAAGCGGTCGCCCCGGCGGTAGACGAACGGGTAGCCCGGATTGATGATCCGCACGGTACCGGTCGTGCCCAGCTCCGGGTTCGACCTGCGCAGCGCGATGAGCTCCTTCACGAGGCTCAGCGTCGACCCCGGGTCGGACCGCTGGTCGGCCACGTTCGGGCGGGTCGGCGACGGGTCCGGTGGCAGGTAGGTGACCTCGGGATCCGTTCGCTCCCACTGCATCGGCGTTCGCGACCCCGCGCGGTTCCAGCCCTTGTGCGCCAGCCGCAGCACGCTGCCCTCCAGGTCCGGCAACCCCGGCTGGTACTGCATGCCGATCTCGTCGCCGTAGTAGATCGCCGGGAGGGTCGGCCAGGTCAGGATGAACGTCAGCGCGGCGCGTGCCTGCTCCGCCGTCCGTGCGGCCGCCACGAGCCGCGGGTAGTCGTGGTTGGACGTCGGCAGGACGATGTACCCGCTGTCGCCGATCGTGGTCATCGCGGTCGCCCACTCCGCCAGGAACTCCGACACCGAGCCCGCGCCGGCCGCGTCGAAGTAGCACGGCCGCGGCCGGAACGTCGGGTCGTACACCGCGCCGTTGTGGAACAGCGACCGGAATGCCTGGCTGGCGCCGAAGTGCAGGAAGAAGTCCGCGTGAAACCCCGCCGGCACCGAGACTTCCGGCTGTGTCCACTCGCTGAACAGGGCGGCGTTCGGGTGCGCGTGGTCGAGCCAGCCACGCAGCTCACGCCACAGGGCCCCGGTCTCCAGCTTGCCGGGGTCGTCCTTCACCAGCGACGCCGCCATGTCCACCCGGAAACCGGCGACCCCCGTGCGCAGCCAGTAGTCCATGATGTCCCGCAGCGCCTGCCGGTTCGCCCGCGGTCCCGGCGCGTCCACGGGCTGGCGCCACGGTTCCGCCTCGTTCATCCGCCCGTAGCCGAAGTTCAGCGCCGGCTGCACGGGGAAGAAGTTGGGCAGGTAGAAGCCTTCCCGCCGGCCCGGTGACGGCTCGAACCCCGGCGCCTGCTCCGCCGCCCAGACGTAGCGGTCGTCGGACGGGTCGTCGGCCGAACGGACGAACCACTCGTGCTGATCGGACGTGTGCCCGGCGACCAGGTCGAGCAGCACCCGGATTCCCTTGCGGGACGCGGAGTCCACGAGTTTGGCCAGGTCGTCGCGGCTGCCGTAGCGCGGGTCGATCGCGTAGTAGTCGGCCACGTCGTAGCCGGCGTCGCGCATCGGCGAGGAGAAGCACGGGTTGAGCCACACCGTGTTCACACCCAGCCACGCCAGATAGTCCAGTTTGGACTCGATGCCGTTCAGATCGCCGATGCCGTCGCCGTTGCTGTCGGCGAAGCTCTGCGGGTAGATCTGGTACAGCACGGCGTCGGCGAGCCACGCTGGCATGGCCATGAACACTCCTCGCGTCGGTCAGCTCCGGGTCAGCCGCAACGACCGGATCCCGGGCATGGGCAGCGCAACGGTGACGGAGGCGACGCCCTCGTCGCCGACCGTCACCTTCGCAAGGTACTCGATCGGCAGCCTGTCGGTGGCCCGCAACGTGATCCACTGCTCCTCGTCCGGCCAGTCCTCGCCGCCGAGCTCGCGCCACACCCGGCCGATGTTGGCGTGGTGCTCGTCCACCCGCGTCGAGGTCACGGCGTACGTGCCGGGCGCGAGACCGTTCACCGTGACCGTCACGTCGCGGTCGAGCGCGGCCGCGCCGTCCGTCTTGGACTGGTCGAGCGTTCCGTTCCACACCAACACGTCCACGGTCCCGCCGGCGCGCGTGGCCAGTGCCTCGACCAGTGAGTTCCCGCCGTCGCCGGCACATTCCGCCGGCACCCGGCCGCCGGCCAGCCGCGACAGCAGGTACAGCGCCCAGAACCGGGGCTTGCGCAGGTTTCCGACGGTCAGCAGGCCGAAACCGCCGTGCAGCAACCGGGGTGGCCAGCCCAGCTCCTCGAAGTGGTCCGAGCACACCCAGTACGCGAGGCAGTCGGTCGACTCGAGCGCGCTCTTCATGCCCCGCAACACGAACGGCGCGGCGAACACCGTGTCGCTGACCTGGTGGAAGTGTGTGGGCGTGACGCCCCACTCGGTCCAGAGGATCTCCGGTGCCGGCCGGCCGGTCAGCTCCGCGAAGGAGCTCGTCAGCGGCCGCAGGTCCAGTGGGGCGTTGCCGTAGGTGTGCGTGGAGACGAAGTCGATCGGCACGTCGTGCTCGCGGCAGTGGTCCAGCAGCGCGCCGACCCAGCCGGCCGCCGCGGAGGCCGGCCCGCCGACCCGGATGCGTGGGTCGACCGCCTTGACCGCGCGGGCGGCGATCTCGTACAGGCGGTGGTAGTCGTCCTGGGTGCCGTTCCAGAACACCGCGAGGTTGGCCTCGTTCCAGACCTCGAACTCCCAGGTCGCGACCTCGTCTGCGCCGTACCGGTGCCGCCGGTGTG
>NZ_DASQCC010000159.1:0-27796 GCF_035634895.1 Actinophytocola sp. | reverse complement strand
AGCAGGCACCTCATGTCCACCGTGGACGTGTCCAGCGTGCCCAGTGTCACCACCGAGACCGACTCCGTCTCGCCGCCCACGTCGCGGCCCACCACCACCGGCGTGTCCGGGGTCCGGTGTGCCAGCAGCAACTCCTTCGCCGCGTCCAGCTGTGTCCTGCGGGTCTTCGACGCCGGGTTGTAGATCGCGATCACGAAGTCCGCCGCGGCCGCCGCGGACAACCTGCTCGCGATCACCTCCCACGGCTTCAACCGGTCCGACAGCGACACCGTGCAGAAGTCGTGGCCCAGCGGCGCACCGGCCTTGCTCGCCACCGCCTGCGCCGCCGTCAGGCCCGGCACCACCCGCACCGCCACCCCGGGCCAGTCCTCCGCCACCTCCAGCACCGCGCTCGCCATCGCGAACACCCCGGGGTCGCCCGACGACACCACCGCCACCCGGCGGCCCTCCTGCGCGAGCGTCAGGGCGAACGCCGCCCGCTCCGCCTCCACCGTGTTGCCCGACGCGTGTCGCCGCTGCCGCGGGTTCGGCGGCACGCGGTCCAGGTACGGGCCGTAGCCCACCAGGTCATCGGCCCACGCCAACGCCTCCTGCGCCTCCGGGGTCAGCCACGGACGTCCCGCCGGGCCGAGGCCGACCACCACGACGCCGCCCGTGCCGGTCCGCGCCGGCGCGGACCACGTCGCCGCGGTGTCCGCCGCTCGCCTGCTCGGGAGGAGCGCCACCGAGAAGTACGGGACGGTGTTCGGGTCCACCTCGGACAGCGGCATCAGGCGTTGTTCCGGCCACGTCGCGCGTTCCACGTACACCGCCTCGTCCAGGCGGCCGGCGTCCGTCATGGCCTTGCGGACCTTCTCGAACGTTCGGCCGAGCTTCAGCACCGCCGCCGAGTCCGTTGTGGACAGACGGTCCGCCAGGACCTCCGGCGGCAGGGTGCCGGGGAGGACCGTCAGGATCTCCTCGCCCTCCACCAACGGGCGGCCGGCCACGGCCGCCGCCGCGCTCACCGACGTCACCCCGGGCACGACCTCCGTGCGGTACCGGCCGGCCAGGCGGGTGTGCATGTGCATGTACGAGCCGTAGAACAGCGGGTCACCCTCGCACAGCAGCACCACGTCGCGGCCGGCGTCCAGGTGCGCGGCCAGCTTCGCGGCGCTCTCGGCGTAGAAGTCCGCCAGTGCGCCGCGGTACCCGCCGGGGTGGTCGGTCGTCTCCACGGTCAGCGGGTAGACCAGTGGCTCCTCGATCTGGTCGCCCCGCAGGTGCGGTGCCGCGACGCCCCGCGCGATGCTGCGGCCGTGCCGGGCGCTGTGGTAGGCGATCACGTCCGCCTCGCGGATCAGCCGTGCCGCCTTGAGCGTCATCAGCTCGGGGTCGCCGGGGCCCAGGCCCACGCCGTACAGGGTTGGCTGGGTCGCCGTGCTCATTCGACCTCGCTCGCGATCGCGTTGACGGCGGCCACGGCCATCGCGCTGCCGCCGCGGCGGCCGTGCACCACCAGGTACGGGACGGTCCGCGTCGCCACGGCCACCTTGGACTCCGCCGCGCCGACGAAACCCACCGGCAGCCCCAGGATCGCGGCCGGCGCGGGCGCGCCGGCGTCGATCAGCTCCAGGAGCCGGAACAACGCCGTCGGCGCGTTGCCGATGGCGACCACCGCACCGGTCAGCCGGTCGCCCCACAGGTCGAGCGCGGCCGCGCTGCGGGTGGTGCCGAGCCGTTCGGCCAGTTCGGGCACCCGGGGATCGCCGAGGGTGCAGACGACGTCGTTGTCCGCGGGCAGCCGGCGGCGGGTGACGCCCGAGGCGATCATCTGGGCGTCGCACAGGATCGGGGCGCCGGCGGCCAGCGCGGCGTGGGCCTTGGCGACGACGTCGGGGGAGCACGCGAGGTCGTCGACCAGGTCGACCATCCCGCACGCGTGGATCATGCGCACCGCCACGCGTTCGACGTCCGGTGGCAGGCCGGTGAGCGCGGCCTCGGCGCGGATGGTCGCGAACGAACGCCGGTAGATCTCGGCGCCGTCCCTGAGGTAGTTCATCGATCTCCTTCGGTCACCGAGTAGCCGTGGCCGGTGGCCACCACGTCGACCACCGCGCCGCGGGGGCGGCCGCACCGGCGTGCGCAGCCGGACCAGTGGACGGGCAGCGTCGTGCCGGGAACGGGGGCGGCGTCGGCCCGCACGTCGGCGAGCGCCTTGGCGCAGCCGGGGCGTCCGGTGCACGCGGTCACCCGGGCGAGCGGATCGCCGGGGTCGAGCAGGAGCCCGGTCCCGCGCAGCCGGTCGCCGACCTCCTCGACCCGGTCGGCGGGCAGGTCGGCGACCACGAGGCGCCGCCACGGGGTGATGACCAGTGGTGCGCCGGTCGCGGTGAGCGCGGCGGCCTGGCGCCGGTCGAGCCAGCCGAGCGGCGCGCCGGCGACGAGGGACACGAGCCCAGCCCCCTGGTCGACCAGCCCGACGCCCTGGCGGGTCCCTTCACGACGGTCAACGGCCGCCTGTCCGTCGTCCTCGGCGCCGCCGCGCCGCGGGGCACCGGGCGGGCCGGCAAGGTGCGCGGCGAGCCGGCGCGGGCCGTCCGCCAGCTCGGCGACCCGCCACTCGTGCTCGCGCAGGGTGAGAAATGTCTCCGCGCAGGCCAGCATCAGGGCCGGGGCCCCGTCCACCGTGGACCGCAGGCCGGCGTCCTCGCCGTCCAGCAGCACCGCCGCGGTGTTCTCGCTGGTCAGTACCGCCGCGATGTCGGCGCCCAGCCAGGCCACGTCGCCGCGGCCGTCGTCCACCGCGAACAGGAAGCGGCCCGACAGCCCGGCGAGCCGCGGACGTGCGCACAGCGCTTCGTCGAGGGCCTCGACCAGGGGCCGAACATCGGCGAACCCCGCCCCGTCGCGGCCGGTCAGCGGGGACGCGAGGACGTTGCGGACCCGCTCGTGGGTCGCCGACGGGAGCAGGCCTGCCGAAGCCAGCCTGGTGCCCAGCTCCACCCCGTCCGCCAAGCCTCGGACCTGCAGGTTTGCCCGGGAGGTCAGCTCGATCGTGCCATCGCCCAGCTCCGCCGCACCCGTCGCGATCGTCCGGAACGCCGCCGCCGTCAGCTGGCCCCCGGGCACGCGGACACGCGCCACGGCGCCGTCGGCGGCCTGGTGTGTGGCGAGGACCCCAGGACAGGAGTCCTCCGAATGATTCCGGGTTGGCACGGACCGAATATAGAGTCGGATGTCGTGATCCTGCTGCTCTCGACCTCCGACACCGACCTCCTCTCGGCGCGGGCCAGCGGCGCCGGC
Organism: Actinophytocola sp.; assembly: GCF_035634895.1. Lineage (GTDB taxonomy): Bacteria > Actinomycetota > Actinomycetes > Mycobacteriales > Pseudonocardiaceae > Actinophytocola. Next base: position 24,511 of record NZ_DASQCC010000159.1, on the reverse strand, counting down.
TACCGGCTCGGCAACCCCGCCCGGCTCGGCGTCGACGCCCTCCCGGGCCTGCTAGACGGGGTCGACCTCGTGGTCGTCCGGCTGCTCGGTGGCCGCCGAGCCTGGGAGGAGGGGCTCGACGCGTTGCTCGCCGGCCCGCGCCCGGTCGTCGTGCTCGGTGGGGAGCAGGCGCCCGACGCCGAGCTGATGGAGCTGTCCACCGTGCCCGGCGGCGTCGTCGCCGAGGCGCACGCGTACCTCGCGCACGGCGGCCGCGACAACCTGCGCCAGCTCGCCTACTTCCTCTCCGACACCGTCCTGCTCACCGGGCACGGGTTCGCGCCGCCGGTGCCCACCCCCCTGTGGGGTCGGCTCGACCGGACCAGCGGGAACGCGCACGGCCCGACGGTCGCCGTGCTCTACTACCGCGCGCACCACATGGCCGGCAACACCACGTTCGTCGAGACCCTCTGCGACGCCATCGAGGACGCCGGTGGGCAGGCGTTGCCCGTCTTCTGCGCCTCGCTGCGCACCGCGCCGGACGACCTGATCTCCTTGCTGGGCACGGCCGACGCGCTCGTCGTCACCGTCCTCGCGGCCGGCGGCACCACCCCGGCCGCCGCGGCGGCCGGGGGAGACGACTCCTGGGACGTCGGCGCGCTCGCCGCCCTCGACGTGCCCATCATCCAGGGTCTGTGCCTCACCTGGAGCCGCGCCGTCTGGGCCGAGAGCGACGAGGGACTGTCCCCTCTGGACACCGCGACCCAGGTCGCCGTGCCGGAGTTCGACGGGCGGCTCATCTCGGTTCCCTTCTCCTTCAAGGAGCTCGACGCCGACGGCCTGTCGGTCTACGTGCCCGACCCCGAACGTGCGGCCCGGGTCGCCGGCATCGCCGTCAAGCACGCGATCCTGCGGCACGTGCCCGCGGCGGAGCGCAAGGTCGCGGTCATGCTCTCGGCGTATCCCACCAAGCACGCCCGCATCGGCAACGCGGTCGGGCTCGACACCCCGGCGAGCGCGGTCCGCCTGCTGAACGCCTTGCGGGACAACGGGTACACCGTCGGCGATCTCCCCGGTCTCGAGTCGAACGACGGCGACGCGCTCATCCACGCGCTCATCGAGGCGGGCGGCCAGGACCCGGACTGGCTCACCGAGGACAAGCTCGCCGGCAACCCGGTGCGGATCGGGGCGGCCGACTACCGGGCCTGGTTCGCCACCCTGCCGGACGATCTCCGCGCGCACGTCGAGCAGCACTGGGGTCCGGCGCCGGGCGAGCTGTACGTCGACCACTCCCACGATCCGGCGGGCGAGATCGTCCTCGCCGCACTGGAAGCGGAGAACATCGTCGTGATCGTCCAGCCGCCGCGCGGGTTCGGCGAGAACCCGGTGGCGATCTACCACGACCCGGACCTGCCGCCGAGCCACCACTACCTCGCCGCGTACCGGTGGCTCCGCGACACCTTCGGCGCACACGCCATGGTCCACCTCGGCAAGCACGGCAACCTGGAATGGTTGCCCGGCAAGAACCTCGGCCTGTCCGCGTCGTGCGCGGCCGACGCCGCGCTCGGCGACCTCCCGCTCATCTACCCGTTCCTCGTCAACGACCCGGGTGAGGGCACGCAGGCCAAGCGTCGCGCCCACGCCACGCTCATCGACCATCTCGTGCCGCCCATGGCCCGCGCCGAGAGCTACGGCGACCTCGCCCGGCTGGAGCAGCTGCTCGACGAGCACGCCTCGATCGCCGCGATGGACCCCGCGAAGCTGCCGGCCATCCGCGCCCAGATCTGGACGCTCATCCAGGCCGCCAAGCTGGACCACGACCTCGGTGTCGGGGACCGGCCGCACGACGTGGAGTTCGACGACTTCCTGTTGCATGTGGACGGTTGGCTGTGCGAGGTCAAGGACGCCCAGATCCGCGACGGCCTGCACGTGCTCGGTGTCGCGCCGACCGGTGAGGCACGGGTGAACCTGGTGGCCGCCATGCTGCGGGCCCGCCAGATGTGGGGCGGCGAGGCCAACGCGCTGCCGGGCCTGCGGGAGGCGTTGGGGCTCAACGAGGACGGCTCCGCCGGACGGTCCACGGTGGACGAGATCGACGCGACCGCGCTGGCGCTGGTCTCCGCCATGGAGGCCGGCGGGTGGCGCGAGGTGGACGACAGCCTGCCACCGGCCGTCGTGGACGTCCTGCGGTTCGCCGCCACCGAGGTGGTGCCCCGCCTGGCACGCACGACCGACGAGCTGGACAACGTGCTGCATGCCCTCGACGGCGGCTACGTGCCCGCCGGGCCGAGCGGATCTCCCTTGCGTGGCCTCGTGAACGTGCTGCCGACCGGCCGCAACTTCTACTCCGTCGACCCGAAGGCGATCCCCAGCCGGCTGGCGTGGGAGACCGGCCAGGCCATGGCGGACTCGCTCCTGGCGCGCTACCGCACCGACACCGGGGAGTGGCCACGGTCGGTCGGCCTGTCGATCTGGGGCACCTCGGCCATGCGCACGGCCGGCGACGACATCGCGGAGGTGTTCGCGCTCCTGGGGGTGCGGCCGGTGTGGGACGAGGCGTCCCGCCGGGTGAGCGGCCTCGCGGTGATACCGTCCGCCGAGCTCGGCCGGCCGCGCATCGACGTCACGGTCAGGATCTCCGGTTTCTTCCGCGACGCGTTCCCGCACGTCGTCCACCTGCTCGACGACGCGGTCCGGCTGGTCGCCGCACTGGACGAGGACGAGGCCGTCAACTACGTGCGCGCGCACGTGACCGCCGACCTCGCCGAACACGGCGACGAACGCCGCGCCACCACCCGCGTCTTCGGCTCGAAGCCGGGGTCCTACGGCGCCGGCCTGCTGCCGCTGATCGACAGCCACAACTGGCGCGACGACAAGGATCTCGCCGAGGTCTACGCGGTGTGGGGCGGCTTCGCGTACGGCAGGGGCCTCGACGGCAGGGCCGCCCGCGAGGACATGGAGGCCGCGTACCGCCGCATCGCCGTCGCCGCCAAGAACACCGACACGCGTGAGCACGACATCGCCGACTCCGACGACTACTTCCAGTACCACGGCGGCATGATCGCGACGGTGCGCGCGCTGACCGGCCGTGCGCCCGCGGCCTACATCGGCGACAGCACCCGCCCGGACGCCGTGCGTACCCGTTCCCTCACCGAGGAGACGGCGCGCGTCTTCCGGTCGAGGGTGGTCAACCCGCGCTGGATCGCCGCCATGCGCAGGCACGGCTACAAGGGCGCGTTCGAGCTGGCGGCCACGGTGGACTATCTGTTCGGCTACGACGCGACGACCGGCGTGGTGACCGACTGGATGTACGAGCAGCTGGCCCAGACCTACCTGCTGGACGAGGAGAACCAGAAGTTCCTCGCCGAGTCCAACCCGTGGGCCATGCACGGCATCGCGGAACGGCTGCTGGAGGCCGCGGAACGCAAGCTGTGGTCCCAACCCGACGAGAACACGTTGAACGCGCTCCGCGCCCTCTACCTGAAGACGGAGGGCGACCTGGAGGCCGGAACCTAGGTTCGGCGCCCTAGGTCCGTCGTACCGCGCTCGTGAAGCCGGCGATGAACAGCGTGGCGAAAGCCCATGCCAGCAGCCGCAGTGCCCAGCCGGTCATGGTCAGGATCTGGCCCGCGCCGGAAGTCGTGACGTCGCAACGGCTCCGGGTGGTGAGCAGTGGCGTCCCGAGGTCGAGCCCGACGCCCACCCGCTCGACCACCGGACAGGGCGAGCCGGGCGCCGCGGCCTGGGCCAGACCACCCTGCCCGCCGAGCACGACCGCGAGCATCACGGCCGTCGCGATGACCAGCAGCAGACAGATCAACGCACGCCACGGCTGGTAGCCGTAGCCGAGGGTGAGACCGGTGAACCGGACCCACGCCCGCTCGGTCCGGCCGGTGAGCGCTCGCCGGTCGAGCTGGTCACGCCGTTGTGCCATCAGCACACGCCGTGCCTCGCTGTCGTGTCCCGCGGCGCGCCGGAGGGCCGCAAGGTGCTGGTACGGCTGGGCGGCGTACCACGGTGTGGCCTCCCGCAACAGCTTCAGCCAGTTGTCGGTGGAGATCCCGGCAGGCAGGTTGGCGTAGGTCAGGCCGTCGACGTACAGGCGGCGACCCCGGTCGGGCTGGACGAGCCGCGTGCCGGACAGCGACAGGCCGCCGCCGACGTGGGCGCCGTCGAGGTCGACCGCGTAGCCGCGGTCGCCGGCCTGTAGCTCGCAGTCGTCGAGCGAGAGGTCCCGCTGGACCCGGAGGTTCGTGGCGTACACCGCCGAGCCGCTCGGGTTGCGGACCGTGATGTCGTTGCAGACCAGCTCGCCCAGCTCGGCTCCGACGAGCGAGAGGACACCGCCGCTGCCGCCGCCGGTGAGGGTGGCGCGGTAGAACGAGGCGTCCCGGCGCACCCGCATGTCGGCCGCGGAGAACGCCGGGCCGGTCGGGTTGACGAGGTCGGCGTCGGCGCAGTCCAGCTCGCCGAGCTCCGCGCCGTCGAGGTTGACCGCGCCGAGCACGCCCGTGCCCGAGGCGGTGAAACCGTTGCGCAGCATGAGCTTGCGGTGCACCCGGAGGTTCTCCCCGCCGAGCGCCGTGCCGTCGTCGTTGCGCAGGGTGGTGCCGAGGAAGAGCACCTCGCCGATCTCCGCGTCGGTGAGCGTGACCGCGGCGTCGCCCGCGGCGGCGGTCGCCGTGAACCCGCCGCCCAGCAACGCGCTCCGGTGTACCCGGAGGTTGTCGGCGGTCAGTGCGTTCCCGACCGTGTTGGTGATCGTGGCGCCCCAGCAGTCCAGGTCACCCAGCTCGGCGCCGATCAGCACCGCGGCGCCGGTGGCGGCGCTGGTCACGGTCGCCCGGCGCAGGCTCAGCTCCGAGCTGTTGAGGCCGCTCGCGATGAACGGGATCTCGGTGGGGTGCGCGATCAGGCACCCTTCGAGGTCCAGCAGCGGCAGCCGCGCGTCGACGGCGTTCAGCCCCTCCTCGAACACGCAGTCGTTGAGCGCCACGGGAACCGAGCTGGTGATGAACGCGAGGTCGAGCCGGCCCCTGATGCGGGCGCCCCGCAGGCGCAACCCACGTGGGTCGGGGTTGTCGGTCGCCGTGCCGCGCACGATGTCCCGCAGGACGATCGCGGACACCACGCGGTCCGCGCCCCACGTGGACATCGCTTGTGTGTCAACCGGTTCGTCGCCCGCGAGGTCGAGCCACTCGCCGCGTTCCACGTGGTCGACGAGTCGCTGGTCCAGCGCCGGCCTATCGCCGGAGGGCAACGAGCTCGCCCTTGCCGACCGGGATCGTCGTCACCGCCGTGAGGTCCGCGCGCAGCAGCTCACGCAGCGGCGCGATCTCGTCCGGGTGGGACAGCGCGTTGTCGGCCACGAGCACGCCGCCGGACCGCAGCACACGCACGGGATGCGGCCACCAGGACGGGTACTCGGTGCGCTCGGCGTCCAGGAACAGCAGGTCGACCTCCCCGTCGCCGAACCCGCTCAGCCCCTTCCCGCCGTCGGCCAGCCGCAGCTCCACGAAGTCCGCCAGCCCGGCCTCCGCGATGGTCGCGGCCGCGTCCCGCTGCGCGGCGGGATCGGTGTCGTAGCTGACGACCCGCCCACCGGTCGTGCGCGCGGCGTCCGCGAGCCACAGCGTGGAGACGCCCCGCGACGTCCCGATCTCCACGATGTTCCGCGCCCCGACGGTCTGCGCGAGGAACCACACGAACCGGCCCGCGTCCGGCTCCAGTACCCGCCACCGGTCGAGCCGGTCCTCCTGCGCGGCGTCATGCCGCGCCGCGGCCGCCACCACCCGGTCGATCACCGCCTGAACCACGTCGTCCATGACGGTGATCGTGCCACGGGTCCGGCTACCGGGCGGCGGTTTCCCCTGTGAGCTCGCGGACATCCTCGGTTTCCTCGGTGAGGAAACCGCCCGACTGGTGCTGCCACAGGCGTGCGTACGTGCCCTGCTGTCGCAGCAGCTCGTCGTGGGTGCCCTGTTCGAGGATCGCGCCGTGGTCCAGGACTACCAGCTTGTCCATGCGTGCGACCGTGCTCAGCCGGTGGGCGACGACCAGTGCGGTGCGGCCCGCCATGATCCGCCAGAGTGCCTCCTGGATCAGGATCTCGCTTTCCGAGTCCAGCGCGCTCGTCGCCTCGTCCAGGAGCAGGATCGGGGCGTCCCGCAGGATCGCCCTGGCCAGTGCCACTCGTTGGCGCTGGCCGCCGGACAGCTTGATGCCGCGCTCGCCGACCAGGGTCTCGAAGCCGTCGGGCAGGGTCTCGGCGAACTCCGTGACGTGTGCGGTCCGCGCCGCGGCCAGTACCTCCTCCTTCGTCGCGCCGGGGCGGGCGAACGCGATGTTGTCGTGCAGTGTGCGGTGGAACATCGCCGGTTCCTGCGGGACGTACGCGATGAGGCCGCGCAGGTCCGCCTGCCGCAGCCGGGCGATGTCCTGGCCGCCGACCCGGATCGTGCCCGACTCGATGTCCATCATGCGCAGCAGCAGCTGGGTCAGCGTGGACTTGCCGCCGCCCGACCGGCCCACCAGACCGACCTTCGTGCCGCTCGGCACCACCAGGTCCAGGTTCTCGAACAGGACCGGCGCGCCGGCGTGGGCGAACCGCACGTTCTCGAACCGGACGTCGGCCGCGGCCGGGCGCAGTGGTTCCGGCGACGGCGGGTCGAGCACCGTCGGCGGGTCGAGCAGCAGCTCGGTGAACTGGGCGGCCTCGGTCAGCGAGCTCTCGAGCCGTCGGTAGATCTGGTTGAACTCGAACATGATCGTCGTGGCGTTCGAGAAGTAGGTGAACGCCACGATGATCGCTCCGACGCCGAGCGTGCCGTCGCTGAGGGTGACCGCCAGCAGCAGGCCGAGCGCGTTGGTGAGCACCGAGATCGGCGCCACCACGATGTCGATGCGCAGGTTCGCGTAGTCCCACGACCGCATCGCGAGCCGGCGCAGGTTGGCCACCCGGTCGCGGTGCTCCTCGGCCTCCCGTCCCTCGGCCGCGAAGGCACGCACGGTCGCCATGTTGCCGATGGTGTCGGCGACATGCCCGGACACCCGCGCGAACGCGGCCTCCCGTTCGTCGACCAGCTTCTGGCGCCGGCGCACCAGCGGCGCCACGAGCAACCCCGTCGTCGCGATGAGGCTGACCAGCACGACGACGAGCATCGGGTCGTACTGCCACAGCACCACCGAGGCGAACAGCAGCGGCACGATCTTCGCCACCACCGAGAACGCCATCGTGTCGACGAACTCCTCGAACCGCGACGCGAAGCTCAGCACCCGCTTGGTGAGCGAGCCGGCGAAGTTGTCGTGGAAGAACGCGGCGTCCTTGGCCAGCAGCTCGTTCATGCCGAGGACGTAGAGGCGCTCGATGCCGAGCCCGTCCGTCCTGTTGAGACAGTGGATGCCGATCCGCCACAGCACCTCGGCGACCAGGAGCACGGTGGCGAAGCCGAAGATCCACGGCGCGACGGTGGCGAACTCGATTGGCATCCCGTCGACCAGCCTCCCGGCGAGCCCGGCGACGACCAGTGGCGTGACGTAGTTGATGCAGATGTTCCCGACCGCGGGAAGGAGCAGCGCGGGAACGGCGATTGCCTTGCGGCTGAACAGTTCTCGCCAGTAGTAGCGTAGTGCCAGCAGTACCGCCGTCTTTCTCTCGCGCACGGCGGGATGCCCCCTCACTGGTTGTTGGTTTCGCTCACAGAGCGCGGCGAGGCTCCATGCTCCCCCAAACACCCGCCGCGGGCCAACGAATATCAGGCGAGCGTCGCCTTGCGGGCCAGCACCCGGTCCACCAGCTCGCCGGCCGCGCCGAGGTAGTTGGCCGGGTCCAGCAGCTCGTCGAGGTCGTCGCGCAGCTCCGGGATGTCGCGCAGCCGGTCCGCGAACGAACCGGGCCGGGCGGCGATCTCCCCGAGCAGCTTCTTCGCCGCGGCCTTGCCGAGGACCGGGGCCAGCACCACGTTCACCCGTTCGGTCACGATCAGGCCGCCGGACAGCCCCAGGTTCACCGCCAGCCGGTCGGGGAACACCCGCAGCCCCTCGACCAGCTCCGCCGCGGTGTGGGCCGCGCCGCCCGCCAGCAGCAACGACTCCCGCAGCGGCTGCCACTCCGACTGCCACCCGCCGCCCGAGCGCTCATCCTCGGCCAGCATGCTCTGGGCGAGTATCGCCGCGTACGCCGGCGCCTGCCGCGCCGCCGACACCAGCAGCGCCGACAGCACCGGGTTCCGCTTCTGCGGCATGGCCGACGACGACCCGCCCGCCGGCTCGGCCACCTCGCCGACCTCCGTCCGGCTGGCGCCGAGCACGTCGAGGCCCAGCTTGCCGAGCGCGCCCGTGACCGCGGCGCACACCCAGCCGAGGTCCAGCACCGGCGTGCGCTGCGTGTGCCACGGCGCCGCCGGCACGGGTAGCCCCAGCTCCGCGGCCACGCCCTCGGTCAGGGCGAGCGCGTGGCCCTCGGCCGGCACGCCCGCCGCCTTCGCGTACTCGACGTACGCGGCCAGCGTGCCGGCCGCGCCGCCGACCTGCACCGGCAGCGCGGTCCGCCGCAGCCGTTCAAGCGCGTCCAGCACGAGCGTCAGCCAGCCGGCCGCCTTGAGGCCGAACGTCGTCGGGACCGCGTGCTGGGTCAGGGTGCGGCCGGCCATCGGGGTGTTCCGGTGGTCGTCGGCGAGCCTGGCCAGCGCGTTCGCGACCCGGCACAGGTCGGCGTCGACCCGGCGCAGCGCGCGGGCGGCGAGCACCATCGTGGCCGAGTCGAGGATGTCCTGGCTCGTGGCGCCGCGGTGCACGAACTCGGCCGCGCCCTCGTCGAGCCTCGCGACGGCCGCCGTGAGCTCGCTGACCAGCTCCACCACCGGGTTCCCCGCGCCGCGGGCGCGCACCGCCAGGTCCGCGACGTCGAGGTGGGCCGACCCGGCGGCCTCGGCGATCGGCGCGACGGCGGCCGCCGGGATGACGCCGAGGCGGGCCTGCGTGCGGGCCAGCGCGACCTCGACCGAGAGCATGGCCTCGACCCAGGCCTCGTCGGCGAGCAGCGTGTCCATGCCGGTGCCCGGCCAGACCGGACTGAGCAGTCCCGTGTTCATGCCGGCAAGTCTCCCAAGCCTGGCGCCCGGTCGCTGCCTGTCGTGATCGTGGCGGCGCCCAGCCTCAGTCCCTCCAGCGTGATCTCGCCCCAGCCCGCCGGCAGCCGCGGGTCGACGGTCAGTGTCCCGCGCGGCACGTGGGGCTCCAGGCCCAGGAGCGCACGTACCAGCAGCAGGGGAGCGGCGCTTGCCCACGCCTGCGGCGAGCAGGCGGTCGGGAACGGCACGGGCGGGTCGAAATCGGCCCGGGAAAAACCGCAGTACAGCTCGGGCAGCCGGCCGCCGAACGCGGTGGCCGCGTCGAGCAGGCCCTGCGCGAGCCGGTGTGCGAGGTCGACCGCGCCGGGAAGGTGCCCGTAGCGCAGCAGCCCGGCCACCGCGATCGCCGTGTCGTGCGGCCACACCGAGCCGTTGTGGTAGCTCATCGGGTTGTAGGCGCCCATTGACGGCGCGAGGGTGCGCAGCCCGAACCCACTGTCCAGTTCGGACAGGTGGTCGATCAGCACGGTGGCGTGCTCGTCGGTGGCGATGCCGGTCCACAGGCAGTGGGCGGTGTTGCTGGTGAGCGCGTCCACCGGTCGCCGCGCGCCGTCCAGCGCGACCGCGTACCAGCCGCGGTCCGGCAGCCAGAAGGCCTCGGCGAACCGTTCCCTGAGGGTCTCGGCCTTCTTGCGCGGTCCGTCCGCGTCCCCGCCGAACGCCTCGGCGAGCTCGGCGCGGGCCAGCCACGCGGCGTAGGCGTACCCCTGCACCTCACACAGCGCGATCGGGGCGGTCGCGAGCCCGCCGCCGGCGTCGTTGATGGCGTCGGGGCTGTCCTTCCAGCCCTGGTTGACCAGGCCGCGGTCGGTGCTGCGCCGGTAGGTCACGAAGTCGCCGTGACCGTCCAACCAGGACAGTGCGGCGTCGGCATTCGGTAGCAGCGCACGGATCGCGTGCTCGTCGGTGCCCCACCGCCACGCCTCGGCGAGCAGCATGACGAACAGCGGGGTGGCGTCGGCGGTGCCGAAGTAGTGGCTGCCGCCGAGCAGGGCGGTGCTGTCCGGGCCGCGGCGCAGCTCGTGCACGATGCGGCCCGGCTGCTCCTCGGTGAACGGGTCCGTTCGCGTGCCCTGTGACTCGGCGAGGGTGCGGAGGGTATCGAGCGCGAGGGCCGGGTCGAGTGGCAGCGCCATCCACGCGGTGAGCAGGCTGTCGCGGCCGAAGAGCGTCATGAACCACGGCGCGCCGGCGGCGACGAACCCGTCGATGCGCAGCGCGCCGAGGTCGTTCTCGGTGCGGCGCAACACGGTCGCCAGCCGCGGGTCGGTGGCCGCGATGGCCGTGTTGGCGGCCCGCCACGTGCGGAGGCGTCGTGCCGGCTCGGCGAAGCCGGGCGGCACGGTCCGGCCACCGGCGCTCGCCAGGACCGTCACCTCGGTCTCCCAGCGCCCGCGTGGCGGCACGGTGACGTGCCAGCTCAGCGTGCCCGGCGCCCCCGCGGGACCGCCGGTGACCGACACGCCCCGGTCACGGCCGAGCAGCGCGAGCCCGTTCTCGGTGGTGGTGCTCGCGATGGGGACGGCGTCGTGCCTGGCCTGGCCGTGCTTGACCGAGAAGAGGTCCGCGAAGTCGGCGTCGACGTGCAGGTCGACGGTGACCGTGGCCGGTCGCGGGCCGAAGTTGTCGATGCGGATGGTCTCCCGCATGCCGTCGGCGACGAGCCGTGTCCTGGTCAGCAGCAGCGACTGCGACAGGCGCAGGACGAACGTGGTCAGGAACGCCTCGGGCTGCTGGACGGACAGCGGTTCCGCGGGGCGTCCGTCGAGGCGGAGGTCCCAGCGGGACAGCACCCGGGCGTCGGCGAGGAACAGGCCGTGCGGCGCGCCGGGGGTGAAGTCGCCGGTGGGCCCGGACAGGCAGAAGGTGCTGCCCGCGACCGTGGTGACGCCGCCGGCGTGCGCCGCCTCCCCCGCGTTGAATGGTCCGGTCATGCCTGGTCACCGTAGTTGCCGGCGCCGAGGCACGACCGGATGACCCCGGCGTCGAGCGGCGCGGCGGGGTCGAAGCCGATGAGCAGGCGCAGGGCGGGGTCGGTGAACAGGGGGCGCAGGGTGGCGGGCAGGTCCCGTGGCTCGTCGTCCCCGACGAGCCCGATGTCCCGCGGCCGGGCGCGGAGGTGGTCGGCGAGGCCGGGCCAGCGGATCTCGATGATCGTCCACAGTGCGAGCGACTCGACGCGTACCGGGTTGCCTTCGAGGGTGCGGACGGCGCGCATGGCGCTGTAGGTGTTGACGAACCGCTTCATGGTGCGCGGGTTGGGCGGGAGGAGGACGGCGAAGCGCTGGAGGCTGTGCTCGCTGGCGGCGACGGCCTCGGGGGTGGTGAGCTTGTCGAGGGCGGCGCCGGCCACGCGGTCTCGGACCTCGTCGCTGGTGCCGCGGAGCGTCTCGACGACCTGGGCCTCGGTGACGCTGCGGTCGAGCTGCCGGCGTACGCGGCTCTCCTCCTGGGCGAGGGTGGTGCGGGCGACGGCTGCGGGGCCGCGGAGAAGCTCGCGCAGGTACTGGCGCTGGCGGGTGGCGTCGATGGTGGGGACGGGGACGCGGAGCTGGAAGAACTTGTCGAGGAAGAGGTAACCGAGGGGCCGGCCGGGCTCGGCGACGGCGGCCGCGAAGGTCGCGTAGTGCAACTCGTAGCTGGTGCGAATCCAGGCCCCGTCGGCCGCGACGACGACGTGTGCGCTGGGCGTGCCGGCGTCCCGGACGAGGGTCTGCACGCTGTCGAGCAGCTCGACGACGTAGGAGTCCGGGCATCGGTCGAGATCGTCGACGAGGAAGACGACGGGTTTGCTCGACCGCCGCAGGAGCCAGCCGAAGTGGCGGGTGACCTCGAGCATGGGGTTGGTGTTGTTCTGCTCGAACAGGCGGGCGCCCCGGGCGGAGTCCCAGAGCAGGAACCGGCCGGCGACAAGGGAACCGGCCCAGAGGATGCCGACGGAGGCGAGCACGCCGGCGATCGTGGAGGCGGTGTCCTGGAGGCCTTCGAGGGAGGCGGGGGTGAACAGCCAGATCCCGCTGACGAGCGTGACGAGCAGGGCAAGGGCGAGGAAGAAGGGCGCGCCGACCCGCCGCAGCCGGGCGGCCGACTCGGCGGCCCGCAGCCAGAGCCGCGCCGGCCACCGGTGCCGTGTTCGCACGGACTCGCGGAGGGCGGTCAGGAGCGCCCACCAGGCGGGGCCGACGCCCGCCTCTCGCCAGGCGTCGAAGGGGACGGTGACGAAGTCGTCGCGCAGCTCGGTGCCGAGGAAGTTGAGCAGGGTGCTCTTGCCGGCGCCCCACGGCCCGTCGATGTGGACGAGGAAGGAGGTGTCCGGCTCCTCGTCGTTCATCTTCCGTAGCCGGGTCGCGATCGCCCGGGCGAGTGGCTTGCGGTGGAGGAGGTCACGGTGGGACGGCGCGTCGGACAGCCAATCCACCTGGTCGGCGACGGGGTTGCCCCAGATCCGGACCGTGCCGTCATGGCCACCGCTCACCACGATCGGCCTGCCGTCCAGCGAGCCGGACGCGACGGTCCCCACCGGTCCGGTGTGGCCGGCGAGGGTCGTGCTGGCGTCGGTGTGGGGATCCCACAACCGGATCACACCGTCGTTGCCACCGACGACGACCGTCGAGACGCCGTCGAGGACAGCCGTCGTGACGGACCGCACCCCGCCCGCCCGCGCGGCGAAGCGGTGGGTCTCCTGCCCGGTCCGGGCGTCCCAGCGGCGCACGGTGTCGTCGTAGCCGCCACTGAAGACCGCGTCGCCGCGCGTCGCCACGGAGCTGACCGAGTCGCTGTGCCCGGTGAACGTCGTGTTCTCGACCAGCACCACCGGTTCGTCGCCGGGGAGCCGCCACGCACGCACTTTCCCGTCGGCGCAGGCGGTGAACATCATGCTGCCGTCGAGCGCGATCCCGTTGACGAAGCCAGGGTGCTCGAACTGCCTGCGCTCGTTCTTCTGGTACGGCACCATCGGCTGGCTCTCCAGCTCCAGCACCATCGTCACGCCCAGTGGCGTGCCGGCGAGGAGCACGTCCCGACCGTCGAACCGTCCCGTCGCGAGGGCCTTGACCGGCCCGTCATTCAGGTTGAGTCCCTTCACGGAGGCGTCGGCCGCCGCGTCCCGGAGCCAGATCATCCCGTCGTCGCCGCTCATGACCAGCGTGTCGGCACCCACCAGCCGGTCGATGGTCACCGCCCGCACGCGGCCGGCGACCCTCTCGAAGACCCGCGGGCTCTCGCCGAGCCGGTGGAGGTCCCACAGCCGTACGACACCGTCGAGGCCGCCGGCCGCCAGCACCGGGCGGCCGGCCACCGTCCCCAACGCCACGGTCGTGACCCGGACGCCCATGTCGAGCACCGCGATCGTCGACAGGGGGGCCGGGAAGTCGGGCGCGGCTGAGGTCGGCCCGCCGGCGAACGTGGCGTCGAGCAGCGCGATGGTCTCGGTGACGCGGTCGGGGAACGACGCGGCCCCGGCCATCGGCAGGTCGCCCAGTTCCGCCAGGCCGCCGGTGCGGAGCTCGGCCGGCGACACGAGGTCCGAGAGCACCGGGACCACGGGAAACGGGTCGTCGCCTTGGAGCCTCTCGGTCCGGCGGCCGAGCAGCTCGATCGCCTCGTTCGCCACCGTCGCCGACTGGAGGGCGGCCGGGTCGACGAGCACGACGGCGCCGTCGGCGGTCGCGATGAGGCTGTGGGGGAAGTCCTGCGGGTCGCCGATGTCCGGCACCGACCATTCGCCCAGCGGCACGTAGCCGGCCTGTTCGAGTGCCGTACGCACGCTCCGCAGCGCCGCCCGGTCGTCGCGGGGGCCGTGGGATACGTAGATCCGGCGCGGTACTGACGACTCAGGCGGTGCGGCCACCTCGTTCCCCCTCCGTCGTGGTGGGTGCGAGTGTCGCATCCGGGCGGGGCGGCGGTTCAATACCACCGGCATGGTGATGGTGAACGTTCTGTCAGATTCGGGGGTACCGGTGAGTGATCCGGAGGCGTGGCTGGCGATGGCCCTGTCCCTGGAGGAGGACCTGACCGGCTACGAGGACGAGAGCGAGGCGGAGCAGGAGATCGAGAACCTGCTCCGCCGCGCGGCCGACGCCGGCCTCCCGAAGGCGTTCGGTGAGCTGGGGTCGTTCCTCTGGCACGTCCGCGAGTCCGACGAAGACGCCTACCCGTGGCTGCTGCGTGCCGCGGAGTCGGGTGACGCAGCCGCGACGAACCTCCTCGGCGACATCCACGACTTCCGCGACGAGCCGGAAGAAGCCGTTGCCTGGTACGAGAAGGGCGCGGCACTCGGCGACGAGCAGGCCGCCGCGAGCCTGGCCGCCCTACGCGGGACACTAGCTCACCGGAAGTCCGCCGCGTGCTCGTAAACCCACTGTCCGAACGGGACGGCCGGACGGCCGAGCACCCGCTCGACCGTGTCCGTCGCGGGTGAGCCGTCGTTGGCCGCCGCGGCGACGAACTGCAGCACCGCCTCAACGTTCTCGGGCGTGCCGAACTGGCTGAAATGGCTTCGTGCCTCGGTTTCCGACAGCTCCCGCACCGCGAGGTCCCTGCCGAGCGCGGCACCGACCAGCTCGACCTGCCGCTGCTGGGTCAGCAGTTGGGGACCGGTTAGCATGCCGGTGACGTCGCCGTTGGCGGTCCCGGTGAGCGCCGCGACCGCAACCGCGGCGACGTCCCGTTCGTGGACCGGCGCCGTCTTCCCGTCCGGCCGGAACAGCTGGACGGTGCCGGTCGTCCGGATCGGTTCGGCCCAGTTCAGCGCGTTGTTCGCGAGGACGAGTGGGCGGATGGGCGTCCACGGCAGACCCGAGCCGGCCAGCTGCTTCTCGATCGCCCGGTGCTCGTCGGCGATCGCGTTGCCCACCGCGTACGGCAGCAGCACGCTCCCGGACGACAGGAGCACGACGCGTTCGAGGTCGGCGTCGCGGGCCGCGTCGACGAAGGCCGCCACGCCGCCGGACGGCGCGTAGAGGAAGACCTTCCGCACCCCGGTCAACGCGACGCGCAGCGTGTCCGGCTTGGTCAGGTCGGCGGCGATGACGGACACGCGGGGCGGCAGGTGGGCGGACGCGGGGTCACGCGCCGACGCACGCACCAGCTCCCCGGCGGCCAGCAACTGGTCGACGACGTGACGTCCGATACTGCCCCGGGCTCCGACAACCAAGGTGGTCACAACAGCTCCTCAACATGGGTTCGTTGTGCGCCACGAGAAGCCACCGCGATGGGGCACGCGAAGCGTTCCGACGCCGCACTTCGCGTGCGCCGACGATAGCACCTACCAGGGCGACCGCGACGCCGGCGCCGTCGAGTCGCGTTCGACCAGCCGTACGGGCAGGGTGAGCGGGCTCTCGGGGCGCCGCTCGTCCTTCACCTCCGCCAGCAGCAGCGTCACCGCGTTGTCCGCCTTGGCGGTCATGTCCTGTGCCACGGTGGTCAGCTTCGGGGTGACGTAGGCGCTCAGGTCGAGGTCGTCGAACCCCACCACCGACAGCCGGGCCGGCACCGGCACGCCCGCCTCCGCGAGACCCGCCATGACGCCGATGGCCAGGATGTCCGCGGTGGCGAAGACCGCCGTCGCCGACGGGAACCGCTCGAGCAGGTGGCCGCCCAGCGCCAGGCCGTCCTCGTGCGTGGTGTTGACCGTCGCGACGAGACCGTCCGAACGGGACAGACCGGCGTCGGCGAAGGCGGCCAGGAAACCGCGACGACGTTCCGCCACGACGCCGGCGTCGCCGAAGGCCGGCCCCGCGAACAGGATCTCGCGATGGCCGAGGCCGATCAGGTGCGCCGTGGCCAGCCGGGCGCCGGTGAAGTCGTCGGAGCGCACGCCGGTCGTGAGCGGGTTGTCCGAGTAGCTGTCGATCGCGAGCACCGGCACCCGGCCAAGCTCGACGGCGCCGAGACGGTCGATCTCCTCGTCAAGGAAGCCGAGCAGGATCGCGCCGTCCAGGCTCCACGACCGCAACGCCTCGGGAATCTCGGCGGGATCGGCGATGCCACGCAGCAGCAGGTGGTAGCCGCTCTTGCGGAGCGACCGCTCGACCTGGCCGAGGATCGCGGTGTTGTGCGGGCTGAGCGTGAGGCTGTCCTCGTCCGCCGCCGGCACGAGCAGGCCGACCAGGTGCGAGGCGCGGGCGGCCAGGCTGCGTGCCGACGCGCTGGGGACGTAGCCGAGCTCGTCCACGATCCGCCGCACCTTCGCGACGGTCGCGGGGGAGACCCGCGCGTGGTTGCCGTTGACCACGTTGGACACGGTCATCATGCTCACGCCCGCCGCCGAGGCGATGTCCCTGAGCGTCACCCGCATGCGCACACCTTCCCCATCACCCAAGCCTAGGACCGTTGACACCGCGGGCACCGCCCGTCTACCGTCACGCTCGGCAAGTGTAGCGCTAAACCTCACCCTGAGCAGCGGTGATGAGGTCTAGCAGGCGTGGGTGTCGAGCGAAGTCCGGAGCGAACATGGTTGCGCAGTGGTGGCGGAACGCGGTGATCTACCAGATCTACCCCCGCAGCTTCGCCGACGGGAACGGCGACGGCGTCGGCGACCTCGCGGGCGTGCGGTCCAGGCTCCCGTACCTGCGGGACCTGGGCGTGGACGCCGTCTGGTTCACCCCGTGGTACGCCTCGCCGCAGGCCGACGGCGGCTACGACGTGGCCGACTACCGCGCGATCGACCCCGCCTTCGGCACGCTCGCCGAGGCGGAGGCCCTGATCGGCGAGGCCGCCGCGCTCGGCATCCGGACGATCGTCGACGTCGTGCCCAACCACGTCTCCGACGAGCACCCGTGGTTCCGGGCCGCGCTCGCCGCGGGACCGGGCGCACCGGAGCGCGCACGGTTCTGGTTCCGCGACGGCTCCCCGGCCGGCGAGCCGCCGACGGGCTGGACGTCCGCGTTCTCCGGCGGCACCTGGACCCGGGTCGAGGATGGGCAGTGGTACCTGCACCTGTTCGACACGCGGCAGCCGGACCTGAACTGGAACCATCCGGACGTGCGGCGCGAGCACGAGGAGGTGCTGCGGTTCTGGTTCGACCGCGGCGTGGCGGGCATTCGCATCGACTCGGCCACGATGCCGGTCAAGGACCCGGCCTTCCCGGAGGTGGGCGAGTCCGCCGACCACCCGTTCCTGGACCGCGACGAGCTGCACGACATCTACCGCGGCTGGCGGGCGGTCGCCGACTCCTACGCCGACGGCAGGGTCCTGGTCGGCGAGATCTGGCTCGACGACCCGCACCGCTTCGCCCGCTACCTGCGGTCCGACGAGCTGCACTCGGCGTTCAACTTCGACTTCATGATGCGGCCCTGGGAGGCCAAGCAGCTCCGCGAGGCCATCCAGTCCACCCTGGACTCACACGCCCCGGTCGGCGCGCCGCCGACGTGGGTGCTGTCCAACCACGACGTCACGCGGCCGGCCACCCGGTACGGGCGCGTGGACAGCTCGTTCGGCTTCAACGCCAAGAGGTTCGACACGCCGACGGACCTGGCCCGGGGCGAACGCAGGGCACGGGCCGCCGCGCTGCTCACCGCGGCGCTGCCGGGCACGCTGTACGTGTACCAGGGCGACGAACTGGGCCTGCCGGAGGTCGAGGACCTGCCGCTCGACGCGTTGCGCGACCCCATGCACTTCCGCTCCGGCGGCGTCGATCCCGGCCGTGACGGCTGCCGCGTGCCCGTCCCGTGGACCCGCGACGGCGTGTCGTACGGCTTCGGGGACGGCGCCCCGTGGCTGCCCCAGCCCACCCGGTGGGGCTCGCTTTCTGTTGCCGCGCAGGACGCCGATCCCGCCTCGATGCTCACGCTGTACCGGTCGGCGCTGGCGATGCGCCGATCCCTGCTGCGGGGCGAGGAGTTCGCCTGGCTGGCGTCCGCCGAGGACGTGATCGCGTTCGCGCGTGGCGACGTGCTGTGCGTGGTCAACTTCGGCGCCGAACCGGTGCCCCTGCCCGGTCACCGCGAGGTCCTGCTCACCAGCGCCGGCCTCGACGGCGACCGCCTACCCACCGACGTGGCCGCCTGGCTGCGTGTCTGACCTACCTGGAGTGACGATGAGGTCTTTCCTGTCAGCGACCGTGGTGTCGTGCGCGCTCGTGCTCGCCGCGTGCGGGTCGGGCGGCGGTGGTGCCGTCGAGGACGAGGTGAACGCCGACGGCAAGGTCATCCTCGAGGTCGCGATGGACGCCGGCCTCGAGCAGAACGCCGTCGACGCGTTCGAGGCGCGGGTCGCCCAGTTCGAGAAGGCACACCCGGACGTGGACGTCCGGCCCCAGGAGTACACGTGGACGGCCGCGACGTTCACCTCGCAACTGGCCGGCGGCACCATCCCCGACGTGTTCACCGTGCCGTTCACCGACGGCCGCGGGCTCATCGAGCGCGGGCAGATCGCCGACGTCAGCACGCTGGTCGCGAAGCTGCCGTACGCGAAGTCGTTCAACCCCAACGTGGCCAGGGCCGGCCAGGCGATCGACGGCAAACAGTGGGCGGTGCCGATCGCGGCCTACGCCCAGGCGCTGCACTACAACCGCACGCTGTTCACCCAGGCCGGTCTCGACCCCGACGACCCGCCGTCGACCTGGGCCGAGGTGCGTTCGGCGGCCAGGCAGATCACGGCACGCACCGGGCAGGCCGGCTACGCGCAGATGACCACCGACAACACCGGCGGCTGGATACTGGCCACCGCGGACTACGCGTACGGGGGCCGGCTGGAGATCCTCAAGGGGGACAAGGCGACCGCGACGATCGACACCGACCAGATGGCGGACGTCCTGACGCTCGTGCGGTCCATGCGGTGGGACGACGGCAGCATGGGCGCCAACTTCCTGTACGACTGGGCCGGCATCAACCAGGACTTCGCGGCCGGGCGGATCGGGATGTACGTGTCGGGCGGCGGCAACTACGGCAACCTCGTCACCCAGAACGCGTTGAAGCCGGCGGACTACGGCGTCACCGTCCTGCCGCTCGCGGACGATCGCGACGCGGGCGTCCTCGGCGGCGGCACGCTGGCCGTGGTGAGCCCGAAGACGGGGGAGAAGACCCGCGCGGCCGCCGTCCAGTGGATCGACTTCTTCTACCTGGGCAAGCTCACCGACAAGGCCGCGGCCGTGCTGAACGCCAAGACCCAGGCGGAGTCCGGGCAGCCGGTGGGCACGCCGGACCTGCCGGTGCTGGACCGGGCGACCTGGGACGCGCAGCAGAAGTGGATCGCCCAGTACGTGAACGTGCCGGTCGACCAGCTGAAGCCGTACACGAGCAGGATGTTCGACCAGCCGCTGCTGCCGGAGCCCGCGAGGTCCACACAGGACGTCTACAAGATCCTCGACAACGTGGTCCAGACCGTGCTCACCGACCGGAACGCCGACATTCCCAGCCTGCTGGCCGACGCCCAGTCGCAGGCGCAGGCGCTGCTCGACCGGGGCTGAGGCCGGCATGGCCGTCAAGATCCTGCCGCGCCCGGTGCGCACGACCGCCGTGCGAGCGCGCGCACCGCGGCGCCGGCGCGGCCCACGCACGTGGCTACGCGGTGGCGGGCTGTCCACGCTGGTGTTCCTGTCGCCGCTGCTGGTGGTGTTCGGGTTCTTCTCCTGGGGCCCGATCATCCAGTCGGTCGTCATGAGCGTGCAGGAGACCAATCTGGTGACCGCGGCGACGTTCGTCGGCCTCGACAACTTCGCCGCGGTGTTCGCCGACCCTCTACTGTGGACGGCGGTGCGCAACACGCTCTGGTTCGCCCTGCTGGCACTGCTCCTCGGCTATCCCGTCCCGCTCGTGGCCGCGGTGCTGATCAGCGAGGTCCGCGGGCGTCGTGGCCTGTTCGCGGCGCTGGCGTACCTGCCGGTGGTGGTGCCGCCGGTGGTCGCGGTGCTGCTGTGGAAGTTCTTCTTCGACGCCGGTCCGCACGGGGTGTTCAACACGATCCTCGGCGCCGTGGGACTGGGGCCCGCACAGTGGTTGCAGGACGCGGACTCCGCGATGCCGTCGCTCGTGCTGGAGGCCACGTGGGCGGCGGCCGGCGGCACGATGATCATCTACCTGGCCGCGCTGGCGGCCGTGCCACCCGAGCTGTACGAGGCGGCCGAGATCGACGGCGCCTCGGTGTGGCGCAAGGTCTGGCACGTCACGCTGCCGAACCTGCGCAACGTCCTGCTGGTCACGTTCATCCTGCAGATCATCGGCACCGCCCAGGTGTTCCTGGAGCCGTTCCTGTTCACCGGCGGCGGCCCGGCGCACGCCACGACGACCGTGCTGCTGCTGATCTACGACTACGCCTTCGCCGACAGCCTCGGCGGCGACTACGGCAGGGCGACCGCGCTGAGCCTGTTGCTCGCCGCGGTGCTGGCCGTGTTCTCGGCGGTGTACTTCCGGGTCACGCGGTCGTGGAGCACGTCATGAGCCGCGGGGTGATCTCGCCGGCCGAGTGGGCGTCCCCGCGGGTGCGCCGTCCGCTGCGGGTGCTGCAGGGTGTGCTGCTGGCCGCGTTGCTGGTCGTCGGGCTCGGGCCGATGCTGTGGCTGGCCAAGGCCGCGGTGACGCCCACACAGGACACGCTGCGCTCGCCGCTCGCGATCTTCCCGCACGGCATCGACCTCGCGAACCTCGCCACGGCGTGGACGCGGGTGAACATCGACAAGTACTTCCTGAACACCGTGGTCATGGCGGCCGGTTCGTGGCTGGTGCAGCTCGTCGTCGCCACGACCGCGGGCTACGCGCTCGCGGTGCTGCGGCCCCGGTACGGCAAGCTGGTCTCCGGTGTCGTGCTGGCGACGCTGTTCGTGCCGTCGATCGTGCTGCTGGTGCCGCTGTACCTGACGGTCGTCCGCGCCTCGATGGTCAACACGTTCTGGGCCGTGTGGCTGCCCGCCGGGGCGAACGCCTTCAACGTCGTCATCGTGCAGCGGTTCTTCGCGAACCTGCCCCGCGAGGTGTTCGAGGCCGCCAGGGTGGACGGCGCCGGACCGTTCCGGGTGTTCTGGTCGGTGGTGCTGCCGATGTCCAGGCCGATCATCGGCGTGGTGTCGGTGTTCGCCGTGGTGGCCAGCTGGAAGGACTTCCTCTGGCCCCTGCTGGTGCTGCCCGACCCGGCGGTGCAGCCGCTCTCGGTGCGGCTGCCCGCGCTCCAGCGATACGTCGAGCTCGACGTCTTCCTCGCCGCGCTCGCCATCTCGTCCGTCATCCCCATCGCGCTGTTCCTGGTCTTCCAGCGCCTTTTCCTGCGCGGTGGCGCGCTGGAGGGCGCGGTCAAAGGCTGACCCCCGCACAAAGGAGCCGACAACGATGTTGACCCGACTGTCCATGGTGGTCGCCGCCTTGCTGGCGGCCGCCCTGCTCACCGGCGGGACGGCCGCCGCCGCCACGACACAGGAGGCCGAGGCCGCCCAGCTGACCGGCGGCGCCAGCGTGGAGACCGAGCACCCCGGCTACACCGGGACCGGGTACGTCGGTGGTTTCGTGGACGCCAACAAGGGCAACGCCACGGCGATGTTCACGTTCACCGGCGTGACCGCGGGCGGCGCCGACCTGACCGTCCGGTACGCCAACGGCACGGGCGGCACCCGCACGATGTCATTGGTGGTCAACGGGTCGACGCGTCAGATCTCCTTGCCCGCCACGGCGAACTGGGACACCTGGGCCACCAGCCACCAGGCGGTCACGCTCACTGGCGGGAACAACACGATCGGGCTCCGGTACGGCACCGGCGACAACGGCAATGTGAACGTGGACAACGCGGCCGTGGCGCCACTCCCCGCCGGGCTGGAGGCGGAGTCCGCGCAGCTGTCCGGCGGCGCCGTCGTGGAGTCGGAACATCCCGGCTACTCCGGCACCGGGTACGTCGGTGGTTTCGTGGACGCCAACAAGGGCAACGCCACCGCGATGTTCACGCTCACCGGCGTCACCGCGGGCGACCGCACCCTGACGATCCGGTACGCCAACGGCACGGGCGGCACCCGCACGATGTCACTGGTGGTCAACGGGTCGACGCGCCAGATCTCCTTGCCCGCCACGGCGAACTGGGACACCTGGGGCACCACGGCGGAGCCGGTGACGCTGACGGCGGGCACGAACACCGTCGCGATCCGGTACGGCACCGCCGACAACGGCAATGTGAACGTGGACAACCTCGCGCTCACCACGGCGCTGCCGGCCACCGGCGGCGAGCTGGAGACCGCGTTCCTCTCCGGCGGCGCCACCACCGGCGCCGACGTGTCCGGCTACACCGGCAGCGGCTTCGTCACCGGGCTGACCGCCGTCGGCGCCCGGGTCGTCCGCACCGTGCACGTGCCCACGGCCGGCGCGCCGGCCGTCACGCTGCGGTTCCGCAACCCGACCGGTGGCGGCCGCACGCTTTCCTTGTACGCCAACGGGTTGCGGCAGGGACAGGTGACCCTCCCCGCCGGTGACTGGCAGACCGTGACCCACACCGTGCCGATGCGGGCGGGGGTGAACCTGCTCGGCTACCAGGTCGACCAGGGCGACACCGGCGGCGTGCAGCTCGACAACGTCGCCGTGGCCGGCAGCACCGCGCTCGACCCGCGAGGCGCGACCCTGCCGTACACCACCTACGAGGCCGAGGCGGGCGGCACCACCGGCCGCGTCCTCGCCGCCGACCGCACCTACACGACGAGGCAGGCCGAGGCGTCGGGCCGCCGCGCGGTCGAGCTGACCGGCATCGGGCAGTACGTGCAGGTGACGCTCACCAAGCCGGCCAACGCGATCACGGTGCGCGCCAGCATCCCCGACAACGCGGCCGGCACCGGCACGACCGCCCCGCTCGCGGTGTACGCCGGGGGCAGCAAGGTCGCCGACCTGACCCTCACCTCGAGGTACAGCTGGATGTACGGGCCCTACCCGTTCGCCGGCGCGCCCGGTGGCGAACGCCCGCACCGGTACTTCGACGACTCGCGGACGACGCTGCCGGCGACCTACCCGGCGGGCACGGTGCTCAGGCTGGCCAAGGAGACCACGGCCGTCGACACGATCACCGTCGACCTGGTCGACGCCGAGGTCGCCGACCCTGCCCTGTCTGCTCCCACCGGCTATGTGAACGTGAACAGCTACGGTGCCGTCCCCAACGACGCCGACGACGACACGGCCGCCGTCCGGTCGGCCATCGCAGCGGCGAAGTCCAGCGGCACCAAGGGAGTCTGGATCCCGGCCGGCCGGTACGTCGTCGGCGGGCTGATCGAGGTGGCCGGTGTGAGCGTGCGCGGCGCGGGCATCTGGCACACCGTCCTGCAGGGCGTCGACCGCCGTGGCGGGTTCATGGCCACGGGGTCGAACGTCCAGCTCGCCGACTTCACGTTTGACGGTGACGTCACCACCCGCGACCCGGACGGCGCGCCCAACTCCGACGCGGCCATCGAGGGCGACTTCGGCACCGGCTCGCTGGTCCACCACGTGGCCACCAACCACGCCAAGGTGGGCCTGTGGGTCAAGGGCGACACGAACGGCCTCCTCGCCTCGGTCCTCCGCGTCCGCAACACGATGGCCGACGGCGTGAACGTGAACGGCAACGCGACCGGCGTGCGCGTCGAGCAGAGCACGTTCCGCAACACCGGCGACGACGCGCTCGCGATGTGGTCCTACGCCGGGATCGGCGGCACCGTCCGGGACAGCGTGTTCGCGTTCGACACCGTCAGCCTCCCGATCCTCGCCAACGGCGCGGCCGTCTACGGCGGCGCGAACAACAGGATCGAGGACACCCTCGTCACGGACACGGTGTTCCAGGGCTCGGGCATCACGGTGTCCAACTGGCACGACGCGACCCCGTTCAGCGCCACCACCACGGTGCAGCGCAACACGCTGACCCGCACCGGCACGCACAGCCTGGACTGGGGAAGCGACCTGGGCGCGCTCTGGTTGTACGCACCGTCCACCGCGTTCACCGGCGCCGTGGTGCTCCGCGACCTGACCGTGAACGACAGCACCTACCAGGGCCTGCTGACAAGCTGGCAGCAGGCGATCCCCAACCTCACCGTCGACCGGGTGACGTTCACCGGCACCGGCACCACCGCCATGGAGTTCAACACCCCAGGCAACGGCATCTTCAGCAACGTCACCGTAACCGCCAACAACGGCCCACCCCTGGCCAACAACTCAGCCTTCACCATCACCCGAGGCCCAGGCAATACCGGCTGGTAACCCCGCGAGTCCCGGGTTCACACACCGCGAGTCCCGCGTTCGCGCATACCGAGTCCCGCGTTCACGCAGCGCGAGTCCCGCGTTCGTGCATACCGAGTCGCGTTTCGTGCACACGGTCCACGCCAAGCTGCACGAGGGTCTGTGTCGTGATCGGTGTGTCCGGCGTTGTTGATCAGTAGGTTTCGGCTCCCGGCCAGCGGTCACCGAAGGTGATGGCGAAGGCGTTGAGTACTGGTTTCCAGCGCATCGTCCATCGGGTGCGGCCTGTGCCGGTGG
>NZ_DASQCC010000158.1:0-41157 GCF_035634895.1 Actinophytocola sp. | reverse complement strand
GGCGGTCGTCCTGGTCGAGCAGGTCCGCCGCCGCCTTCTCCGCACCCGCCGCCTTGAACTCCGTCCGCCGCACCAGCCCGGCCGATCCACGCCGCCCGGCGGCCTTCAGCGCGTCGCGATACCCGGCCAGCCGGTCGTCCGCGGTGCGCACGCCGGACGGCCCCGTCACGCAGCCGACCCGCGCGTAACCCTGCTCGATCAGGTGCGTCGTCGCCTGCCTGGCGGCCGCGCGCGTGTCCACCAGTACCGTGTCGCTCTCCCGGCCGGGCAGCGGCCGGTCCACCGCGACCACCGGCGTGCCCCGCTGGATCAGGGCGTGCACGCTCGTCGCGGTGGCCGTCGGCGAGACGATCACACCGGCCGCGCGTTCCTGGATCGCGACGTCGACGTACCGGCGCTCCTTTTCCGCGTCCTCATCGGAGTTGCACAGCACCACCGACAGCCCGACCGTGTGCGCGACGTCCTCGACGCCCCGCGCGATCGCGGTGAAGAACGGGTTCTCCACGTCACTGATGATCAACGCGACGACGGCGGCCTCCTGGCGGCGAAGGTTCCGCGCCGGGCCGTTCGGCTGGTAGCCGAGCTCCCGCGCGGCGTCGAGCGCCCGGGCGGCCAGCGCCGGATCCACCGTGGACTTTCCGTTCAACGCGCGGGACACCGTCGCCGTCGACACGCCCGCGCGGGCCGCCACGTCACTGATGGTCGCCACTCATCGCCTCGCCTTCCGGCCCCTGGTTGAAAAGTATCGCCCAACCATTACCCGGCGACGAAGAACGTGGCAGACTTCTCGGCCGACCGACCACTCGCGGCGGGATGGGGAGAACCGTGGGGAAAGAAGCCGAGGGCACCGGCGTCCAGGCCCTGTTCGACAAGGTCAACGACCTGGTCCACGAGGGCAGCGTCCGGCGGGTCGTGGTCACCGACCGCACCGGTCGCAGGATCCTCGACCTCCCGGTCAACGCCGGGCTCGTCGCGGCCGTGCTGGCCCCGATGCTGACCGGCGCGGGCGCCGCGCTGGCCCTGGCCGGCGGCTGGCACATCAACGTCGAACGCACCGACCCGGACGTCGTCGCCGGGGACGTGGAGCAGACCGGGAAGTCCGAGGAGGCTGGCAGCTGATGGCCCACATCGACCTGGGCGTCGACGAGACCCAGTTCCCGGGAATCACCGGGCTGATGCGGTTCCGCCCGGAGACGGCCAAGCCCCTGAACGAGCTCGCCGAGGTGCTGCTGCGGGCTCCCAACTCGCTGCCCGCCGGCGAGCGCGAGCTGATCGCCGCGTACGTGTCCGGGCTCAACGAGTGCAACTTCTGCCGCGACTCGCACTCGGCGTTCGCCGCGGCCCAGCTCGACGCCGGCATGTCGCTGGTCGACCAGGTCCGCGCGGACCCCGGCACCGCGCCGATCTCCGCCCGGCTGCGTGCGCTGCTGCGCATCGCCGCGACGGTGCGGGAGGACGGCCGCAAGGTCACGCCCGCCATGGTCGACGAGGCCAAAGCCGAGGGCGCCACCGACGTGGAGATCCACGACACGGTCCTGATCGCGGCCGCGTTCTCGATGTTCAACCGTTACGTCGACGGGCTGGGCACGCTCCTTCCGGACACCCCGGAGCGCTACACCGAGACCGCCCGCCGCATCGTCGAGAACGGCTACCGCGCCTAGTCGAGCAGGACCGGGTTGGCCAGGTCCGCGTTGTCGATCACCACCGAGGCTCGCGTGCGGGGGCGGCACTCGGCCATGTAGAGCCGCTGGCCCTCCACGTACCGGAGGTTCTTCAGCGCGTACGGGTCCTCCTCCTTGATGCCGACCCCGCGTTTCGCCGCGCGGGGGACCGACACCTCGAACGGCACCTCCAGCCACACCGAGTAGTCCCAGTACCGGACCAGCTCGTCGCGGTGGACGAAGATCCCGTCCAACACCAGGATGGCGTCGTCCGCGGCCAGCTCCGGCAGCCGCCGAACCTCGCGCTCGCGCCGCACGTCGTACACCTCGCGGATGTACTCGCGGTTGCCGCCCGGGCTGAGCGGGTCGAGCAGCAGCCGGACCATCCGCCCGTAGTCGTACGAGTCGCGGTAGAAGCCCTCCGGCGAGTCCCGGCCGCGGCGGTGCCGAGTGCGGGGTGGGTTCAGGAAACCGTCGGCGGACACGCGGATCACCTTCGCGCCGCGGACGTTCAGCTCGACACCGAGCGCGTCCGCGAAGTGGGTCTTGCCCGCGCCGTCCACCCCGTCGATCGCCACCCGCCGGACCCGGTCGGCCGGCAGCGCGAGGATCGCTTCCGCTACGTGCTGACTGGGGCGCATCCCGTAAGTGAACCCGCAGCGACGCGGTTTTCCAAGATATTCGCCCGATAGAGCAACGCAGTCGCCGCCGACCTCCGTCCTGGCGGCATGACGGACGACTTACCGAGCAGGCGGCCCGCGCTCATCGTGGGACTCGTGATGACACTCGGCGCGGGCATGATCGCCGCCGGGATGATCGTCGGCGCGGCGGACGGCACCAGCCCGGCGCCCCACAAGAGCGGGGACCTGAGGCTCGTCGCCTACGACAGCTGCGGCGCGGCGCTGACGCAGCTGAAGGACCGGATCATGCCGCACGTCGGCCCGTACGGCCTCGACATCGTGGGCCGCGGCGAGGTCTTCACGGGAGGGCGTGCCGAGGACAGCGCGGGCGGGGGGAAGATGGCGGTGCCGGACGCCGCGCCGCCCGAGGCGCCCAGGGCCGAGCAGGGGCCCGACCACTCGACCACGAACGTGCACGAGGGTGGCGTCGACGAGCCGGACCTGGTGAAGACCGACGGCAAGCGCGTCGTCAGCATCACCGACGGCGTGCTGCGGGTGGTGGACGTCCACTCCCGCACACAGACCGCGGCGGTGCGCCTGGCGGACCAGGCCTACCCGACCCAGCTGCTGGTCGACGGCGACCGCGCGCTGGTCATGTCCATACCGATCATGACCCAGTCCGTCCCGGACATCGCGCCGGGGAAGCCGACCACCAGGCCCGTGCCGACCGACACCGTGCCGTACGAGACGCGGCTGTCGCTCATCGACCTCACCGGCGCCGGCAAGGTCCTCGGCACCCTGTCGGTCGACGGCAGCTACCTCGACGCGCGGCAGGTGGGCGACGTGGCCAGGGTGGTCGTGCACTCGACGCCACACCTGCCGTTCCGCTACCCGACCGACGGCGACCAGCCCTCCGCGCTGCACGACAACCAGGAGGTCGTGGCGAACTCGACGATCCAGGACTGGCTGCCCCGCTACGAGCTGAGGACCGGCGGCGCCACCTCGAACGGCCAGCTGACCGAGTGCGCCGACATGACCCACCCGGCCGACTACACGGCGACCGGCATGCTCACCGTGCTCAGCTTCGACCTGACGCACGACCTCGGCACCGGCGACCCGGTCACGATCGTCGCCGACGGCAGCACGGTGTACGGCACGGAGAAGAACCTCTACGTCGCCAACGACCACACGATGACCGGCATGGTCGACACGCCGATGCCCACGCCGGCCTCCGCGCGCACCGAGCTGTACCAGTTCGACATCTCGCGCCCGGGCAGGCCGGTGCACGTCGCGTCCGGCGCGGTGGACGGCGGCCTGCTCAACCAGTACTCGATGTCGGAGTACCAGGGCCACCTGAGGGTCGCGACGACGAGATCCGGCCAGGGCGGACCGGAGAGCCTGATCACCGTCCTGCGGCGCGAGGGAAGCGAGCTGACCCAGGTCGGCCAGGTGGGCGGACTGGGTGAGGTGGGGGAGCGGATCTACGCCGTCCGCTACTTCGGCGACACCGGGTACGTGGTGACGTTCCGGCGGATGGACCCGCTGTACACGGTGGACCTGCGAGATCCCACGGCGCCGAAGGTGACCGGCGAGCTGAAGATCACCGGCTACTCCGCGTACCTGCATCCGGCGGGCGACGGTCGCCTGATCGGTGTCGGGCAGGGAGCCGACGCGAACGGCGGCGTCCAGGGCGCGCAGGTGTCCCTGTTCGACACGAGCGACCCGGCCGGTGCGAAGGTGATCGCCCAGTACCAGCTGGGCGGCGGCTGGACCGAGGCGGAGAACGACCCGCACGCGTTCCTGTACTGGCCGGCGAAGCACCTGCTCGTGCTGCCCGTCAGCGGCGGGCCGGACCAGACCGCCGGCGCGCTCGTGCTCAGGCTCGGCGAGGGCTCGTTCGAGCGGGCCCGCACGCTGACCCACCCGTCCGACCGGTACGGCGGCGACGTCCTGCCGAGGCGGGCGCTCGTGATCGGCGACGAGCTGTGGACGGTGTCCCCGGCCGGCATGCTCGTCAGCGGCCTCGACTCGCTGTCTCAGCTGGCCTGGCTGCCGTTCAGCTGACCTTTCCGCAGGTAACTCCACATCGGACTGTACGAGGGTGTGCCCAGCGCGGCCGCGCGTGGCGGCACACCCTCGACGGCGGTTCGCACCGAGTCGTCGTCGGCCACGAACTCCGGCTTCAGGTGGTCGGTGTCGTAGTAGCGGTGGTAGACGGGCGTGAGGGCGCCGGAGATCGGCGGCACGATCCAGCTCCAGTCCGCTGGGCAGGCGCGGCCCGCCTTCTCCTCCTTCGCGACGTGCTTGAGGAACCGCGCCGACTCCGTGTGGTGGTCACTGATCGTCACGCCGGCCTGCTCGAACGAGTGCAACACGGCCCGGTTCACCTCGATCACCGCGGCGTCCCGCCACAGTGTCCGGTCGCTGCTCGTGTCGAGCCCCAGTTTCGTCGCGACGATCGGGAGCACGTCGTACCGGTCCGCGTCGGCCAGGTTGCGCGCGCCGATCTCGGTGCCCATGTACCAGCCGTTGAACGGCGCGGCCGGGTAGTCGATCCCGCCGATCGACAGCCGCATCGAGCTGATCGCCGGCACCGCGTGCCAGCGCAGCCCGAGCCCGAGGAACCAGTCGTGGTCCGGATGTGACAGCGGCACCTCGGCGGCCGCGTCGAACGGGAGGTCCGTCAGGTGGGTCGTGCCGTCGGCGGACACCACGAGCGGCAGCATGTCGAACGCCGTTCCGGCCCCGCGCCAGCCCCGGCGCATGACCGACTCGGTGAAGCCGACGTAGCGCGGGTCGCCGAGCGCCGTCCCGTCCGGGCGGCGGTAGCCGGCGTAGCGGATGAGCTGGTCGTTCCAGATGCGCGGCCCGGGGCGGCCGGGCGCGTCCGGTGCGAACACCGTGATCACCGGCCGGATCCTGCCGCCGTTGTAGGCGATGCGCAGGTGTTCGAAGCACTGCGCGGCGACCTCGGCCGGCTCACGGACGGCCCGCAGGTCACGGACCCGCATGCTGCGCCAGTAAAGGCGGCCGATGCACCGCGCGCTGTTGCGCCAGGCCACCCGCGCGCCGAACGTCAGCTCCTCGCTCGTGTGGTGGTAGGTGCCGGTCAGCTGGATCTCCGCGCGGACCCAGGCGATCCGGTGCGCCGCGGACCCGGCGTCCGGGTTTTCCTTGTAGTAGAGACGAAGGAACTCGACGGCCTCGTCGACATCGACATCCACTCGGGACTCGGCCGGTGGCCGGCGCGGTGGTTCCCATGTCTGGACGGTCACCCGCGGGAAGGTACCGGAAGCCGTGTGTGGTCCTGGCAACGTTTCATCCGTGTGGAGTAGGTCGCGCGCTTCGGGTACACCTCGACAGTGCCCCAGGTACCCGCGCAGCACACGAACTACGAGCCGGGCGCCGACCCGCGGCGCTGGCACGCCCTGTGGGTGACGCTCGCGGGCGGGTTCATGATGCTGCTGGACGTCAGCATCGTGACCGTGGCGATCCCGTCGATCGAGCAGGGACTCGGCACGTCGCCGAGCGGCGTGCAGTGGGTGGTCTCGGGGTATCCGCTGACCCTCGGCCTCGCACTCGTCGCCGGCGGCCGGCTCGGCGACGCGTTCGGCCGGCGCGACATCTACCTGAACGCGCTGTCCGCGTTCGTCGCGGCCAGCGTGTTCGCGGGGCTCGCGCCGACGCTCACGCTGCTGGTCGTCGCCAGACTGCTGCAGGGCCTGGTCGCCGGTCTGGTCACGCCGCAGAACGGCGGCCTCATCCAGGACCTGTTCCGCGGCGCGGAGCGGGGCCGCGCGTTCGGCCTGCTCGGCGCGACGATCGGCCTGTCGACCGCGGCCGGCCCGGTGATCGGCGGGCTCATCCTCGGGCTGGCCGGCGGGCCGGACGGCTGGCGCTGGGTGTTCCTGGTGAACCTGCCGTTCGGCCTGCTCACCCTCGTGCTGGCGTTCGTGCTGGTGCCTCGGACGCCGAAGCGCTCGACCGGCGCCGACATCGACTACGTGGGCATCCTGCTGCTCGGGGTCGCCGTGCTGTGCCTGATGTTCCCCGTCGTGCTGTCCGACTCGCGCGGCATCCAGCGGTTCTGGTGGCTGTTCCTGGTCGCGGTGCCGCTGAGCTGGCTGTTCGTGCGTTGGGAACGGCGACGGGTGGGCGAGGGACGGTCGCCGCTCGTGCACCTGAGCCTCTTCACGAGGACGCCGGGCTACCCGTCGGGCGCCACGATCGGCACGGTCTACTTCTGCGGCTTCAGTGGGCTGTGGCTGGTTCTCGCGGTGTACCTCCAGACCGACGTGGGGCTCACGCCGCTCCAGTCGGGGCTCGCGGTCACGTCGTTCTCCATCGGTTCGGCGGTGTCGTCCTGGATCGCCGGGCGGTTGGTGGGGCGCTGGGGCAGGTGGGTCACGATCACCGGGCTCCTGCTCGTCGTGGCCGGGCTCGGCGCGGTCGCCGTGCTCGGGTTCGTCGTCGCGCGGGACTCGCTGATGCTGGCCATCCAGTTGCCGATGCTCGTGGCCGGTGTCGGCGGCGGCGCCGTGGTCTCGCCGAACACCACGCTGACGCTCGCGTGCGTGCCGTCCGACATGGCCGGGGTGGCGAGCGGGGTGCTCCAGACGGGCCAGCGCCTCGGCTCCGCGGTGGGCACGGCGTTGCTGGCGGCCGTGTTCCACGCCGTCACGACGGTTTCCGGCGTCCCGGCGACGGGCTTCTCGGTCGCGATGGTCACCGCGGTGTTCCTGGTCCTCGTGGCACTCGTGCTGGGGCTCCTGGAGGAACGTGGCCGAATTGGGAACCATGGGAACATTGAGTTGGAAAATATCCGATCCAACACTGTGGTACCTGGTCAGTAATCGCTAAAGTCCGTCGCGGAAGGGTACGAATCCGACCGCGAAGGGATAAACATGCGATTCCTCGTTCGGACGTTCACCGTGGTCGCAGCCGCCGCGACCGCACTCCTGCTGGGCACGTCCGGCGCACAGGCCACCGCGCAGGGCAGCGACCCGGTGTTCGACAACCCGCCGGCCAGCACGCCGACAATCGGCGTCCTGGTCACGAAGCTGTCCCACTCCGACGCGACGTCGCGCCTGCGTTCGTCGAGCATCACCTGGTCGTCCAGTGGTGGCTGCAGTGACCGCAACAACTCGACCTGCACGTCGTTCGAGCAGGTCAATTTGACGACCATCCAGGGCATCCAGACGTTGAAGTCGGCGAGCGGGTGTGCCATCAACGTCACCGGCGGCACGGAGACCGGGCACGCCAGCGGCACGTACAGCCACTGGAACGGCTACAAGCTCGACATCAGCCTGTCGACCTGCCTGAACAACTACATCCAGGGCAACTTCACGTCCATCGGCGGCTCCAAGTGGGAGTCCGGCGCCGGCAACATCTACTACAAGGAAGGCAACCACTGGGACATCACGTACTACAACTGCGGTGGTTGCTGAGCTACCAGCCGATCGGCAGGTGCTTGACGCCGTGCTGGAAGTTCGACCGTAATCGCACGACGTCCCCGGCGGGCGCCACGACGCCGAGCCGGTCGAACACCGCGGTGAACAGGGCCCGCATCTGCGCCTTGGCGAGATGCGCGCCGATGCAGTAGTGCGGGCCATGGCCGAAGGCGAGGTGGTCGTTCTGGGCCCGGGTGACGTCGAACCGATCCGGATCGGCGAACACCCGCTCGTCCCGGTTGCCGGACGAGAACCAGACGACCACCTTGTCGCCGGCCCTGACCTCCCGGCCACCCAGCTCCGTGTCCACGGTCGCCGTGCGGCGGAACCGCATCACCGGTGACCACCAGCGCAGCATCTCCTCGACCGCGCCGGGCAGGAGCGACCGGTCCGCCACGACCCTGCGGTACTCGTCGGGGTTGGCGAGCAGCGCGTACATGCCGCCCGGTAGTCCGTTGCGCAGGGTTTCGTTGCCCGCCACGGAAAGCAGCCAGAACATGTTCTCGAACTCGGCCGTGGTGACGCCGGCCGTGACGAGGTTGCTCATGACGTCCTCACCTGGCTCGCGACGCTTGAGCTCTGCGAGGTCGTGGGCGTAGCCGTACAGGTCGGGCATGCCCTCGCGGGTCCGCTGGTCGGGCAGGTACCCGTTCGCGTCCGGCGCCGGCCGCAACGCCAGTGCCCGCCTGGCCATGTCGGTCGACCCGTCCGCGCCGGCCTTGGCGCTCGACGCGTACTCGGGGTCCTGGTAGCCGATGACGCGGTTGCTCCAGTCGTACATGAGCCAGCGGTCCTGTTGCGGCACCCCGAACACCTCGGCGAGGGTCTGGAGCGGGAGGTCCGCGGCCAGCTCCGCGAAGTCGCAGTGGCCGTCGTCCGCCACCCGGTCGACCAGCTCACCCGCCCACGCGGCGATCCGGTCCTCCAACCGGGCGATCGCCCTGGGGGTGAAGGCGCTGGCGAGCATCCGGCGCAGTCGCGAATGCCGCGGCGGGTCCTGGTTGAGCATCATCTGCCGGGTGAAGTCGAGCGCCTTGTCGTTCGGGGGATCGCTGATCTGCGTGGCCCGGGCGTAGGACGAGTAGGTGGCCGGGTCGCGCATCACCTGCTTGATCTCCGCGTGCCGCAGCACGCCCCAGAAGCCGGGGCCGGTGGGCCAGAGCGGCACCGCCGGTTCGTCCATCCAGACCACCGCGTGGTTGGTGCGCAGCCGTGCGAAGACCGCGTGGGGGATGTTGGTGAGGTAGGTGTCCGGATCGACGATGACATCGGTGTCAGTGGACATGATCGTCATTATGCGGGTTCGATCGGAGGCTATGACCACGCTCCATCTTGCCCGGCACGAGCCCGGCGGCGACCCGGTCCTGCTTCTGCTGCACGGCCTCGGCGCGACGGGGGAGGTGTGGGACAGCCTGCTGGAACGGCACTGGAAGGGCGAGGTCATCGCCCCTGACCTGCCCGGACACGGCCGCTCCCCCCGACCGGACACATACACGTTCGAGTCGATGGCGGCCTCGGTCGCCGCGGTTCTGCCGGAGGGCCGGGACGTCGTGGTCCTGGGTCACTCCCTCGGCGGAGTGCTCGCGCTGACCCTGGCCGCGACCGGCCGCGTGGCGGCGGCCTGCGGCGTGGGCATCAAGCTGCGCTGGTCGGAAGCGGAACTGACGAAGGCCGCGCAGGTCACGGCCCGCCCCGAGCGGGTGTTCGCCACCCGCGAGGAGGCCGTGGACCGCTGGTTGAAGCTGTCGGGCCTGGACGGGTTGGTGCCCCCGGACTCCCCACTGGTCGACGCGGGCGTGCTCGCGCCTGACGCGAGGGTGCCCACGCCGGACACCACCACGCTCACGCCCGACGCAACCGCGCCCGACACCGGCTGGCGGGTCGCGGTCGACCCCGCGGCGTTCGGCGTCGGCGCCCCGGACGTGCCCGCGCTACTGGCCCGGGCGACATGCCCGACGATCCTCGCGGCGGGGGAGCGAGACCCGATGTGCCCGCCAGAGCACCTGCTCGACGCGGCACCCGACGGTGTCGTGCTGCCCCGCGCAGGCCACAACGTCCACGTCGAGAGCCCACCACTGCTGTGGCCGATCCTGGACCGACTTCTCCGGTCGGTCACCGACGCGCTGGGTCAGTGAGTGGTGGCCCTGCCATCAGCCGACGGGCCAAGCCGGTGAGTGGGTGGTCAGCGCTGAGTTGACCACCCACTTCTCGTCGTCAGCGGACGCCGAGCAGGTCCACCACGAAGATGAGGGTCTCGCCCGGCTTGATCGCGCCGCCCGCGCCGCGGTCGCCGTAGCCGAGGTGCGGCGGTACGACGAGCTTGCGCCGCCCGCCGACCTTCATGCCGGCCACCCCGCGATCCCAGCCTGCGATGACCCGCCCCGCGCCGAGCGGGAAGCTGAAGGGCGAGCCCCGGTCCCACGAGGCGTCGAACTGCTCGCCGGTCGAGTGCGCGACACCGACGTAATGCACGCTCACGCTCTGCCCGGCCTGGGCCTCGTCCCCGTCACCGACGGTGATGTCCTCGACGACCAGGTCAGCTGGCGGCGCCCCGTCGACCGGGTCGACGTCGGGCTTCTCGAGCGCCATGCGTTTTCCTCCTTGGTTGGTTCCTCTTTTGCCCGACCCATCCAACCAGCCAACCGCGGGCCTTGCCCGACCAGCCAAGTCGGCCCGTCAACGTCCCATGAGACCGACCGGCGCCCGTGAGAGTCCAACAAAGCCCCAGCCCGCGGAGCCCAGATCGCCGGCAGGTCAGAGCGGGCGGAAGCACCCAGCAAGATCCCTCGCCCATTTGCCCGCCTCGATCGGGCGATGGCTTCCAGCACGGCTTCCAGCAGACCGCCTCCTGTGGACGGCTTTTCGAGGACGGCTTTCGAGGACGGCTTCGAGGATGGCCTTTCGTTGCTGGCGGTTGGTTTCAGACCTCCAGAGAGTCCTGGGTGGCGAACTCGTCGAAGGCCCGGGCCAGCCGACGCATCCCCTCCGTTATGTCCTCCGGGGGATTTGTCGTGAACGACATGCGGAAGGTCGCGTGGTCAGGCGTCGTCGCGAAGAACGGCGCACCTGGCACGAAGGCCACGTTGTGCTTCAGCGCCTCGCGCAGGACATCCGTCGCGTCGACCTCGCCAGGAAGGCGGAGCCACACGAACATCCCCCCTTCCGGGTTCGTCCACGTCGTGCCCGGAGGAACCGTTGCCGGCAATGCCGTCAGCATCGTGTCCCGGCGGGCTCGGTACGCCGCGCGCAGACCTGCCACATGCGCGTCCAGGTCCGTGTTCGACAGGTAGACCGCGGCCGCCGCCTGGTCGATCGTGCTCGTGTGCAGGTCGGTCGCCTGTTTCGCGACCACCGCGACCGGCATCAGGTCCTTGGGCGCCCGCAGCCAACCCAGGCGCAGGCCTGGCGCGCCTATCTTGGACAAGCTGCCCAGGTACAGGACCCGCTCGCCGTACGACGCCAGCGGTGGCACCCGGCTGCCGTCGTAACGCAATTCGCCATACGGGTCGTCCTCTACCAGCCACGTGTCGTGGTCGGCGACAAGCCGGGCTATCTCCTTTCGTCGTTGCGGGGGTTGGGTACGGCCGCTCGGGTTCGCGAACGTCGGGATCACGTACACCAGCGTCGGATGGTCGCGTTCCAGCACCTCGGCCAGCGCCGACGGGACCATGCCGTCGTCGTCGCTCGCCACCGGGACCACGCGGGCGCCCGCGATCTGGAAGCACTGCAGTGCCGCCAGATACGTCGGCTCCTCCACCGCCACCACGTCGCCCGGCTCCAGCATCGTGGTGGCCACCAGCGTCAACGCCTGTTGCGAGCCCGTGGTGATCAGCAGGTCGTTCTCGGCTGTCGGGACCCCCCGGTCGGTCATCCGGGTGGCGATCAACGCCCGTAGCACCGGATCGCCCTCGGTCGGGCCGTACTGGAGGTTGCGGCGGTCGCCCACCGCCTTGGCGAACGCGTCACCCCAACCATCCACATCGAACAGTTCGGGGGCGGGCAGCCCGCCGGCGAAGGAGATCACCTCCGGTCGCAGCGTCAACGCGAGCAGGTCGCGGACCGGGGAACTCCTGACACCTTGTAACCGGCGGGCTGGCGGCATGCGGGAATGTTAACGCTCGCTCACGTGTACATGCCACTACCCGTCTCCAGCAACGACTTGAGGTCGCTTAATACCTCCGGCCAGCCACCGCCGGCGCCCTCCACGGCCCCGGCCGTCTGTGCGGCGGTCTGCGGTGCGTCGTGCAGGTCGTGTGTCAGGGTCAGCGAGCAGACGCCGTCCTGACCCTCCTTGATCTCGTAGGTCAGCGTCGTCGCCGGCTCGTCGAGCCAGGTCGGGCGCCACGTCTGCACCAGGCGACGTGGCGGGTCCGCCTCCACCACCTCGCCCTCGACGAGGCACGCCGTCGGGTCCATCCCCGGGACACCGTCGCCGGCCAGGGCCTCGAACCTGCCACCCTCACGCAGGTCGAAGTTCACGACCGCACGGTAGCCGTAGCGCTTCGACCATTCCGGCTTGGTGATCGCGTCCCAGATCGCCTGCGGGGTCGCCTTGATGTAGACGCGGTGCACCTGCACGGTCGTAGCGGTCGCGGCAGTGGTCATCGGTTGCTCCAGTTCTGTCTTGAGCGAGGTGAGCGCGGTCACCTGCGGCTCTGTGTACTTGTCGATCCACCGGTCATGAATCAACCGGATGGGTACGACATTCAGGAAATGCAGCTTCTCCCGCCCGGACTTGCGTGTGGTGATGAGACCTGCGTCCTCCAGCAGTCGCAGGTGCTTCATCACCCCGAAACGGGTCATGTCCACGTCGGACTCGAGATCGCTCAGCGTCCGGCCGTCTCGTGCGAACAGGCGGTCGAGCAGCAGCCTGCGCGTCGGATCGGCCAGGGCCCTGAACACCCGGTCGTCATCGGTCACGGTGAGAAGATATGTGACCGATTGGTCACGTGTCAAGTTGGGGCCAGAGCATGCGTGAGGGCCGTTGGCGGCTGGTGTCACCCGCGCCAACGGCCCTCACCCTCGCCGGACGCGGCGTTCGCGTCGGCCCCATAGATCTCAGCGCCGGGCGGCCTCCTGCGCGCCCTTGACCGCGAGCTGGTCGGCCCGCTCGTTCTCGGGATGGCCGGCGTGCCCCTTGACCCAGTACCACCGCACCTCGTGCGGCTTGACCGCCTCGTCGAGCCGCCGCCACAGGTCGGCGTTCTTCACGGGCTGCTTGGCGCTGGTCTGCCACCCGTTGCTCTTCCACCGTGGCAGCCACTGCATGATGCCGTTCCGCACGTACGTGGAGTCGGTGTACATGTCCACTGTCGACGGTCGGTTGAGACTCTCCAACGCCTGGATGGGCGCCATCAGCTCCATGCGGTTGTTGGTCGTGACGGCCGGCTCGGCCCCGTACAGCTCCTTGGCGTGCTGTCCGTACTTGAGTACGGCGCCCCACCCGCCGGGCCCGGGGTTCCCACTGCACGCGCCGTCGGTGTAAATCTCCACGGTGTTGGACACGCCCGGCAGCGTATCGACGACATAGCCGGCATGGACACCGTGCTCGGCGTGGACGCGTGCAAGACCGGCTGGGTGGGCATCGCCTGGGCCGGGGATGCCGTGACGCCCCACTACGCCCCGACGATCGGCGACCTGGTGGACGCCGCGGGCCCACTGTCGGTCATCGCGATCGACATCCCGATAGGACTGCCGGATCGTGGCTTCCGCCAGGCCGACATTCTCGCCCGCAAGTTCGTCGGCTCGCGTCGTTCGTCGGTCTTCATGACCCCGGTACGTGCCACGTTGGGTGTTCCCCAGCACAGCCGCGCGAACGCGATCAACCTCGAACACACCCGGCAGGGGCTGTCGATCCAGGCGTTCAGCCTCCTCCCGAGGATCGAGGAAGTAGACAACTGGCGACCCAAGGCACCCTGTCGAGTGGTCGAAGTTCACCCGGAAGTGACCTTCACTCAGCTGGCCGGCCACCCACTGGCACCGAAGAAGACCTGGGCGGGTGCCGAACAACGGCACGAGCTCCTCAAGCAGATGGGGCTCACCGTGGCGGGCCCTCTCGGCGAGGCCGGCAGGGCTGCGGTCGACGACGTCCTCGACGCCGCCGCGGCGGCATGGACGGCGTGGCGCGTCCAGCTCGGCACCGCGGTGCCGTTCCCCAACCCGCCTGAGGTCCTCGACGGCATCGAAGCCGCCATCTGGCGCTAGTTGCGTGTCCACCGCACTGGAAAACCAGCTGCGCGAGGCACGACGGCAGGCGCACCATGCCGCCATGGTGACGGCATCGGGCGTGCGCATCGGTTGGGGCGACCTCCCCGGCGATGTCCGCGACGCGGTCGCGGACATCCTGGGCGGCGAGGTCGTCGAGGCCGTGTCGCAGTCGGGCGGGTTCTCGCCGGGCAGCGCCGACCGCGTGCGCACCACCGACGGCCGGCGGGCGTTCGTCAAGGCCGTCAGCGCCGCGCAG
Source organism: Actinophytocola sp. (assembly GCF_035634895.1). Classification (GTDB taxonomy): domain Bacteria; phylum Actinomycetota; class Actinomycetes; order Mycobacteriales; family Pseudonocardiaceae; genus Actinophytocola. Next base: position 26,963 of record NZ_DASQCC010000158.1, on the reverse strand, counting down.
AACGAGCACAGCCCCGACTTCCACCGCCGTGAGGCCCGGGTCACCGCCGCGCTGCCACCGTCCGCGCCGACCCCGACCCTGCTCGGCGCCTATGACGACGGCGACTGGGTGGCCCTGGTCCTCACCGACGTCGAGGGCCGCCACCCAGCCACCCCGTGGCGCGACGACGATCTCGCCAGCACCCGTGTCGCGCTCGACGGGCTGGCGCGCATCGAGGCGCCACCGGACCTGCCGGCCGCCGCCGAGCACCTCGAACCGGACTTCACCGGCTGGCACCGCCTCCGCGCCGACCCGTCGAGCCTGGACGAATGGACCGCCGCCCACCTCGACGAGCTGTGCCGGCTGGCCGAGCACGGGCTGACCGCGCTGGCCGGCGACACGCTGACCCACACCGACATCCGCGCCGACAACCTCCTGATCGGCTCGGACGGCACAGTAACGGTGATCGACTGGCCGCACGCCACCCGCGGCCCGGCCTGGCTGGACACGCTGATGCTGCTGTTCAACGTCCGCCTCTGCGGCGGCCGCCCCGACCTGGCCACGATCTCCGCCGACCGCATCGACCTGGTCGGCACCCTCGCCGGCCTCGGCGCCTTCTTCGCCGATGCCGCACGCCTGCCGGCGCCGCCGGGCCTGCCGTCACTACGTACGTTTCAGCGGGCACAGGCGGACGCCCTGACCTCGTGGCTGCGTGAGCTTCTGGGCTGAGCGGCGCCGGCGGGCCGGCCTCAGCGGCTGAGGTGCACCATCGTCCCGGCGGCCTCGTAGCCGACCCGTGCGTACAGACGTTGCTCGGGCACGCCGGCCGGCGTCAGGAACACCGTCCGGCCACCCGCGTCGTGCGCCGCCACCGTGAGGAACGCGGTCATCGCGGAGCCGATTCCGCGCTGCCGGAACCCCGGCCGCACACCGATCCCGGCCACCTCGGACGTCCCGTCGACGACCGCCTCCGCGACCCCGCCGCCGGCGGCCTCGCCGGTCACGGCGTCGCGCGCGAGCACGGCGAACCCACCGTCTTCGAGCCGCCTGCGAGCCGTCGCGACGTCCGCGTCGGAGATGTCGACGGCCTGCTCGAACGCCTCGAACTGCGCCGCGAGCATGCCCCTGACCTCGTCGTCGCCGGACGGCACCACGAGCTCGATGCCGGCCGGCGTCGTCGGCGCCGAAGCCGAGCCCGGCGGGCACAGCATCAGGGGTATCCGCCGTTCCACGGACCACCCGGCGGCGAGCAGGGCGGTCTCGGCGGCCGGCGCGGTGTCCACGAGGAACTCCACCCGGGGTAGGAGGTCACGCCGCTGGTAGGCGTGAGTCAGGGCGTCCACATCGGACGGTGACGGCCGGGACCCGTCGTCGGGAACGGCGTAGTTGAGGTACGGATTGGCCGAGTTGGGCGAGAAGGTGGCGAGAAAGGGACCGACCTGTTCGGTCGCGCGCCCGGCCGCCGCGGCCCGGCGCATGTGTGACTGCAAAGACAAGCTGAGAACCCTTCAGGAGCATGGGAGAACGACAGTGGGCACGGCGCCACCGGCACTACAGGCGACGCCCGTCGAGGGCGTCAGACATGAGGCGTTCCCTTGCTCGGTCTTGCGGTCGCGTCGAGTGTGCCACGGCCGCCGGTGATCACCCAACCCCTATTCGCGTTACGTCCGCTGACGCACCCCGAAGGCGGCCGCGTCGTAGTTGAGGTAGACACCGAGGCCGTCGCGGTCGCCGCCCACGTGGCCGGGGAGCGCGACGGCCCGCCGGTGCTGGCGTTGTAGCCGGATCAGCCCACGTCGCAGCCGTCCGGCGTCGTCGGTGGCGAGGCGGCCCACCCGCTGGCCGCCGAGCCACACCGCGACCGCGTTGCGGTCCTGCGGGTTGCCGTGCTCGGCCACGAGCAGCGCGTGGACGTCCCGGCTCACGGGCGTCGCCACGTCACGGCCGATGATCGACCACAGTATGTCCTGGTAGCCGGGGGAGCCGACCACCCGCAGGTCGTCGTACCCGAAGATCTCCATCGCGCGCATGCCGTCCCGCATCCACTGTGGACGTTCCGCGACCGGTGTCGTGTCGGGTATACCTTCTCCGGTCAGCCTGTCCCGCAGCCACTCGGCCACACTCATGCGCCTGTCACCTCAACGGATTCCACGGTTCCGCAAGGTTTGTCGTCCTGTCCCGGAATTCGTTACGTCATACCAGAGTCTGACAAACCACGGGTGGATGTGCGATGACACCAAACCAGGCAGGCTGTCCGCATGACCACCATGACGCTTCGAGACCGAGCGTGAGCTGATGATCACCATCTGGTATCCCGGGTTGCCCGGACGAGCCCGTTCGGGTGCCCAGGACGTGACAGTCGTCAAAAAATCCCGTTGGCCCGCAACAAGGAGAGGGTGGCGACGGTCTTGTAACCCTGCCACTCCAAGGCCGCGGCAGGGGAGTAGCTGTCGAAGTCGACCCGCCAGCCCCCGTCCTCGTGTTGCGCGTCGGCCAACCGTCGCAGGTCGTCCGCGATGACGTCGGCACTGAAGAACCTTCGCGCCGGCCGGTCGGGAAGGGGCGCGAAGTCCAGCGGCCGCAGGGTCTCCCCGTCGGCGCCCCCCTCGACGGGCACGAGCCCGTCGGCGGGAATGAACTCCCCGAGCTTGTCGAGCAGGGGAGCAGCCTGCGCATGCGATTCGTGGACGGCGTCGAGGACGCCAACGGCGAAGCCGAGGGCAATGGGGTGCGGCGCGGAGTCGAGCGCGGCGACGGCCTCGACGCAGTACCGGGTGGCCGCGGCCAACCAGGGATGCCGAGCAACCGCCGGGTCCCCGGCGGCGGCCCGGTGCGCGACCATGGCAACGAAAGCGGTGCTCTGCAAGGAAGACACCCGAGGGTCGGCGTCCACCCAGAACGGCGCACACCCAGCGGGATCGGCAACGGGCACGGCGAAGGGCACACCACCGTCCGGCAAGGAGACCCCGGCAAGCCAGTCGCAGACCTCGACGGAGCGCGGCGTGGGCCCGACCTCGGCGAAGACCTCGAGTGCGTGCAGGGCACCACCGGGCTGACTCTCACCCGCCCTCAGGTCGGGCTCGAGTCCCCACCCGTATCCCCCGTCCGGGTTCCGGTACCCGTCGACGGCGGCAAGCACGGCGCCGGCCTGGCCGCCCCCGAACAGAAACTCGAACCGCCGCCGGTCCAACACCCGGCCATGGGTGGCCAGGAACGACCCCGCGGCCTGGAGGTCAACAGTCATATCCGAATTCTGCCGCCATCCCGCTGCCCAACCTTGAACGTTTCGGACGCGTCGCCCTTGGTCATCTGGAGGACCGTTGCTGGTCGCCTGGATGCCGTCGACGTGGCTGGCTCCGCCGACGCCGCAAGCCGTCGACTTCCGAAGCGCACGCCCTGCGGCTACCAGCCGCGTTCCCGTCAGTCGTCGAGCCTCGGGCGTACCCACCATGGAGTCATCGCCGTGGCCTGGGTAGAAGCAGATGTCGTCCAGGGCAGAGCGCACTGGCGGCAACCACTGTAGCCAACTGTGCTACAGCGCGCTACATTGGTTGAGTGAAGGTCATCACCCAACGCGAGTTTCGCAACAACTCCGCTGCGGTCATGGATGCGGTTGAGGCAGGGGAGATCTATCACGTCACCCGCAACGGCGTCCCCGTCGCTGAGCTGCGTCCGTTGTCTCGTCGTCGACGGTTGGGTGCGGAGGAGTTGGTCGAGCGGCATCGGCGGCTTCCTCGGGTCGACCATGCGGCCATGCGGCGGGACGCTGATGAGTTCCTTGGCGAGGATCGTGTCGGTGATGACGATCCGTGGGAGCGTGCCGGTGGCTGACCGCTACGGGTCCGGCGTCCTGGACACCTGCACTTACATTGACCTCGGTCAACTCGATCCTGGGTTGTTGCCGTTGGTTCCGGAGATCACCGCTATCACGGTGGCCGAGTTGCACCAGGGCGTCGTGATGGCCAAGAGCGTGGTCACCAGGGCGGCCCGGAACGAGCTGCTCGGCGCGGCCATTGTCGACTTCGATCCGCTGCCCTTCGACGGAGAGGCAGCCGCCCGATACGGCAGCCTCGTGGCCTTGACAGTCGAGGCGAGACGAGATCGGAGACCACGTCGCATGGATTTGATGATCGCCGCCATCGCCTCGTCGCACGGTCTGCCGCTCTTCACGCGGAACATCGCCGATTTCGCCGGGCTCGACGACATCGTCACGGTCATCGCCGTCTGACCGTCGTCAACTGGCTGTCGCCGACGGTGACGCCGAACTTTGAGACGCGCTACGACCGAATCCTGAGAGGTCAGCTCACCGTCACCGTTGTCGGCCGACGTGATCGGTGATGGGGCACGGGCAGCTGATCTGACCGCGCGGGGTCAACGTGGGGAGGGCTGCCTACTGGTCAATGCGGCCTCTGCCAACGTCAGTTCACCAGCCGCGCGCACGCCACTCATCGAGCTTCGGCCGATCCGCACCGAGCGTGGAGTCGTTTCCGTGCTCCGGATAGAACCAGGTGTCGTCGGGGAGTTTGTCGAAGATCCGTGACGCCACGTCGTTGAGCAACGACGTGGCTTTCTCCGCAGACGTCGTCCACCCCACCCCACCGGGAAACAGAGATCGCGCGGGCGGCGAACAAAACGGTGGTCAGCGACCTTCGTGAGGAACGAATGGCCGAGAGACCGAAACGATGGGGAGTAGATCCTGAAGTCCGTCGAAGTCGCCAGGATTGGTCGTGTACAGCGGTAGTTCCTCGGCCATGGCGGTTGCGGCGATCATCAGGTCCACGGTTCGGCGGCGTGGTTTTCGTCCGACGGCGACGACCGAGGCGGTGACCCGGCCGTAGATCCTGGCCGCCTCGACACCGAACGGGATGGGATCGAACTCGTGCTCGGCGCGCTGGAGTACGTCGAGGCGGCGGGCGCGTTCCGCGTGCTCGTCGTACGTGCTCTGCTCGCTGTTCGGGCGCACTTGGTGCGGGCCTGCGGAGAGTTCGGCGAGCGTCAACGCACTGATCGCCATCTCGTTCGGCAGTTCGGCCGTATCGACCCAGCGGCGCAGGATCAGGATGTTCGTGTCGATGAGGCCCTGGTTGTAGCTGTCAACGCTCATACGGGTCGAGAACCTCCTGCTCGGCGGCAGCTGTCTGGTCCTCGCGGAATGCGTTGATGTCGAGGCTCGCGGCATTGCGTGACATGGTGGCGAACTCATCCCGTGCGACGAACCGTCGGCGCCGACGCAATGGGATCAGCTCGCCGACTTCGTGGCCGTCACGGGTGACCGTGAACGACTGGCCGCCTTCGACCGCGTCCATGATCTCTTTGGACCGGCTGCGAAGGTCTCGTTGGGTGATCTCGGGCTGGGCCATGACATCCGATGATACACGCTGGTGCCACGCAGTGGCACAGTGTGGCACACTGGGATCACCAGCCGCGTTCGCGCCATTCGTCGGAGCTTGGGGCGCTCCACACCCAACGTGGAGTCGTCGCCGTGGCCTGGATAGAACCAGGTGTCGTCGGGGAGTTTGTCGAAGATCCGTGACGCCACATCGTTGATCAACGACGTGAAGTTCTCCGGGGACGTCGTCCGCCCACCCCGCCGGGGAACAGCGAGTCGCCGGAGAAGGTCCTGCCGACGTGGCTCTCACAGGTTGTTCGGCGTGCGGCGTGCCAGGTGGGACAGGTGGTGTGAGGTGGCCATGGAGAGCCACTGGGAGACGCTGCCGGCGGTCCGTCTGCCTCCGCGTCGGCACTGGGCCAACTCCTGGTCGCCCCATGAGTAGTCGCCGCCGGCGAACTCGGGCCGGGAGACGAGTTCCTCGGCCAGGTCCGCGAACGCTTCGGCAGCCGCGCCCGATGGTGTCTTGCCGTCGACCTTGGTCGGCTGTCTGCGAAACACGATCGTGGATCCCGGGATCGTGTAGTACAGGTAGGGGTTGGGACTGCGGGCCATCGAGGTACCGCTCGCCGGTGGCGCCGGGTGTGTGACGCCGTAGTCCCCGTACTGGATCGCTCCGTCCAACTCTTCGGCGACTGCGAGCCACAGCGCTACCTCGGGACGGTCGCGAGCAGTGGTCACGAACCCGTTCCTCGTCGCCGGGACGGACCCGGCCAGCAGCGTCGTCGACTCGGGTCCGAGCTGGTCGACCAGCATTCGCGCGACCGAGACCGCTTGTCGTACGGCGGCCGGTGGAACTGTCTCGACGAACCCCAGATCGATGACGGCGTGCATGTCGTCAGGCCTGGTTCGAACGAGCCGAGCGACGCGCCGAAGGCGCTGGTGAAGGTCGGACACCGGGGCGTTGAGTGCCCGAAACCGCACCACGACGTCGCGTTCCCGATGCTCGCGCAGCGAGGCGACCAGCCCGAGTTCGTTATCGGTCGCGCAGTCCGGGACAACCGGGATCAATGGCGGGACGTCCGGGACCTGCAGCGAGGTCATCAAGCCGAACTCGGTCACCAGCCTCGCCTCGACGCTCTGGTCGAGGAACTCGAACGGACCGCCGGGGCGTCGGGCGAGGGCAGCGTTTCCGCTCAACGCGTGGGTGTCGACCCAGAGCGGGCGCCCCATCATCACCATGTGTGCTGCGGCTTCGACGAGCGCGGGAAACAGCTGCGCCCCGTCCGCGGGTGCAACCGAATCCAGCAGCTCGACGACGATTCTGGGGCTTGTTCCCTGGTGGTCCGAGGTGGTGTGGCAGATCGCCTTCAACTCGCCCATCTTGCTCTTCAGAGCGACCAATGGTCTGAAGGACATCGCCAGTTCCTCCGGAGAAGCGTCCGAGCAGCGCCGGGCCAAACACTCATGGTGCGCGCCGCAGCGTTTGCCCGTGGTCCTCCGGAAGAGTGAAATTAGGGGGTGATCAGGTCTTTCGGTCCGGGTTCGAACAGGAGCCGACGTAGTGGCTGACCGGTGTGTTCGCCCTCACCGGTGCAGACCCTCACCAGCCCCGTGTTCGCCATTCGCCGAGCTTCGGGCGCTCCTCGCCTAGAGTGGAGTCGTCTCCGTGACCGGGGTAGAACCACGTGTCATCAGGCAGTTTGCCGAAGACGCGTGACTCCAGGTCGTTCATCAGGCTGGTGAAGTTCTCGGGTTTTGTTGTCCGCCCTGGACCGCCTGGGAACAGTGAGTCGCCGGTGAACAGGTGGGCGTGGCCCTTGGGGTCGCGGTACAGGAGTGCCACCGAACCCGGGGTGTGGCCGCGGAGGTGGATGACCTCGAGCTCGCAGTCGCCGACCGGGACGGTGTCGCCCTGGGTCACGTAGCGGTCGGGGGGCACAGGGAGTGGACCCGCGTCCGACTCGTGGGCGATCGTGTTCGCGCCGTACGCGCCCGCGATCGCGCCCAGAGCGGCCCAGTGGTCCTGGTGTTGGTGCGTCGTCACGATCGTGCGCAGGGTGGGGCGGTCGTCGCCGTGGCCGATGAGGTCCGAGAGGCGTTCCGGCTCGTTCGCCGCGTCGATCAGCAGGGCTTCCCTGGTGTTCTGGCACACGAGCAGGTACGCGTTGTTGTCCATCGGGCCGACCGAGATCTTGGTGATCGTCAGTGCGTCCAGCGTGCGCCTTGAGGCCGGGCCGCCTGGCTCGACATGACCTGTGTACTCATCGACAACGTCCACGATCGCCGACCCTAGCGGCTGGCCCCGGCGGACTGACAGCATGGCGGGGTGGATCACCTGATGAAGGACGGCTGGCGCTGGCTGAACGAACCGGCGCGGTGGAGTGGCGACACGATCACGGCCGACCCCGAGACCGACTTCTGGCGCACCACCCACTACGGCTACGTCCACGACAACGCCCATATCCTGGGCACCGACCGGACCGGTGACTTCGAGCTGACGGTCACCTTCACCGGCGACTACCTGGCGCTCTACGACCAGGCCGGCATCGGGCTCTGGATCGACGAGCGGAACTGGATCAAGAGCGGCATCGAGTTCGTCGAGGGCCGTCAGCTGCTATCGGCCGTGGTGACGCGCGACGTGTCCGACTGGTCGGTGATCCCGCTCACCGAACCGGCCGAGAAGGTCACGATCTCGGCCGCTCGGGAGGGTGACGCGGTCACCATCCACTACGGCCTGAACGGCTCCCCACCTGCGGAGATGCTGCGCCTCACGTACTTCCCGCCTGGACTGTCGGTGCTTGCTGGTGTGATGTGCGCGTCACCGACCGGGACGGGATTCGCCACACGATTCGAGGACATCACGATCCGGCCCTGAGCGGCTCGCCCGCCTAGCCCCACGCGGGGAGCACCGGCACGTCGCCGCGCAGTTCCGCGCCGTCGCCACGACCGGTCAGCCACGCTATGACGTCGGCGGCGGGACCCGCGACCTCGTAGGTCCTGTCATCGCGCCCGCCGGCCAGGTCCCACGTCCGCGTACCACCGGACAGCTCGGCGGTGAGCCGCACCGCCGGCCCGTCCGCCCGGTCGAGGTGCGCGGTGAGCGACACCTCCAGCACGTGCTCGAGGTGGTCCGCCGGGACCTCCGCGAAGGTGAAGCCGGCGTCGAGATCCACCAGGTGGACCCACACTTCGTGCAACCGCGCCAACGGCACGTCGGCCGCGGGGATCGGGCCCTGCCGCCGGGCGACGACCGACGCGCTCCACGCCCGTGCGGGCAGGTCCGTGGCGGCGACCATGAACCGGGCGCAGGCCGCCCGCAGGTCCTCCCGCAGCAGCTGCGCGAGCCGGCCGGCGCCCTCCTCGATGTCGGCGTCGCGGTCGGCCCTGCTCGCGTACATTGGATGCTCGACGCCGGTGCGCGCCCAGGTGAGCAGGTTGACCAGCGCGTCGGCGTTGCGGGCAAGGTGGGACACGACATGCGCTCTCGACCACCCGGGCAGCCGGCTCGGTTGGTGGATGGTGTGGTCGTCGAGTCCTGCGACAATGAGCTCGAGCCTCTCGGTCGCCTCGCGTACCAACGGAAGCAGGCGTACCGCGCGCTCCGCCGCCGGCCGCTCGCCGGCGTCCCGCTGCGCCGGTACACCGTTCTGTTGGACCGATGCCTCGGGTGAGATGCTCATACCGCCCAATCCCCGCGTGTTGGCAGCAAGACATGACTCGGAAAACCAGACCTGGTTACTCCAGCGTAGGTGAGCACAACCGGTAACCGATAGGCACGGGCCGCAACCCGTCCCGAAATTGTCGGTGCCCCGTCCTACAGTGGGCGCGGCCACGCCGCCCGCCCGGGAACCGGCCTGTGACCAGTCAGAAGAGAGAACTTCGAAGGGACTTCAGTGGCTGACCGCCTCGTCGTTCGCGGCGCCAGGGAGCACAACCTGCGCGGCGTGGACATCGACCTGCCCAGGAACAGCATGATCGTGTTCACCGGGCTGTCCGGGTCCGGCAAGTCGAGCCTGGCGTTCGACACGATCTTCGCCGAGGGGCAGCGCCGGTACGTGGAATCGCTGTCGGCCTACGCCAGGCAGTTCCTCGGCCAGATGGACAAACCGGACGTCGACTTCATCGAGGGTCTGTCACCGGCGGTGTCGATCGACCAGAAGTCGACCAACCGCAACCCGCGGTCGACCGTCGGCACGATCACCGAGGTCTACGACTACCTGCGCCTGCTGTTCGCGCGCGCGGGCAAGCCGCACTGCCCGCAGTGTGGCGAGCCGATCAGCAAGCAGACGCCGCAGCAGATCGTCGACCAGGTCATGGCCATGGAGGAGGGGCTGCGGTTCCAGGTCCTCGCGCCGGTGATCCGCGGCCGCAAGGGCGAGTACGTCGACCTGTTCTCCTCGCTGCAGTCCCAGGGCTACTCCCGTGCCCGCGTCGACGGCGAGGTCCACCAGCTGACCGAGCCGCCGAAGCTCAAGAAGCAGGAGAAGCACGAGATCGCGGTCGTGATCGACCGCCTGCAGGTCAAGGCCAGCTCGAAGCGCCGGCTCACCGACTCGGTCGAGACCGCGCTGCGCCTGGCCGACGGGCTGGTGGAGCTGGAGTTCGTCGACCTGCCGGACAACGACCCGAACCGCATCCGGGGCTTCTCCGAGAACCTGGCCTGCCCCAACGGCCACGCGCTCGCCGTCGAGGACTTCGAGCCGCGGTCGTTCTCGTTCAACTCGCCGTACGGCGCGTGCCCCGTATGCACCGGCATCGGCGTCCGCCAGGAGGTGGACCCCGAGCTGGTCGTGCCCGACCCGGAGCTGAGCCTGGCCGACGGCGCCATCGCCCCGTGGGCGGGCGGCCAGACCGCGGAGTACTTCGAGCGGCTGCTCACCTCGCTCGCCGAGGCCATCGGGTTCCGGATGGACACGCCGTGGCGCAAGCTGACGGCCAGGGCACAGAAGGCGGTGCTCCACGGCACCACGGACCAGGTGCACGTCCGCTACCGCAACCGGTACGGGCGCGAACGGTCGTACTACGCCAACTACGAGGGCGTGATCCCGTTCCTGGAGCGCCGCCAGGAGCAGACCGAGTCCGAGTACATGCGGGAGAAGTACGAGGGCTACATGCGGGAGGTGCCGTGCCCGGCGTGTGACGGCACCCGCCTCAAGCCCGAGATCCTCGCGGTCACCCTGACCCACAAGAAGGAGGGGCCGCGGTCGATCGCCGAGGTCACCGCGCTGTCGATCAGCGAGTGCGCGGACTTCCTGGCCGGCCTGCAGCTGGGCCGCCGCGAGCAGGCGATCGCGGGCGCGGTCCTCAAGGAGATCCAGGCGCGGCTGCGCTTCCTGCTCGACGTGGGCCTCGACTACCTGTCGCTGAACCGCGCCGCCGGCACCCTGTCCGGTGGCGAGGCGCAGCGGATCCGCCTGGCGACACAGATCGGGTCCGGTCTGGTGGGCGTGCTGTACGTGCTCGACGAGCCGTCGATCGGCCTGCACCAGCGCGACAACCATCGCCTGATCGAGACCCTGAGCAGGCTGCGTGACCTGGGTAACACGCTGATCGTGGTGGAGCACGACGAGGACACCATCCGCACGTCCGACTGGGTGGTCGACATCGGCCCCGGAGCGGGCGAGCACGGCGGCGAGATCATCCACAGTGGACCGTACGAGAAGCTGCTGAAGAACAAGAAGTCGCTCACGGGCGCCTACCTGTCGGGCCGGGAGCGGATCGAGATCCCGGCGATCCGGCGACCGGTGGACAAGAAGCGGCAGCTGACGGTGGTGGGCGCACGGGAGCACAACCTGCGCAACCTGGACGTGTCGTTCCCCATCGGTTGCCTGGTGTCGGTGACCGGCGTGTCGGGGTCGGGCAAGTCGACGCTCGTCAACGACATCCTGGCGACGGTGCTGGCGAACAAGCTCAACGGCGCGCGGCAGGTGCCCGGCCGCCACACCCGGGTGAACGGGCTGACGATGGTGGACAAGCTGGTCCGGGTGGACCAGTCGCCCATCGGGCGGACTCCGCGGTCGAACCCGGCGACGTACACGGGCGTGTGGGACCACGTGCGGAAGCTGTTCGCGGCGACCACCGAGGCGAAGGTTCGCGGGTACCAGCCGGGGCGGTTCTCGTTCAACGTCAAGGGTGGACGCTGTGAGGCGTGCGCGGGCGACGGCACCATCAAGATCGAGATGAACTTCCTGCCGGACGTCTATGTGCCCTGTGAGGTGTGCAAGGGGGCGCGGTACAACCGGGAGACGCTGGAGGTGCACTACAAGGGGAAGACCGTCGCCGAGGTGCTCGACATGCCGATCGAGGAGGCGGAGAAGTTCTTCGAGCCGATCAAGGCCATCCACCGGCACCTGAAGACCCTGGTCGACGTGGGTCTCGGGTACGTGCGGCTGGGGCAACCGGCGACGACTCTCTCGGGCGGCGAGGCCCAGCGCGTGAAGCTGGCTTCGGAGCTGCAGAAGCGGTCCACCGGTAAGACGGTCTACGTGTTGGACGAGCCGACGACCGGGCTGCACTTCGAGGACATCCGCAAGTTGATCGGCGTCATCAACGGGTTGGTGGACAAGGGCAACACGGTCATCGTCATCGAGCACAACCTGGACGTGATCAAGACTTCGGACTGGATCATCGACATGGGGCCTGAGGGTGGGTCTCGCGGCGGCACCGTGATTGGTGAGGGGGCGCCGGAGGACATCGCCGCTTTGGCTGAGTCTTATACGGGGCAGTTCTTGAAGCAGGTTCTCTAGGTTTGCTGGGTTGTCGGGGAGGGGCCGCCGCCGGGGGCCGCCGGGGGAGGGGTGGCCAGGGCTGGTCAGGTGGTTGGGTTGGCGAGGGGCGGTTTAGTCCGCCATCACCAGGCGGCAGACAAGCCCGCCCCGGCCGTTCCTGCCAACGTCACCACAAGCTCCGCCGCCAGGAACAACAAGAGACATAAACCTACGTTAGAACGGGAACGTCACTTCGGTCAGTTTTTCTGACAGGTTCCACAGGCTTTTTGCTTTTTCTCGGTCTTGTGAGGCTGGGCTCGAGTTGGTGAGTTTCGGGTGGCCCCACATCAGTCGGCCGGGGCCTACGAAACTGCCGTTAGGCAGGTCGGTCGTTGCCGCGTACAGAGAGGGCAGGGCGCCCATTTCCGGGCTTTGTGCTATTGCGCGGTTGCCCAGGGTCATTAGCGAGTCCAGGATTGTTTCCGTGTGGGACATCAGGTTTGTTGCCACATAGCCCGGGTGGGTCGCGTATGACCTGATCGAGGAGCCGGCGGCCTCCAGTTTGCGGGCCAGCTCGTATGCGAACAGGAGGTTCGCCAGCTTCGACTGTTCGTAGGCGGCCCAGCGGCGATATTTCCTGCGCTCCCAGTTCAGGTCGTCCAGATCCAGTCGCCCGAACCAGTGAAAAGAGCTGGATACCGTCACCACCCGGTCGCGGACTCGGTCCAGCAGTAGGGCCGTCAGCGCGAAATGCCCCAGATGGTTGGTGCCCACCTGCATCTCGAAGCCGTCCACGGTTCGCCGGTACGGCACGGCCATCACCCCGGCGTTGTTCACCAGCACGTCCACCGGCTCGTCCATTGACCTGGCGAACTCCCTCACCGACGCCAGGTTGGCGAGGTCCAGGGCCCGTACCTCGACCGTGTCCGCCATCGTCGCGGCCGCTGCCTTGCCCTTGTCCACGTTGCGGCACGCCAGGATCACCCTCGCGCCCGCCGCGGCCAACGCCCCAGCCGTGGCCAGCCCCACGCCGCTGTTCGCGCCCGTCACGACCACCGTTCGCGTGCTCTGGTCCGGCAGGTCGGCCAGGGTCCATTTCGCCATGACCGCACCCTAGTGTTTCGCGCATACTCGGTGTGTGTCGCTCAACCAATACCGGTTCCGGAGTCTCTGGTCGGTCCGTGCCGCCGCCGGGCAGGTGTTCGACGCGCTCGTCGATCTCTCCCGCTATCCGGAATGGTGGCCGGACATTCGCTCCGTCACCCGAATCGATGACGACACCGCCGAGGTCGTCTGCCGGTCCACGTTGCCGTACGCGTTGACCTTCCGCATGCATCGGGCCGTGGAGGACCCGCGCGAAAGGCGGATGCGGGTGAACATAACCGGTGACCTCGTGGGCTACGTCCAGGGCGTCGTCGCCGAGCACGGGAAGCTGGGTGTGCTCCTGGACATCTCGCAGCGGGTGATCGTCACCAAACCACTGCTTCGCGCGCTCTCGCCCGTTGCCCGGCCCGTCTTCCGCGTCAACCACGCCCTCATGATGCGGCGGGGCCAGCGCGGCTTCCGCGCCTACCTCACCGGCTGAGGATCTCCCTGGTCGTTGCAGGGCGTCCCACCGGGCCGGGACCCGGATGGGGAATCTGTCACCGAAAGCATGCGGTTCATGCTCGATCGTCCAACTGGCTTGGATGGTTGGTGTAGAACCGCCATATTCAGTTCCATGAAGGGTTTTGACCCCTGGGCGCCCACCGACCCCGTCGGTGAGGCACTGCACCTGCTGCGGATGAACGGTGCGTTCTACTGCCGCGTCGAGATGTCGGCTCCCTGGGGCATGGCGATGCCGGCGATGCCGGGACACCTGTGGTTCCACGTCGTCACCGCGGGCACGTGCTGGCTCGGCACCGGTGACGGCCCGCCGCGCGTGATGGGCGCCGGTGAGCTGGTGCTCGTGCCGCACGGTCAGGGACACACGCTGCTCAGCGAGCCCGGCGTGGCCACGCCCGGCGTGCTCGACCTGCCCCGTGAGCTGGTCAGCGAACGCTACGAGATGCTGCGGCACGGCGGTGGCGGCGCGCCAACGCACATGATCTGCGGCGCGATCCGGTTCGACCAGCCGAGCGCGCGGCACCTGATCGAGGTGCTGCCCGAGACCCTGCACATCGAGACGGCCGGCAGCGCGCCGGACAGCTGGATGCCCAGCCTGCTGCGGCTGATGGCCAGCGAGGCGAGGGAGCTGCGGCCGGGCGGCGAGGAGGTGATCACCAGGTTGTCGGACATCATCGTCATCCAGGCGATCCGCACCTGGCTGGAGGCCGACCCCGCCGCGCGGACCGGCTGGCTCGGCGCGTTGCACGACCCGCAGCTCGGCCGTGCGCTGGCGCTGATCCACCGCCAGCCGGACCACGCGTGGACGGTCGCGGAGCTGGCGAGCGAGCTGGCGATGTCCCGGTCGGCGTTCTCGGCCCGGTTCACCAAGGTGGTGGGGGAGCCGGTCATGCAGTACGTGACCCGCTGGCGGATGCAGGTGGCGCTCCGCTCGTTCGAGGAGGGCCGGACGACGACCGCGGAGCTGGCGCGCAAGCTCGGCTACCGCTCCGAGGCCGCGTTCGCCCGCGCCTTCAAACGCGTGCTGGGCGTCTCCCCGGGGGCGGCCAGGAAACGCCGCGGCGACGACCTGCTGGACTTCAACGCCAGCTGACGAGCACCGCCCGCACATCCGCCCGCAGCACGTCCGCCATCGCGTCGTGCGGGTTCAGCGCCCAGTCCATCAGCGCGCCGTGGGCGAGTGCCGCGATGACGCGTGCCGCCTGCGCCGGTGGGGGAGCGCCCGGCAGTCCTGCCATCGTGAACAGGTCAGTCAGCACCTCGTGCACGCTCGCCCGCAAGGCCGCGAAACCCGACCGCAGCGCGGGGTCCGCCAGGTCGACCCCCAGCTGACCCAGGTGGTTGGTGACCGTCGCCGGCTCGTCGAGGCCGTCGGCGATCACGAGCGCGGCCGCCGTGACCGCCGCGACCGGGTCGAGGCCGTGGGCGGCGGCACGCATGCGTGGTCCGACGCTCGCCGCGCCGATGTTCATCATCGCCAGCAGCAGGTTCTGTTTGGAGCCGAACCGCCCGGCCACGGTGCCCACCGCGACGCCGGCCTCGGCCGCGACCTGGGCGAGGGTGAACCCCGGGCCGTACCGGCCGATCGCGCGGCCGGCCGCCGCCATCAGGCCGTCGTCGGAGATCTTTCTCGGTCGCGCCACGGATGTTATTGAACCACGGTTCGAAAACGGGATACCATCCGAGCATGGCGAGATGGCAGGACATCGAGAAGGACGCGCCGGAGTTCGCGAAGCGGGTGCGCGACGTGTTCGGGGCCGGCAAGCACAAGACGCTCGCGACCCTGCGGGGCGACGGTTCGCCGCGCATCAGCGGGTCGGAGCTGCAGTTCGAGGACGGCGAGGTGACGTTCGGCATGATGGCCGACTCGCTCAAGCTCGCCGACGTGCGGAGGGACCCGCGCGTCGCCGTGCACAGCCCGTCGCTCGACCCGCCGGCGGAGGGGGAGTGGCACGGTGACGCCAAGATCGCCGGCCGGGCGGTCGAGGTGCCACCGGCCGAGGGCGCGGAACCCGGCTCGGGGCACTTCCGCATCGACGTCACCGAGGTCGCGCTGACCTACCTCGGCGGCACGCCGCCGGACCACCTGGTGATCGAGTCCTGGCACGACGGCACGGGCTGGCGCCGCCGCACCCGCAAGTAAAGAGGCCCGCTGCCGAGGGGGTGACGGCAGCGGGCCCTCCACCTCCGGTCCACCGGAGGAGACCAACGGTCAGCTCGGCGACGGCTTCGGCTCCGAGTCGGCCCGTTCGGGCTCGGGCGGGGGCGCGTCCTCGTCGAGCAGGGTGCGTTCGTCGAACGGGTCCTCGCCCGCCAGTACGCGGTCCGCCTTCTCGCGGTCGAACTCCTTGGTCCAGGTGCCCACCAGCACCGTCGCCACCGAGTTGCCGGCGAAGTTCGTCAGCGCCCGGGCCTCGGACATGAACCGGTCGATGCCGACGATCAACCCGACGCCGTCGACCAGCTCCGGCCGGTGCGACTGGAGCCCACCGGCGAGGGTCGCCAGCCCGGCGCCCGTCACGCCCGCCGCGCCCTTCGACGCGACGATCATGAACAGCAGCAGCCCGATCTGCTCCCCGAACGCCAGCGGCTTGTTCATGGCCTCCGCGATGAACAACGTCGCCATCGTCAGGTAGATCGCCGTGCCGTCCAGGTTGAACGAGTAGCCCGTCGGGACCGTGATGCCGGCGACGGGCCTGCTCACGCCGAGGTGCTCCATCTTGGCGATGAGCCGAGGCAGCGCGACCTCGGACGACGACGTGGACAGGATCAGCAGGAACTCACGCGACAGATACCTGAACAGCGCCACGATGTTCATCCGCGCCACCACCCACAGGATGGAGGACAGCACGACGAACACGAACAGGATGCACGTGACGTAGAAGCCGAGCATGATGATGAACAGGCTCTTCAGCGCCGCCCAGCCGGTCTCGCCGACCACCGCCGCTATCGCGCCGAACGCGCCGACCGGCGCCACCCACATGATCATCGACAGGATGCGGAAGACCAGTCGCTGGATGTGTCCGATCCCCCGCAGGATCGGCTCGCCCTTCGATCCGAGTGCCTGCAGGGCGAACCCGGCGAGCAGCGCCACCAGCAGCGTCTGCAGTACCGAGCCCTCGGTGAACGCGGACACCAGCGTGGTCGGGATGATCCCGAGCAGGAACTCGACCGTGCCCTCCGACTCGGCCACCTGTTTCTTGCCGGCCGCCGCGACGTCCGGCGTGAGGTTGAGGCCCTCACCGGGATGCAGGATGTTGCCGACGACGAGACCGATGATCAGCGCCACCGTCGACATTACGAGGAAGTAGCCGATGGCGAGCGTGCCGACCTTGCCGACCTTCGCGGCCTTGGCGACCGAGCCGACGCCGATGACGATCGAGCAGAAGATGATCGGGCTGATCATCATCTTGATCAGGTTGACGAACCCGGTGCCGAGCGGTTTCAGTTCCTTGCCGAGCTCCGGCCAGACCAGACCGATGACGATGCCGACCAGGACCGCGACCACCACGGCGATGTAGAGCAGATGTGTCCGGTCGCTTCGGCGGGACCGGACGGGCTGTTCAGCGCTGGACATGCGGGACATTGTCCGAGTGGTTATGACCTGGGTCACGTTTCTGTTCATTGCGTACACGGGCCTTGAGCGAAGGACGTTCGTGAAGCACGACACACTAGGCGGCATGGCAACCGAACGCCGAGGTTGGAGCCTCGCCCGGCAGCTGCTGGTGCTACAGGTGATCATCGTCGGCGTACTCGTGGTCGCCGGCGCGGTACTCGCGTTCCTCGACGTCGCCGCACGCACCAAGGCGTCCTCCCGCGACGAGGTCGTCGCCGTCGCGACGACCATCGCGGACACCCCCGCGATCGTCGACGCGGTCGAGGCGCCCGACCCGAGTGTGGTCCTGCAGCCGTTCACGAACCGCGTGCTGGACGACACCGGGATCGACTTCGTGACGATCATGGACACGAACGGCCGGCGGTGGACCCACCCGGACCCCGGACAGATCGGCGCGCGGTACCTCGGACACATCGAACAGGCGCTGGCCGGGCACGTGTTCGTCGAGACCTACACCGGCACCCTGGGCCCGTCCATCCGCGCGGTGGCCCCGATCCGGGACGGCAGGAAGATCGTCGCGCTCGTCAGCGTCGGCATCACGCTCGACGCGATCGCCGGCCAGGTCCGCGACCGCCTCGTGCTGCTCGCGCTGGTCGCCGCCGGTGCGCTCACGATCGGCATGGCCGGCACCTACCTGGTCAACCGCCGGCTCGCCAGGCAGACCCACGGGCTCGGCCCGGCCGAGCTGAGCCGGCGCCTGGAGTACCACGAGGCCATCCTGCACACCGTGCGCGAAGGCCTGCTGCTCGTCGACCCGGCCGGCCGCGTGACGTTGTGCAACGACGGCGCCCGCGAGCTGCTCGACCTGCGGGGCGACGTCGAGGGCAGGGCGCTCACCGACCTGGGTCTACCGGCCGAGATGGTCGCGAGCATGGCCTCGGACCGGGCCACCCGGGACGAGCTCCACCTGACCGAGCGGCGGGTGCTGGTCGTCAACAGCGCGCCGGTCCGGTCCGGCGACCGTGCGCACGGCACGGTCGTGACCCTGCGCGACCACACCGACCTGCAGAGGCTGTCCGGCGAGCTGGACTCGGTCCGGGGCTTCGCCGAGTCGCTGCGCTCCCAGGCGCACGAGGCGGCGAACCGCCTGCACACGGTCGTGTCCCTGGTCGAGCTGGGCCGGTACGACGAGGCCGTCGAGTTCGCGACGGCGGAGCTCGCACTCGCGCAGCGGCTGACCGACCGGGTGGTGGACGCGGTGTCCGAGCCGGTGCTCGCGGCGTTGCTGCTGGGCAAGGCCGCCGAGGCCAGCGAGCGTGGCGTCGAGCTGGTGATCACCCCCGAGACGGAGATCGACGACGCGGTGCTGGGCGGCGCGCTCGCGCAGCGGGACGTGGTCACGATCCTGGGCAACCTCATCGACAACGGGCTGGACGCGGCACTCGAAGGTGGCAGTACGCCTCGGGTCTACGTCACCGCCCGCACCGAGAACGGGGAGCTGCTCCTCCGGGTGGAGGACACCGGAACGGGGCTCACGGCAGGCGAGGTCGCGTTCGACCGCGGCTGGTCGACCAAGGCCGACGGCCGTGGCCTCGGGCTGGCGCTCGTCCGGCAGGCGGTCCGCCGCGGCCACGGCACGATCGAGGTCGGCCAGGGCGACCGGGGGGCGGTGTTCACCGTGCGGCTGCCAGCGGCGCTGGTGAAGTCGCCGTGAGCGGAGCCGGGGAGTGAACCAACCGCACGAGCGAGGCCGTGGAGCGGGCGAGGAGGTCTCGTGATCGACGTGCTCGTCGTGGAGGACGACCTGGTCGCGGCCGAGGCGCACCGGCTCTACGTCGAGCGGGTCGATGGCTTCGCCGTGGCCGGTGTCGTGCACAGCGCCGCCGGGGCCCGCCGCGCGCTGGGGCGCCTCGACGTCGATCTCCTGCTGCTCGACCAGTACCTGCCCGACGGCAACGGTCTCGACCTGTGCCGGGCGCTGCGGGCCGAGGGCCGGCTCGTGGACGTGATCATGGTGACCTCGGCGCGTGACCTCACGCTCGTCCGGGCCGCGGTGTCCAGCGGGGTCGTGCAGTACCTGCTCAAGCCGTTCACGTTCGCGACCCTGCGGGACAAGCTGGAGCGGTACGCGCGGTTCCGGCGCGGCGTCGACCGGGCCGAGCAGGCCGACCAGACCGAGGTCGACCACCTCTTCGCCACGCTCCGGGGCAGCGAGGGCGCCCAGCTGCCGAAGGGCATGAGCCCGCCGACCCTGGACGCGGTGGCCGCGGCGCTGCGCGGCGCGGGCGACGGCCTGTCGGCCAGCGCGGCCGGCGACGCGCTGGGCATGTCCAGGGTCACCGCGCGCCGCTACCTCGAGTACCTCGCCGACCACGGGCTCGCCGTGCGCCAGCCGATATATGGTCAGGTCGGCAGGCCCGAGCTGCGCTACCAGTGGGCCAGCGGGTGACCCGCGGAACAAAACCCCCGACCGGGGGTGTTATCCTGTTCGCTGCGACCCGCCTCGTCCGCGAGGCGGTACAAGTGGAGCCCCGCTCCCACCCGAGTCACGACGTGGCCGGGTTCCGGTCGCCGCGGCAGCTGGCACGGCCTGTTGGAAGGGTCGAACCAGCTGGTCGAGGCATTTCCCGTCAGGTGCGGCGGGTGTGATCGGAAGCGGGCCCCGTTCGCCTTCATGGCGGCCGGGGTCTCGTGCTTGATGGGACTCCGCGAGGGTCGCGGGAGGTAGACAAGACCCAACCGGCCTGAGGAGGCCCCATCAGCTCCGAGACACGTATCAACGACCGCATCCGAGGTCCGGAGGTCCGCCTGGTCGGACCGAACGGCGAGCAGGTCGGCATCGTGCGCATCGAGGACGCACTGCGACTGGCTCAGGAAGCGGACCTGGACCTCGTGGAGGTTGCCCCGCAGGCTCGCCCGCCCGTCTGTCGGCTCATGGACTATGGCAAGTTCAAGTACGAGAGCGCGCAGAAGGCTCGCGAGTCGCGTCGAAACCAACAGCTCACCGTGATCAAGGAGCAGAAGCTCCGCCCGAAGATCGATACCCACGACTACGAGACCAAGCGCGGCCACGTGATGCGCTTCCTCGAGCACGGGAACAAGGTCAAAGTGACGATCATGTTCCGGGGTCGTGAGCAGTCCCGCCCCGAACTTGGCTTCCGGCTGCTGCAGCGGCTGGCCGAGGACGTCGCCGATCTCGGTTTCGTCGAGGCCGCGCCGAAGCAGGACGGTCGAAACATGATCATGGTGTTGGCGCCGCACAAGTCCCAGAAGACCCGTCCCAAGGCGAGCGCGGGCACCGACACGAACTGATCCGAGGCTGACCGAGACCGAGCGCGTCTCTGTTTCAGACCGCGCCCGGTCATCTCACTGTGCGAGGAAGACACATGCCCAAGAACAAGACCCACTCCGGTACCGCGAAGCGTGTTCGGATCACCGGCAAGGGAAAGCTGCGTCGTCAGAAGACGGGCCTCCGCCACAGGCTGGAGAAGAAGCCCAGCTCACTCACCCGGCGTCTGTCCGGCACCACCGAGGTCGCCAAGCAGGACGTCAAGCGCGTGAAGAAGCTGCTCGGTATCTGACCGACCGTTCCTTGACCACCGGGCGAGCGCCATGCCGCCCATGAGATCGACAGGATTTGCACCGTGGCACGCGTCAAGAGGGCGGTCAACGCCCAGAAGAAGCGCCGCACGACTCTCGAGCTGGCCAGTGGCTACCGGGGCCAGCGCTCGCGGCTGTACCGCAAGGCGAAGGAGCAGGTGCTCCACTCGCTCAACTACGCCTACCGGGACCGCCGCGCCCGCAAGGGTGACTTCCGCCAGCTGTGGATCACCCGTATCAACGCCGCGGCCCGCCAGAACGGCCTCACCTACAACCGGTTCATCCAGGGCCTGAAGAACGCCGGCGTCGAGGTGGACCGCAAGATCCTCGCCGAGCTGGCCGTCAACGACGAGGCCGCGTTCGCCGCGCTCGTCGAGGTCGCCCGCGAGAACGCGCACCCGCAGGGCAAGGCTTCCTGAACACCGTGACCCGACCCGGGGATGGTCCGTTCACCGAGCGGACACCCCGGGTCGTCGCTGCTCGGACCCTGTCGCGCCGCGCCGGCCGGCAGCGTGCCGGGCGTTTCCTCGTGGAGGGCACACAGGCCGTCCGTGAGGCCCTCGCCTGGCCGGGCGCCGTGCACGAGCTGTTCGTGACCGAGGACTTCCTGGCCCGCGACACCGAACTCGCCGCGTCGGCCGCCGACCGTGACGTCCTCGTCTCGACGGTGACCGATCGCGCGATGGCCGGCCTCGCGGAAACGGTGACCCCACAGGGAGTCGTCGCGGTGTGCGACCTCGTCGACCGGTCGCTCGCCGGCGCCCTCGCCGGCACACCCCAGCTGGTCGCCGTGCTCGTCGGTGTGTCCGACCCCGGCAACGCGGGCACGGTCATCCGGGTCGCGGACGCGGCCGGCGCCGACGCCGTGATCCTGGCCGGCGACGCGGTCGACCCGCACAACGGCAAGTGCGTGCGAGCCTCGACCGGCAGCGTCTTCCATGTGCCCATCGCCCGTGCGCCCGTCGACGACGTGCTCGCCGCCTGCCGCGCCGCCGGACTGCGCCTGGTCGCCGCGGACGGCTACGCGAAGTCGGAGCTGACGCCCGCCACCGCGACAGGCGCCACGGCGTGGCTGTTCGGCAGCGAGGCCCACGGCCTGCCCGACGAGGTGCGGTCGGCCGCCGACGAGTCGCTCCGCGTGCCGATCTACGGAGCCGCGGAAAGCCTCAACCTGGCCACCGCCGCCACGGTCTGCCTCTACGCCACGGCGTGGCGCCAACGCGCGGAAGACACAACGAATATCTGATCGGTCCGCTGCTCGTCCGCTTTCAGGTGTGGGGCCGCGTTGTCGAGGTGGATCGGGGCTCGGTATCCGTTTGCCGGCGCGGACGCGGGGAGAGGCCCTAAGCTGTCGCAACACACCGGATGTGGGGGTTCGCGATGGGTCGCTTCGGGCGTTCGTGGCAGATGTTCAAGGCGTCGTGGCGGGTGCTGCGGTCACGCAGGGAACTGGCGGTCTTCCCGCTGCTGTCCGGCGCCGCGGGCCTCGTCGTGGCGATCATCTTCCTGACGCCGGCCGTGTTCACCGTCGACACCGACGGCAAGGGCGCCACCCCCGGCACCTACGTGCTGCTCGTCGCCTTCTACCTGGTCAGCGCGTACGTCGCGATCTTCTTCAACGCCGCGCTGATCTCCCAGGCCCACATCGCGCTCAAGGGCGGTGACCCGACCGTCGCCGGCGGCCTGCGCACGGCGGGCTCGATGGCCGGCCGGCTGTTCCCGTGGGCGCTGCTGACCGCGACGGTGTCGTTGATCATCCGGGCCATCGAGGAGCGGCTCGGCTTCCTCGGCCGCATCATCGGCGGCCTGATCGGGATGGCCTGGAATCTCGTCACCTACCTGGTGCTGCCGATCATGGTCCTCGAGCGCGCGACCACCAAGCCCGCCGTCAAGCGCTCGGCGGAGCTGTTCCGCGGCACCTGGGGCGAGAACGTGCTGGGCAACGTCGGCATCGGGGCGGTCGGCTTCCTGCTGTTCCTGCCGTGCGTCCTCTTCGCCGTGCTCGGCGCCGCCGCGGGCGGGGCGGTGTCCTGGGTGTTCTTCGGCCTCGCCGTGGTCTGGTTCCTCGGCTCCGTCATCGTTACCAGCGCCCTGTCGGGCATCTACCAGACCGCGCTCTACCACTACGCCGCCGAGCGGAGCGTGCCGCAGGAGTTCGCGGGTGTCGACCTGGGTGCCGCGTTCCCTCCAAAGAGGTAAGTAGGGGAAACTGGTTGTCGGCCGTTTCGGCCGATCACCTAGGATCACTGTGCTCGCGGTATGCGCGGGCACCAGATCGATCCATTTCCGGGAGCGCGCACCGACCATGTCCGCAGCCAACGACTCCTACGACCCGAAGCAGGTCGCGGCCCTCGCGCCGGAGACCCTGCAGGCCGCCGTGGAGCAGGCGCGCAAGGAGTTCGAGGCAGCCGTCGACCTGGCGGCGCTCGCCGCGGTGAAGCCTGCCCACCTCGGGGACAAGGCGCCACTGATGATCGCCCGGCGCGAGATCGGCGCCCTGCCCCCCAACGCGAAGGCCGACGCCGGCAAGCGCGTCAACGAGGTGCAGAAACAGGTCCGCGCGGCGTTCGACGAGCGGCGCGTCGAGCTGGAGGCCGACCGCGACAAGCGGGTGCTCCGCGAGGAGGCCGTCGACGTCACGCTGCCATGGGACCGCCGGCCGCGTGGTGCCCGGCACCCGCTGACCACGCTCTCCGAGCGGATCGCGGACGTGTTCGTCGCCATGGGTTGGGAGATCGCCGAAGGCCCCGAGGTCGAGACCGAGTGGTTCAACTTCGACGCGCTCAACTTCAAGAAGGACCACCCGGCCCGCACCATGCAGGACACGTTCTACGTGGCCCCGGCCGACTCCAGCCTGGTCCTGCGCACCCACACCTCGCCGGTGCAGATCCGCTCGCTGCTCGAGCGTGACCTGCCGGTCTACGTCGTGTGCCCCGGCCGCACCTTCCGCACCGACGAGCTGGACGCCACGCACACGCCGGTCTTCCACCAGGTCGAGGGACTCGCGGTGGACAAGGGCCTCACGATGGCCCACCTGAAGGGCACGCTGGACGCGTTCGCCAAGGCGATGTTCGGCGACAGCTCCAAGATCCGGCTGCGCCCGTCCTACTTCCCTTTCACCGAGCCGTCCGCGGAGCCCGACGTGTGGTTCCCGGAGAAGAAGGGCGGCGCGGGCTGGGTCGAGTGGGGCGGCTGCGGCATGGTCCACCCCAACGTGCTGCGCGCCTGCGGCGTCGACCCCGACGTGTACTCGGGCTTCGCGTTCGGCATGGGCATCGAGCGGACGCTGCAGTTCCGCAATGGCATCCCGGACATGCGCGACATGGTCGAAGGGGACGTCCGGTTCACGGCGCCCTTCGGCATCGAGGCCTGAACGCGCCGTCAGTAGGAGAGGTAACGAACGTGCGGGTCCCCGTCAGCTGGCTCACCGAGCAACTCGAGACCAAGGAGAGGTTCACGGCGGAGCAGATCGCCGAGGCCTTCGTTCGCGTCGGTCTCGAGGTGGAGGAGGTCACCCCGCTGGGGCCGGTGACCGGTCCCGTCGTGGTCGGCCGCGTCGCCGAGATCGAGGAGCTCACCGGGTTCAAGAAGCCCATCCGGTACTGCATGGTCGAGGTCGCGGAGGCCGACGACCACGACGAGACCATGGGCCCGCGCATGCGCGGCGTCATCTGCGGCGCGACGAACTTCGCCGAGGGCGACCTCGTGGTGCTCGCCCTGCCCGGTGCGGTGCTGCCCGGCGGCTTCTCGATCACCAAGCGCAAGACCTACGGTCGCTACAGCGACGGCATGATCTGCTCCGCGCGCGAGCTGGGCCTGGGCGACGAGCACTCCGGCATCCTCGTACTGCCCAGCGGCGAGCACGTCGGCGCCGGTGACGACGCGGTCGAGTACCTGGAGCTGGACGAGAGCGTCATCGAGCTGTCCATCACGCCGGACCGCGGCTACGCGTTCTCGATCCGCGGGCTCGCCCGCGAGCTGGCGTGCGCGTTCGACATCCCGTACCGGGACCACGCCGCCATCGACGTGCCGGAGGCCGAGGGCCTCGCGTTCCCGATCACCGTCGAGAACGAGGAGGACTGCCCGCGCTTCGTCGCCCGCCGGGTCACCGGCGTCGACCCGACCGCGCCCACCCCGTTCTGGCTTCGCCGGCGGCTCATGCTCGCCGGCGTCCGGTCGATCTCGCTGGCCGTCGACGTCACGAACTACGTGATGCTCGAGATGGGCCAACCCATGCACGCGTTCGACACGTCCTCGGTCAAGGGCACCATGGTCGTCCGGCGGGCGAGACCGGGGGAGAAGCTCACCACGCTGGACGATGTCGAGCGCACGCTGGACCCGGACGACATCATCATCGCCGACGACACGGGCCCGATCTCGCTGGCCGGCGTGATGGGCGGCGCGAGCACCGAGGTCCGCACGGACAGCTCGGACATCCTGCTGGAGGCGGCGAACTGGGAGCCGACGGCGATCGCCAGGACCGTGCGCCGGCACAAGCTGCCGTCCGAGGCCTCGAAGCGTTTCGAGCGCCGGGTGGACGCCTTCATCGCGCCGATGGCGCTGGAGCGGGCGGCCAGGATCCTGCGTGACCACGCCGAGGGCAGCATCCAGCCCGGCAGGACCGACGTGGGCGGCGTGGTCCCGCTGCCGACGGTGACCATGCCGATCGGCCTGCCGGACCAGGTGGCCGGCACCCCGTACGCGAGCGGCGCGACCGTGCGGCGGCTCCAACAGATCGGCTGCACGACGGTCGACATGTTCACCGGCGAGGACGGCAAGTCGCGCGTGGTGATCCAGCCGCCGACCTGGCGGCCGGACCTGACCGAGCCGGCTGACCTGGTCGAGGAGGTGCTGCGGCTGGAGGGCTACGACACCATCCCGACCAAGCTGCCGCCGGCGCCCCCCGGCAAGGGCGCGACCGCGAGCCAGCTGCGCCGCCGCGCGGTGGGGCGGGCGCTGGCCGAGGCCGGCTACATCGAGGTGCTGCCGTTCCCCTTCGTGTCGCCGAACATCTGGGACTCCTTCGGCCTGGCCTTCGACGACAACCGCCGCCGGACCGTGTCGCTGCTCAACCCGCTGGAGGCGGAGCGCAGCGAGCTGGCGACGACGTTGTTGCCCGGGCTGCTGGACGCGCTGAACCGGAACGTGTCACGTGGGATGCGCGACGTGGCCTTGTTCCACATCGGGCAGGTGACGCTGCCGAAGGCACAGCAGGTGCCGGTGCCCACCGTGGGTGTGGACGGCCGTCCGTCGGAAGGGGAGGTCGCGGCGCTGATGGCCGCGCTGCCGCAGCAGCCGGTCCACGCGGCCGTGGTGCTGGCGGGCAACCGCGAGCAGACCGGCTGGTGGGGCCCCGGCGAGCCGGCGACGTGGGCGGATGCCGTGCGGGCCGCGCACGTCGTGGCCGAGGCGTCGGGTGTCGAGCTGGACATCCGGGCCGCCGAGCTGGCGCCCTGGCATCCCGGCCGGTGCGCGCAGCTGCGGGTCGGGGACCTGGCCGTCGGGTACGCCGGCGAGCTGCACCCGAAGGTGATCGACGCCCTGGGATTGCCGAAGCGTACCTGCGCGATGGAGCTGAAGCTGGAGGCGTTGCCACTGGTGGACCGGCGACCCGCGCCGGCTCCGTCGCCGTATCCGCCGGTCCTGCTGGACGTGGCACTGGTGGTGGACACGTCCGTGCCGGTCGCGGAGGTGGCCACGACCCTTCGCAACGGCGGCGGTGACCTGCTGGAGGAGCTGCGCCTGTTCGACGTGTTCACCGGGGAGCAGGTTGGTGAGGGGAAGCGATCGTTGGCCTACTCACTGCGGTTCCGGGCACCGGATCGGACGTTGACGGTTGAGGAGGCCACGGCTGCTCGGGATTCGGCCGTGGCTGCGGCTGCTGGGCGTTTCGGGGCTGCGCTTCGGGGTTGAGGCTTCGGGTTCTGGCCTAGGCGCGGGCCGGGGGTGCGTGGGGAAGGGTTGGCAACTGGGTCTGGTTGGGTGGGCCGGTTCTAGGCCTGTGGGCCCTCGCTGTCTTGTTGGTGCTAGTTGCCTTGTTGGTGCGGCGGTGCCGTGATTTGCCTCTTGCCTTGCCTTTCTTTGCCTTGCGATGCTTCCCCGCTCCCCGCTCCCCGCTTCCGGCTTCCGGCTTCCGGCTTCCGGCTTCCGGCTTCCGGCTTCCGGCTTCCGGCTTCCGGCTTCC
>NZ_DASQCC010000157.1:0-28104 GCF_035634895.1 Actinophytocola sp. | reverse complement strand
CGACCGTCTGCGCAGGATGATGGCCGGCGCGTACGCGGCGACCGCGTTGGCCTGCGGCTTCGGCGCCACGTCGTCGTCGCGGTACTCGCCGTTCGGGTCGAGCGCGTGCACGAGGCGGCGCACGAGCGCGCCGGTTTCCTTGCGCCGCAGTGGATGCGTCTCGAGGTCACGAGCGGCGGCACGGATGTCGTCGACGTGCCTGGGGTTGGGCACCAGCCCGGGGTCGAGCATGTCCAGCTCGACGTCCGCGGTCGCGACCGACTCCACGCGGTGGACGGTCAGCCGCCCGGCGTCGTCGTCGAAGCGGATGCCGACGGGCGCGGTCAGCAGGTGCCGCTGGACCCCAGGCGCCGCCCAGGACAGGCAGCCGACGCCGATGACCAGCTCCAGCTCCTCGGGATTGCCGGTCGCGGCGACGTAGGCGGCGAAAAGCTGGGCGTAGCAGGCACGAACGGGTTGGTCGAGGCGCTCCCGCTCGGCCCAGGCGCGCCACGCGACCAGCCAGCTGACGTACTGCTCGGTCAGCTCGGCGGGCGCGTCGTCGGCGAAGGCCGGCGTCGAGTCCGGGTCGTGCCAGCCGCCGAGCCACGGCTCCAGCTCGTCGGGCGGCGGCGGGTCGTGCCGGGCGACGCGCTCGATCGTCAGAACGTCGGCCTCAGGCTCGGGGTCGCCGCGGTGCGCGGTGTTGACGGCCGGGTGGTCGGGCAGGCTGTCGAGCCACAGAACGGAGCGGTACCCGTCGACCGTGCGTGGCGGTGAGCTTCTCAACTGCTGTGCCCGCCCGAGGAACTCGAACAGGCGCACGGCACGGCCGACCAGCGGATCCGCGACCGTGTCTGTTGTTTCGTCCACCCCCGGCCCTCCCCGTGTGGCAGTCCGGATTTCCCACGGTACCGGACGGCCAGGTCGCGGGGCCGGTCGACGACGGTTGGCCCGCGACGGGGCTAGGCGTAGCAGGTCAGCGGCCTGCCGCCGTTGAAGGTGATCATGTCCTGGATCGCCGCCAGCACGTCGATCTCGGCGCCCGGCTCGGCGCCGTCGAGCTCGGCGTAGGCGCGGTGGAGGTTGCCGGCCAGGCGTTCGGCGTCCTTCAGGTCGGCGAACTCGCCGAGGTCGGTCTGCCTGGCGGCCTCCAGCGGGGTCAGCCCCGCCGCCTTGGCCTCGGCCGCCGTGCGTTGCACGAAACGCGCGTACGACAGGACGTCGTCGATGACCTGTGGGCCGGCGACCGGGCCGTGGCCCGGCACGATCGTCTCCGCGCCGAGCGGCTTGACGACCTCCTCCAACGCCTTGACCAGCCCGGCCACCGAGCCCTGCAGCAGGAACGGAGTGCCGCCGTTGAACAGAAGGTCGCCGCTGAACAGGACCTTGCGGTCCGGGACCCAGACGACCGAGTCGTTCGTGGTGTGGGCCGGGGTGCCGACATGCGTGACCTCGCAACGCAGATCGTCCACCCACACCGTCACGCCGTCCCGGTAGGTGAGAAAGGGCGGCGCCAGTTCGACCTCGCCCCAGTCGACCTTCGTCCAGACCGGTTCGTCCCACGGCATGCCCCACTGCCGCACACCCGCGCGGGTGGCTTCGTGCCCCACGATCGTGGCGCCCGCGAAGAGGTAGTTGCCGAACGTGTGGTCGCCGTGGTGGTGGGTGTTGATCAGCGTGCGAACCGGTTGTGGCGTCACCGCGCCGATGGCGGCCTGGTAGGCGCGGGTGCGGCGTTCGGTGGCGCACGCGTCCACGCTGACCACACCCTTGCGCCCGACCAGGAAACCGGTGTTGTTGATCCACCACGTGCCGTCCGGCTGGATGTAGGCGTGGATGCCGTCGGCGACCTCCTCGACCCGCGGCCGTCCCGGCGTGGTGATGTCGTGCGCGGTGCTCGTCACGGGTGCCACGATAGAACCCGCGCTCCGCCAATCCGGCGGTGCGACTCCTCAAACCCTGGTCATACCGCGTACGCTTGGTGGGCTGGCATATGCCATTGCATGCGGGTGCGAATTCACGCGGGAGGTGGGGTATGGCCGCGGAGGACCCTCGCTTCGAGGAGTCGCCCAGATTTGGCAGTGGTGACCAGTCCGGCGCGCCGACGGCGCGCCGCATCGTGCTCGGCGCACAGCTGCGCCGCCTGCGCGAGGCCGCGGACATCTCGCGTGCCGACGCCGGCTACTACATCCGCGGTTCGGACTCGAAGATCAGCCGCATGGAGCTCGGCCGTGTCGGGTTCAAGGAGCGCGACGTCGCCGACCTGCTGTCGCTGTACGGCGTCAACGACGAGCTGGAACGCGAGCAGTTCCTGGACATGGTGCGCAAGTCCAACGAGCGCGGCTGGTGGCACCGGTACTCCAGCACCATGCCGAACTGGTTCCAGGACTACGTCGGGCTCGAGGAGTCCGCGTCGCTCATCCAGAGCCATGAGCTGCAGTTCGTGCCCGGTCTGCTGCAGACCGAGGACTACGCGCGCGCGGTCGTGAGCCACGGCAGGCCGGAGCTGATGGACGCGGAGAGCGAGCGGCGTGTCGCGTTGCGGCTCCAGCGGCAGAAGGTGCTGACCCGCCAGGGCGCGCCCCGGCTGTGGGCGGTCGTGGACGAGTCGGTCCTGCACCGGCCCATCGGCGGGCACCGGGTGCTGCGTGAGCAGGTCGAGCACCTGCTGGAGCTGACCAAGCAGCCGAACGTGACGCTCCAGATCCTGCCGTACCACATGAGCGGGTACGCGGCCGAGGGCGCGTTCTCGATCCTGCGGTTCGCGGAGCCGTCGCTGCCGGACATCGTCTACATCGAGCACCAGAGCGGTGCCCTGTACCTGGACCGGGTGGACGAGCTCGAGGTCTACGGCCGGATCATCGACCGCCTCGCGGTCGACGCCGAGACGCCGGACCGCAGCCGCCAGCTGCTGTCGAAGTTCCGCCAGGACGCCTGAACCACCGACAAACATCACCGAGTTCATGCCTGCGGTTCCTGCGATCGGGTGATGTTTGTTCGGGTCGGCATACCGTGAGTTGGGTGCCGTCCTGCCCAGGTTTGACCAATGGTGGTGTCGGCAATTCACCCTGTGGGGATCTCAAGTGTTGGCAAAAGATTGCCGTTAGTGCCTAACGTCGTGGTTGTTCCCCCTGCAGGGTGCACTCTACGTAGCGATCTCCATCGGATGTGCACTCGTCCGTACTAATGCACGTGCATTTACCGTTGCAAGTTGCAGTGTTAAAGTGCGGAGACAATGCACGTGCAGATGCACCCACAGTTTGAACTCGGAGGGTGGGGCCATGACCGAGATTCGGAACGGCGTTTCGGCGGATGATCTCCCAGATACGACGTGGCGGAAGAGCAGCTACAGCGGCGCGGTCGGGAACTGTGTGGAACTGGGTTGGTCAGGCGCGCGAGCGGCGGTTCGCAACTCGCGCGACCCCCACGGGCCCGTGCTCGCGGTCCCGGCCGGCTCGCTCCTGTCGTTAGTGAACAACACCGTGAGCATCGGAGAACGGAGGGCTTGATGTCTTCCACTGGCACCGCCGCGACAAGCGTCGATGCCCAGTTGCGTGCCCTGGTCGACCGCGGGTTCCGCTTCGTTGACCCGAGGGACGAGCAAGGTGAGGTGGTGGCCGTCGTGGGCGTTCGCGCTCACGACGGCGTCATCGACGTCGTCGAGATCCTCGGCGAGGACGAGGTGGTCGCCACGCGGATGCCGCCCGACCAGGACGTCCTGGACCCGCGGCGGGTCTACTGGCGGGAACAGGGGCCCGCGTCAGCGGTCCTGGCACGGCTCCTGCTCCTCGCCGACGGTCAGGTGCCGGGAATCCTGTTGCTGCCCGCGACCGTCACTGCCTAGTAGACCGCCCGGCCGCCGCTGATGTCGTAGACGGCTCCCGTCGAGAAGCTGCACCGCTCCGACGCGAGCCAGCCGACCAGTTCCGCCACCTCTCGCGCCAACCCCATGCGCCGCATCGGGATCAGGCTCACCAGCCGTTCTCGGACCGCCGGTGCGGTGGCCGAAGCCATCGGCGTCTCGATCACCGCCGGAGCCACCGCGTTGATCAGCACGCCGGACGTCGCCAGCTCCTTGCCGAGCGACTTCGTGAGACCGAGGACCGCGGCCTTGCTCGCCGAGTAGGCGGACAGGTTGGGGTTGCCCTCCTTGCCCGCGATGCTCGCGAGGTTGACGACGCGTCCCCACCCGCGCCGCGTCATGGCCGGGATGAACGCGCGGCACATGTAGAAGGTGCCGGTCACGTTGACCGCGAACGTGGTCGCCCACTCGTCGTCGGTGACGTCGGTGAACGCCTTGTTGGGCCCGATGACGCCGGCGCTGTTGACCAGCACGTCCACCTCGTGCCGTGCGGCAGCGTCGGCGACCTGGGCCGAGTCGGTGACGTCGAGGCGGAGGTCCGCCCCGGGCGCCTTGTCGGCGGTGACGACCGTCAGGCCCTCGCCGGCCAGGAACTCCGCACACGCCTGCCCGATGCCGCTCACGCCCCCGGTGACGAGCGCCGTCCGTCCCATGCCCACCTCCACCAAGTAGAACGTGTTCTAGAGGCTACCCGATCGAACCGGAACGGCGGTGCCGCGAGCGCGGGGACCGAAAGCCCGTCCGTTTTGTCATACCTCCCACCTAGGATCGCCGGTATGAGAGGTGGGCTCATCGGGCGGGAGCATCCCGCGGGCGTGCTGCGCGCCGAGATCGGCCGGGCCACCGTGAGCCACGGCGGGTTGGTGCTGGTCACGGGCGAGGCCGGGATCGGCAAGACCACGCTGGTCACCGACGCCATGGAGGTCGCGCGTGAGCAGGGCGCGCTGATCCTCTCCGGGTCGTGCTGGGACTCCTCCGCCGCGCCGGGGCTCTGGCCCTGGGTGCAGGTCATCCGCGGCCTCCGCCGCCAGGCGACCGCCGGCGAGTGGGCGGGCGCGGAGGAGGCGTCGGGTGGACAGCTCGGCGTACTGCTCGGCGAACCCGGTGACATCGACGAGAACCACTTCGGCGTGTACGACGCCGTCACCTCCGCGCTCGTCGCCGTCTCGCAACGGCGGCCGGTGCTCGTCGTGGTCGACGACCTGCACTGGGCGGACCCGTCCTCGGTCCGCCTGCTCGAGTTCGTCGCGCAGCACACCTGGTTCGAGCGGCTCCTGCTCGTCGCGACCTACCGGGACGTCGAGGTCGAGGCCACCGACCACCCGCTCGCCCCGCTCATGCTGCCGCTCCTCGCGAAGGCCACCACGGTCACCCTCACCGGGCTCGGCCGGGACGACGTCGGCACCCTCATGACCCGCACGGTCGGCGCCGCGCCGGAGGCGGACCTCGTCACCGAGGTGCACACCAGGACCGGCGGCAACCCGTTCTTCGTCGAGCAGACCGTGCGGCTCTGGCACAGCGGCGGGTCCGTCACCGACGTCGCGCCGGGCGTGAGCGACGCGGTGCGCCGGCGCCTGTCGCTGCTGCCCGAGGCGGTGCCGCGGCTGCTGGCCGCCGCGGCCGTGCTGGGCCGGGAGTTCCACCGGCAGGTGCTCGCCGCCTCCGCCGGCGCGCCGGTCGCGCAGGTCGACCGCCAGCTGGGACAGGCCGTCGCGGCCCGGCTCGTGTCCGCGCTCGGCGACGGGCGGTTCGCGTTCGCCCACGACCTGGTCCGGGAGACGCTGTACCGGGAGCTGGCGGACGCGGGGGAGCGGCACGCGGCGGTGGTGCGCGCCCTCGACCGCTCACCCGCGCTCGCCGAGCGGATCTTCCCCGCCGACCTGGCCAGGCACGCCTACCTCGGCCGTGCGTCGCTCGACCGGGCCAGGGTCGTCGACCTGCTGCTGGCCGCCGCCAGGGAGGCCAAGCGGCGGTTCGCCCTGGAGGAGACGGTCAACCACTACCGGCGTGCGTTCGAGACCGTGGGCCCGGCCGAGCCCCGGCGGGTGCGGATCGGGCTGGACCTGGGCGAGCACCTGCACCGCGGCGGCGAGCGTGACGAGGCATGGCGGGTGCTGGCCGACGTCGCCGGCGCCGCGTTGGCGAGCGACGACCTGGAGATGCTGGTCCGCGTGGCGCTGACCGTCCACGGCCTGTCGTCGCCGGAGGACCACACGAAGCTGAAGACCGACCTGCTGCGCGCGTCGTTCGAACGGCTCAACCCCGGCGCGGCCATGCCGGGCGGCTCGCTCGACCACCTCGCGCAGGAGGTGATCGTGCGGCTCGTCGCGGTCGCCCGCGACGACGGGGACGACGACGTGCTCGGCTTCAGCCTGTGGTCCCAGCACGACCAGCTGTGGGGCGTCGGGCACGCCGCGCAGCGGCTGGCGCTCACCGAGGAGCTGGCCACGATCGCACGCCGGACCGCCGACCACGAGATGGAGCAGTACGCCGTCTCGCTCGGCTGGGTGACAACGCTCGAGCTGGGCGATCCCACCTACCTCGACCGCTTCCACGAGTTCCTCGCCACGGTCGCGGCGCACCCGGACACGATGGTGGCGCCGGCCGCGTACATCGACAAGAGCATCGTCGCGACGTTCCACGGACGGTTCGAGGAGGTGGTCGGTCTCCTGGACGGTTTCCAGTGCATGCCGGCGTCCCAGACGTTCTGGTACATGGACTACCACCTCCGCTGGGCGCTGTGGCAGTTGTGGGGCCGTGACGACGAGCTGGCGGACGTGCGTGGGCGGGCCACGGCCGTGAAGTACCCGTTCCCGGCCCTGCTGGCGGGCATCACCGCGGCGTCCCGCGGGGACACGGTGACGGCACGGGCGTGCCTGAGCGAGCTGGAGGCGGCGCGGGAGCCGATGCCGAAGGCCTACGAGCAGCTGCTGATCCGGCTGCGGGTGCAGACCGCGGTGGCGGCCGGCGACGCGGCGTGGTGCGCGAAGCTGCACGACGAGCTGGTGCCGCACCGCGGGACGTGGCTGATGTCGTTGTACGGCTGCGACATCAGCGGTCCGGTCACGCTGTGGCTCGGCAGGCTGGCGCTGGCCCGCGGCGACGTGGCGGCGGCCGCGCCGTACTTCGAGTCGGCGCGCGACGAGGCGGACCGGGTGGGCGCGCGGCCGTGGTCGGTTGAGGCGAAGGCGGGGTTGGCGGAGGCGCTGGCGGCGTCGGGGGAGCCGGTGGCCGAGCTGCGCGCCGCGGTCGCGCGGGAGGCGGCCGCGCTGGGCATGCGGCACCTGTCGGATGGTGCGGAGTCGTTGCCGCACAACGAGTTCCGCTTCACCGGCGAGACGTGGTCGCTGTCGATGGCCGGGGCGACCGTGCATGTCCCGGACAGCAAGGGACTACGGGACCTGCACGTGCTGCTTCGCGCGCCGGGCAAGGAGATCCCGGCGACCAGACTGGTCAACCCGGCCGGCGAGGTGCTCCCCTCGGGCGGCGACGCGGTACTGGACGAGGAGGCCAGGTCCCGCTACCGGTCCCGGCTGTCCACTTTGGACGGACTGATCGAGGAGGCGGCCGCCAGGGGCGCGGACGACCGGGCGGCCGAGTACGACCGTGAACGCGAGGCGCTGCTGACCGAGCTCCGCACCGCGACCGGCCTCGGCGGTCGTACCCGCCGCCTGGGCGACGAGGCCGAACGCGCGAGGAAGACGGTCACGGCACGGATCCGCGACACGCTGCGCAAGCTGGACACGAGCCATCCGCACCTGGCCGCACACCTGCGCACGGCGGTGGCCACGGGGACGACGTGCAGTTACCGCCCGGAGGGGCAGGTCGCCTGGCAGCTCTAGCCGGGGCTCACTTGCGGTTGTAGAGACGCATGGTCAGGGTGCCGAAGACCGCGGTCAGCACCGCGGCCGACACGAGCACCCACGTGATCTCGCCGGCGTCCGCGGTGCCCTGCATCAGGCCGCGGCACGCGGCGACCAGGTGCGTGATCGGGTTGACCTCGGTGAACACCCGCAGCCAGCCCGGCATCGTGTCCGGCTCGACGAACACGTTGGACAGGAACGTGAGTGGGAACAGCACCATCATGCTGACGCCCATCACGGACTTCTCCGTGCGCAGCAGCAGGCCGAACATCGTCCACACCCACGAGAACGCGAACGAGAACACGATCAGCAACCCGATCCCCAGCAGCACCCCGCCCGCGCCGCCGCCCGGGCGGAAGCCGAGGACCAGGCCGACCACCAGGATGACCGTGGCGGCGAGGAAGTACCGCAGCATGTCGCCGAAGATCGCGCCCACCAGCGCGGCCGGGCGCCAGACCGGCAGGGTGCGGAACCGGTCGAACACGCCCTTCTGGATGTCGGTGTTGAGCCCGACGCCGGTGTACATCGTGATCATGACGACGCTCGTCACCATGATGCCCGGCAGCAGGAACTGCAGGTACTCGGTCACCGAGCCGGCCAGCGCGCCGCCGAACAGGTACGTGAACATCAGGGTCATCATGATCGGGAACGCCGTCACGTCGAACAGCTGCTCCGGCACGTGCTTGATCTTCAGTAACGCGCGCCAGCCGAAGGTGACCGACGCGGACCACGCACTCGGGCGCGCGGGCTGTTCACCGGCGGCGAGGACCGCGGTCAGGCTTTCGGCGGCCGGCGTGTAGGTGGTGGGTTCGGTGGTCGTCGCGGTCACGCCGCAACCCCCTTGTCGGTCAGGGCCAGGAAGACCTCGTCGAGCGTGGGCTGGCCGAGCGCGAAGTTGTCGACGGTGATGCCGGCGCGGGCGAGCGACGCGAGCGCGCGGGACGCCTGCTCGGCCGCCTCGCGGTCACTGTCCTCTCCGGACAGTTGGGCGGTGAGCGCCACCGGGTCCGGGTCGGGCTGGACGTTCGCGCCCAACACCGTGCGCAGCAGGCCGATCGCGTCGGAGCGCTGGCCCGCGTCACGCAGCCGCACGTGGATCGCGCCGGCGCCGACCGACGCCTTCAGCTGCCCCGGCGTCCCCTCGGCGATCACCCGGCCGTGGTCGATCACCGCGATGCGCGAGGCGAGCTGGTCGGCCTCGTCGAGGTACTGCGTGGTGAGCAGGACGGTCGTGCCCTGCGCCACGATGATCCGCACGATGTCCCAGACCTGGTTGCGGCTACGCGGATCCAGGCCCGTGGTCGGCTCGTCGAGGAACAGCACGTCCGGGGTGCGCAGGATGCTCGCCGCGATGTCGATCCGCCGCCGCATGCCGCCCGAGTAGTTCTTCACCTGCCGGTCGGCGGCGTCGGCCAGGCCGAACGCGGCCAGCAGTTGCGCGGCGCGTTCCCGCGCGGCCTTCTTGTGGTGGCCCAGCAGACGGCCCAGCAGCACGAGGTTCTCGGCGCCGGTGAGGTCCTCGTCGACCGACGCGTACTGCCCGGTGAGGCTGACCCGCCTGCGCACCGCGTCCGGCTCCCGGAGGACGTCGTGGCCGAACACCCGCGCCTCACCCCCGTCCGGCCGCAGCAGCGTGGCCAGCATGCGGACCGCGGTCGTCTTCCCCGCCCCGTTGGGTCCGAGCACCCCGTAGACGGTGCCAGCCGGCACCGCAAGATCAATCCCGTCGACAGCACGGTTGTCCCCGAACACCTTCACCAGGCCGGCAGTCTCAATCGCCAGCTCACCCATGTCATTCCCCTTCGTCATCCCAAGCACGTCATGCCACGCGCGGCGCCCCCACACCCGGACGCTACACAGAAAAGGCGCGAGACCCCCGCTAGATCAGATCTAGCGACCCCCACCCCCCCGCGAGTCCCGCGTTCAGACACCGCGAGTCCCGCGTTCGCGCACAGCGAGTTGCGGTTTCGTGCACCTGACCAGCACGAAACCGCAACTCGGCATGTTTGAACGCGGGACTCGGTATGGGTGAACGCGGGACTCGCGGAGGTTAGGTGGTGGTGGTTTGGGTGTTGAGTAGGTCGGCCAGGGCGGCGACTACGCGGAGGGTGGGGGCTTCCACGCCGGTCAGGTTGGCCAGTTCCACGACTGCTTTGAGGATGACGTCCAGTTCCATGGGTTTGCCCTTCTCCAGGTCCTGGAGGGTGGACGTCTTGTGCTCGCCGGCGCGTTCGGCGCCGGCGAGTCGGCGTTCGATCGAGATCTCGGGGTGGCTGCCCAGGCGGGCGGCGACGTCCAGGGTCTCCCGCATC
This sequence comes from Actinophytocola sp., assembly GCF_035634895.1. Taxonomy (GTDB): domain Bacteria; phylum Actinomycetota; class Actinomycetes; order Mycobacteriales; family Pseudonocardiaceae; genus Actinophytocola. Next base: position 18,085 of record NZ_DASQCC010000157.1, on the reverse strand, counting down.
ATCTGGACGACCAGGGAACGGGTGTCCGGGTGGCGGCAGATGCCGGCCATGGTGGCCCTCGTCAAGGCGCTGATCGGGTTGAAGGCGATGTTGCCCATCAGCTTGAGCCAGATGTCCTTGCGCAGATCCGGCTCCACCGGGCACTTCAGGCCGCCCGCGATCATCGCCTCGGAGAAGGAGACGCAGCGGGACGAGATCTGACCGGTCGGCTCGCCGATGGAGAACCGGGTGCCCTCCAGGTGCTTGATCACGCCGGGCGACTCGATCTCCGTGGCCGCGTACACGACGCAACCAACCGCCCGTTCGACGGGTAGCGCGGCGCTCACGGCCCCGCCAGGATCGACACTGTCGATGCGGTAGTCACGGAACCGGCTCTCGATCCCGTGGAAGTACCACCACGGGATGCCGTTCTGTGCCGCGATGATGGTGGTCTCGTCGTGGAGCAGCGGCTTGACCATCGGGCCCGTGTCGGCGTACCGGTTGGCCTTCAGGCCCAGGAAGACGTGGTCGACCGGGCCCACCTCGGCGGGGTCGTCGGTGGCGTGTGGACGGGCTTCGAAGTCTCCTCGGGGGCTCACCACGCGAACGCCCGACGAGCGGATCTTCTCGAGGTGGGGACCTCTGGCGATGAGATGAACCTCGACGCCAGCCCGGTGCAGTGCCGCACCGACGTACGCGCCGATGGCGCCGGCCCCAAGAACAGCAACTTTCACCGCAAGCTCCGTTCTTGTATTCAAATGGTATGCAGCATACAGTATGAGATGTTCGGCCAAACGAGAAGTGGTGAGCATGGACAGACTCGCGGACTGGACCCGGTCGGCCGGCGCTCGACTCGGGATCGACGCAGGTCAGGCCGACCCCGTCGAGATCCTGGAGCTCGCGAGGGAAGTGCGGCGCGTGGAGGGGAGACCCGCCGCGATCGTGGCCGCGTACCTGCTCGGTGTCGCGGTCGGGCGTGGGGCGGACCCGGGGGAAGCGGCGGCACGGCTCGCTGAGCTGGCCCGGCAGCGGTCGGCCACCACCTGCGACTGGCGCGACTGAACCGGCCGATGACACCTAGACCTGACAGACCGTCCTCACTAGAGTCATACGGTATGCAGTATGCGCCTAGCCCCCCGATAAGGAGATGACGACGCAGATGGCTTCACAGGCACAGACCCCGTCGGAGGAGAACCCGGAGATGATCTCCGGCGGGCATCTGGTGGCGAAGGCGCTCAAGGCGGAAGGCGTGGACGTGATCTTCACGCTCTGCGGCGGGCACATCATCGACATCTACGACGGCTGCGTCGACGAGGGCATCGACGTCATCGACGTACGGCACGAGCAGGTCGCGGCGCACGCCGCCGACGGGTACGCCCGGGTCACCGGCAAGCCGGGCGTCGCGGTCGTCACCGCTGGCCCCGGCACCACCGACGCGGTGACCGGCGTGGCCAACGCGCTCCGCGCGGAGAGCCCCATGCTGCTGATCGGCGGCCAGGGCGCGCTGTCCCAGCACAAGATGGGATCGCTGCAGGACCTCCCGCACGTCGACATGATGAGCCCGATCACCAAGTTCGCCGCGACCGTGCCCAGCACCGAGCGCGCCGCGGACCTGGTGTCGATGGCCTTCCGCGAGTGCTTCCACGGCGCTCCCGGCCCGTCCTTCCTGGAGATTCCGCGTGACGTCCTCGACGCGAAGGTCCCGGTGGCGAAGGCACGCATCCCCAAGGCCGGTGCCTACCGGGCCTCGACGAGGTCGGCAGGTGACCCGGCGGCGATCGAGCGGCTCGCGGACCTCGTGGTCGGCGCCGACAAGCCGTGTGTGCTGCTCGGCAGCCAGGTCTGGACCACGCGTGGCACCGACGCGGCCGCCGAGTTCGTGCGGGCGTTGAACGTCCCGGCCTTCATGAACGGCTCCGGACGCGGCACCCTGCCGCCGGGCGACCCGCACCACCTGCAGCTCGCGCGCCGCTACGCGTTCCAGAACGCCGACCTGATCATCATCGTCGGCACGCCCTTCGACTTCCGCATGGGTTACGGCAAACGCCTGTCCCAGACGGCGACGGTCGTGCAGGTCGACCTGGACTACCGCACGGTCGGCAAGAACCGCGACATCGACCTCGGCATCGTCGGCGACGCGGGGGCGGTGCTCGCCGCGGTCACGCAGGCCGCCTCCGGCCGGGTGGACAACGGCGCGGTCGGCCGCAAGTCCTGGCTGGAAGAACTGCGGGCGGTCGAGACGCAGGCCTACGAGAAGCGCCTGCCGCGCCAGCACTCCGACGCCTCGCCGATCGACCCGTACCGCCTGGTGCACGAGATCAACGAGTTCCTCACCGAGGACTCGATCTACATCGGCGACGGCGGCGACATCGTGACGTTCTCCGGCCAGGTCGTGCAGCCCAAGTCGCCGGGCCACTGGATGGACCCCGGGCCGCTCGGCACACTCGGCGTCGGCGTGCCGTTCGTGCTGGCCGCCAAGTACGCCCGTCCCGACAAGGAGGTCGTCGCGCTCTTCGGGGACGGCGCCTTCTCGTTGACGGGCTTCGACTTCGAGACGCTGGTGCGGTTCAACCTGCCGTTCGTCGGCATCGTCGGCAACAACTCGTCGATGAACCAGATCCGGTACGGCCAGATCCAGAAGTACGGCGCGGACCGCGGCCGGGTCGGCAACACGCTCGGCGACGTCCGCTACGACGAGTTCGCCAGGCTGCTCGGTGGTTACGGCGAGGAGGTGCGTGATCCCAAGGACATCCGGCCGGCGCTGGAGCGTGCGCGCGAGAGCGGCCTGCCGTCGCTGATCAACGTCTGGGTCGACCCCGAGGTGTACGCGCCGGGGACGATGAACCAGACCATGTACAAGTAAAGGGGCTTGCACATGCGCAAGGCATTGGAGGGCGTACGGGTTCTCGACATGACCCACGTCCAGAGTGGACCGTCGGCGACGCAGATCCTGGCGTGGCTGGGCGCCGACGTGGTGAAGCTCGAGGCGGTCACCGGCGACATCACGCGCAAGCAGCTGCGGGACCTGCCGGACGTCGACAGCCTCTACTTCACGATGCTGAACTGCAACAAGCGCAGCATCACGCTGAACATGAAGGACCCCAAGGGCAAGGCGCTGTTCACCGAGCTGGTGAAGAAGTTCGACATCCTGGCGGAGAACTTCGGCCCCGGTGCGGTGGACCGGATGGGCTTCTCGTGGGAGAAGCTGCACGAGCTCAACCCAAAGCTGATCTACGCGTCCATCAAGGGTTTCGGCGACGGCCCGTACAAGTTCTACAAGGCGTACGAGGTGGTCGCGCAGGCCATGGGCGGCTCGATGTCGACCACCGGCTTCGACGACGGGCCGCCGCTCGCGACCGGCGCGCAGATCGGCGACTCCGGCACCGGCATGCACGCCGTGGCCGGCATCCTGGCCGCGCTCTACCAGCGGGAGCACACCGGCGAGGGGCAGCGGGTCACGGTGGCCATGCAGCACGCGGTGCTGAACCTGTGCCGCGTCAAGCTGCGTGACCAGCAGCGGCTGGCGCACGGCCCGCTCGCCGAGTACCCGAACGAGGAGTTCGGTGACACGGTTCCCCGCTCCGCCAACGCGTCCGGTGGTGGGCAGCCGGGCTGGGCGATCAAGTGCGCGCCCGGCGGCCCGAACGACTACATCTACGTCATCGTGCAGCCGGTCGGCTGGGCGCCGATCACGCAGCTGATCGGCAGGCCCGAGCTTGCCAACGACCCGGACTGGGCCACGCCGGAGGCGCGGTTGTCCAAGCTGGACAAGATGTTCCAGCTGATCGAGGAGTGGTCGTCCGCGCACGGCAAGTGGGACGTGCTCGCGATGCTGAACGAGCACAACATCCCCTGCGGCCCGATCCTGTCCACCAAGGAGATCATCGAGGACGAGTCGTTGGCGGAGAACGAGATCGTCGTGCGGGTGGACCACCCGGAACGCGGCGAGTTCGCGACGGTCGGCATGCCGATCAAGCTGTCCGACTCGCCGGCCGAGGTGGCGCGGTCCCCGCTGCTGGGCGAGCACAACCAAGAGATCTATGGCACCGAACTCGGTCTGTCCGAGAGTGACCTGGCCGAACTCAAGTCTATTGGAGTGATCTGAGGATCATGACTGCGACACTGTCCGATGTAGACAAAGAGGTCGTACGTTCGGTGCTGGACGAGGTCCGGGCCGCCGGACGGGACTCGCTGACCGCTCCCGAGGGCAAGCGGGTCTGCGACGCGTACGGGATCCCGACGCCGGGCGAGGGTCTCGCCACGTCGGCGGACGAGGCGGCGAAGCTCGCGGAACAGATCGGCGGCAAGGTCGTCGCGAAGATCGTCTCGCCGGACATCCTGCACAAGACCGAGGCGGGCGGCGTGCTCGTCGGCATCGAGGGCGGCGCCGAGGCACGTGCCGCGTACGACACGATCCTGGGCAACGCCAAGGCGTACAAGGCCGACGCGGCCATCACCGGCGTGCAGGTCCAGGAGATGGTCGGCGGCGGCGCCACGGAGGTCATCGTCGGCGCGACCACCGACGGCACGTTCGGCAAGATCGTCGCGTTCGGGCTCGGCGGCGTGCTGGTCGAGGTCCTCAAGGACGTCACCTTCCGCCTCGCGCCGGTCGACGAGGCCGAGGCGCGGTCGATGGTCACCGGCATCAAGGCCGCGGAGGTGCTCCAGGGCGCCCGCGGCGCCGAGCCGGTCGACCTCGACGCGCTCGCCGACGTGATCAGCAAGGTGTCCAGACTCGTCACGGACTTCCCGGAGATCAGCGAGTTCGACCTCAACCCGGTGTTCGCCTCGGCGAGCGGCGCGGTCGCGGCCGACGTGCGGATCCTGCTCGAGACCGAGGAGCGGACCGGGCCGGTGCAGCACTCGCAGGAGGACATCCTGCGTGCGATGAACACGATGATGAACCCGCGTTCCGTCGCGGTCATCGGCGCCTCCGACCAGGCCGGCAAGATCGGCAACTCGGTCATGAAGAACCTGATCAACGGCGGCTACGCCGGCGAGATCTATCCGATCAACCCGAAGGCCGACGAGATCCAGGGCCGCAGGGCGTACAGGTCGGTCGCCGACATCCCCGGCGACGTGGACGTCGCGGTGTTCGCGGTGCCGGCGAAGTTCGTGCCGGCCGCGCTGACCGAGTGCGGCGAGAAGGGTGTCACGGCGGTCGTCATGATCCCGTCCGGGTTCGCCGAGACCGGCAACCAGGAGCTGCAGGACGAGATCGTCGAGATCGCGAACCGGTACCAGGTCAGGATGCTCGGCCCGAACATCTACGGCTACTACTACACCCCGCAGAACCTGTGCGCGACGTTCTGCACGCCGTACGACGTGAAGGGCGGCGTCGCGCTGACGTCGCAGTCCGGCGGCATCGGCATGGCGATCCTGGGCTTCGCCCGCACCACCAAGATGGGGGTGTCCGCGATCGTCGGCCTGGGCAACAAGTCCGATGTGGACGAGGACGACCTGCTGACCTTCTTCGAGCACGACGACAACACCCAGTGCGTCGCCATGCACCTGGAGGACCTCAAGGACGGCAGGGCGTTCGTCGAGACGGCCAAGCGGATGACCAGGAAGAAGCCGGTCGTCGTGCTGAAGGCCGGCCGTACGGCCATGGGCGCCCGCGCGGCCAGCTCGCACACGGGCGCGCTCGCCGGCGACGACAAGGTGTACGACGACATCCTGCGGCAGGCCGGCGTGGTGCGCGCGCCCGGCCTGAACGAGATGCTGGAGTACGCGCGGGGCCTTCCGCTGCTGCCGACGCCGAAGGGCGAGAACGTCGTCATCATCACCGGCGCGGGCGGTTCCGGTGTGCTGCTGTCCGACGCCTGCGTCGCCGAAGGACTGTCCCTCATGGACATTCCGCCCGACCTGGACGAGGCGTTCCGTGCGTTCATCCCGCCGTTCGGCGCGGCCGGCAACCCGATCGACATCACGGGCGGCGAGCCGCCGTCCACCTACGAGGCCACGATTCGCCTCGGCCTGGAGGACCCGCGCGTCCACGCGCTGATCCTGGGCTACTGGCACACGATCGTGACGCCGCCGATGGTCTTCGCCGAGCTGACCGCGAAGGTGGTCGAACAGGCGCGGGCGAAGGGCATCGACAAGCCGGTCGTGGCGTCGCTGGCGGGCGACACCGAGGTCGAACAGGCGTCCGACCACCTTTTCGAGCACCGGATCGTGGCATACCCGTACACCACGGAACGCCCGGTCGCCGTGCTCGGCGCGAAGTACCGCTGGGCGAGGGCCGCTGGCCTTCTCGGCGGTTGAGTTATCGCCACGAGTTTGGCTGCCGTCCGCGTCGACAGCGGGCGGGGAGCCAATGGGCCGGCCAGCTTTGACCGACCCGCGATAGATGGGTGACAAGCAGGGGTCAAACAGGCAGGCGGTAGAGGCGCGTCCTTCACGGAGGACGCGGTGTGGAGTCCGTGATCTTCGCGCCTCGAACAGTAATCTGGAGGTCCAATGGTGGATTCTCACAACCCCTCGGCTGCGGACGTGTCCGCGGCCTCCTCGGTGGAAGCGGGTGAGGAACGGGTATGGCGGGCTGGGGGGCTCGAGCCGATGCCCATCCGCCCGCTGCCCGAGGCGCCACCGTCCATTCACCTGCTCGGTCCGACGGTCTTCCTGCTCGCGCTCGGCGTGGGCATGGGCGAGTCGTACATGTGGCCGCGGCTGGTGCTGGTCTTCGGTCCGGAGATCCGGTGGCTGTTCCTGATCGGTGTCACCCTGCAGGCCGTGGTGATGCTCGAGATGGCGCGTTACGCGATGGCGACCGGTGAGAGCATCTTCACCGGCGCGGCACGCGTGTTCAAACCGATCATGTGGTTCTTCTTCGTGACGGCCATCCTGGTGTACATGTGGCCCGGCCACCTGTCCGCCGGCATGTCCGCGTTCGAACAGCTGACAGGCATACCCTGGGTGATCTCGGCGATCACGGTGCTGGTCCTGGTCGGGATCCTGTTCAGCCTGGCCAGTGTCATCTACGACGTCGTGGAGAACATTCTCGGTTTCCTGATCGGCATTCTCGTGGTCGGCACCGCGATCATCGCCTCGATCGCGGGCAGCTGGGCCGACCTCGGCTCGACGCTGGCCGGCATGTTCGCGTTCGGCTACTTCCCGGACGGCATGATGTCCGAGCAGTGGTTCCCGATCGTGGTCGGCTCGATCGCGTTCGCCGGTCCGTCCGGCATGCAGCAGATGTGGTACACGCTGCACCTGCGTGAGTCGGGCGCCGGCATGGGCGCGCACGTCCCGAAGATCCGCGGTCTGCGTACCGCTGGTGAGCAGGAGAAGATTCCCGCGCACGGGTTCATGTTCGACACGTCCAACCCGGAGGAGATGGCGAAGTGGCGTGGCTGGCGCAAGTGGATCACGTTCGACGCGTTCCTCTTGTTCTGGGGCATCACGATGCTGGTGACGATCTCGTTCACCGTGCTGGCGCAGTCCGCGGCGCGGGAGAACCCGAACGTCAAGGACCTGATCGAGAACGGTGACCGGTCGGCCGCGTTGCAGGCCATGTCCGACGCGTTCGCGAGTGCCGGCGGGACGTGGCTCGGCGCGTTGTTCTTCGGGTTCATCTCCCTGATCGGCATCAACGCCACCCTCGGGCTGTTCGACTCGTTCTCCCGTGGTCAGGCCGACATGACCTACTTCCACTTCCCAGGTGCGAAGAAGGCCAAGATGTCCCACCTCTACGCGGGGTTCCTGTGGGGCGTCATCACGTTCGGCATCCTGATCCTGCTGTTCGGCCCGGCGGACGGCCCGGAGGGCATCCTGGACGTCCTGGCGTTCCTGTCCACCTTCGCCATGGGCGCCTACTGCGTCGTGTTGTTGCTGGTCAACAACCGCATGCTGCCCAAACCCATCCGCCCGAAGTGGTGGTCCAACGCGATCATCGGCTTCGGCGCGTGCTTCTACCTGGGCATGCTGTTCTACTGCATGATCAGGTTCGGCGTCGTGGACCTCGGTTAGGAGATGGAAGCGATGCGCCGTCTGTTCCTGTTGACCCTGCCGGGTCTGGTAGTGGGGTTCATCGCCGGCGTGCTCGCCGGTGGGCTGACCGCGTTCGCCGGTCAGCCCGCCGGGGCCGCCGTGGTGGCCGCGCTGGCGCTCGGCGTGCCGCTCGCCCTGATGGGCGGCGGCTACACCATGTTGCTGATCAACAAGCGGGTCCGGCTCGGCGGGTTCGCCCCGGCCGCGCTGTTCTGGCTGATCGGCTTCCCGCTCGCCAGGTTGCTGCACGAGCTGGCCGTGAGCTGGTACGTCGCCGGCACGCCGGCGCTCCCGCCGGACACGCTGGGCTTCCTGGCGTTCCAGGGGATCGTCAGCCTCGGCTTCGCGATCGGCTTCCTGTGGCTGCACGAGCGCATGGCGCCGCGCTGGTGGGCCCGGCTCGCACAGCACGACGACGTGGCCAGGGAGGTCTACCTGCGCTACGCAGGCCATGCTCAGGCCATGTTCGAGGCCAAGGAACGGCGTAGGTCCAGGTCAGCCCGTGGACTCAAGCCGAGGACAGGTACGCGCTAGACCGATAACCAGGGACTACTCGCCCGACGCGTGCTATGTAGCGTGTCGGGTGGGTACTTCCTGCGCGGGTGAAAGGCAGTCGATTTGAACGTTCCCCTGTGGCTATGGGTGGTCACGGCAGTCGGCCTGACCGCCATCATCTGCGCCGACTTCTACATCGTGTCGCGCAACCCCCATGCCCCGACCCTCAAGGAGTGTGTGCTCTGGATCGCCGCCTACGTCGGCCTCGCCGTCCTGTTCGGACTGGCCATCCTGCTGTTCGAGGGACCGAGATACGGCGGTGAGCTGTTCGCCGGCTGGATAACCGAGTATTCCCTGTCCGTGGACAACCTGTTCGTGACCATGCTGATCATGGTGAGCTTCGCGGTGCGACGGGAGCACCAGCAGAAGGTCCTGTCCGTCGGCATCGTGATCGCACTGGTCCTGCGGGTGATCGTGGTGGCACTGGGGTCCGCCGCGATCGCCGAGTTCGACTGGCTGTTCTACCTGTTCGGCGCGTTCCTGCTCTACACGGCCGTCCAGCTCGTGATCAGCGGCAGTGGCGAGGAGGAGGAGTTCAAGGAGAACGTGATGCTCCGCGCCGCGAAGAAGGTCCTGCCGGCGACGGAGCGCTACGACGGCGCGAAGCTCACCACCCGCGTCGACGGCAGGCGCATGTTCACCCCGATGCTGATCGTGATGATCGCGATCGGCACCACGAACCTGCTGTTCGCGGTGGACTCCATCCCGGCGATCTTCGGGCTCACGAAGGAGCCCTACCTGGTGCTGACCGCCAACGCGTTCGCGCTGATGGGCCTGCGCCAGCTGTACTTCATCATCGGCGGGCTGATCGAGCGGCTGGTGTACCTGTCGTACGGGCTGGCCGTGGTGCTCGGCTTCATCGGCGTCAAGCTGGTCGTGGAGACCCTGAACCACCACGGCGTCCGGTGGGCGCCGGAGATCCCGATCCTGTGGTCCCTCGGCGTGATCATCGGCGTGCTCGTGCTGACCGCCATGATCAGCCTGTGGAAGGTTCGCCGTGACACGGCCAAGGAGCTGGACGAGGTGACCTCCGTGGAGTCGGAGGAGCCGGTACGGGACGTCGACCCCGCCTGACCGGTATGTTGTGAAGCCGCCCCTGGTGGGCGGCACAGTGGGGCTGGACCACACGGACCGTGGCCCAGCCCCACTGGGTTCTTCCTACGCCGCCGCCTTGTGGGCGGGCGGCTGGTCGCGCAGGTACTGTTCGACCCCGCGAGTCATGTCCTGACGCTGCTTCTCCATCGCGGTCGCGAGCCCCAGGCCGAGCCTGCGGCCGTCCGCCGCGAACCCACGTGGCGACTCCGTCAGCGACCGAAGCCACTTACGCATCCGTCTCACCTCCCGGCAGAAGTGGTCACGGGCCGCACGGACCGCGTCCCGTTTTCTACTTCTTTCAACCACGTCAACGGGTTTCCCCATGCCGAGGCCGTTCAGACCGAGGCAGGCGTCACATCCCCGCAGGCCTGGTCACGCAGGTAGTTCTCCACCTCCCGCGCGGCCTCCTGGCGCTGCTTCTCCATGGCGACCGCCAGGCCGAGGCCCAGCATGCGACCGTCGGCGTGGAAGCCGCGTAGCGACCGCAACCAGTTACGCATCAACAATTCACCTCCCTGTGGGCAGCATCGGTCGACCCGTGATCGCGTCATCGCGGCCAGGGTTGGTCCAGCGAACGTCGAGCCCGCTGTTGTTCGGAAGGGGTTCAGCCCTTGGCGGGCGTGCGGCGGCGCCGGCGGGCGGGCAGCTCGATGACCTGCTCCTGCTCGCCTTCGGTGTCCCGCTGTTCGAGGTAGGACTTCCTCGTCCGCTCCGTGTGTTCCTTCATGATCTGGGCGGCGGCGTCGGCGTCCCGCTTCTCGATCGCGTCGATCAGCATCGCGTGTTCCTGCCAGGACGCCTTGCCGCGCTGCCGCGCGATCGGCGTGTAGTACCAGCGGACCCGGCGGTCGACCTGGGTCGCGAAGTCGAGCAGCACCTTGTTGCCGGACAGCTCCGTGACACACCGGTGCACCGCCGCGTTGAGGGCGACCGCGGTGTCCACGTCGTCCGCGGCGACGGCCTCCAGGCCCTGCTTGTTCAGGTCCCGCAGGCGCGCGATGCCCTCCTCGTCTGCGTGGAGGGCGGCCAGCCGGGCGGACTCGCTCTCCAGCAGCGAACGGACGGCGAGCAGCTCGTCGGCCTCGTCGGGGGTCGGCTGGTGCACGAAGGCGCCGTAGCCGGGGCGGAGGTCCACCCATCCCTCGTTGTTGAGCCACTGCAGTGCCTCGCGGACCGGCTGCCGGGACACCCCGAGCATCTGTGCCAGCTCGCTCTCGACGAGGTGCTGGCCCGGGGCGAGCCGCCGGGAGATGATGAGCTCCTGCATGGCCTGGTAGACGTGCTCACGCAGGGGAACCGGCCGATCGATCCGGCGAGCCGCCAGTTCCTTCGGCAACTCCTGCATGTTTGTCTCCAACGAGGGTGAGTCAGGTTCGTGCTCCGCCGACATCATGTTCCTTGTCGACTGCCTACAGCATACAGTCCCGCGATGTCCGTTTCGCTCGGTCGTGAGCGCCTTCACATAGCGTGATCGGCGCCACTCGTCCAATAGATACCTCGCGTAAGTCGCAGATCACAACCGCCGAGCGCGGTTTCCCAAGATTGTCAAGTGTTCACCGCGGGTTGGCGGCCATCTCGCGGGACAGGGCCAGTGCCGCGGTTCGCACCGCGGGCGCCAGCCGTTCGAGGTCGAGCCGGTGGGCGCAGCCGGCGATGGACACCGCCGCGATCACCCGCCTGCGGTGGTCGCGGACGGGTGCCGCGACCGCCACCACGCCCGCCTCCGACTCCTCGCGGTTGATCCCGTAACCCCGTTCCAGCGTGCGGGCCAGGTCCTGCCTCAGCAGCCCGGGCAGGACGATCGTCCTCGGCGTCAGCCGGGTCAGCCCCGCGTCCATCACCTGCCGCAGGTACGACGGCGGCCCCAGCGCCAGGAACACCTTCCCGCTCGCCGTGCAGTGCGCGGGCAGGCGCCCACCCACCCGCGACAGGATCGGCATCGACCGCCGGCCCGTCACCTTCTCCAGGAACAGCGTGTCCGTCGAGTCGAACACCGTCAGGTGGATGTTCTCGTGCGTCGCCTCGTAGAGGTCCTCCAGGTACGGCAGCGCCGCCTCCCGCAGGCTCCGCTGCCGAGGCACCCGCTGACCCAGCACGAACAGCGTCATCCCCAGCCGGTACCCGCCGGGGCACCGCTCCAGCCCGCCCCAGGACACCAGCTCCGCGACGAGCCGGTGCGCGGTCGGCTTCGGCAGGCCGGTCCGCGCGGACAGCTGCGCCAGCGTCAGCTCGACGTCGGTCGGGCCGAACGCGCCCAGCAGCAGCAGACCGCGAGCCAGAACCGACTTCGGCGGCGGTGTGGCCATGGTCCGATCATCGCGCCGGGCAGTCATCAGCGCAACGGCACATCCACCAGGAGCGGCCCCTGGAGCGAGCCGACCGACGCGACCAGCACCCGCAGGTCGGCGTCGCTGTCCACCCGTCGCGCCGCGACGCCGAAGAACTCGGCCGCCCTGGTCCAGTCCAGCTCGCCCAGCTCGGTCCCGCCGTGCGGGCCGGGGCCGTAGGACTCCCCGAGCATGTCGTTCAGCGCCCGGTACTCCCCGTTGTTCATGATCAGGAACAGCACGGGGACCTGGTACCGCGCCGCCGACCACAGCCCCTGCAGGCCGAACATCGCGCACCCGTCGCCCAGCACCGCCACGACCGGCCGGTCCTGCGCCATGCGGGTCCCGACGGCCGACCCGAAGCCCCACCCGAGGCCGCCGCCGATCGTGTGCACGAACGAGCCCGGCCGGTCCAACCTGAGCAGTGGCCGCAGCAGGACGCCGACGGTGATGGCCTCGTCGAGCACCACGGCGTGCGGGGGCAGCCCGTCGGCGATGGCCCGCGCGGCGACCGCGGGCTCCAGCGGCGCGGTCGCGGCCTCCGGCACCGTCCGGTCGGCGGGCCGCCGCTCCCGGTTCGTCCGCGCCACGAACCCGACCAGCTCGACCAGCTCCGCGAGCGTCGGCTTGATGCCGCCGGACAGCCCCAGCTCGACGGGGAAGTTCCGGCCCAGCTCGGCGGGGTCGTCGTCGAGCTGGACGACCCGGGTGCCCGGCGGGATGGGCGGTCCCGGCGTGAAGTGGTGCGGGGAGAAGGCGTGGGCGCCCACGACGAACACGACGTCGTGCCCGTCGAGTGCCTCCCGGACCGACGCGTTCCGTGGCGGGATCATGCCCGCGTGCAGCGGATGGGTGAACGGGAAGTTCAACCGATCGTGCATGGGATGGTGGAACACGGTCGCGTCGATCCGCTCGGCCAGGTCGACCAGCTCGGCGACCGCGCCGGACCGGCCGACGCCGTCGCCGGCCACGATCGCGGGCCGCTCGGCGGCGGCGAGGATGCCCGCGGCCTGGTCCGCCATCATCGCCGGTCCCAGCGGCGCGACCAGCGACCGCGCCGGGACCGGCACCTCGGTCTCCTCGCGCAGCACGTCCATGGGGATCGAGACGAACACCGGACCCTCCGGGGGAGTGGCGGCCAGCGCGAACGCCCGCCGCAGCACGACGGGCAGGTCCCGAGCCTGCCGCACCTCCACCGCCTGCTTGCAGGCCGCCTGCGCGAGCGCCACCAGGTCGCCGCCGAGCATCGGGTCCTCGACCAGGTGCCGGCGGTCCTGCTGCCCGGCCGTGACGACCAGGGGGGTGCGCGACCGCTTCGCGTTGAGCAGGCCGATCAGGCCGTTGGCGAGCCCGGCGGCGATGTGCAGGCTCACGAACGCGGGCCGGCCGGTCGCGCGGGCGTACCCGTCGGCCATGGCGACCGCCGACGCCTCCTGCACGGCCAGCACGTACTCGAGGTCCGGCGCCTTCGCCAGCGCGTCCAGTAGCGGCAGCTCCGTCGTGCCGGGGTTGCCGAAGATCTTCGTCACGCCCTCGTCGCGGAGGATCTCGAGCATCGCCTCCACGGGAGTCAGGTCACCGCGGCCCGAGTACCGGTGGTTCGCTCCCCAAGCTCGGCTCATGCGACCTCTCTCCAGCCAGGTTGTCGGCGATCATCGCGGCGAGCACCATGATCGTCGGCGACGGGTCGGAGGTCTGATGCCCCTGGTGGCCTCGCTCATCCGCGGCAGCCTCCGCTCCCGGGTCAGTGCTCGGCCGAGCCGCCGTCGACATTGCATGGCATCCACGAATGCTGTTGGCATGGGCGATCGGGCGACAAGACGTCCGTTTCGATGAGTGAAACGATGCCGGTTGACGGGGTGCGCCGCTGGGCCATAGCGTTCGTGTACAGAACCTCTGTTCGCTGTCCGAACATGGGAGCACCGGGTGATGCGAAGAAGCCTCGTCCTGTTGGTGGCCGCGGTGATGGTGACCGCGGGCTGCGGCTCCTCCCGGACGCCGTCGGCGCCGGGCCGGCCGGACAGGGTCACGGTCGGCCTGATCTCGATCGTCGACGTGGCGCCGATCTATCTGGGGAAGCGCAAGGGTTTCTTCGCCAGGCACGGCATCGACCTGACGCTGCGGCCCGCGGAGGCCGGCACGGAGACGATTCCCGCGGTGGTCAGCGGCGACCTGGAGTTCGGCTACAGCAACATCGTGACGTTGTTGCTGGCCGCCGAGCAGCACCTGCCGGTGAAGGTCGTCGTCAACGGCAACAACTCGACGGGCGTCGACGGCAGGGACTTCGGTTCCCTGATGGTGAAGGGGGACAGCCCGGTCAGGTCGGTGAAGGACCTGGCGGGCAGGAAGGTCGCGGTCAACGTGCTCCAGAACGTGGTGGAGCTGTCGGTCCGCGCGTCGGCCGCGAAGGCGGGCATCGACCCGAACTCCGTCGAGTACGTGAAGCTGGCCTTCCCCGAGATGCCGGCGGCACTGGCGAACGGGCAGGTGGACGCGGCGTTCGTGGTGGAGCCGTTCCAGCAGATCGTGCTGTCGCAGGGCGGCCGGCCGGTCGCGTCGAGCCTGGTCGACCTGGCGCCGAACCTGAGTGTGGCGCAGTACTTCACGTCGAAGCGGATGGTCGCCGACAACCCGGACCTGGTCCGCCGGTTCACCGACGCGATGACCGAGTCGCTGGCGTACGCGCGGAGCCACGAGGACGAGGTGCGCCAGATCCTGCCTACCTACACGAAGATCCCGCGGGCGGTCATCCCGAAGATGGTCCTGCCGAAGTGGGTGCCCGAGGTCGACAGGGACTCGGTCGAGGCGACGGCCAGGCTTGCCCAGAAGGAGAAGATCCTCCAGAGCAAGCCCGACATCGACGACCTGATGCCCTGACGACCTGATGCCCTGACGACCTGATGCCCTAGGGGACCGGCACCCGCCGGGTGGGGACGGGCAGGAAACGGCCCGGCTGCCGGAGTCTCATACACAGCACCGAGGACCCGACCGCCAGCGCACAGGCCAGCAGCAGCACCGGCGCGAACCCCCACGACGGCACGACCGCCGCGGCGGCGCCCACCCCCAGCACACCACCGAAGGCCTTCGCGCTGTAGACGGCCGCGTGGGTCGCGCGCGCACCCGCGCTCTGGTCACCGAAGAACTCCCGGACCAGCGACGCGAACAGCGGGTAGAACGCCCCGCCACCCACACCGGCCAGCACCGTCGCGAAGACCAGCACCGCGGCCGATCCCGTGCTGGCCGCGCTTGCCAGGCACAGCTGCCCCAGCCCGAGCACGCCCACCACCCACGACAGCACGCGCGTCCGGCCGACCCGGTCCGACACCCGGATCGCGAGCGCGCGCCCGGCGCCGTTGGCCGCCAGCAGCACCCCGGTGCCGACCGCCACCACCGCGACCGCCGCGTCGATGGACGCGCCCATGGTCGCCAGGAACGTCACGTCGAACAGTGACACCGCGCTCGCGACGAACAGGATGAGGTACATCAGCGGCGCCACACCCGTCCGCATCGCCTCGCGCGGTGAGTACTGCCGCACCGCGCGCACCGGGCTCCGCCGCCGGTCGAGCATCCAGTCGCGCGGGTCCACCTCAGGCGGCCACCAGTGCGCGGGCGGGTCCACCAGCAGCGCGCCCGCCGCGAGGACCACCACGAAGATCAGCACGGCCGTGCCGGTCAGCGCCGGCGACAAGGGCGCGAACAGGAATGCCACCGCGAACGGGACCGAGCCGTACGCGAACGCACCCGTCGCCAGGCTCACCTTCGCCGCCTGCCGTTCGGGGTACCACTTCGCGACCGTCGACGAGCACGTCGCGTACACGATGCCGGCACCCGTGCCGCTCAGCACCGAATAGCCAAGCAGGGCAACGAGTTCCGAGCCGTACGCCAGGGCGAGGGGACCCAGCGGCAGCAGTACCGCGCCCGCGAGCATGGCCGTGCGCGGCGCGAGCCGGCCGCGCTCACGCAGGTACGCGACCGGGAAGCCCGCGGCCGCCTGGAAGACCGTCCACGTCGCCAGCAGCCAGAACACGTCCGGCGGCGCCCAGCCGCGGCCGGTCAGCGACGACACCAGCGAACCGAAGCCGTACTGCAGGATCCCGATCGCGGCCATCGCCGCCCATGACGCACGCAGCATCCAGGCACGTGGCCGGCCGAGTAGCTCGTCCGCGGTCGGGCCCACCTCGAAGCGGCGGCCCAGAAAGTCGAGTGACGCAGGTGAGGTGCTCATTGCCGACCCCTCCCTAGACAAGGAGTTCCATACTGCATACAGTCTACAACACCTCGTGGTGGCGGTCACACCCAGAAAGGCGGGCTCGTGGATCTGTACGAGTACCAGGCGAAGGACCTGTTCGCGGCGCACGGTGTGCCCGTCGGCCCCGGTCAGCGGGTGGTCACGGACGCGGGCGCGGCCGGCGCCGCGGCCGCCGAGTTCGGCGTCCCGGTCGTCATCAAGGCCCAGGTCAAGGTCGGTGGGCGCGGCAAGGCCGGTGGGGTCAGGGTCGCCAGGGACGGCGCGGACGCGTTGACCACGGCCCAGAGCATCCTTGGGCTGGACATCAAGGGGCACACCGTCAGGCGGGTGCTCGTCACGCCGGCCACGGAGATCGCCGAGGAGTACTACTTCTCGTTCCTGCTCGACCGCGCCCAGCGGACGTTCCTCGCCATGGCTTCGGCCGAGGGCGGCATGGAGATCGAGCAGCTGGCCGTCGAGCGGCCCGAGGCACTGGCCAGGGTGCCCGTCGACCCCAACGAGGGCATGGATCTGGCCAGGGCCAAGGAGATTCTCGCGTCAGCGCGGTTCCCGGCCGCCGTCGTCGACCAGGCCGCCGAGGTCGTGGTCCGGCTCTGGGACGCCTTCGCCGGCGAGGACGCCACGCTGGCCGAGGTCAACCCGCTGGTGCTCGACGCCGACGGCGAGATCGTCGCCCTCGACGGCAAGGTGACCCTCGACGACAACGCGGCCTTCCGGCACCCGGAACACGCCGGGCTGGCCGACGCCGAGGCCGAGGATCCCATCGAGGCCGCCGCCAAGGCGAGGAACCTGAACTACGTCAAGCTCGACGGCCAGGTCGGCGTCATCGGCAACGGCGCCGGGCTGGTGATGTCCACTCTGGACGTCGTGGCCTACGCGGGCGAGGAGTTCGACGGGGTCCGGCCGGCCAACTTCCTCGACATCGGCGGCGGCGCGTCGGCCGAGGTGATGGCGAACGGGCTGGAGATCATCCTCTCCGACCCGGACGTGAAGTCGGTGTTCGTCAACGTGTTCGGCGGCATCACGGCCTGCGACGCGGTCGCCGACGGGATCGTGCGGGCGTTCGGTCTGCTCGGCGCGGTGCACAAGCCGGTGGTCGTGCGGCTCGACGGCAACAACGCGGCCGAAGGGCGCCGGATCCTCGACAAGGCCGTGCTTCCCGGGCTGCTCCGGCTGGACACCATGGACAAAGCGGCACGTACCGCGGCGGAGCTCGCCGCGAAGGGAGCCTGACAGTGGCTGTTTTTCTCACCGAGGACAGCAGGATCATCGTCCAGGGCATGACCGGCGCGGAGGGACGCAGGCACACCGCCCGCATGCTCGCCGCCGGCACGAACGTGGTCGGCGGTGTCACGCCGGGCAAGGGTGACCAGACCGTGGAGATCGCCGGCCGGACCCTGCCGGTGTTCGACACGGTGCCCGAGGCCATGGCACAGACCGGCGCCGACACGACGGTCGTGTTCGTGCCGCCGCGCTTCGCGAAGGGCGCGGTGGTCGAGGCCGTCGACGCGGAGATCGGGCTCGCGGTGGTGATCACCGAAGGCATTCCCGTGCACGACACGGCCTCCTTCTGGGCCCACGCCGGCGCGACCGGCAACAAGACCCGGATCATCGGCCCGAACTGCCCCGGCGTGATCAGCCCCGGGAGGTCGAACGCGGGCATCATCCCCGCGGACATCACGGGACAGGGCCGCATCGGGCTCGTCTCCAAGTCGGGAACCCTTACCTACCAGCTGATGTACGAGCTGCGCGACATCGGCTTCTCGACGGCGGTGGGCATCGGGGGTGACCCGATCATCGGCACGACGCACATCGACGCGCTGGCCGCGTTCGAGGCCGACCCGCAGACCGAGTTGATCGTCATGATCGGCGAGATCGGCGGCGATGCCGA
>NZ_DASQCC010000156.1:0-20254 GCF_035634895.1 Actinophytocola sp. | reverse complement strand
AATGCGGTGATCAAGTCGGTGGATCCAGGTTTCTGCTGGCAAGACGCCGGTTCGCCCTCGTACTGGGTCGTACCTGGGCGAACCGGCAACGCCGCCAGCAGGAAGCTGGGCCGCCGAATTAGTTGCCTGATCTCCGGCGCGGGACACTAGCCGACCACCGCCGCGTGCCAGCGGGTGGCGAGCTGCTGGCCCTCGGTCGGGGAGAAGCTGCGCGGGGTCTGGAAGCCGCCCAGGTTCGTCACCGGGGTGTTGAGGACCAGGCTGTTCTCACCGGCCGGGGACGGCAGGCCCTGCTTGAGGTCCACCGCGCCGGACAGGATGCCCAGCAGGCCGCAGCCGTTGGACTTCGGCACCGCGAAGGTGCTGTCGCCCTGGTTGGCGCCGCCCAGCGACAGGTAGCCCTGCTGGCCGGTCGTGCTCGGCGTGCCGTCGGGGTTGAAGCGCACGACGCTCGCGGTCGGCCTGGTCAGGTTGGCCGGCTTCAGCACGATCGGGTTCGAGTTGGAGCCGATGTAGCAACTCCCGCCGAGGAACGGGTTGTCGAGCTTGATCTTCACCGGCAGCGTGAGGATCGGCGTGCCGGTGCCGGTGCCGGCGGCGAGGTTGAAGTCCGTCGGCGCGCCCGCGGACTGGATGGTGGCGGTCACCCGGTTCAGCGGGTTGTTCGCCAGCTGGAGGCAGATCGCCGAGACCAGCGGGAGGTTGCTCGGGCACATCAGGCCGAGCAGCCCGCCGGGGATGTCGACGGGGTCGCCGACGATCGCGCCGGACGCGGGTGCGACGGTCGAGTACGTCCCGCCCCGGTTCAGCACGCCCAGCTGTAGGTCGGTCGCGCCGGTCGTGAGCGTGGTCGAGCCGATCGTGAACGTCCCGGTCTGGGCGCTGGACGACAGGCACAGCGCGGCCACGGTGGTCCCGTCCGCGGCGAGCATGGCGGGATCGTCGACCGGGCAGCGGTTCAGCGGAGCCCAGGCACCCGCGAGCGTGGTCGCCGAGGCGGGCGTGACGAGCGCGAGGAACGCGGCCACTACCGCGATGATCGCAAAAACAGTTCTTCGCATACGACACCTCTCACGAGAATTGTTCCAAAAGATTCAGGACCGGGGATCGGCGGCTGATTTCGGGATCAGGTGAAACGGGTGGCGGAATTGTTCAACGCTGAGGAACCGGGACCGGCGGCGGGCAGTTGACGCCATTGCCGAGGGAACAGACCTTGCCCTGCGTCATCTTCACGAAGTTGACGGGTTTTTCGGTGGAAATGAGTTGGGTGATGAACGAGTCGAGATCCTCGTGCGCACCGCATCCGCTGAACGGGGGGATCTTGATCCAGCCGGTCAGCACGCCGCCGTTGGTGATGCTGTAGGTGGCCGGCGTCGCCGTGAGCGTCACGTCGATCGGTTCCGCGGTCTCGCAGTCGGGGCCAAGGGGCAGCGCGACGCCCTTGCCGTCCTTGCTGATGTTGACGGTGGCGTCGATGAGGTGGACCTTCACCTTGAGCTTCGCCGTCACCTCGCCGGCCGAGCCCTGGAACCAGATGTGCACGTGGCCGGGATCCTTCTGGACGAGCTGCATGGACCCGGTCGTCGGGATGACGCCGAAGGTGAAGAACGTCCCGGTCGCGACCGGGAGCACGGACTGGCCGCCCAGGTTCGGCAACACGGCGTTCTCGGAGCAGTTCTTCTGCGCGATGCCGTCGCAGGGCCGCGTGAACGACCCGGCGTTGATGTTGACCAGGCCCGGCGGCTGCAGCATCGACACGCCGAGCCGCGAGACGTTCGTGTAGCCGCCCAGGTTCGCGCAGTAGTCCTGCGGCCTGGTCGCCCCGGGCGCCGGGTCGATGTGGTGGCAGTCCTTCGGCACGTCGGCGAGCGCGTTGGCCGACGGGCCGTCCGGCGTGCCCACCTTGACGCCCGGCGGCACCTCGGCCGAGGGTGCGTCCACATCGGACACTCGCACGGCGGCCAGCGCCGCGTCGCCGTCGGGGACGCACGAGAGGTCCACGTTCGGGGGCTCGGTCGCGGCGCCGTCCGCGGTCCAGCCGGTGAGGGTGGCGGTCAGGTCGGCCGCGGTGAAGGAGACGTCGCCGCCCGCGCCCACGGTGACCGGTTCGGGCTGGCTGGCGCCGGTGAACACGGTCGGCACGTCGGCCGCCAGCGGCACCTTCTCGTCCTGCGTGGCGCCCCAGGTCGCGGTCGCCGCGGTGGCGCCCTGGACGACGCTGGTGGTCAGCCTCACCGACGCGGTGGCCGTGGTCGCACCGGCCGAGGACAGCTGGGCGAGCGCCTCGGGCGGCACGCTCAGCGCGAGCGCCACGTCGGTCGGCCGGAGCTGCTCGCCGGCCTTGCCGGTGGCGGGGAGGGTGGCGGTCACGTGCAGCGTGACCGGCCAGGTCCGGTCCGTCGGGCGCGCGCACTCGTAGGCCACGTCGACGTCGACCTTGCGTGTGTCCTCCTGCGCGCCGGCCGCGCCGGGACCGGTCAGCGCCACGACGACGCCGGCGGTGGCCAGCGCGCCGACCGTGGCCACCCGTCGAACCCGGCCGCCCATGTCATGCCTTTCGTGTGGAGCCGTCCGGCCGGCCCGCGCGGGCCGGCCGGACGAGACCGGTCGAGAAACTACGGGCTGGTGACGGTCAGGCCCGGAGCGATGTCGTACACGCCGGCGAAGTTGGCGTGCTCACCCTCGTTGATCAGGCCCAGGCAGTTGTTGTCCGGGTCGACGAAGCTGATCTCCAGGGTGAAGTCCGGCAGCACCTCGAGATCGCTGGTGCTGTTGGTGTACGTCGCGTTCACCGAGCCGCTGGCGGTCGCGTTGCAGCCCGGGCCGATGATGTCGGCGTTGATGTTGTCGATCGTGCCGGTGGTGACGTCGCTGCCGTCGTAGGAGACGCCGTTCAGTACCCAGTCACCGACCTGGGCGACCTCGAACGTGAGGCCGAACGGGCCGGAGCAGTCGATGAACTGGATGCCGGGCGACTCCGGGATCGTCGCGAGCGGGTTCGCCAGGCCGGAGCCGCTGGCCGCCGTCCCGTCCACGCTCGACGAGGCACAGGACAGCTGGATGCCGGACTCCTGAACCTCGAGGAGTGTCTCGCCGGCGGTCCCGTGGAAGGCACCGCCCGGACTGACGGTCCACGTCGCCGGTTCCGCCGAGGCGGTCCCCGTGACGGCCGCCGACACGATCAGAGCCGCACCCGTGGCTAAGGCACCAATGAATCGTGCTCGCATGCGATCGTTCCTTTCTCCCGACTAATTTTCGGGCGTTCTGTTGCCCCGAAAAATTATGTTACCTGCGAGTAACAGTGGCCACAACAAATATTTCCCCGATTCATCGGGCCACGCTAAACACAACCTGTGTAGTTGTCATGTCCGGATAAAAGCTAACGCGGCACCATGTCCGTTATCACCCAGCGTCCACCTTCCCGTTTCGCGGTAATCGAGAGTTGCGCGGCGGCCGCGGACGTCGTGTTCGTGTCGACCCGGGTGGCCGACTGGTCGAGGAACACGAACAGCTGCGCCCGTTCGCCCTCCAGCGACCGCACCGCCGAGTAGACGACCCGGGTGGTGAGCACGAGCTTCTGCTCCGGCGCCTTGGCCCGGACCTCGGCGAAGAGCTTGTCGTAGGTGGTCAGGGCATCGCCGCGGAGCACCTGCTTCGCGGCCTTGTCGGTCACGTCGGTCTTGTCGTAGGAGTACGAGAAGATCTGGTTGAGCGCGCTGGTGACCGCGGCGCTGACCTCGGCCGTGCGGCCGGTGTCGACCAGCGCGCTGTTGCGTGCCGCCGGCGAGTCACGCAGGCCGGCCGCCGCGAACAACGCCCAGGCGCCCGTGCCGACGAGCAGCGCGGCCACAACGCCGAGCGCGACCGAGATCCGGCGTGGGCCGAGGAACCGGCCGCGCGCCGGCGGTTCGTCGCCGTCGTCGGGCGGGTCGTCCTCGACGCCGGACTCCCCGGCGCCGTCCTCGACGTCCTCCTCGATGTCCGCTTCCTCGATGTCGTCATCCAGGTCTTCAGCGAGGTCGTCGTCCAGGTCCTCGTCCAGGTCCTCGTCCAGGTCCTCGTCGAGGTCGCGGTCGAGCTTGGCGGTCATTGCGCCCCCAACGGAACCTGGTCGAGAGCGGACAGCTTCCACCCATCGTCCACACGGGACATGCCGGCCACGAACCGGTTGCGTTTGGCGACCGGCGGCGAGCCGGCCTTCGCGGTCGAGATCTCCACCGACACCAGGAGCTTCGCGGTGCCGGAGCGGGTGTCCAGCTCGCTCACCGCCGCGTCCAGAACCCGGCCGGTGGCGACCGTGCCCTGGTCGGACAGGGTCTTCCTGGTCTTCGCGTCGGTCGCGGACAGCTCATCGCGCAGCCCGCCGGTGGACACGGCGAGCCACTTGTCGATGCCGCCGTCGACGTCGTGCGCGTCCAGCGTGGTCAGTGTGGCGACCTGCGTCCTGGCGACCGAGAGGACCTCGTCCCGCGCATTGGCGTACGCGATCGAGTCGTCGCCGGCCTGCAGCCAGGTCCAGCCGGCCCAGCCGGCGAACACGAGCGCGGCGACCACGACGCCGAGCATCACCTTCACTTCTCGAGCCACAGCAACTCCTCCACAGTGGACGCCAGCGGCAGGTCGGGCGCGCCGAGCGGGCCGGGCAGCCGCGCCCCGCCACCGGGCATCACCGGGTCGGGCACGCCGCCCTTCGGCGCGTTCTGGGAGCCACGCACCAGGCGCTCGTCGCCGTGGGGCAGCGTGCAGGCGCTGTTCGTCGCGAACGGCAGGTAGGAGGCGTCCTCGCCCTGCCGGTACGGCGTGTTGTAGCCGGTCACGCACGGCGGCGGGTTCCAGAAGTTCAGTACGATCGACAGGTTCGCGCCCTCCGGCGTGATCGACGTCGACGCCGCGGCCACCGCCTTCGGCAGGTTCACGAACAGCTGCCGAAGGCCGCCGATCCGCGACTCGAAGATCTGCGCGGTCGTCGTCAGGTTCGCGACCAGCACGGGCAGGCCCGGGTTGGTGTCCGACAGCAGCTGCGACAGCTGGGTCGCGGCCTGCGGCGCCGCGCCGATCAGCTGGCGCAGGTCGCCGTCCGCGCTGGCCAGCTCGTGCGCGAACAGCTTGGCGTTGCTGGAGAACTCGCGCCACGCCGACGAGGAGTCCAGCTGTGTCTGGAGCACCTTCGACCCGTCGGTGATCAGCATCGTGGTCTGCGGCAGGTGGTTCGCGGCCTGGTCGGTGAACGACATGGTCGAGTCGAGCAGCACCTGCAGGCTCGGACCGGTGTCGTTCAGGGCCGTGTACAGCTCGTCGACCACCACCCGCAGCGACTCGGTCGGCACGGACTCGTTGAGCGCGCTCAGGTTCGACAGCAGCGTGGTGACCGGCATCGGCGTGGAGGTCTGCTCGCGGCGGATCACCGAGCCGTCCGCGAGGAACGGCCCGCCGTCGCCGCGCGGCTGGAGGTCCACGAACTGCTCGCCGATCGCGGACCTGTTGGCCACCACGGCCTTCGTGTCCACCGGGATGGGCGGCGCCGAGTCGTCGACGAGGAGGTCGGCCTCCATCCCGTTGTCGGTCAACCGCATGTCGCCGACCCGGCCGACCGCGACACCGCGGTAGGTGACCTCGCCGTTGGTGAACAGCCCGCCGCCGTCGGAGAGCTCCAGCCGGACGGTGTACGTGCCGCCGCCCATGAGCCGGCCGAGGCCCGCGTAGTTGGCGCCGACGAACGCGACCGCGGCCAGCGCGATCACGACGAACGCGAGCACCTGCCACCGAACCGTCCTGGTGAGCATCAGCCACCCCCGGGGATCGGCAGCGGCGGCAGCGGCGCCTTGAAGTTCGGGTCCGGCTTGACCGTGACGAAGATGTTGATGTAGTCGCCCTTCTTCGCCGCCAGCAGCTCGTCGGTGAACGGGAACGTCGGCAGGATCTCCAGCGCCTGCGGCAGGTCCTGGCCCGCCGCCGCGAGCTGGTCGAGGATCGGCGCGAGCGCCTCCAGGTCCGCGACCATGTCCGTGCGGCTCTTGTTGATCGTGTCCACGGCGACGTCGGACAGCGTGTCCAGCGACTGGAGCATGGTGACGAGCGCGGTGCGCTGTTCGGCCAGCGACTGCAGGCCCGGCGTGAGGTCGGTGAGCGCGCCCCTGATCTGGTCGTTGCGGCCGGCGAGCGTGGCGGACAGTTTGTTCAGCCCGTCGAGCGCGGTGGTGATGTCGCCGCGGTGTGCGTCCAGGTTGGTCACCAGCTCGTCCACGTTCGCGAGGAACGCCCTGATCTCCGGCTCGTTGCCGGACAGCGCGCTGGTCAGCTCCTGGCTGATCGTGCGGAGCTGGCCGATGCCACCGCCGTTGAGCAGCAGCGAGAGCGCGCCGAACACCTCCTCGACCTCGGTGTGCCGGTTGGTGCGGTCGGCGGTGATCACCGCGCCGTCCCGCAGCGGGCGCGAGCTGTCGCTGCCCCGCGGCGCCGCGAGCTCGACGAACTTCTCGCCGAGGAGGCTGGACTGGCGCAGGCTGGCGGTCGCGGCCGCGGGCAGCTTCACGTCGCCGTTGACGGCCACCACGACCCGCGGCGTCCAGTGGTCCGCGCCGCCGAGCCTGATCGTCTCGACCCGGCCGACCACCACGTCGTTGACCTTCACCGCGGCCTGCGGCACCAGGTCGAGCACGTCGGCGAACTCGACGGTGACCCGGTACGGATGGTCGCCGAGGTCCGCGCCGCCGGGCAGCGGCAGGTCGTAGATGCCGTTCACGCCGGTGGACGTGCAGCCGGCGCCGAACACGAGAACCGCCGCGATGGCCGCCGCGAGCTTCCTCATCGCCCACCACCGTCCAGCGGCACGCCGTCGGTGATCGGCACGGGCATGGCCGGCGCGCCCGCCGGGTCGGGGAAGTACTCGAGCAGCAGGCCCCGGCCGGCCAGCATGCCGGTCGTCGGGTCGTAGGACCGCACGATGTTGGTGGCCGCGAGCGGCACGACGTCCAGCGCCTCGGCGAGCGACGCCCGGTTGTCCACCAGCTGCTGGGTCGTCCGCGCCAGCTTGTCCACATTGGACTTGATGGCGAGGCGGTTCTTCTTGATGAAGTCCTGGATGCCGGCCAGCGCGTCCGCGAGGGTGGCGAGCGCGGTGGTCAGGTCGTCGCGGTCGGCCGCGAGCGTCTGCGACACGGCCGCGAGCTGCTGGTTGACCGAGTAGACCTGCTTGTCGTTGGTGGCCAGCATGCCGGTGAACTTCTGCAGCTCGTCGATGGTGCCGAACAGGTCGTCCGCCGAGCCGGTCAGGGTCCGTGCCGCGTCGGCGAAGTTGCGCACGCTGTCGTTGAACGCCTTGCCGTTGCCGTTCAGGTTCGCGGCGCCGGTGTCCAGCAGGTCGGACAACGCGCCGTCGGCGTTGGCGCCCTCGGGCCCGAGTGCCGTGACGATCGTGTTGAGGCTCGCGTACAGCTCGTCCAGCTCGACCGGGGTCGCGGTGCGGGACTCGGGGATGACGGCCCCGTCCCTGATCACCGGTCCGCCCCTGTTCAGGTCGGTGAGCTGCACGTACCGGTCGGAGACCACGCTCGGCGCGATCACGACCGCCTTGGTGTCCGGCGCGATCGGCAGCCGCGGGTCCACGGTGAACACGACCTCGACCCGGTTCCCGCGCGGGGTCACCGACTCGACCGCGCCGACCTTCACGCCGAGCACCTGTACGTCCGAGCCCGGGTAGACGCCGACCGCACGCGAGAAGTAGGCGGTGACCCGCTTCTGGTCGTCGCCGCCGAAGATCCACCACAGCGCCCCCGCCGTGACGACGCCCAGCACCAGGACGATCGCGACGGCGCGGCCGAGACGGCGGCGGGCCCGGGTCTCGTTCACTTCGTCCTCCCCGGCGGCCGCCGCGGCGTGCAGGGCTCGCGGTTGTCCGGGATCAGGCCGCAGACGTAGGTGTCGATCCACTCGCCGCTGCCCGTGATGTTGTTGAGCACGCGGAAGTACGGGCCCGCGAGTTTGAGGCTGCGGTCCAGCTTGTCGCCGTACCTGGTGAGGATGTCGGTCACCTGGTCGAGCTGCGCGAGCGCCGGCCCGAGCTGCCGCTCGTTGTCGGCGACGAGACCCGACAGCTGACGGGCCAGGTCGCTGGTGCCGGTGAGCAGGTCGTGGATGGCCTCGCGGCGGTTGTTCAGCTCGGTCAGCAGGAGCTTGCCGTCGTCGAGGAGCTTGGCGAACTCGCTGTTCGTGCCGGCCAGCGTCGTGGTGATCTGCCTGGTGTTGGCGAGCAGTTCGGCGAGCTGGCTGTCCCGCGAGGAGATGGTCACCGACAGCGCGGACAGCCCGTCCAGCGCGGTCCGGACGTGCTCCGGCGAGTCGGCGAACGTGTCGGAGATCGTGCGGAAGCTGTCGGCCAGCTGGGCGGTGTCGATGTCGCCGACCGTGTTCGCGAGCCCCTGGAACGCCTGCGTCACGTCGTACGGGGTGGCCGTGCGGTCGAGTCCGATGGGGTCGCCGGGGTCCTGCTCGTCGTCGCCGGTCGGGTGCAGGGCGAGGAACTTGCGGCCCAGCAACGTCTTGATCTTGATGGCGGCGGTGGTGTGGTCGCCGATCCACGCGTCGTCGACGCGGAAGGTGACCAGCACGCGGCCGTAGTCGTGGGCGGCGTCCAGCTCGACGTCCTTGACGGTGCCGACCTTGACGCCCGCGACCCGCACCTCGTCGTCCGCCCGCAGCCCGGCCGCCTCGGAGAACTCGGCCTGGTAGGTGGTGCCGCTGATGCCCGGGAGGTCACCCCAGAAGTAGACGAGCGCGGCGATCCCGACCAGCACGACGGTGCCGATGATCCCGATGGGCACCGGATTCCGCTCCCTGAACGACTTCACGGCACCTCCTCGCCCGCTCCGCAAGCTCCGCTCATCGGGACTCGCACCTCGGATCGTCGTTCTCGTACGCCTGCCCCGGGTAGCCGACGACGGTCTCCTCGCACAGGTAGAAGTTCAGCCACGAGCCGTACGACGCGGTGCGGGCGATCGCATCGAACTTCTCCGGGGTGGCGACCAGGAACTGCTCCAGCTCCGCGCTGCCGGCGACCAGGTTCGACGCCAGCATGCCGAGGCCGGAGATGCTGTCCTTGAGCGGCTGGCGGGCCTGGTCGAGCAGGCTGGCGGTCGCGCTCGTCAGGTAGGCCATGCCCTGGATCGCGTCGCCGATGGCGGTGCGGTCGCCGGCGAGGCCGGACACCAGCTGCTGCAACGTGGAGACCAAGGTGGACAGTGCGTCGCCCTGGCCGTTGATGTTGCCCAGCACGGAGTTGAGGTTGTCGATCACCTGGCCGATCACCTGGTCGCGGTCGGCGAGCGTGCTGGTCAGCGAGCCGGTGTGCTGCAACAGGCTGTCGACCGTGCCGCCCTCGCCCTGCAGCACCTGGATGATCTCGCCGGACAGGTTGTTGACGTCCTTCGGCGACAGCGCCTGGAACAGCGGCCTGAAGCCGTTGAACAGGTCGGTCAGGTCGAGCGCGGGACGCGTGCGGTCGAGCGGGATCTGCGCGTCCGCCGGCAGCAGGTCGTTGGACAGCCGCTCGCCGCGGTCCAGCGCGATGTAGCGTTGGCCGACCATGTTGCGGTACTTGATGGTCGCGGTCACGTCGGCCGGCAGCGGCATCGACCTGTCCACGGAGAACCTGACCAGTGCCAGGTTCTTGTCCACGACGGACAGTTCGTCGACCTGACCGACCCGCACGCCGCGGATGCGCACGTCGTCGCCCGGATTGAGCGAGGTGACGTCGGTGAACTTGGCCGAGTAGCTGAGCGTGTCGCCGACGTTCGTGTTGGCGATCGACACCGCGAGCACGGCCGTCGCGAACCCCGTGACCAGCACGAAGACGAGGCCCTTGATGAGCGGCCCGGCGAGCTTTCTCATGACGCCACCTCGCCCACTCCGTGGCGACCTGCGTGCTGATCATTCACTCCACGAGGTCCACTCATCGCAGCTCCACCTCCGTGCCGCGGTAGAGCGGGCCGACGAGGACGCTGCCCCACGCCGGCACGTCGCCGACCGACGGTGCCAGCAGGGTCGCGATGAGCTCCTGCTCCTGCGGGGAGTTCGGCAGGCCGAGATCGCCGCCGGTCAGCAGCGGGTGGCCCTCGCTGCCGGTGGGCACGGCGGTCACCCCCCGGGTCGGCGCGACGCCGCTCGGGTAGCACCGCGGGCCGGTGTCCTGGTCGTACACCGGGTCGTCCCGGCCCGGCTCGTACTTGCCGGGATCCGGGGCGGCGAGGAGGTTGGCGTGCAGCCCGGGCTCGTCGGTGCCGGCGCCGAGCATCTTGTCGACCGACGGCTTGAGGTCCGTCAACGCCTTGAGGGTGCAGGGAAAGCTGGGCGAGTATTCGGCCGCGGCCTCCAGCGGTCCCCTGCTGGAGTGGGCGAGCATGATGAGGTTGTCCTTGTTGTTGCGCAGGAACAACGTGACGTCCTGGGCCGAGCGGGTGACGTCGGCGTACAGGTCGGTGAGCTGGACCCGCTCGTCGGCGACGGTGTTGAGGGTGACCGACGAGTCGGTGAGCGAGTCGAGCAGGTCCGGCGCGATGTCCCCGTACAGCCTGCTGACCTGCGCGAGCTTCCGCAGGTCCTCGGTCAGCGCCGGCAGCTGCGGGTTGAAGTCGTGCAGGTACGCGCCGGTGGCGGCCATGGTGTCGCCGATCCGCTCGCCCCGGCCCTCCAGCGCGGTGGAGATCGCGGTGAGCGTGGTCGCGAGCTTATGGGGCTGCACGGCCTTGAGCACCGGCAGCAGGTCGTCGAACACCTTCTCCAGCTCGATCGCGTTCTTCGACCGGTCCTGCCGGATGGTGTCCCCGGCCCTGATCGGGTCCTTCGTGGAACCGTCCGGAATGGACAGTTGGACGTACCGCTCGCCGAAGAGCGTCTTCGGCACCAGCAGCGCGGTCACGTCCCTCGGGATGCGGGACAGCATGTCCGGCTTCATGGCCAGCTCGATGGTCGCGCCGTCCTGGCCCGGGTTCACCGCACGCACCGTGCCAACGACCACGCCACGCGCCTTGACCTCGGAGGCCTTGTTGAGCTGGTTGCCGATCCGGTCCGTCCGGAGCGTGACCGGCACGTCGTCGGAGAACTCCTGGTCGTACACCTGGATGGCAAGCCACCCGAGCAGAGCCATCACCAGCAGGAACACGACACCCGCGGACCGCCTGAGTACTTTGAACCTCATGACGCCGCCTCGCCCGCTCCGTGGCGCCGGAACGCTCCGCAGGCTCCGCTACACCGGCGCCCTCCGCGGGCGCGACGGCGTCCTGGGTATCGATGATTCGCTCCGCAAGCTCCGCTCATCCGGCCACCTGCACCGTCGTGGTGGCGCCCCACAGCGCGAGGCTCAGGAACAGGTCGATCATGTTGACCGCGACCAGGGACGTGCGCACCGACCGGCCGACCGCGACCCCCACGCCGGCCGGGCCGCCGGTGGCGCGGAAGCCGTAGTAGCAGTGGGCCAGCACCACGACCACGCTGAACACCAGGACCTTGCCGAACGAGTAGAGGACGTCGATCGGCGGTAGGAACAGGTGGAAGTAGTGGTCGTAGGTCCCCGCGGACTGGCCGAAGAACCAGATCGTGATCTGCCTCGACGCGATGTAGGAGGTCAGCAGGCCGATCGCGTACAGCGGGATGATCGCGAGGAACCCGGCGATGATCCGCGTCGTCACCAGGTACGGGATGCTCGGCACGCCCATGACCTCGAGCGCGTCGATCTCCTCGGAGATCCGCATGGCGCCGAGCTGTGCGGTGAAGCCGCAGCCGACGGTCGCGGACAGCGCGATGCCGGCGACCAGCGGCGCGATCTCACGGGTGTTGAAGTAGGCGGAGATGAACCCGGCGAGCGCGGACGTGCCGACCTGGTTGAGGGCCGAGTAACCCTGCAGGCCGACGACGACGCCGGTGAACGCGGTCATGCCGACCATCACGCCGATGGTGCCGCCGATGACCGCCAGCGCGCCGGAGCCGAAGCTGACCTCGGCGATCAGGCGCATGATCTCCTTGCCGTAGCGGCGGATCGCGCGCGGGATCCAGGCGATCGCCTTCAGGAAGAAGAAGATCTGGTCGCCGAGGATGTCGAGGAAGGTGAACCTGCGGTCGACCGCGGCGATGAAACGGTTGTCCGCCTTGGGTCTTTGGGTCTCTTCGGACAGGAGCGCCATTCTCACGCCCCCTTCGGCGGCACGAGCTGCAGGTACAGCGTCGTCAGGATCAGGTTCAGCAGGAACAGCAGCAGGAACGTGATCACCACGGACTGGTTGACCGCGTCGCCGACACCCTTCGGGCCGCGGCCGGGGTTGAGGCCGCGGTAGGAGGCGACGACCCCGGCGACGAAGCCGAAGATCACCGCCTTGATCTCGGAGATCCACAGGTCCGGCAGCTGCGCCAGCGCGGAGAAGCTCGCCAGGTACGCGCCGGGCGTGCCGCCCTGCATGACCACGTTGAAGAAGTACCCGCCGAGCACGCCGACCACGGACACGAGCCCGTTGAGGAAGGCGGCGACCCCCATCGCGGCGAGCACCCGCGGCACGATGAGCCGCTGGACGGGGTTGACGCCCAGCACCTCCATCGCGTCGATCTCCTCGCGGATGGTGCGGGAGCCGAGGTCCGCGCACATGGCGCTGCCGCCCGCGCCGGCGATGAGCAGGGCCGTCACGACCGGGCTGGCCTGCTGGATGATCGCGAGGACGCTGGCCGCGCCGGTGAACGACTGCGCG
Organism: Actinophytocola sp.; assembly: GCF_035634895.1. Taxonomy (GTDB): domain Bacteria; phylum Actinomycetota; class Actinomycetes; order Mycobacteriales; family Pseudonocardiaceae; genus Actinophytocola. The sequence continues at coordinate 7,526 of NZ_DASQCC010000156.1, read as the reverse complement.
CCGATCTGCTGGGTCAGCGACCCGAGGTGCAGTGCGATGACCGCGCCGAACGGGATCGACACGAGCGCCGCGGGTAACAGCGAGACGCTGGCGATGAACCAGAACTGGCCGACGAACTCGCGGAACTGGAAGGGGCGCTTGAACGTGCAGCGGATGACGTCCAGTCCCAGCGCGTAGAGCCGGCCGGTCTGCCGCAGGGCCGCGGCGCCGGGGAAGCCTTGCCTCGTGCTCATCTGCCTGGCGCCCCGATTTGGTATCTCTGCCGGTCGTCGGCGTCCAGACTGGAGAGGATGCCGCGCCGCGCGGCGGGCGGCAGGGTGTGCACGATCCGCATGACGCGGTCCTTGCGGCGGCGCACGGCATCGCGGTACGGCAGCCCCGGCGTCGGCTGGAGCTGCGGCACGACGCCGCGGACGTCCTCGGTCGAGCCGTCGTGGTGGCCGGCGGCGGCGTGCGCCTGCTCCATGGCCATCGTGGCGTCGTCCTTCTCCTCGGACATGCCGATCGGGCCGATGCGCGAGCCGTTGAGGAACTGCTTGACGGCCGGCTCCTCGCTGGTGAGCAGGACCTCGCGGGGGCCGAACATGACCAGCTCGCGGCGGAACAGCATGCCGATGTTGTCCGGCACGGTCCGCGCGAGGTTGATGTTGTGCGACACGATCAGGATCGTCGCGTCGACCTGCGCGTTGAGGTCGATGAGCAGCTGGGAGATGTACGACGTGCGGACCGGGTCCAGCCCGGAGTCCGGCTCGTCGACGAGGATGATCTGCGGGTCGAGGACCAGTGCGCGGGCGAGGCCGGCACGCTTGCGCATGCCGCCGGAGATCTCGCCGGGGAGCTTGTTCTCGGCTCCCGAGAGTCCGACCATGTCCATCTTCCCCAGCACGATGTCCCTGATCTCGCGTTCGCTTTTCCTGGTGTGCTCCCGAAGCGGGAACGCGATGTTGTCATACAGGTTCATCGAGCCGAACAGCGCACCGTCCTGAAAGAGGACGCCGAACAGCTTGCGGGTCTCATAGAGTTGATGTTCGGAACAACGCACCAGGTCAACGCCGTTGATGACGATGCGCCCGGTGTTCGGCTTCAACAGCCCGATCAGGCATTTGAGAAAAACGGATTTCCCGGTACCCGATGGGCCGAGCATGACACTGACCTCGCCTGCCGGGAGGGTGAGCGTGACGTCGTGCCAGATCCTCTGCCGCCCGAACGACTTGGAGAGGTTCTCCACCACGACCTCGACCCCCAAGACGCACCTCCGTTGGTTGTCAAGGCCGCGCTAACTACTGGCGAGTACGCTAACGAGCCACGTCTCACCCAGCAAGATTGATCCGCTTTTTCTAACCCCCGTGACAATGCGGACACAAGAATTTGTCACCCATTGAGCAAAATCGCCCACATTACGCCGTTCAGCCCATTCCGGTACACAAAACGGCCCCACCGCGAGTCCCGCGTTCACCCATACCGAGTCCCGCGTTCACCCATACCGAGTTGCGGTTTCGTGCAGACGGCGTATGCACGAAACCACAACTCGCACTGCTTGAACGCGGGACTCGCGGTGTTTGAACGCGGGACTCGCGGAGTCAGTGGGCGAAGTGGCGGGTGCCGGTCAGGTAGACCGGGACGCCGGCTGCCTCCGCGGCTGCGATGACCTCCGCGTCGCGGACCGAGCCGCCTGGTTGGACGATCGCGCGGATGCCTGCCTCCATCAGCAACTCCGGGCCGTCCGGGAATGGGAAGAACGCGTCCGACGCCGCGACCGACCCGGCCGCGCGGTCGCCAGCACGCGCCACCGCCAGCCGCGCGGCGTCGACCCGGTTGACCTGGCCCATGCCGACGCCGACCGTCGCGCCGCCCGAGGCCAGGACGATCGCGTTCGACTTGGTCGCGCGGCAGGCGCGCCACGCGAAGGCGAGGTCCGCCAGCACCTCGTCGTCGACCGGAGCACCGGTCGCCAGGGTCCACTTGGCCGGGTCGTCGCCGGGGGCGTCGATGATGTCGGACTGCTGCATCAGCAACCCGCCAGACACCGCACGGAACTCCGCGCCGCCGCGGGAGGGCTCCGGCGCGATCAGGATGCGGATGTTCTTCTTGCGTGCCAGCACGTCCACGGCGCCGTCGGCGTAGGACGGGGCGACGATGACCTCGGTGAACACCTCCGCCACCTGCTCGGCCATCTCCACCGACACCTCGCGGTTCACCGCGATCACCCCGCCGTACGCCGACACGGGGTCGCACGCGTGTGCCTTGCGGTGCGCGTCGGCCACGTCCGAGCCGGACACGGCGATGCCGCACGGGTTGTTGTGCTTGATGATCGCGACGCACGGCAGCTCGTGGTCGTACGCCGCACGCCACGCCGCGTCCGAGTCGAGGTAGTTGTTGTACGACATCTCCTTGCCGTGCAACTGTTCCGCGGTGGCCAGACCACCAGGCCCGTGGCCCGACACGTAGAGCGCGGCCTTCTGGTGCGGGTTCTCGCCGTACCGCAGCACGTTCCGCCGCTGCCAGCTCGCGCCCACCCAGGACGGGAACACCGTCTCCGGCTCGGGCGCCAGCACCGAGCCCATCCACGACGCCACCGCGATGTCGTACGACGCCGTGTGCCGGTACGCGTCGGCGGCGAGACCGCGCCGGTCGGCGAGCGTGAAACCGCCGTCCCGCACCGAGTCCAGCACCCAGTCGTAACGCGCCGGGTCCACGACCACCGCGACGCTCGCGTGGTTCTTCGCCGCCGCGCGGACCATCGCCGGGCCGCCGATGTCGATCTGCTCGACGCACTCGTCCGGCGCCGCGCCGGAGGCGACCGTCCGCGCGAACGGGTACAGGTTCACCACCAGCAGGTCGAACGGCTCGATGCCCAGGTCCGACAGCTGCGACACGTGCGAAGGGTTGCGCATGTCGGCCAGCAGGCCGGCGTGCACGCGTGGGTGCAGCGTCTTCACCCGCCCGTCCAGCGACTCCGGGAACCCGGTCACCTGCTCGACCGGCGTCACCGGCACGCCGGCGTCCGCGATGACACGAGCCGTACCACCGGTCGACACGATCTCCACGCCGGCCGCGTGCAGGCCGGTCGCCAGCTCCAGCAGACCCGCCTTGTCCGAAACCCCGATGAGGGCCCGGCGAACCGGGCGCCGCTCGTCAGTCACGGGATGCTCACCTTTCGTCCGTGCACCGTGTACCCCTGCCGGGTCAGCAATGCGATCACGTCGACCAACAGCCGACGCTCGACAACCTTGATGCGCTCGTGCAGCGCGTCGACGTCCTCGCCGGGCTCGACGCTCACCGCCTCCTGCGCGACGATCGGCCCGGTGTCCACGCCCGCGTCGACGAGGTGCACCGTGCAGCCCGTGACCCGTACGCCGTACGCGAGGGCGTCGGCGACCGCGTGCGCGCCCGGGAAGGCGGGCAGCAGCGCGGGGTGCGTGTTGAGCACCCGCCCACCGAACGTCTCGAGGAACTCCGGGCCGAGAATCTTCATGAACCCGGCCGACACGACCAGATCCGGCTCGTAAGCACCGACGGCCCTGGTCAGCGCGCGGTCCCACGCCGCCCGGTCCGCGTGGTCTTTCAGCCGCGTCACGAACGTCGGCACGCCCGCCCGCTCGGCCCGTGCCAGACCCGCGATACCGCCACGGTCCGCGCCGACGGCGACCACCCGGACGGGCAGGTCGGCCGCGTCGAGCACCGCCTGCAGCAGCGTGCCGGAACCGGAGACCAGGACGACCACCCTGGCCGGGAGACCAGGTCTCACCGAGACTGACTCGTCCTGTGTCGCATGGGTCGCTCCGTTCATCCGCGGGCCGCCTCCTTCCGTCGTCGCGGGCTCGACGCTCGTTGTTCGTTCCCGAGCCCGTTCCCCGGTCAGTCCGGCGGGCGCTCCTTCACCCCGCTCCCGTGCTGGCTCCAGGACCTCGACATACCCGCAGCTTAGGCAACGGGTGATCACCCCGAATAACCGGTGGCCCGGCAGGTACCGGTCGCTCTAGGTTCCGGTTCGTGAGCATGGCCGTGTACATGCTGCCCGGCTCGCTGGTCGTCAAGCGGTACACCGGCGAGTCGTGGTGGAAGCAGGCCAAGGAGGCGTACGTCTACGCGCTGCTCGCGCACGTGCCGGGGGTGCCGAGGGTCGAGGAGGTCGACCGGGAGCACGGCGTCACGGTCATGACGCGGGTGCCGGGCGAGCCGCTGGCGTCGGCGCCGGCCGAGCGGATGTGGGACCTGTACCGGCAGCTCGGCGCGCTGCAGGCGGTCGTGCACCGGATCGCGCAGCCCGCGTTCGGCTACCTCACGACCGAGGTGCTCGACCCGGCGCCGGACAACACCGCCTACATGAGCGGGCGGTTCGCGATGAAGCTCGCGGAGTTCGCCGAGCGCGGCGGGGACCCGGAGATCCACCGACTGGCCACGGCGCGGGTCGCGGCGCGGGCCGACCTGTTCGGGTCGTGCGCGGGACCGGTGTTGTGCCACAACGACCTACACGAACGGAACGTCCTGGTCGCGGCGGGTGAAGACGGCTGGCGGGTCACGGGTCTCGTGGACGTCGAGAACGCGGTCGCGGCCGATCCGCTGATGGACCTGGCCAAGACGATCCAGTACGACCTGACGCGGTCGCCGGAGAAGGTCGACGGGTTGCTGGCGGGATACGGGTCGCTGCCGGCGGACGCGCTCGCCCGGATCGAGCTGTACCGGCTCTACCACGCGTTGGAGCTGTGGGACTGGTTCGCGGACATCGGCAACACCGGGCCGCTGCCCGGGATCGCCGAGGACATCCGCGGGCTGGCTAGTCCCTAGCCAGCTCGGCGGCGTCCTCGACCGGCTCGTCCTCGTAGTGGTCATAGTCGTCGTAGGCGTCGTAGGCGTCGTAGGCGTCGATCAGGCCCGGCATCGGCTCGGTGGCCGGCCGGGGGCCGCCGAACCACACGACGAGCGCGCCGGGCACGGCCGTCCACAGCGCCAACGCGATGGACAGCGCGAGCGGACGCATGCTGACCGGGTCGAGCGCGCCGCGCCCGAGCCGGCCACCCGCCGTGGCGGCCAGCACGACGAAGCACGCCGCGACCACGGCGCTCGCCACCGCCACCGCACGCAGCCGGGCCACCGGGTCCTCGTCGACGTCCCGCAGCCGCCGGCCCACCACGATGCCGACGATCAGCGGCAGCACGAACAGCACCGGCCACCACATCGCCCGGTGCTCCGGCAGCGCGGCGAGCAGCGGCATCTCGGGCAGCGACCCGCCGCGGAACTCCAGCGGTGCGACCGTGAACGTCCCCAGCGAGAAGCCGGGGCCGGCGAGGAACGACGTCGCGGCGACCATCGCGTTCGGCACGTAGCCGACCGACAGCAGCAGCATGCCGGCCGCGTTGCCGGCACCCTTCGGGAAGAGGCCCCCGGCGACAGGGAGGGACGTGAGCAGCCCGAACGTCAGCACCGCGCCGCCGGCCGTCAGGAGCAGCACGACCGCGAACGCCCCGGCCCGCAGGCCCGCGACCACGACGGTGCCGGTCCGGTTGGTCAGGGCGTCGAGCAGTCCGCAGCGCCGGGTCACGCCGGCCGTCGCGGCGATCGCGGCCACGAGCGTCGGGGAGACGACGGCGGCGACCTGGGCATCGATCATGAGTGCGACGACCAGCCCGGCGACGCAGTGCGCGGCGGCGGCCGTGCCGATGACGACCCCGGCCTGTCCCGGCCGGCGCAGGCCGAGCCGCGCGGCCGCGCGGCTGGCGGCCCCCGCGGTGAGCAGGCCGACGCCGACGGTCGGCAGCAGCGGCAGGATGCCCAGCTCCCGCCCGACGATCTCGATGGGCACCTGGTGGGCGGCGAGCCAACCGGGCAGCGCGGCGTTGAGCACGCCGCCGGTGGTGAACCGTGCGTTGCCGGCGATGCCGGTGACGAGCGCGAGCAGCGTGGCGATCCCGAGATAGCCGGTGAAGAGGGGGCCGAGCGCGAGTGCGCCGAGCGCACGGAACCTGGCCAGCGCCGGCACGGGCTCCAGTTCCGGTTCTGGTGGCTCCGGTTCCGGTTCTGGTTCTGGTGGCTCCAGTTCCGGTTCTGGTTCCGACTCCGCGGTGGCCTCGGACTCGGCCATACCCCCTTCGGCCTGGACCGTGTCCTCCTCGGACTCCGGGTCGGGCTCGGTGCCGTCGGGTGGGCTGTCCTCGAGATCGGCGGCCGGCGCGGGCTCAGCGTCCGGCTCAGCGAATCCGTCGAGGTCGGAGGCCATGCACGCCAATGTCGCATGTGGACATCGCGACAGGACGCGAAGGCACGCCGGTCTCCACCGGATCAGGTGAACGAATACGTCGAAGGGCCCTTCCTCCAGTTGAGGAAGGGCCCTTCGAACGGGTTTTTGTCGGGCTCAGCCCTGCTGCGGGTAGCCACCCGGCGGGGTGCCCGGCTGCGGCGGCTGGCCGAACTGGCCCTGCTGCGGCGCGAACGTCGTCTGCTGTCCGGGCGGCGCACCGAACTGACCCGGCTGCTGCTGCGGCGGCGGCGGGGCCGGGAACTGGCCGGACGGCGGGAAATGCCCACCGGGCGGCACGTGGCCGTACGGGTTCGGCGGCGGCATCTTGATCACGCCCTCGTCGAGCAGGTACGCGCCGACCGCGGCGAGGCCCTGCAGGATGCCGAAGATCATCAACAGGATCGCGCCGACACCGAGGTCACCGTCGGTCGTGAACGAGAGGAACAGGATCGTGAGCATGCCGGTGACCGCGAACGCGGGTGCGGCGATGCCCGGCTTCTTGTGCTCGCCGGGCAGGATCGCCGGAAGCGAGAACAGGCCGGCGAGCAGGAACAGCCCCGGGATGACGCTCCCGTTGCCGAAGAAGCTCACGTTGCCGCCGTAGCCTTCGGGCACGTCGGCGACGTCGGCGAAACCGAGGAAGAAGTTGAGCAGGCCGAGACCGGCCACCGCGAGGTGCGCGATCGTGGGCAGGCCGAGCTTCGTCCCACCGCCCGGGGGCGGCCCGTAGCTGGGGCCGGGGCCGGGGAAGGGTGGTTGTTGCTGCGGCCCTTGGCCCGGGTATCCACCCGGAGCCCCGCCTGGGAAGGTCATCGCGTTGCTCTCCTCAGCTCAATCGACGCGATAGGTACGGACATACTTCGATTCCTGACCTTCCGACGGTCACAGCCACGAAGTGGTTCCCCCGAAAACCGGACCATCGTGGGGCCGGACGGTACACGACCGACCCCACGGCCTGGTGACTCGCTCTGGTCAGGCGTTCGCGGCGACGAGCTGGCGGGCCAGCGCGGCCGTCTCGGACGGCGTCTTGCCGACCTTGACCCCCGCCGCCTCCAGTGCTTCCTTCTTGGCGGCGGCCGTGCCCGAGGAGCCGGAGACGATGGCGCCGGCGTGGCCCATGGTCTTGCCCTCCGGCGCGGTGAAGCCGGCGACGTAGCCGACGACCGGCTTCGTGACGTGCTGCTGGATGTACGCCGCGGCCCGCTCCTCGGCATCGCCGCCGATCTCGCCGATCATGACGATCAACTCGGTCTGCGGGTCGGCCTCGAACGCGGCCAGCGCGTCGATG
>NZ_DASQCC010000155.1:0-13815 GCF_035634895.1 Actinophytocola sp. | reverse complement strand
CGACTCGTCGAACGTCCGCAGTGAGTCCGCCATCGCCTCGAACCACGGTGAGTCGACCGGTGCCTGGACCGCCGCCTGCCGCTGCACGAACTCGCGCCGCACGCCCGGACCCACCAGCCGGTCGATCTCCGCCAGCAGCTCCTCCTCGGTGCCGGGCAGCACGCGGGTGTCCACGAGCGCCGTCGCCGTGCCGGGGATCACGTTCACCTTGTAGCCGGCCGCCAGCACCGTCGGGGTCGTGCTGCACCGGATCGTGTTCTCGATGATCTTCGCCGCGGGGCCGAGGCGCCGGAGCGTCTCGTCCATGTCCTCGGGATCCACGGTGATGCCCAGCGCCGGGCCGGCGGTCGCCAGGAACGCCCGGACCGCGGGCGTCAGGTGCACCGGCCACCGGTGCTCGGCCAGCCGCGCCAACCCCCGCACCAGCGTCGTCACCGCGTTGTGGTCGTTGCGTCGCGACCCGTGCCCGGCCCGCCCTGTCGCGGTCAGGCGCAGGTGCGACGTCCCGCGCTCGGCCGTCGCCACCGGGTACAGGCGGACCGGGGCACCACCGGCGCCGACGGCGTGCACCGTGTAGCCGCCGGACTCGCCGATCGCGGCCGTGCAGCCCTCGAACAGCGACGCGTGCTCGTCGACCAGCCAGTGGGCGCCCCACTCGCCGCGGTCCTCCTCGTCGGCCACGAACGCCAGCACGATGTCGCGGCGCGGCACCGTCCCGGCGGCCGACCAGCGGGACAGCACGGTCAGCAGCGTGGCGCACATGTCCTTCATGTCGACCGCGCCGCGGCCCCACACGTACCCGTCGCGGATCTCGCCTGCGAAGGGCGGCACCGTCCACTCCGAGGCGTCGGCCGGCACGACGTCCAGGTGGGCGTGCACCAGCAGCGGCGGCAGCGACGGGTCCGCCCCCGGCACCCGCGTCACCACGTTCGAGCGGTGGGGCGAGCGTTCCAGCAGGGCGGGCGTCAGCCCGAAGTCGGTCAGGTACTCGGCGACGAACTCGGCGATCGCCCGCTCGCCGAGTGGCGACTCGCCGTCCCCGAGGTTCGTCGTGTCGAACCTGACCAGGTCCGCGCACAGCTCATCGACCGCCAACTCACCCATAGCTTCCCTCCACGGCGCCGCTGGCGATGGCCGTGACCACCTTGAACGCCTTCATCGCGTCGGTCATGGACGCGGCGTCGAACCCCACGCGCCGCACGTCCAGTTGGTCCACCGTCGGCACGACGGCGGCGGCCGCCGCCAGGTGCGCGGCGTCGAACTCGACCTCGATACGGTGCCCACTCGCCGCCCCGGTGAAACGTCCGGCGCGGCCCATCGCCGCCCCGGCCGCGTCCTCGATGGCCGCCGCGGTGACCGTCGGCGGCAGGCAGATGGCCGCGTACCGGCTCACGCACTCCTTCACCGCGACCGTCCGCGCGTCCGGCGCGTACGAGCCGGCGTCCTCGCAGGTCAGGTCGTCACCGGTGACGAGAAGGACCGGCACGCCGTACTCGGCGGCGAGCGCCGCGTTGAGCCTGCCCTCGCTGGCGTGCACCCCGTCCAGCCACACACCGGTGATCTGGTTGGGGAGGTAGGTGTGGGACAGCACACCCTCGACGCCGGCACCGGTGTGGTAGCCGAGGAACACCACGCCGTCCACACCCGTCTCGATGCCCTGCATCATCGACAGCGGCTTGTGCCTGCCGGTGAGCATCCGAGCGCGGGTGTCGAGGTCCTCGAGGAGGATGTTGCGCTGGCTGGAGTGGGCCTCGTTCACCAGCACGTCGGTCGCGCCGCCCGCGTACAGCCCCGCGATCGCCGCGTTCACGTCACTGGTGAACATGTTCCGGAAACGTTGCCACTGATCGGTTCCGACCTGCACGTCCGCCGTCCATGTGACGCCGCTCGCGCCTTCCATGTCGGCTGAAATCATGATCCGCACAGGCCACACGTTACGGCTTGGCACCCGTTGCCGACATAGATTGACTTCATGCCCCCGTAGGTGGTTACTTCCTCTCAACTTATCGAGGGAGAGGTGATCATCGTGAGATCGACGCTACGGGCGGTCGGTGTCACCTTACTGGCGACGGCCCTGGTCACAGGTCCGGTCGCGGTGCCGGCCGGCGCCGAGGAGGCGGGTGCGCAGAGCCCGAAGATTCTCCGTGTCGGCGTCACGCAAGAGGTTGACTCACTCAACCCCTTCATCTCTATCACCCGAACGGGTACAGATATTCTCCGCGCGAACTTCGACTACCTGACGGTCTACAGCCAGAAGGACTACTCGGTCCAGCCGAGCCTCGCCGAGTCGTGGACGACCTCCGACGACAAGCTGACGTGGACGTTCAAGATCCGCAAGGGCGTGAAGTGGTCGGACGGCAAGCCGCTGACCGCCAAGGACCCGGCGTTCACGTTCAACAAGATGCTGGACGACGAGACCGCGCGCACGGCCAACGGCAGCTACGTCGCGCAGTTCGAGTCGGTCAAGGCGACGGACGAGAACACCCTCGTCATCAAGACCAAGGTCCCGCAGTCGACGATGCTGGGCCTGGACGTCCCGATCGTCCCGGAGCACATCTGGTCCAAGGTCTCCGACATCGGCGCCGAGCCGCAGTTCCCGATGGTGGGCAGCGGTCCGTACTACGTGACGGACTTCAAGGAAGCCCAGTTCACCAAGATGAAGGCCAACCCGAACTACTGGCGCGGCAAGCCCAAGATCGACGAGCTGCACTTCATCTACTACAGCAACGCCGACGCGGCCGTCACCGCGCTGCAGGGCGGCCAGGTGGACCTCGTCAACCGGCTCACCCCGACGCAGTTCGACGCGCTGCAGGGCGACCCGGACGTCGCGACGAACAACGCGCAGAACCGCCGGTTCAACGAGATCGTGATCAACCCGGGCGCGGCCACCAACGACGGCACCCCGATCGGCAACGGCAACCCCGCGCTGAAGGACGTCAAGCTGCGGCAGGCGATCGCCCAGGCGATCGACTCGAAGACCCTGGTCGACAAGGTCTGGGGCGGCTACGCCTCCGAGGCCGCGGGCTACATCCCGCCCGCGTTCAAGGACTACGCCTGGAAGCCGTCGGGCAAGGAGGTCCGCAAGTTCGACCTCGGCGCCGCCAACGAGGCGCTCGACAAGGCCGGCTACAAGAAGGGCCAGGACGGCGTCCGCGTCGACAAGCAGGGCAACCCGCTGAACCTGCGGCTCCTGGCCCACGCGGAGAACGTGGTCGACGAGAACGCCGGCCCGTACATCAAGAGCTGGCTGTCGGACATCGGGCTCAACATCACGATCGTGCCGGTGTCGGACACGCAGATCAACGAGGCCACCACCCGTGGCGAGTTCGACCTCGCGTTCTCCGGCTGGAACGCCAACCCGGACCCGGACTACGTGCTGTCGCTGCAGACCTGCGCCAACCGCCCCAACGCGGAGGGCAAGGGCGGCACGCCGGACTCGTTCTTCTGCGACAAGACCTACGACGACCTGTACCGCAAGCAGCTCTCGGAGCTCGACCCGGCCAAGCGGGCCGGCATCGTCAAGCAGATGCAGGCCCGGATCTACGACCAGGCCCCGCTCGTCATCCTGGGCTACGACAACGCGCTCGAGGCCTACAACAAGAAGGCCTTCGAGGGCTTCCCGCTGCAGCCCGCCAAGGGCGTGATCATGAACCAGCAGGGTTACTGGGGCTACTACGGCGCCACCCCGGCCGGTGAGGGTCCCGTCCCCGTGTTCGGCGAGAACGGCGAGAACACCGCCAGCGGCGCCGGCACGACCCAGGCCGCCGCCGAGGACAGCGGGTCGAACACCGGCCTGATCCTCGGGATCATCGGCGCCCTCGTGGTGGTGCTGCTGGTCGGCGGGTTCTTCGTCGTACGGGGCCGGCGCAGGACGGCCGACGACCGCGAGTAGGTGTCTCCCGGAGCGAAGCTCGCGGAGCGATCGGAGTTAGGACAACTGTGTCGGACATCCTCATCCCGACGGAGGAGGCACTCGCGGAGGCCCCGCCACCCACCGGTGGTGGCGGGGCCCTCCGCTACGTGCTCACGAAGATCCTCGGCGGCCTGATCAGCTTCGCCCTGGTGGTCGTGCTCGGCTTCCTGCTGTTCCGGGCGCTGCCCGGCGACGTCGTGCAGACCATGACCCGCGGCCGGCCGGCGACGCCGGAGATGATGGCGGTGCTGGAGCACAAGTACGGGCTGGACCTGCCGCTGTGGCAGCAGTTCCTCCGGTACATCGGCGCCCTGCTGCACGGGGACATGGGCGAGTCGTACTTCTACAACGTGCCGGTGTGGCAGAAGATCGGCGAGCGGCTGTGGCCGACGCTCCTGCTGGTCGGCGTGTCGACGCTGATCTCGGTGGCGCTCGGGCTGTGGCTCGGGACCCGGTCGGGCTGGCGCCGGGGGAGCTGGTTCGACCGGATCTCCACGGGTGTCGCGCTGACGCTCTGGTCGACGCCGACGTTCTGGCTGGGCATGCTGTTGCTGGCCGGACTGAGCGGATGGTTCCCGACCGCCGGCATCGTCTACAGCGACACCCCGCCCGACTTCTTCTCGCAGGCGGTGGACATCGCCCACCACATGGTGTTGCCGGTGATCACCCTGGTGGCGGTCACCTACGCGCAGTACCAGCTGGTGATGCGGTCGTCGCTGATCGAGGAGTCGCACGCGGACTACCTCACGACCGCGCGGGCCAAGGGTCTGCGGGACGACCTGGTGCGCCGCCGGCACGCGGTGCCGAACGCGCTGCTGCCGACCGTGACCCTGGTGTTCCTGCACCTCGGCATGGTCATCGCGGGCGCGATCAGCGTGGAGACCGTGTTCTCCTGGCCCGGCCTCGGCCGGCTGACCTACGACGCGCTGACGAAGAACGACCTGCCGCTCCTGCAGGGCACGTTCATCGTGCTGGCCGGCGCGGTGATCTTCATGAACACGCTCGCGGACCTGCTCTACCGCGTGCTCGACCCGAGGGTGCGTGCCGCATGACAGTGCCCGAAGCCGCACCGCCCACGAGTCCGCGCGCGCTGGCCTGGCGGCGGCGCGGCGCCGCGTTCGCCCGCGGCTGGCGTGAGTTCGCGCGGCAGCGGTCCGGTGTGATCGGGCTCGTGCTGCTGGCGGTGATCGTGCTCCTGGCGCTGCTCGCGCCGGTCATCACCGACAAGGACGGGCTGGACGTCACGCGGGCCACCGGCGGCCCGCTCGACCCGCCGAGCGGGGACTTCCCGCTCGGCACGGACCGGCCCGGCCGGTCCGTGCTGCTGCTGACGCTGTGGAGCGCGCGGATCTCGCTGTCCGTCGGGTTCACCGCCACCCTGCTGTCGATCGCGATCGGCACGACCATCGGCATCCTGGCCGCGCACTTCGGCCGCTGGGTGTCGGGCGTGCTGATGCGGGTCACCGACTTCTTCCTGGTCCTGCCGTCGCTGGTGCTGGCGATCGCGCTGTCGACGGTCCTGGCACGCGGGATCGGCACGATCATCCTGGCCATCGGGCTGACGTCCTGGCCGGCGGCGGCGCGGCTGGTACGTGCGCAGACGCTCACGATCGAGGCACGCCCGTACATCGAACGGGCGAGGGCGCTGGGTGGTGGGCACTTCCACGTGATCTCCAAACACGTGCTGCCCGCCCTGCTGCCACTCGTCTTCGTGAACACGACGCTCGCGGTCGGCTCGGCGATCGTGGCCGAGTCGACGCTGTCGTTCCTCGGCCTCGGCGACCCGGACCCGATGCGGCCGTCGTGGGGCTCGATGCTGCGCTCGGCGTGGCTGGACTCGGCGATCATCGCGAACGCGTGGTGGTACCTACTGCCGCCCGGCATCGCGATCGGCATCGTGGTGCTGGCGTTCACAATGGTTGGGCGGGCACTGGAGAGTGTGCTGAACCCACGACTGCGGGAGGGCTGACGTGCCGCTGCTGGAACTGCGGGACCTGTCCGTCCGGTACCGCGACCGTGATGTCGAGGCCGTGCGCGGGGTGTCGCTGACACTCGACGCGGGGGAGACGCTGGGGCTGGCGGGGGAGTCCGGCTGCGGCAAGTCGACGCTGGCCATGTCGGTGTTGCGCCTGCTCCCGGTGGACGCGCGGATCGACGGCCAGATCCTGCTGGACGGCGAGGACGTCACCGCGATGAAGTGGGGCCGGCTGCGGGCCGTGCGGTGGACGTCGGCGGCGATCGTCTTCCAGGGAGCGATGCACGCGCTCAACCCGGTGCGCCGGGTGCGTGACCAGATCGCCGAGCCCATCGAGTTGCACAGTAAGACCCAGCTCTCGTCCTCAGCGCTGCGCACGCGGGTGAACGAGCTGCTCACGCAGGTCGAACTGTCCGTGGAGAAGGGTGAGTCATACCCGCACGAGCTGTCCGGCGGGCAGAAGCAGCGGGTGATGATCGCGATGGCGCTGGCGTGCGAGCCGCGGCTGGTGATCGCCGACGAGCCGACGACCGCGCTGGACGTGATCGTGCAGGCCCAGGTGCTCGCGCTGATGTCGGACCTGGTGGCACGCAAGGACATCGGGCTGATCATGATCAGCCACGACCTGGCGGTGCTGGCGTCGACGTGCGAGCGGCTGGCGATCATGTACGAGGGGTCGCTGGTCGAGGAGGGCCCGTCGGCGTCGGTGATCGCCTCGCCGCGCCACGAGCACACGCGCACCCTGGCCGCGGCGTTCCCGACGGTGGGGGACCCGCTGTCCCGGTACGCGCCGGCGACGTCGACCCCGCTGGACGTGCCCGCACCGTCACCGGGCGAGGAGCTGCTGCGGACCTCGGACCTGCACGTGACGTTCCGGAGTCGAGGAGTCACCCACGCGGTGGCGGGGGTGAACCTTTCGGTGCGGCGCGGGGAGATCGTGGCCCTGGTGGGGCAGTCGGGGTCGGGCAAGACGACGCTGGCGCGCACGATCCTGGGCCTGCAGCTGCCGACGAGCGGCGAGGTGGTCTACGACGGGAAGCGGGTGCCGCGCTCGTCGCGGGCGCTGAAGGCCTACCGGCGGGAGGTGCAGCTGGTGCTGCAGGACCCGACGAGCGCGTTGAACCCACGGCATTCGGTGTATGAGGCGATCGCGGAGGGCCTGCGGATCCACCGGGTGCCGGGCGACGAGCGCGCGCAGGTGGCGGCGGCGCTGGACGCGGCTGAGCTGCGACCGCCGGCGATGTACATGCCGTTGCTGCCCCACCAGCTCTCCGGTGGGCAGCGGCAGCGGGTGGTGATCGCCGGCGCGCTGGCGCTGGAGCCGAAGCTGCTGGTGGCCGACGAGCCGGTGGCGTCACTGGACGCGTCGGTGCGCGGGGAGATCCTGGCGCTGTTGCTGCGGCTGCGGGCCGGGCTGGGACTGGCGGCCCTGGTGATCACCCACGACCTGGGCCTGGCGTGGAACATCGCCGACCGCGTCGCGGTGATGTACAAGGGTGAACTGGTCGAGGTGGGCCCGGTGGACGAGGTCCTGGGCGACCCGAAACACGACTACACACGGTCGCTGCTGGCCGCCCTCCCCACCACCCGGCCGAAGGAGACCGACGTCGCCAGCGGGTGATTCACCCACGCATCAGCTCGTCGTGGTGGCCGGCCCGGTAACGGGTGGCGGGTTCAGCACCTCGAAGGCATGGCGGCGGTGTGCGGCGAACAGCTCCAGCGCGGCCGCGGTGTCCCTGGCCCGCAGCGCGGCGACCAGTTCCCGGTGCTCGTCCGGGACCCGGGTCAGGTAGTCCGCCGTGCGCACGCCGATGCGCGTGAGCAGGAACAGGTGGACCTGCGACCGGATCGCCTCCCACGCCGCGCGCAGCCGGCCGTGCCGGGCGGCGGCGTAGACGGCGTCGTGGAAACCGATGTCGTGGCGGACCATCGTGTGCGCGTCCGCCGCCCGGGACATCCGGTCGGCCGCCTGCTCGATCGCCGCGATGTCCTCGTCGGAGCCCACCGCGATCACGCGGGTGACCGCCAGCCGCTCCAGCGCGCCACGCAGGCTGTCCAGCTCGGCGACGTCGTCGGGGGACAGGGCGGTGACCGTCGTCCCGCGATGCCACGCGCTGCGGACGAGCCCCTCCTGTTCGAGCCGCAGCAACGCCTCGCGCACCGGCCCGCGGCTGACCTCCAGCGCCTGCGACAGGTCCACCTCACGCAGTTGCGCGCCGGGGGCGTACACCCCGGTGAAGATCGCCTCGCGGATACGGTCGGCCACCTCTTCCGCCAGCCCGCGGCGGCGCGCGGGCGTGACCCCGCCGGTGCTTCCCGTCACGCCACCTCCCAGAAAGTTGTCATGTTGTTAACATTAGGACATGCCTGAGGTCCCCCGGTTCCACCTGGCCATGCCCGTCGACGACCTGTCCGCCGCGCGCCGCTTCTACGGCGAGGTCCTCGGTCTCCAGCAGGGCCGCAGCGCCGACACCTGGGTGGACTGGAACCTCGACGGCCACCAGTTCGTCACCCACCTGGCCCCGGCCCGCGCCGAGCGGGTCCACAACCCGGTCGACGGCCACGACGTCCCCGTGCCGCACTTCGGCCTTGTCCTGACCGTCCCGGAGTTCCACCGGCTGGCCGACCGGCTCCGCGCGGCGGCGGTCGAGTTCGTGATCGAGCCGTACGTCCGCTTCGAGGGCCAGCCCGGTGAGCAGTGGACGATGTTCCTCCTCGACCCCGCCGGAAACGCCCTGGAGTTCAAGGCGTTCGCCGACGACGCGCAGGTCTTCGCGGTCTGACGCGGCGGCCGGCATCACCTGCGGTGTCTCCGCCGCCACGCCCGGTGCGGTGAAACACCACGGTTCCGACGAACGGACCAACCGGCCTGTGTAATCTCAGACCGCCATGACCACCACCACCGACGCCCACGGGGTGCCCCCCGCAGTGAGCACCGTGAAGAACGCGACACCCGCGCCCGCGACCGACCGTCGCGCGCCCGTGTTTCCGGTGCGCACGGTCACCCTGGGCACCATCGGCAGCCTGCTGATCTTCGTGAGCGCGCTCGGTGCGGGCGCGATCCTCGCCCAGGACCCGCTCGTCGGCAGCGGACCCTTCTCGTGGATCCGCTACGGCCACGGCCGCATGCTGGCCACCCTCGTGCTCTACACCGGCTTCGCGCTGGTCGTCTGGGCGTGGGTGCTGCTCGGGCGGCACGTGCTGGCGGGCCGGGTCGGCGCGCGCCCGGTCCTGGTCGCGGCCGCGTGCTGGACGGTCCCGATGCTGCTGTCGCCGCCCGTGTTCTCCCGGGACGCCTACCTCTACATCGCCTACGGCACGCTCCCGCTGCACGGCTACGACCCGTACTCGGTCGGCCCCGGCGTCCTCGACGTCGACCCGGTCGTCGACAACGTCGACTCCTTCTGGCAGGCCACGCCCGCCCCGTACGGGCCGCTGTTCATCCTGCTGGCCAAGGGCGTCATCTCGCTGAGTGGCACGAACATGATCACCGGCGTGATCCTGATGAAGCTCGGCCTGGTCATCGGCGTCGCGCTGATGGCGTGGGCGATGCCCGGTCTGGTCCGGCACCTCGGCGGGAAGCTCCCCGTGGCGCTGTGGCTGGCGGTCGCCGGCCCCATGACGGTCGTGCACCTGGTGGGCGGGCCGCACAACGACGTCCTCATGGTCGGCCTGCTGGCGGTCGGCACGGTCATGGTGCTCGACCGGAAACACGTCCTCGGCATGGTCGTCCTGACACTCGCGGTGGCGGTGAAGGCGACGGCCGCGGTCGCGCTGCCCTTCCTCGTGTGGGTCTGGGCGGGTCACCTGACGTCCACCCGCTGGCGGAACTTCGCCCGCGCGTGTGCCGCCTCGCTGGGCATCTTCGTGGTCACCTTCGCGGTCGCCACGGTCGTGTCCGGGGTCAACCTGGGCTGGATCAGCGCGTTGGACGCGCCGACCGCGATCGTGAACTGGCTGTCCATCCCCACCGGCGCCGGCGAGATACTGCACGGCCTGGTCGGCATCTTCGCCGACCTGCCGAAGGTCTGGTTCGTGACGCTGATGCGGATCGTCGGCGGCGTCGTGCTGCTGTGGATCCTGGTCCGCCAGTGGTGGCAGGCCCGCGACGGCGGCCCGGACGCCGTCCGCCGCGCCGCGATCGCCCTCTTCGCGGTCGCGATCCTGTCACCGGCCACCCTGCCGTGGTACCTCGTCTGGGGTGCCGTGATCGCCGCCGCGCTGCGCTGGGAGCGCCGCCAGCTCGCCGTGCTGGTCACCGTCGCCGTGTTCCTGGTGCTGACCTACACGCCGGCCGGCGACGACCTGCTGTACAACTGGCTGTTCATGGCGCTCGCCGCCGGGGTCTCGATCCTCGCCGGGCTGTCCCTGCTGCGCCGTGACCCGCTGAACCTGTTCCCCACCCACGAGCCGCTCCTGCCGGGCGGGCCGAGTGTTGAGCGCTGACGCGGCCCCGACCGCGACGAATCCCCTCAGCGACACGCCGGCGAACCCCCGGCCCATGATCATCCTCGGCACCGCCGGCAGCCTCTTGTTGCTGGCGGGCAGCTTCAGTGCCGCCGCGGGCTCGATCCGGCACCCGTTCCTCGGCGGTCCGCTGGACTGGCTGAACTACGGACACGGCCGCATGCTGGCCGAGCTCGCCGTCTACGCCGGCTACGCGCTCATGATCTGGGCGTGGATCCAGCTCGGCAGGCACGTCCTCGCGGGTCGCCTTGGCACCCGGCCGGTGCTGGTCGCGGCCGCGTGCTGGACGGTGCCGATGGTGTTCGCGCCGGCGCTGTTCACCCGGGACGTGTTCTCCTACCTGGCACAGGGCGCGGTCGCGCTGGACGGCTACGACCCGTTCACGTCGGCGCCGACGGTCCTCGGCGCCGACTCGGAGATCCTGAACAACGTCCACCCGTTCTGGCAGGGCACGCCCGCACCGTACGGCCCGCTGTTCATCCTGCTGGCCAAGGCAACGGTCTGGCTGGTCGGCTCGAACGTGTACGCCGGCATCCTCGTCACCCGGCTGATCCAACTGTCCGGGCTGGCGCTGTTGGTGTGGGCGCTGCCGGGCCTCGTGCGGCATCTCGGCGGAAAGCTGCCGGTGGCGGCGTGGCTGCTGATCGCCGGCCCGATCACCGTCGTGCACCTGGTCGGCGGTCCGCACAACGACCTCATGATGATCGGCCTCCTCGCGGCCGGCACGCTGCTCGTGCTGGACGGCCGGCACGCCGCAGGGATCGCGGTGGTCGCGGTCAGTGTCGCGGTCAAGGCGAGCTCGGCGGTCGCGCTGCCGTTCCTGGTGTGGGTGTGGGCCGGTCGCCTGACGTCGACGCGGTGGCGCAACTTCGTGCGTGCGGGGGCGTGTTCGCTCGGCGTGTTCGTGGTGGTGTTCGCGGCGCTCACGCTGCTGGCGGGTGTCGACCTCGGCTGGCTGGGCATGCTGGACGCGTCGTCGCGGCTGGTGAACTGGCTGTCGCCGCCGACCGCGCTGGGCGAGATCGTGCACGGGCTGGTCGGGATCTTCGTGGACTCCTCGCGCGACCCGTTCGTCACGGTCACCCGGTTCCTCGGCGAGGCCGTGCTGCTGGTGCTGGTGGTACGGCAGTGGTGGCTGGCCCGCGACGGCGGCGCGGACGCGGTCCGCCGGGCGGCGATCGCGTTGTTCCTGGTCGCGGTGCTGTCGCCGACGATGTTGCCGTGGTACCTGACCTGGGGTCTCGCGGTCGGCGCGGCGCTGCCGTGGCGGCCGCGGTGGCTGGCGGTGGCGGCGGGCGTGTCGGTGTTCATGGTCGCGCCGTACTCGGCGTCGGGGGAGCAGCTGCTGTACGAGTGGCCCCTGATGTTCGGCGCGATCGCGTTGTCGGCGCTGGCCGGATACGCGTTGGTGCGTCGGCGGACAATGAGGGTATGACGCACGCGGACTTCGCGCCGGTGCCGGCCGCGCCCTTGCCGGTGTCCGACCCGCGGGAGTTCTACGACCAGCTCGCCGGCGACTACCACCTGATGTTCCGCGACTGGTGGGCGAGTTCGCGGCGGCAGGGCGAGATTCTTGGCGGGTTGCTGGCCCGCCACGACGTTCAGCCGCCCGCGACCGTGCTGGACTGCACCTGTGGCATCGGCACCCAGGCGCTACCGCTCGCCATGCGGGGTTACCGGGTGGTCGGCTCGGACTACAGTGCCGCCGCGATCGCGCGGGCGACGGAGGTGGCCGCCGACCGGAAGATCCCGATCCGGTTGGTGGAAGCGGATGTGCGCCGGCTCGGCGAGGTGATCTCGTCGTCGTTCGACGCGGTCGTCTCATTCGACAACTCCCTGCCGCACCTGCTCACCGACGCCGACCTGGCCGCCGCGCTGACGTCGATCCACGACCGGCTGGCGTCCGGAGGGTTGTTCGTGGGGAGCATCCGCGACTACGACGCGTTGGTGCGGGAGCGCGCCGGCGGCGTGATGCCGGGGGTCGTGAGCGTCGGCGGGGAGCCGCGGATCTACGGCCAGGCATGGCAGTGGGACGAACAGATGCGGACGGTCCGCATTCACATGTTCATCCTGCGGCAGCAGGACGGGGAGTGGCGGACCGTGGTCCGCTCCACGACGTTCCGCGCGTTGCGGCGGGCGGAGCTGACCACCGCGCTCACCGCCGCGAGCTTCACCGACATCGAGTGGGTCGACCCGGCGCCGGACGGCTACTACCAGCCGGTGGTCACGGCCCGCGCGTAGCGGCGACCTTTCCGAACTCCGCCACCAGTTCCGGTGGACCTTGACATGCAGCCATCCGGCTGCCTAAATTAGGCACCCAGATGGCTGCATATTGAACGGATTCCGATGGACGACGTGTTCAGGGCCCTCGCCGACCCGAGCCGGCGGGCGCTGCTCGACCGGCTCAACGCACGCAGCGGCCAGACGCTGCGGGAACTGTGCGCCGGCCTGGACATGGCCCGCCAGTCGGTCAGCAAGCATCTCGCCGTGCTCGAGGCCGCCAACCTCGTCAGCACGGTGTGGCGGGGCCGGGAGAAGCTGCACTACGTCAACGCGGAGCCGATCAACGCCATCGCCGAACGCTGGATCGACCAGTACGACCGCGCGCGAGTCCACGCGCTCGCCGACCTCAAGACCGCCCTGGAGGCTCCCGTGAGCAGGCCCGAGTTCGTCTACACCACCTACATCAACACCACCCCGGAACGCCTCTGGCAGGCGCTCACCGACCCGGCTTTCACCAAGCGGTACTGGGGCGTCACCTTCGACACCGACTGGGCCAAGGGCTCCGGCATGACCTGGAACGAGCGCGGCATCACGATGACCGACCCCGACCAGGTCGTGCTCGAGTCGAACCCATACACCCGACTTGCCTACACGTGGCACACGTTCACCCCGGAATGGGCCGACCGGAACCAGACGTTCGACGACGAGAAGATCGCGAAGCTCCGCGAGGAGCCTCGTTCGACGGTGGCGTTCGACCTCGAACAGCGGGGCGCGGTCGTCAAGCTGACCGTGACGCACGAGGGCGCGGAGACCGTGCTGGAGGGCGTCAGCGAAGGCTGGCCGGTGATCGTCGCCAGCCTGAAGTCGCTGCTGGAGACCGGTGCGGTGCCAGCTAGTGTCCCGCGCCGGGAATGCGGTGATTAGGTCGGTGGATCCGGGTTTCTGCTGGCAAGGCGCCGGTTCGTCCTCGTACTGGGTCGTACTTGGGCGAACCGGCAACGCCGCCAGCAGGAAGCTGGGCCGCCGAATTGGTTGCCTGATTTCCGGCGCGGGACACTAGTAGTGTGTCGCGGCTAATTCTTGGGGTAGAGGTGGCGGAGTTGGGTGCGGGCGTCGTTGGTGGTGAACTGCCAGTTGACTCCGCGTTGGTTGGTGTTGGTGGTGTGTTGCCAGGCGGTGAGTTCGGTGTTGAGGGTGTCGAGGTCGTTGATGCGGCGGTCGAGGCATTGCCGGGTCA
>NZ_DASQCC010000154.1:0-7701 GCF_035634895.1 Actinophytocola sp. | reverse complement strand
GCACACCGTGGCGAGCACCGACAGGCCCACCTGGACCAGCCGTCTCGGCTGGAGACCCGCGGCGGCCAGCAGGAGCATGACCGCGAACGGGCCGAAGTCCTCGCCGAGCCCCAGCGGCCGGTTGAGCCACACGCGGATGGTCGCGACCGGTTCCGGGTTCAGGTCGTGCCGGGCGAGCAGGAGCCCCAGGACGTACCCGTACGTGCCGAGCACCGCGGCGCCCGCCCGCAGCAGCGTGACCGGCGCCGTCCCGGTGGCGGGGGTCACCGCGACGGCCACTGCGTCAGCTGTCTCGTCGCCAGTGCGGCGAAGGCGTCGGCGACCCTGGCCCGGTCGGTCCCGTAGGCCTCGATCCGGATGAGGTTGCGCCCGCGGACGTAGTGCGCGCGGTAGCCGGTGTACGGCTGGCCCCGCGCGGGGTTCTGCACGCGGACCAGCACGCCCCGGGCCGCGGTCGGCGCCGGGGCCCAGCCACCGGTCGCGTACAGCTCGTCGATCGCCCGCAGCGCCGTGTGCGGGTCGTGGCCGTCCCGGATGGACAGCTGCCACAGGCCCAGGACGACGCCGTTCTCGTGGGTGACGTACGCGTGGACCACGACCACGCCGGCGCCGGTGAGGACGTCGGCCTCCGCGGCGGGCAGGACTTCGGGAGAGACGCCGGACCTGATGCTGGCGGTGTCCGTGACGAGCACCCCGGGCGGGCGCACGAGCGTGAGCGTCTCCGGGTTGTCCGGCAGCCGGCGGTCGAGGTCCGGGACGGTGACCTGCCTGCTGGCCCGTGCCGGGTCGGCGCCCGTGCCCCACACCACGAACGCGACGACGGCGACAGCCACGAGCAGCACGTGAACGAGAACGACGGAGACGATGCGCATCGAACGCACATTCTCCAACAGGCCACCGTCAGATCCGGACGGTGGCCGTAACAGTTCAGGAACCTCGTCGCACGATGTAGGTGAAGCTCTCCCACTCCGCGCCGGCCATGTCGTCCGGCACGATGTTGACGATCTCCGAGCCGCAGTGGGTGAACAGCAGGCGGACGAGGTTCGAGTCCATCCCGAACATCTCCATCCCGCCGTCGTCCCGGCCCCTCGGCGCCGGTCGCGGGTCGACGACCAGCTCCTGCTGCGGGCTGAGCGCGGGCACCTCGACGACGGTTCCCGAGACGACGGTCACGCCGGTGCGGACGGTCTCGCTCCCGGCCTCCGCCCACCAGGCGACGGCCTCCTGCACGACGTCCAGCTCCAGCTCGTACTCGCCGGGCTCGTCCGGCCCGACCACGGGCAGTTCGAGCTCCACCGAGGCACCGGGCGCGAGGTCGTGCGGCAGGTCGGCCCGCCCGTCGTTCCAGCGCACCGGCTCGCCGTCGCGGAGCCAGTGGTTGCCGAGCCGGATCAACCGCCCGGCCGGCCAGACGCGGTCGCCGGCGTTGGTCACGCGGGCCCGCACCGGCGCGGCCTGGCCGACACCCACCGGGCTCGGCACCTCGACGAGCTCGATCCGTGCGCGCATGGCCGTCTGCGGCAGGTTCTCCGGCCTGCTCGGCCGGAACGGGATCTGGCAGACGAGCACCCCGCCGTCCCGGACCACCCGCTGCAGCTCGACCAGGCAGGCGAGCTGCACGGCCGGCGGCGAGTGCTGGATGGAGATGAGGCTGACCACGGAGTCGAACGACTCGTCCTCGAACGGCAGCCGGTGGCCGTCGTAGGCGACGAATTCGACCCGGTCCGGGAACTGGTTGATCCGGTTGGCCTCGTCGATCATCGACTGCGCGATGTCGACCCCGACGACCTCCTTGACGTGCTCGGCCAGCGCGTTGGCCAGCCGGCCGGCGCCACAGCCGAAGTCGAGCGTCCTGTCGCCGAGGGAGAGGCCGGCGTCGTCGAGCAGTTCACGCACCCGTGCGACGGGCTGCGCCGCCGTGGCGAGGAACTCGTCGACCTGCCAGCCGCCGTGTCGCCGCTCGGGATCGGTGAGCACCGCCCACAGCGGGTCGGCCTTCCCCAGTTTCTCCCACGTCGACTTCAGCCGGTCCACTGCCATGGCGGCAAGACTAGGGGGTTGCCAACTCCGTACTCGCATGCCGGTCCCGGCGTGCCCTGCCCAGCCCGAAGCACAGCGCCAGCGCCAGGTCGGCCGTCGTGTGACCCACCCGCAGCATGAGGCTGACCGTCGCGGCGGCTGGGGCGCCCAGGAGCGGGGTCAGCGCCAGGATCAGCACCGCCTCACGAGCTCCGACGCCCGCCGGCGCGAGGAAGACGAGCAGCCCGACGAGCCAGCCGAGTGCGAACGCGCCCGTGCAGACCACCGCCAGCCGCAGCACCGAGTCGGTGAACGGGGCGGCCAGGAGGTAGCCGGCCGCGCCGTAGCCGACCCAGGCCGGCAGCATCCACAGCAGCGGCCGGACCAGGCCGGACCAGCGCAGCACCGGCGGGCTGGTGCCGGAACGCTTCGCGAGCTTGCGGGCCAGCCAGTTGATCACCTTCGGATGCAGCAACACCAGGGCCAGCGGGACGCACACGCCCGCCCAGCCGAACCGGCTCACCAGGTCCGGCTGGCTGACCAGCAGCAACGCCCCGACCAGCACGGACGTGACCGTGTGGACGACCAGGAAGACCGATCCCGCCAGCAACGCCGCGCCACCCGGCACGCCGCGCTCGCGCGCGAACTTCATCTGTGCCAGGAACGGCCACACCGAGCCCGGGAGGTACTTGCCGACCTGGGCCGGGAAGAAGATCTCCCGCGCGGCCCCCGACGACACCGGCGAGCCGAGCGCCGCCAGGCAGTGCTTCCACACCTCCGCCGTGGCCAGCAGGCCGAGCACGATGCCGGCGAACGCCAGAACGGGGCGCCACCAGGCGATCCGGCCCAGCGCGTCGATCATGGACGGGAAGTCGTTCCGCAGTGCCCAGACCGCCACGCCGACGGCGACAACCACGAAACCGATGGCCAGCAGGTCCGCCCGCCGGCTCGGTTTCGGCGCCGCCGGCTCGCTAGTCACGCCAGATCAGTCCGGTCGTCGTCGGGTACGGCAGGGTCGGCGTGCCGCCCTTGAGCAGCTCGATCCGCAGGCCCGGCATGGCCGAGAGCACGTCCCAGTACCGCTTGCGCTTGATGTTGTCGAACACCACCACGCCGTCGTCGGCCAGGTGGTCCAGCGAGCGGCGGAAGGCGTCCACCCTGGCCCGGCCGTCGACGACGATCAGGTCGAACGGGCCGCCGACCTCGTCGATCGTCGAGACGTAGTTGGCGAAGTCGAGGTCGGTGTGCCCGACCCGGCCGGAACGCACGGTGGTGTCGGGGGTGGCCGCCGTCGGCGGGACGACGTGCAGCTTCGCGTTGCCGGTGTCGGCCAGCATCTTCTTCACCGACTCGGCCCACGACGTGTCGTGCTCGACGCTGTCGATCTGGGCGCTGCGCTTGGCGAGCCACACCGTGCTCGCGCCGGCGCCGTACTCGAAGATCCGGGCCCCGGGCCGCTCCGCGAGGAACTCGTCGACGCGGCGCATCGCCGGGTAGCTCCACCAGGCGAGGTCCATCCGGACCATCTCGTCCGCGTCGAAGATCGAGAAGAGCGTCCGGACGTGCCGGGCCTTCGACGACTCGCTGTGCTCCAGCCTGCTCAGCAGTCCGGTCTTGTCGACCGCCTTACGGACGGTTCGTACCCCGGTGACGTAGGCACCACGCAGGCCGCTCATGCCTCAACCTTCTCAGTCGTCTTCGCCGGCAGGACCACATCCCGGGCGGTCGGTTCCGCGGGCGTCCGTTCCCGGATGAGGTCAGTCGCCTCACGCCGGTTGGCCGTCCGGTGCAGCACGATCTCCGCGATCAACCCGATCGAGATCAGCTGCACACCCAGGATGACCAGCAGGATGCCCAGCATCAGCAGCGGCCGGTCGCCGATCGCCTGGCCGCCGAACAGCTTCACGACGGTCAGGTACGCCAGCGTGACGAAGCCGAGCAGCGCGGACAGCAGGCCGAGGCCACCGAACAGGTGCGCGGGCCGCCGGCCGTACTTCGTGATCGTCATGACCGTCAGCAGGTCGATGGCGCCGCGGACGTACCGCTCCAGGCCGTACTTCGACTTGCCGTGCTCGCGTGCGCGGTGGTTGACCGCCAGCTCACGCACGTTGTAGCCGGTCTGGTGCGCCAGGGCCGGGATGTAGCGGTGCAGCTCGCCGTACAGCGGCACGCGGCGGTAGACCTCGGTCTTGGCCGCCTTCAGGCCGCAGTTGTGGTCGTTGAGTTTCAGGCCGGTGATGACCCCGGTCATCTTGTTGAAGAACTTCGACGGGATGCGCTTGCCGAGCGGGTCCTTGCGGTCGGCCTTGTGGCCGGACACCAGGTCGGCGCCGTCGTCCAGCTCGGCCAGCAGGCGGGGCACCTCGGCGGGGTCGTCCTGCAGGTCGGCGTCCATGGTGACGAGCCGGTCGCCGCGGGCCTCGTCGACGCCGGCGGCCAGTGCGGCCGCCTTGCCGAAGTTGCGGCGCAGCTTCAGCGCGCGCACCCGGGGATTGCCGGCGGCGAGCTGGGTCATGACCTGCCAGCTCGTGTCGGTGCTGCCGTCGTCGACGAAGATGATCTCGTAGCCGGTCTCCGGCAGCGTCGCGAAGGCCGCGTCGATCTCGCCGACCAGCGTGGTCAGCGTCTGCTCCTCGTCCTTGACGGGTATCAGGACGCTGACGTCAACTTCTCGTTCAATACTCACTTCTGGTCCTCGTCAGTCCTGGTCGTCGCTGACCTTCGCCGGCATCCAGCGCTTCGCGCCGCTCTCCAGAATCACCACGACACGCAGGTCCGGGTCGTCGGGTCCGACCATGCCGAACCCGGTGTCCGCGTTGATGCCCAGGTACTGCTGGGCGATGTCCGAACGAACCCGGTCACTCACGCCCCCACCAACGACCTTGCCGGTCGAGTCGACGAGAACGGTACAGCGCACCGGGTCTTTCACGCCCGTCACCCATCCCCACACGAGCTGGGCACCGGGCTCGGCCTGCACCTTGTCGACGGTGCCGACGGGCGAGACCGGGGTGCGTCCGCCGGTCGGCAGCGTCAGCTCCTTCGCCCCGCCGAGATCGATGTGATCGCCCAGCTCGGGGCCGCCGCAACCGAGCGTGAAGCTGTCGTTGAACGGGTAGTGGCCGAGCGCCTCCAGGCGCGGCACCAGCTGGTGGCCGGCGGGCGGCAGGGCCCAGCCGAACGCGTTGAGGTAGCCGGCCCGCAGGGCGACCGACTGGATGTCGTGGTCGATGTCCTCGGTCCGCACCGCGTCGGCGGTGGGCACGCCGAGCGCGAACCCGGTGACGCCCGCGACCGCGAACCCGACGGCCAGCTTGCGCCAGTGCCGCCCGACGAACGAGTGCACGACCGTGCCCGCGATGACCAGCAGGGGCAGCGAGATCAGCACCGAGACCGAGGTGTAGCGGCTGTGCTGGCTGTAGTCGAGGCCGAAGTCGATGCGCGAGACGGCGATCATCGCGCCGCCGAAGAACGCGTGGCAGGCGAGGCCCCACCAGAACCGCAGCTCCGGCGTCCGCGCCGCCTTGACCGTGGCCAGCGCGCCGTAGCAGCCGAGGATGACCGCGCCGGAGAGCACCGCGAAGCCCGTGTTGTTGGCCGCCCAGATGTGGCCGAGCACCGCGAGCAGGCCGAAGATCGCGGTGCCGATGTCGCTCTCGGTGCCCGACCCGGCCGCGTTGTGGTTGACCGACATCCAGCCGACGACGATCACCCCGCCGACGACGAGCGGCAGGACCCGTCGCCACATCGGCTCCCGGCGCATGATCGCGATGAGCGCGAGCGACGGCCACGCGGCGAACGCCGTGCCGTAGGTGATGCTGCCGAGCAGCGCCATGCCCCAGGCCGGCCACCACTTGCCCTTGACCCCGAACAGCAGCGCGCCGATCGAGATCAGGTTCGCCGTGAGCCAGGCCGCGCCGCTCATCGCGTGGGTGAAGTTGTGCAGCCCGTGGAGGCTGAAGATCAGCGCGGACGCCGCGAGCACGATCGACGCGCGCACCACGGCCGGCAGGCTCTTCGGGATCGCGAACCGGATCAGCACCACTGTCGCGATCGCGACGAGGATGTCGACGTAGCCGAGGATCCGCTGGTCGCCGCCGCCGAGCGTGGCGTCGCCGTAGTACATCAGCGACGGGATGGCGATCAGGTGCTCGTTGGAGGCCTTGAACAGGCCGCCGAAGTTGAGCGAGCCGTTCAGGTCCACGAACCGGACGATCGCGTACCAGTAGTCGACGTAGTGCAGCTTCGACGCGTTGGCGACCTCGAGGGTCATCGCGCCCGCCGGGATGAGCGCGAGTAGCTCGACGAGGCGGGCCAACCACGTCGTCGTGCCGAACCTGCGCAGCCGCGCGAGCCAGTCCGTCCGATCCGTCTCCGGCGCGTCGACGTGCTGGTCAGGCGCTGAATCCTCCGCCGAGTTCTTCGTCACCGTGCTAGTCACGTCACATTCCTCCGCGCGAGTGTTACGCCGAATACCATGTCAAAGTGCGGCGTGTGGACGTCGCGCGGCCCCATCGGCGAGCGTTCCTAACGGATCGGGTGCTTGGCCAACGCGGGGCCGAGCTTGTCGACGAAACCCTGGTCGATGACCGCGACCGCGCCGGCCGCGACGTTGCGTTCCACCACCTCGAGCACGACGACCTCACTGTCGGTGATGGTCTTGATCACGTCGTCCGGCCGGTTCTCGGCGCCGCGGTAGTACTGCACGGTCACGTCCGAGAACGCGGCGGGCAGGTACCCGGAGGCGCCGACGAGGAAGGAGTCGCCGAGCACCGCGGTCGGCTGGCTGATCATGCCCTTGAGCTGCTTGGACGTGAAGTGTCGCGGGTTGAGCAGGTCGGTGGTGTTCTTGCGGACCCGGTCGTAGCGCCCGTCGGGCCGCAGCCGGTAGTTGACGACCTGGTTCTGGCCCTTCTTGCCGATCAGCGGCGGCAGGTCGGCCTGGACGCTGGCGGTGTCCTTGCGCTGGACCTGCCACGACCTCGTGGTGCCCGGCCGGATCTCGTCGCTGACCGTCCTGAGCATCTCGATGGCGCCTTCGGAGGTCCAGTGGGTGTCCTGCGGGTAGTAGACGGGCTTGTTGTACTCGTCGGCCACCGCGGCGAGCCGGGGCCGCATGTCCACGGCGCCCGCGATGCCGATGGACTGCTGCCACAGCTCGGGGGTGACGGGCTGGGCGCAGTCCTTGCCGGGGTAGGTGTCGGGCAGGTGCTCGGGGACCATCGTGGTCTTGTCCGGCACGAGGACCAGCACGAACTCGCGGCCGGACGCCTCGACCGCCTGCCGCAGCTTCCGCAGCCCGGCGACCGTCTGCTGGAGCGGCTGGATCGGCCGGCACTTCGACTGGGTGTCCCGGCCGTAGTACATCCAGCCGTCCGTGCCGTTGACGACGTCGCGGAACCCGGCCTGGCCGGAGCCGTCGGTCTCGCCCTCGGTGGGGTCGGTCTGGTCCTGCTGGGGCTGGTCCTCCGTGGGGCTGCCCGGCAGCGGACCGGTGGGCCCGCCGCCGCCACCCTGGTCGAAGGGCGCGGGCTCGCCGAAGAAGGTCTCGCTGATCCAGTCGGTCGCGTTCACCGCCCCGCCGCGGAAGGGCAGCGCGTCGGTGGCCCAGTCGTCGAGGCCGGTGAACAGGCCCCAGCCGTCGGTCACGCCGGGGAAGGAGGCGAGCCTGTGGTTCTCGATCTC
>NZ_DASQCC010000153.1:0-119072 GCF_035634895.1 Actinophytocola sp. | reverse complement strand
GACCGGGTGCCCGACCAGAGCATCGCGGCAGACCGGCTGTCCAGCAGGGACTGGTGGCAGGGGCCGAGGTTGTTCCTCGTGGTCGACGACTACCAGCTGTTCGGCGCGGGCATCGGCACCGGTGCGCCGCTGGAACCACTGCTGCCGCTCGTGGCACAGGGCGTCCACATCGGACTGCACATCGTGGTCGCGCGGAGCACCTCTGGCGCGATGCGTGCGCTGACGGACCCGGTGGTGCGACGCATGTGGGAGCTCGGCGCGCCCGGCGTGCTGTTCTCCTACCCCAGGGAGGAAGGGAAGTTCCTCGGTGAGGCGGCGCCGCGCAAGCTGCCGCCCGGTCGCGCCCAGCTCGTCACCCGGCGCGGCGTCAAGCTCATCCAGACCGCGGCGACCGACGCGGACGCCCAGCACGGCGTCCTGCTCGCGGACAGCCTGCGATGACCCGGAAGGGAACGACCATGTCCAACGCGTTGAACACCGCACCCGCCACCGACCTGTGCCGGATCACCGTGCACGGGCCGAAGGGCCGGGCCGATCTCGCGGTGCCGGTCACGGTGCCGGTGGCCCGGTTGCTGCCGGTGCTGGTGGCGCGCGCCGGCGAGCCGGACGAGGACGGCACGTGGGTCCTGCAGCGGCTCGGCGGGCCGCCGCTCGAACCGGGGGGCACGCCGGAGTCGCTCGACTGGCGCGACGGTACCGAACTGCACCTGCGGCCGGCCGCGGATCCGCTGCCGGAGCTGGACTTCGACGACGTCGCCGACGGCATGGCGACCGCGCTGGGCCAGCGCGCGGACCGGTGGCGGCCGGAGCTGAACTCCCCGCTGTTCCTGGGGTTCTGCGTGGCGGCGCTGGTCGCGTACGTGATGGCGGTGCTGTCGGCGCCGAGCACGGCGGCGGCGACGGCCGCGGCCGGCGCCGGTGCCGCCGCGTTGTCGAGCGGCGCGCTCGTGGCCGGGGCCCTGCGCCGCGCCAGTGCGACGATCCTGTTGCTGGGCCTGGGTGGCTGTGTGTTCGCCGGGCTCACCGGCGCGGTCGCGGTGGCCGGCCCCGCGGCCGCACTGCAGCTGCGTGCCGAGCCGGTTCTCGCCGGTGGTCTCGCGGCGGCCGCGGCGGCGGTGGCCATGCTCGTCGCCAGGGCGGTGCGCACGCACCCGGCGCCGGCCGCGCCGTTCGGGGTCCTCGCCGTGACCGGGTCGCTGGCCGGCGGCGCGCAGTGGCTGCACACCGGCGTGGGGATGACCCCGCCCCGCGTCGCCGGCGTGCTCTGCGCGGCACTGCTCGTCGTGCTGGTGTTCGCACCGCGGCTGGCGATCCGCATCGCGCGGATCCGCGGCCCGCAGCTGCCGCGCACGGCCGAGGAGCTGCAGTACGACATCGAGCCGCTGCCGGCCGGCACCGTCGTGGCACGGACCGCGGCCGCGGACGGCAACCTGACCGTCGCCGCGGTCAGCGCCGCCGCGGGGTTCGCCTGCTCGTTCCCGCTCCTGGTCGGTGACTCGGTGGCCGCGCGGGTGCTCGCGGCACTGGTCGCCGTGGCCGCGCTGCTGCACGCGCGGACGTTTCTCGGTGTGTGGCAGCGGGTTCCGCTGGCGGGGGCCGGCGGCTTCGGGCTCGTACTGGTCGGGATGTCCACTGTGGACGGTTGGTCGACGGGTGCGTGGGCGGGTTGGCTCCTGCTGCTCGCGCTCGCCTTCGGGATGTCTTTCCTCGCGGTGGTGCGGCCGCCCGGCCGGCGGCTGCTGCCCATCTGGGGGCATCTGGCCAACGGGTTGGAGATCGCGAGCGCCGCGGCCGTGCTCCCGCTGCTGTTGCAGCTGTTCGGTGTGTACGCGCTGGCCAGCGGCGTTGGTGGGTGAGCTGTGCAGACGCAGAAGGACCATGTCGACGCGTACTCGTTCCTCATGGGGCGGATGACGGCGGCGCTGGTGACCGGAGACGCCTCCCACCCGGAGGTGCCGGCGAGGCGGACGTGGACGGGCCTGCTGGTCGGCGCACTGCTGACGGCCCTGATCACCGCGGGGTTCCTGATCTACGGGCTGATCGCGTGAGGAGAACGAGCGACATGAGCAGGACGAACAGGCAACCGCACGCCGAGCTGCGCCGGCACACGGTCGGCAACGCGCTGGTGGTCCACCGGCCGGGGGACATGACGGGTGCGGCGAAGGCGCTGGCGCTGACCGTCGCGGAGGACCCCGAGCACGACCTGGTGGTGGTGGACCTGCCGGCGGGGCTGCCGGCCGCCGTGTGGAGCTCGGTGGCCGCGACACTTCCCCGCGGCCGCCGCGGTGTGCGGTTGGTGGTCGGTGGCAGGGCGCGGGAGACCGCGACGCTGGCCGGCCAGTGGCTCGCGGACCGGTTGCACCGCACGGTGATCGCGCACGACGGCGCCGTGGTCCCCGCGGCCGGCGGCACGCTGTTCGTCCACTCAGGACGGGACAGCGGTTGGGTCCGCTTCGAGCCGGGTCGCACGCCCCGGTGGGAGGCGAAGCGGTTCCCGCGCCCGTCCTGGGACGCCGCGATCACCGCCGAGACCACGCCGACCAGCGCGCTGGGGGTGGCCGAGCCGCTGCCGAGCGGTCTGTGGATCCGCCCGGTCGGCGCCGAGGACCGGCAGCACGAGCAGCGTGCCAGGCTGGTCGAGCTCTCCCCGCAGCAGTCCGACTTCCCGGCGATCGTGCTGGGCAGTCCCGGTGGGCCGGCCCTGTCACTGGACGACGTGACGCGGATCTGGGTGCGGCTGCCGGCACGGGTCCGGTCCAGCGCCCGGTTCATCCACTACGGACCGATGGCGCTGCCGGCCGGCACCGGTCTCGGGCAGGCGCTCGCCGACCTGCTCGACGAGGAGATCGTCTGCTACACGGGCGTTCCGGTCGGGGACGCCGCCGCGCCGGTGGTGCGCGCGGTGCTGCACGACGGCACCTTCGGGTGGGCGCCCTACGCCCGTGAGCTCGCCCACCGGCCGGGAGCGGACCTGCCCGTGGTGGCAAGCCACCGGCCACCGCTGCCCGACCTGCGGCAGCTCGCGCCGACCGTGTACTGGTACGCCCTCGACGCGGTCATCGAGGTGGTGCAGTCGGGCCTGCTGGTCCGCCCGCCGGTCGACGGCCCCCACACGGCCGAGGTCCGTGCGCTGGCGCCGGATCCGACGCGCAACCGCCTGGTCTTCGACGGTCCCGCCGAGCTGGCCGAACGCCTGCGGCTGCTGGCGGAGGACCTGGCCGCGCGGCTCGACCCCGCCGTCCGGCAGGCCACCGTGGTCACGGCCGCGACGGACGAGGTCGACCGCCCGGTCAGCCGTGCCGCCGAGCAGGCACTCGCGAGCCTCGACCCCGCCGAGCCGCCGGCCGTGCGGTCGACCGGTGCGACCGAGGCCCTCCGGGCACCGGCGCCCGCGGTGGCGCCACAGCCGGCGCCGGCCATCGTCACCGCCGTCGACCTCGTGGTCGAGAGGCCCAGCCCGGCCGGCGAGCCCCGAGCGGTGTCCACCACGGGCCCGGGGGAGCCCGCACCGGAGCCGGCGGGCGGAGCGGTGGCGGTTCCCGTACGGCGCACGCGGGTCGCGGCTCAGCCCACGCCGCGACCCGAGGCGGCCGCACTGCTTGCCCCGCACGGCATTGCCGACGAACGCGAGTGGCTCCGCAGGACACTGGCGCAGGAGTACGGCACCCTGGCCAACGCGGTCGCCCGCGTTCTCTCCGAACACCCCGGCCTGCAGGGCAGGTCGTCCACCGACGCCCTCACCGACGCGGTCGCGGTGCGGATCTACCTGTCCGCCGCCGGCGCCGCGATCGACGGGGGACTGCGTGGCGCCACGGTCGGCCCGCACGTCCCGCTGGCCCGCTGTGTGGTGTCCGGCCTGAGCAGGCTGCCGTCCCACCGCGGCGTCGCGACCTTCTCGACCACGGTGGACCGCGCGCAGTGGGACTTCTACCGCGCCCACCCGGCGATCACCGACTGGGGATTCGTCAACGCGTTGACCGGCCCGTGCGCGGACCTGCCCGGGGACACGGACGTCCTCGTGTGGTCGATGACCGCACGCCGGACCCGGCTGCTCGAACCCGACACCGGCGGCGCGGCGGACCGCGTGCTGTTCGTGCCCGGCACCAGCTTCGCGGTCCTGGAGCTCACCGAACCCGCACCCGGCGCCCGCGGCCGGCTCCTCCTGCGGGAGCTGTCCCCCGGCGAGGTGGACGAGACCGGCCGGGTCGCCGCACCCGCGGCGTTGACCGACCTGGCCATGACGTCCCTGCGCCGCACCGACCAGACGTGGGCCGCGGCACCCCGCACGGCCCGGGTCGCGCCGGACGCCGTCGCGCGCTTCGGCGCGTTGCCGGGCCTCGACACCACCGCACAGGAGGCGTGATGAACCGGCAGATGCTGGTGGTGTCCGGCGACCGGCCGGGCGCGTACCCCACGATCGGCGCCGCGCTGGCGGCCGCCCGGCCCGGCGCGACCATCACCGTCGGTTCCGGGCGGTACGAGGAGCGGCTGGTCATCGACCGGCTGGTGACCGTGGTCGCCGACGGCGACGAGGTCGAGCTGCACGGGACGCTGACGGTGAACGCGGACGCCGTGCGGCTCACCGGGTTGCGGCTCACCGGCGCCGGGGACGCCACGCCGGTGGTCGACGTGGTGCGTGGCGAGGCCGCACTCGACGGCTGCCGGGTCAGCGGCGCCGCGTGGACCACGCTGCTCGCCCGCGACCACGGCTCGCTCGCGTTGCGGGACTGCACCGTGCGTGCCAGCGGCGGCGCCGGCGTCGTGGTCGCCGCCTCGGTGACCAGCACGGTGGAGGACAGCACGATCGTCGAGCCGACGTCGTCGGGGATCGTCGTCACCGAGCAGGGTTCGCTGGTGCTGCGCCGGACCACCGTGGTGCGCCCCGGTGGCAACGGGATCTGCGTGGGCGGCGAGGCCCGGGTGACCGCCGAGGGCGTCGAGATCACCGGCGCGGCCAAGCCGGCGATGGTGGTCGAGCAGCAGGCAGGCGCGTCGCTCACCGGTCTGACCGTGCGGGACAGCGCGAACGTCGACCTCCTCCTGACGACCCGGGGCGAGGTCACCGTCCGGGACTCGACGTTCTCCGGCGCACCGGCCCAGGCCGCGCACATCGCGGGCGGGTGCGCCCCGGTGCTGACGAACTGCGTGTTCTCCGGCACCGAGCACATCGCCGTCCGGGTGACCTCCGCCGCCTCGCCGCACCTGGTGGACTGCGTGGTCGACGTCGGCGACAGCGGTACCGGCGTGGACGCGGACGGGGGCAGCGCGCCGCGGCTCGACCGGACCACCGTCCGGGGCTCGACCGGCACGGCCGTGCGGGTGGGGGAGGGGACCGAGCTGCGCGCCACCGGCCTGCGGCTGTCCATGGCGAACGGTTCGGGCGTCGTCGTGGCCGGGCGGTCCGGGCTCCAGCTCACGGACGCACAGCTCGACACGGGCTCGCACCCGGCCGTCGAGGTCACCGGCGCGGCGCGCGCCGGCCTCGTCGACGTCCAGGTGCGGTCCACCGCGCCCGCCGCGATCGCCTTCGCCGGCGCCGGTCCGTCCACGATGGCCTCCACCGCGCTGACCGGCGGCGGTCTCTCGGTCGTCGGCGGTCAGGAGTTCTCGGTGCGGGACACCGAGATCGTCGGCGCGGGTGCCGAGGGGATGCGGTTCGGCGCGGGCGCGGTCGTGGCCGCGACCCGCTGCCGGGTGCGCGACTCCGGCGGCGACGGGATCGCCGTGGCGGCCGGCGCCTCGGTCCGGCTGGTCGAGTGCGAGGTGCGCGGTGCGGCTGGCGACGGCATCCGGCTGGCCGACGAGGACGCGACGACGCTCGTGGGCTGCACCGTCCTCGACAACGCGGGCGGCGACCGGCCGACCGGCGCGGAGCGGACGGCGGAGTTGACGCCGCCTGCCGGGCCGGCCACCGGTGTGCTGGCCGAGCTGGACTCGTTGATCGGGCTCGCCGGGGTGAAGACCGAGGTCACCGGGCTCGTCAACCTGATCAGGATGGCCCAGCGGCGCGAGCAGCTCGGCCTGCCGATGCCGCCGATGAGCCGGCACCTGGTGTTCGCCGGACCGCCCGGCACCGGCAAGACCACCGTCGCCCGCCTCTACGGCAAGGTGCTCGCCGAGCTGGGTGTGCTCGCCAAGGGGCACCTGGTCGAGGTGGCGCGGGCGGACCTGGTGGGGCAGTACGTCGGCTCGACCGCCATCAAGACGACCGAGGTGGTGACCGGCGCCATCGGCGGTGTGCTGTTCGTCGACGAGGCCTACACGCTGACCGCCCAGTCGGGTGGTTCCGGTCCGGACTTCGGCCAGGAGGCCGTCGACACGCTGATGAAGATGATGGAGGACCACCGCGACGAGCTGGTGGTGATCGTCGCCGGCTACTCCGGGCAGATGACGCGGTTCCTGGCCTCCAACCCCGGCCTCGCGTCCCGCTTCACCCGCACCGTCGAGTTCCCGAACTACAGCGTCGACGAGCTGGTGACCATCACGACCGCCCTGTGCCGCAAGCACTACTACGAGCTGACCGACGACGGGCTCGCCGCGCTGCGGCAGTACTTCGAACGGGTGCCACGCACCGACACGTTCGGCAACGGCCGGGTCGCGCGCACCCTGTTCGAGGCCATGGTGAACAGCCAGGCGTCGCGGCTGGCCGCACGACCACCGGCCAAGGACACCGAGCTGAACCGGCTCACCGCCGAGGACCTGGCGGCCGAACTGGCCGCGCTGACCGCCCCCGCGGCGGGCACCGCGCCGGTCACCGCGGACGACCCGGTCGAACAGGTCGAGGCCAGCACCGGCTGGCGGCGGCTGTCGGGCCTGGTCGGCCAGGCGGCGACACGTGGTGCGGTGGGCGCGGCGCTGGTCCGGCTGACCGAGCTCGGCCGAGGGGGCGGGGCGGTCGCACCGGGCGCCAACGCGATCATCTCGGGGCGGCGCGGCTCCGGTCGCGGTGAGGTGGCGCGGATGTACGCACGCACGCTCGCCGAGCTCGACCTGGTTCGCACCGGCGCCGTGGTGCGTGCCGCAGTCGCGACCGACCTGTGCCCGCACTGGCCCGGTCAAGCGGAGAGCCTGGTGCGTGCGGCGTTCGACGAGGCGAGCGGCGGCGTGCTGGTGATCGACGTGGATGGTGACGGGGTGGTCGGGCCGGGCACCGCCGGCATGGACGCGGTGGAGGCCGTCGCCGACTCGATGGCCGCGCGGCCGGCCGATCCGGTGGTGGTGTTGACCGGTGAGCAGGCCCGGCTGGGCGAGCTGTTGTCCGTGCTGCCCCGGCTGCAGACCGGGTTCGCCGAGTCCTGGCAGCTCGACGAGTACACGGTGGACGAACTGGCGGAGGCAGCCGTGCGGTTGCTCCTGCGGCGCGGGCACGAGGTGCCGGACGAGGTCCGCACGGCCATCGCGTCCGCGCTGAGTCCACAGTGGACGCTGTGGGAGGCGCACCAGCTGGCCCGCCGGCTGTCGCGGACCGCGGCGTCACGCACGCTGGCGGCGGCCGACCTGCGGGCCGGCGGCACCACCGCGGCACTACCACTGGCAGAAGTCGGCTGAGGAGGAGACGATGGCGAACGAGGAACAGGCACTGGCCGACGCGATGACCGCGCTCCGGGAGCGCCGTGCGGCGCTGGCCCGCCTGCGCGCGGACCTGGGTTCGGTGTCCGGGACGGCGACCGCGCCGCGCCAGGTCGTGTCGGTGACCGTCGGCCCGCGCGGCCGGCTCACCGACCTGAGGTTCCCGACCGGCGCCTACCGCGCCATGGCGCCGGCCGAGCTGGCCGAGGTGATCGCGAAGACGGTCGCGGACGCGCACGCGCAGGCCATGGCCAGGTGGGCCGAGCTGTTGGCCCCGATGCTCCCCGGAGGACTGTCCGCGGAGGCGGTCCTGGCCGGCACGGCCGACCTGAGCGACCTGGTGTCCGACGAGCCACGCACGCCCGGATCCGCACGCACCGGATCCGCACGCACCGAGGAGAAGCGATGAGCGACCACGATTTCTGGGTGAACCCGAACGGCCTGCGGCGCAGCGCGGAGGGTTTCACCGACAAGGAGTTGGAGATCAACAGCATCTCGGCGCGGATCACCGCGCTGACCGACCCGGCACGGCTCACCGACGCGACCGGCGGCGACAGCGGTGGCCGGGAGTTCGCGGGCGTGCACCTCAACATGGCGGGCCAACTGCACGACGGCGTACGGGCGTGGAGCACCGCGACCGGCGCCACGGGCGGCGGGCTCCGTAGCGTCGCGAGGACGTTCGCCGCGGTCGAGACCAACGCGACCACCGGTGCGAAGGCCTTGAACCGCACCGTGTCCGCCGACCAACCGGCCCAACCGGCCCAACCAGTTCAACCAGTTCAACCGGCGACCGCGGGCGTCCCGGTCCGTGCCAGAGCCGTCCAGCCGCGAAGCGAAAAGAAGTAGGGCATTCCGATGAGCCTGATGGTCGACCCCGAGTACAACTGGTTCTTCGGCATCATCGCGGGCAGCAACTGGCCGCAGGGAGACGAGGACAAGCTGCGCGCGCTGGCCGCCGACTGGGACGGCGTCGCCGCCGACCTCGGCCGGGCCGGCGAGGGGTTCGGTCCGCTGTCGAAGGAGATCACCGGCAGCGTCGGTGGGACGGTGGGCCGCAACTTCGTACGGTTCGGCCACAAGCTCGGCAGCTACCAGGGCGACTTCGCGCAGTCGGCGGCCGGCCAGGCCCGCCTGCTGCGCCAGCAGGCCCTCAACGTCGAGAACGCCAAGTACTCCATCCTGATCCAGATCGCCTTCACCGCGTGGGAGATCATCTCGGCGCTGGCGGACCCGTTCACCGCGCCCCTGGTGCCCGAGATCATCCTCGAGGGCCAGCTGGCGGTCCGCACGCTGATGAAGCGTTTCTTCGGCAGGACATCGAGTTTCGTCCGCGCGGCGATCTCGGAGGGGATCGAGGAGGTCGTGCAGGACGCGCTCGCCCAGCTGATCCAGATCGCGCAACACAACCGCGACGGCGTCGACTGGGGCTCCCTCGGCGTGTCGGCCGGTTTCGGCGCGGGCGCCGGCGCCTTTGGCCACGGCGTCCACAAGGGCCTGGCGAAGTACGACCCGAAGTTCGCCAACAGCTGGAAGGGCGCCGCCGCCACGGAGGCCATCACCGAACTGGGAATCGGCCTCGGCACCCTCCCCTTCGGCGGCGACGCGGACGGCCTGGGCTGGTCGGTACTGAACGGCGGCCTGAGCGGTGCGGCAACCCACGCCGCCCACCTCGTGCACCACAAGGACACCCCAGACCAGAAGGTCCCGGCAGTCCCGAAAGGCCCCAACACAGACGGCGACAACCTCCCCACTGACTTCGAGCCCCCACCTCCGTACGTCGACGACCGACCACCGTCCTACCAGGACAACCAACCGGCCAAGCCCAGCCCCAGCCCCAGCCCCACACCGGCACCGACGCCGAACCGCACCACCAGTGCGGGAACGCCGACCACACCGGCCCCCACCCCGACCAGAACACCCTCGCCCCAAGCAAACCCAGCTACCGAAGTTGGCCCACCGACCACCCAACCCCAACCGCCCACCACCGCGACACCCGAACCCGCCCTCACCGAGACGCCCACCCACACCCCAACACCCCAACCAACGCCCACCCACACCCCAGCACCCGACACCGCACCCCAACCAACGCCCACCCAAGCCGCCCCGGCTACCCAGGCGAACAACGCCAACTCCGCCACACCCGAAGCGAAGGCCACCGCCCCGCCCCGGGAGACCCCCTCCACCGAAGCCACATCGAGCACCGCGACGAAGGTCGCCCCCGCCGCGACCCAACCCACCGAGACCGCCGCTCAGAGCACAAACAAAACAGCTACCAACACCACCACAACCCCCCAACCAAGCCGGACACCCACCCAGCCAGATCGCACCACCCCAACCCCCGACACCCGGATCTCGACCTCCGGCACCTCCACCACCGTCCACAACCTAGCCACACCAAGCCCCGTATCACCAAGTCCCGGTAGCTCCTCCGCCAAGATCCACAACCTCGCCACATCAAGCCCTACAACCCCGAACCCCGACACCTCACCGACACGAACCACGCCCCAACCAAGCCGCACCCCAGACCCCACAACGAAAGAGCCAACCCGCACCGAGCCACGACACACACGACGCGGCCCGGTACGCACGGAGCTGAACTTCGACGCCGACCTCACCCACCGGACGAACCGGGAACTCCGCCGACTCGGCCGGGACGACATCCGACTGTCCCAAGAGGACATAACCGAGATGCGGGCCCAACGGGCGGGAAAGCCGCTCGCCCGGGACGTCGTCGGGCTGTCGAACCAGCTTGCCCAGGTCGCGATCATCGGTGACGTCGTTCGGCTCCGGGGTGGCGTGTACGACCCCAACTCCGGTCACGGGTCGATCTCCTTCAACGAGAAGCAGACGGGGAGTCTGTCAACCGAGCAGCGACAGGAGGTCGCGGAGATCGCCAGGGCGTCGGCCGATCTGCTGGTGAGTGGGCTGCCGACCCAGCAGCTCCACGTACGGGTCACCGGCTACGGCAACGGTGAGTTCTCCTTGCTGGACAAGGACAAGACCCGCAGGACAGCCGAGGAGACCGGCCGGCAGCGTGCCGGTCTGGTCGCCGACGCGCTCGACACGAGGCTGGCTCAGGAGCTCGGCTCCCGTCCCGGTCCCCTGTCCGTACCCCAGGACGTGCGCATCGAGCGCGTCAGCGCCGGGCGTGGCGGTGCCGGGGAGACGGACACCACGCGCCGGCGAGCGGATGTGGACGTCCGGCTGGTACCCCGTGATGGCAGGACGCTCCGCTTCGCAAGGCCGAGCGACCTGCGCGCGGTCCCGGTGCCCGATCGGGAGCTGGCCATGAGGAACGACATCCACGACCCGACCCTGCCCATGCGCACGGTCCTCGACAGGCTCGGCACGCAGTCCCCGCCGGACCGCCACACTACCCAGGACCCGCGGCCGCGGCTGCGCCTCGACGAGGTCCTGCGGCGCGACCAGCGCTGGCTGGCCTACATCGATCCCTACGACCACGCGACGGCCCAGGAAAGACACCCGGACGACCCCGGCGGCTACTACGCCAACAACTTCGCGGCCGCCATGGGCCCCGCCGTCGACAGGAACCTGCAGGGTGACGGGATCGACGTCAGCCGGCTCGACTGGAACTCCTACCGACGCCTGTACGCCGAGGTGACCAACGGGGTCGAGGGCGACCGGTTCGTGCGGACCGGGACGGGTCGGCAGGCGGGCTTCGCGATGCGTACCCCCGTGCCCGCACCCGACATCCTCACCGAACACATCGGTGGCCGGCGGCTCATGAGCCACACCCTGGATGACGCGCCCCTCACCCAATGGGCCAGGGACGACAACCGCGGACACACCTCGATCACCACCCAGTACGCGGGGAGGGACGCATCCGATCTGGTCAACGAGATCTTCGACCGGTTCCGCGGGGAGATCGCCGAGGCAGGTGACGACCACGCGCGGCTGATCGCCATCGCCAGGGCGGTGCGCGCACTGCACGTGCTCCACCTCCACCGCGACGGCAACGGCCGGCTCAACGTGTACATCCTGTTGCCCCGCCTGCTGATGGAGTACGGCTTCCACCCGCTGTACCTCGACCACGGCGACAGTCAGCGGCGCGCCGTGCTGAACTCCGTCGGCGCGCTGTTCAACGGCGGCTACACGGTCGAACAGATCGCCACGGCCATCGAGTTCCTGCAACCGCCCGCCTCGCGGTTCGACCGCACCTACGGCGCCGAGACAGCGCAAGGCCGTCCGCCCGCGCCCGACACCGGGGATGCCGTCTTCGGCACGCCGGCCGACCAGGAACCGGCACGGCAGGGGGAAACCAGGAAACGCCCGGCCGAGCAGGACGCCGACACCGACACCGATCGGGCCAAGCGGCCCCGCGTGCTCGACGTGCTCCCCGGCTCGGCGCAGGACGCGGTGCTCTCCGGCCTGCACGACGTGCGACGCGACGCCACGGGCGGGCAGGACACGCCGCCGCCCTCGCGGCCGTGGGCCTTCACCGAGCCGGGACAGGCACCGGGGGAGGGGCGGCCGAGGGTGCTCTCCAGGGACACGTTCCCC
This sequence comes from Actinophytocola sp., assembly GCF_035634895.1. Taxonomy (GTDB): domain Bacteria; phylum Actinomycetota; class Actinomycetes; order Mycobacteriales; family Pseudonocardiaceae; genus Actinophytocola. The sequence goes on along the minus strand of NZ_DASQCC010000153.1, from coordinate 106,982 downwards.
GAGCACTCCCTCGAACCGATCCGCTACCTCCGTGAGCACCACCCCGACCTGATCGGGCTCAACGCGGTGCGCTACCACGCCGCGCATCCCGACTACCTGGTCAACTGCGTCAACGTGGCCGTCTCGGTCAGCGAGACCCTCAACGGACATCGGCACGTTCCCCTGCCCGCCAGCGGCCCCCGGCGCGGTTCGCTGATCGAGCAGCACTTCGGCCGGCCGGTGCGGCCGCTGGCGGACCCGGACGGCATCGTCGACGCACTCGTCACCGCCGGCCCCGGCGCCCACGGCATCGTCTTCGACATCGGCCCGGACGGCCACGGCCACGTGTTCACCGCCCTGTACGACGCCGGTACCAACGACATCGTCCTCCTCGACGTCCAGTCCGGCCGCTTCGCCGCGGTCCGCGCCGACCACACCTACGGCTTCCTCCTGACCTCCGGCCCCACCGGCGACACCGTGGCCCCCACCCCGTTCTCCCACCACGACTTCGGCGCGCCGAGCGGCGCGAACCTCCCAGGTCCGGAGACCGTCCGCGCGCCGAACACCTCGCGCCTCCCCGGTCCGCTGCTCGTCACCACCCCGCCGACCGATCACCAGCTGGATCAGGTCAGGGCGCTCGCCACCCAGGCCGCGGCGGCGACACTCGACCACCTGCACCACACCGGTCGCCGTGCCGTGATCACGATGACCAGCCACGGGCCGCTCACCTCGTTGTACAGCCACTCCGTACGGGCAGTGGTCAACTCCGCGGTTCAGCGGGCGTTCGCCGAGCGCCGGCACCTGGCGCCGAGGGAGCTGGATGCCGACGAGGACGTGTCCGTCCGCCACGTCACCGACCAGACGGGTCCGTCGCGGATCGAGATCAGCGTCGGCACCGAACCGCACCCGTCCCCGCCGTCCCTGCCCACCTTCCCGAGGTCGGGTCCGTTCACCTCGGACCCGACGGCCGGGACCAGAGACCTGCTCGACGACCTTCACGGCCAGCAACCGCCAGACGCCACGCCGCGGCGGCCGCTGCCGCCGCTCGGTCTCGACCAGGTCCTGTGGCGCAGCCAGCGCTGGCTGGCCTACATCAGCCCGGACAACCACCAGGAGGCGGTCGCCACCCGTCCCGGCAACCCCGGCGGCATGTACCGCGACGACTTCCAGCAGCCGATGGACGCCGCGGTCGTGAAGATCCTGCAGAACGGCGTCATCGATGACCGGCTCAGCTGGCGAACCTACAAGTCGTTGCACAGGGACGTCGTCGCCGGCGCCCAGGGCAGCTTCAGGCGCACCGGACACCCGGCGGGAGCGGGTTACTCGCTGCGCACCCCGGAGCCGGCGGCCGACATCCTCACCGAACGGCTCGGGAACCGGCCGCTCATGTCCGACGATCCGGCCGACAACCCGCTGACGCGCTGGCGGTGGTCGGACGACCATCGCTCCGCGATCGCCGAGACCCGGTACACAAGCGATGACACCGGCGCGCTCGTCGACGAGGTCTTCGACCGCATGTACGCGGAGCTGGCGGCCGCCGACACCGACAACGACAGGTTGATCGCGATCGCACGGGCGGTACGCGCCCTGCACGTGCTGCACCCGTACCTGGACGGCAACGGCCGGCTCAACGTGTTCGTCCTGCTGCCCCATCTCCTGATGCGACACGGGTTCCGGCCGATGTACGTCGGCGACAACGACACCCAGCGCGAGATCCTCCTCGCGATGGGCGCCCTGTTCAACGGCGGCTACACCCTCGACCAGATCGCGACGGCGATCCGGATGTTCCAACCACCTCGGACGGACGACGACTCCTCGGACGAGGATTCCCCGGGCGACTACTCGGACGAGTAGGCCGCACGGCCCGCGCGGTTCGGCGTACGGTCGACTGGTGCGCAGTCGAGAGCGGCGCGTGGCCGAGGCGGTCACGGCGTACCTGGCGCGGGCCGGGCAGCACCCGGAGCCGCGGGCGCTCGCGCACGTGGTCGGCGCGGCCGCCGGCGCCGCGAGCTGCGCGCTGGTCATCGACCAGCAGCGGTACCAGTGGGGCGAGCACCCCGGGCCGTGGCTCGAACACGACATCAGCTACGGCGACGTGGTGGTCGGCACGCTGGCCGTCGCGCCGGAGTCGGTGCGGCGGCTGCCGGCCGTCGCCGCCGTGCTCGGTCCACCGGTCGCCACCATCCGGATGGCCGAGGGGACGGACCGGCTGCGGCGCGAGGGGGACGCGGCGACGCGGGCGCTGGCGGACGAGCGGTGGCGCGCGGCGGCCGAGATGGAGCTCCAGCGCCGCGGCCTCGAACGCGACCTGCACGACGGTGCGCAGCACAACCTGGTCGCGCTGCGGATGTCGCTCGCGCTCCTCGAGCACGAGATCAGCGCGGGCAAGGGCCGCGAGCGCGTGCCGGACCTGCTGGCGCAGCTGGCCACGGCCGAACGCGTGCTGCTCCACACGGCGGCCGGGATCCTCCCCGGCACGTTGGTCGCCGACGGGGTCGCCGTGGCACTGCGCACCGAGATGGCCAAACACGGCACCGTCACGTTCGACGCGACGGAGGTCCGCCGCCGCTATCCCACCCCCGTCGAGTCGGCGGTGTACTTCGTCGTGCTCGAGGCCGTCAACAACGCGCGCAAGCACGCGCCCGGCGCGCGGATCGTGGTCGCCCTGCGCGACGACGACCGAGGCCTCGAGTTCACCGTCGCCGACGACGGGCCCGGTTTCTCAATGACCACGCCGAACGGCGGGCTGTCCAACCTGGCCATGCGGGCCGCGTCCGTCGGCGGGACGATCGAGGTTCACTCCCAGCCGGGTGCCGGCACCACGGTCCGGGGTGTGGTTCCGCTCTGATCCTCAGGACAGCGCAAGACGTTCCGCGGTGCGGACGAGGACCTCGCAGACGGCGCGGTCGCGCCCGCCGGTGGCCGGATGCTCGACGTGGACGCGCCAGCGCACGACCGCTTCGCGGGCGGCCGCGGTGATCTGTGCCGACGTGGCGCCCGCGGAGAGTCCGAGCCGGCTGCACGGGTCGACACCGTCCCCGCCGAGCAGGCGGGCCGCGGCGGACGCGACGCCACGCAGCAGGCCACCCTGTTCCAGTTCGTCGAGCAGGTCAAGCTCGGTGAACTCGTGGGCGTCGACCAGGATCCGGTCGACCGCCCAGCGCAGCCGGTGATCGTAGGGCAGTGCGCGGACCAGCTCCGCCATCGCCACGACGGCGCGCCGCGCGGTGATCACCGGCCCGCGCGCGACCAGGGACGCGACCACCTCGTCCGCCTGGTCGGTGGTGGCCAGCACGACCCGGTTCCGCCCAGCCAGCAACGCTTTGCGGAACTCCGGCGGCGGGGTGGCGCGGCACAGCACCGCGTCCACGCTGCCCAGCGGACCGTCGTCGGCGCGGAACTCCTCGGCCAGCGCCCGGTCCGCGACCGCGTCCACGGAGAGGACGGACACACCGGCGGCGGCCGGGACCGCACCACCGACGACCGCGAGCCGGGGCAGGGTGGTCAGCCGCTCGGCGGCCGCGTCCCACCTGGCCTGCTCCGGCCGCCCGGCGAACACCTGCTGTCCCTGCCGCAGCAGCTCCCCGACCTGTTGGTACAGGGCGCTGCCGACCCGACGGGCCTCGTCGGCGCGGGTCGGCTGGACCTGCTCGACCCGCTCCGCCAGCCGCACGCTCACCACCGCGACGCCGTCGGTGACCCCACAGGCCAGCTCGCCGCCGAGGACCTCGATCCGCTCCGCGTCGTGGCGCAGCATCGCGCGCAGTTCCTCGGACAGCAGCGAAACCGGCGCGCTCACCCTGGCGTGCAGGGCGTCGTCCCTGCCGAACGCCACGGTCACCGGACCACCGGAGGTCCTGCTGGACAACAGGTTCAGCGCGGCCGCGACCGCGTGGTAGAAGCCGGACTCCAGCTGCCACCCGAGTCGCCGGCCGAGGTCGCCGGTGAAACCCACCGGGCAGGCCAGCGTCGCGGCCAGCTCCTCCAGCGCCGCACGCGGACCGCGGTCGGGCAGCATGGCCGGGAACACCCCGCGCACCACGACCCGGAACTCGTCGATCAGCTCGTCCAGCGCCTCCTGTGCCGGCGCCAACCCCGAGCCGTCCTCGGCGACCCCCCGCAGCCGTCCGGCGATCCCGGCCAGCTCGCGCAGTGTCGTGGTGGTGATCGCGGTGACCAGACGGTGCCGTTCCAGGTCACGGACCTTCGCGACCCGCGTGCGTGCGGTGGCCAGCTCATCGTGCAGCCGGCGTGCCCGCCGGCCGGCGGCCTCCTGGTCGACCCGCAGCCGCGTCAACCGCGCCGCCGTGCCGAGCCAGACCGCCGTGTCCCTCAGCAACGCGCGGGTCGTGTCGTCCCACCGGACCGCCGCGACGACGAACACCGCACCGCCGCCACCGACGGGCTCGGTGACCGCCGCGTCGAGTGCGGCGGCCGGCAAGGACAGCCCGGCAGGCCACGACTCGACGACGGTGCGTCCCCGGTCGGTCGGCACCGCGTAGACCACCTGGCCGTCGACGGCCTCGGCGAGGTTGCGCACGAGTGCGCCGGCCAGGTGCTCCGGCCGCGCCTGTCCGGCCACCTCGTAGGCGGGCCGGACCCGCGAGCGCACCAGGCGTGGCACCTGCACGCCGGTCACGGCACCAACCCGTCCATCTGCCGGTTCCTCAGGTACGCCAACACCGCGAGCACCCTGCGGTGGTGCACGGTCGCGTCGGCGGGCAGCCCGAGCTTCGTGAAGATCGCCGCGATGTGCTTCTCCACGGCCTTGGCGGAGATGAACAGCTCCCCGGCGATCGCGCTGTTGGCCCGGCCCTCCGCCATCAGCCGCAACACGTCGGTCTCCCGCTGGCTGAGCGTCGAGACGGCCCCGTCCACCTGGTTCGTCCCGCCCTGCACCAACCGCTTGGCCAGCACGGGCTCGATGACGATCTCACCGGCGGCGATCCGCTCCAGGGTGTCCCCGAGGATCCGGACGCTCGCCACCCGTTCCTTGAGCCGGTAACCGATCCGCTCCACGCCGATCTCCAGCACCCGCATCAGGTAATGCGTCTCCGCGTAGTGCGAGAGCAGCAGCAGACCGGTGTCGGGGTGTGCCGCGCGCAGGCGTTCCGCGGTGGCCAGCCCGCCGTCGACGCCCGGTGGCATCCGGATGTCCAGGATGGCGACGTCGACCGGGTCCTCCGCGACCGCGGCGAGCAGCACGTCGCCGTCCGGGAAGCAGCCGGTGACCTCATGGCCGGCTGCTTGCAGCAACAGCACGAGACCCTCGCGGAACAGGACGCCGTCCTCGGCGATGGCTATCCGCATCGCAGTACCGCCCGGTGTTCGCGCCACCCGGCGTCGCCAGTTTCGTGATCCCTGACGAGCAACCGAACGACGTGCCTACCGCGAACCCACACCCCGACCACGCTACCCCGGCGCGACGTGTGGAAGTAGTCGGCGGCGATCCACCGTTCCAGCGTCATTTCGTCACGCACGGCTAACAAGGGTGCCGCCCCTCTTCCCCGGGTAGGACATCCCTCCTAGCGTGTTGCTCTGCGGTTCTCGCCCCGTCCGCGTGCCATGGCGGGGCCAAGGGGAGGTGTCGTGCCGTACGTGCTGGGGATCGACCTGGGCACCACGTTCGTATCAGCTGCGGTCGGGGACAGCGCCGGTACCCGCATGGTGCCGCTCGCACCGGAGATCGTGGTGCCCTCCCTCGCCTACCACGCACCGGGCGGCGCACTGCTCACCGGCGCCGCGGCGCTGAACGCCGCCGCCGACCCGGCGAGCCACTCGTCGTCGTTCGGTCGTGGCTTCAAACGGCGCCTCGGCGACCCGACGCCGCTGATGCTCGGCGGCGCCGCGTACTCGCCGACCGCGTTGATGGCCGCGCAGCTGCGGGACGTGCTCAGCACCGTGACCGGTGTGATGAGTGGGCGGCCGGAGTCGATCGTCTTGACCTGCCCCGCGATCTGGGGGCCGTACCGCAGGGAGCAGTTCGCCGAGGTACCGCGCATGGCGGGGGTCGACACGTTCGTGCTGACCACCGAACCGGAGGCCGCCGCCACGCACTACTACCGCGAACGCGCGCTCGGCGACGGCGAGGTCGTCGCCGTTTATGACCTAGGTGGCGGCACCCTGGACACCACGGTGCTGCGGGTGCGGGCCGGTGCCATGGAGATCCTCGGCACGCCGGAGGGCGTCGAGCACCTCGGCGGCATGGACTTCGACGACGCCCTGCTCGGTCATCTCGACGAGCGGCTGGATGGGGCGATCACGGCGCTCGACCCGGCGGAGACCACCACGCTCGCAAGGATTCGCGCGCTCTGCGTCCAGGCCAAGATCGACCTGTCCACCGAGCCGGACGTGAGGCTCACCGTGCCGCTGCCGTCCGGACCACGCGAGCTGACCGTCACCCGGCTCGAGTTCAACGCGGTGATCCGGCCGTCGGTCGAGCTGACGGTCAGCGCACTGCGGCGCACGGTCGCGTCGGCGAGGCTCGACGACGACGACCTGTCCGCGGTGCTGCTCGCCGGCGGCTCGTCCCGGGTCCCCCTCGTGCGGCAGATGGTGTCCGAGGAGTTCGACAGACCGGTCCGGGCGACACTGCACCCCAAGTTCACCGTGGCGCTGGGTGCAGCCTCGGTCGCGGCAGGCGCACTGCTCGGCGACCGGTCCGGCCCGACCCCACCCCCGGCCACACCGGCACGGCCGCGGCGATGGCTGGTACCGGCAGGAGCCGCCGCCCTCGCGGTGGTCGCCGCGCTGGTGATCGCGTTGATCGGCCTCAACTCCACCCCGACGGCGGGCGCGGGTGACACGTCGACGTCCGCACGGTCGGCCCCCGCGCCGGACCCGCTGGTCCTCTTCGACAACACACCGGTCAAGCCGTACCGAGCGTTCATCGGCTCGGACCAGAACTGGAGCGGCAACGAGGTCCTCGGGACGGCAAGCCACCCGGCGATCGCAGCCGATGACACCGACGGACTGCACGTGACGTGGCGAGGCAGCGGCCCGGCGCAGGTCTACCTGCAGACGGTCCAGGACACCCGTGATCTCAGGTCCTATGTGGACAACGCGGGTGCGTTGGTGTTCACCGCGGTGGTGCACTCTTCGAGTCGTGCCAAGGTCGTCGTCGGCGCGCACTGCGTCTACCCGTGCGGCGCGGAGCTCGACGCGTCCAGCGTGTTCCGCGCGCTCCCGGTCGGCAAACCGAGCACGGTCCGCATCCCGTTGCACTGCTTCACCGACAAGAAACTGAACGCGAAAGCCGTCAACACGCCCTTCCTGGTGTGGTCGGATGGTCCGCTCGACGTGACCTTCCGCGACATCGCCTGGGAAGCCGGCGTCGCGGACGAACCAGGCGCGAGCTCGTGCGCCGACCTGCCGTGAGTGACGGGTTATCCCTACCGAGCAAAACCGGGACCACACCTGGACCACGGGGGATTTACCCAGCGATTTCGCCGCCCGAATCGGCGAGGCTTCCACCAAGCGAAGCGAAAGGGCGGGATCGACATGGTCACCATCGAAGACGTAGTGCGTACGCACGGTGCGGCATTGCTCAACTACGCCACCAGGCTCGTCAACGGGGACCGGCACACCGCCGAGGACGTGGTGCAGGAGACCTGGATCCGTGCGTGGCGCAACCTCGACCGACTCACCGAGGACCACGGTTCGGTACGCGGCTGGCTGATGCGGGTCGCCCACAACATCGCGGTGGACCAGCACCGCCGCCGTGCCCGATCGACCGAGGTCGAACTGCCCGAGCAGGACCTCCAGCACACGACCACACAGCCCCCGGGAGACGACGAGGTGGCGACCAGGGTCGTGGTGCGCGACATCCTCGGCGCCCTGACCCCGATCCACCGCGACACCGTCGTCGCGGTCTACTACGCCGACCGCACGACCGCGTCGGCGGCGCTGGCCCTCGGCGTGCCGCCGGGCACGGTGCGGAGCCGGCTGCACAACGCCCTGCACACACTGCGCACCACCGTGACCCCTCGCGCCCTCGAAGCCGCCTGACACGTACCGGTCTTGGTGGCGCAGGCTGAGCTACCTCGTAGGGCGTGTACGGGGACGCTTGAGGTCGCCCTCCACAAAGACGAGTCGCCGGTGGCGCCTCCGCGACGGAAACCAACCACGTGATTCCGGGTGAACTGCCCGCCCTGAGCTTGTCGTTTAACCCGTAGCTTCGTTGTTCTTGCTGGTGGTCGCGCCTTTTGTGATCGTTTTGCCGACGTTGTGGCGGGTGGCGCGGTGTTGGTTGCGGGAGCCGGGTGGGCGTCCTGGCCCGGGGTGGGAGGGTTTCGGTGCGCTGGCCGGGGAGGTGGTCTTGCGGTGGAGGTTGCGAAACCCGCGGCGGACGCGGGCCGGGGTCAGCCGGTGTGGTTCGGTGACGGGTTTCTCCCAGGGGCGGCGGAGATCGCTGGTGAGGTGGCGGGCGAGCCGGAGTTGGGTGTGGGCGGTGATGACGAGCCAGGTCCACCGATCTGCTTGTTCGGGGGTGCGGACGCGGGGGCGGGTCCACCCGAGGGTCTGTTTGAGGAACCGGAATGTGTGCTCCAGATCGAATCGGCGCAGGAACGCGCGCCACAATCGGTCCACATCAGACGGTGTCACATCGGGGTTGGAGTGCCACAGCCACACCGGTTTCGGATCACGCTCGCCGGGCAACCGATCCACCGTGAGGCGGATGAGGCTGCCGTCGATGATCGGCAGCGGATCGTCGTGGTGCTGCCAGGCGGCGCGGCGGGTCAAGCGAGGATGCAGCCGGTTCCACGCGGATGCCCGGGCGGTGCCGTAACGGGTGGTGTTGGTGATCGTGGCCGCCTCAGGTTCGGGCTGAGTCGTGGGATCGCTCAGCTTGAACTCCTTGCCGTGCTTGGGTGGACGCCCGTTGGCGCCAGGCGTGCGGGGTGGGACGGGGAAGAGGAAGATCCGATCAGAACGCACCCCGGCCCAACAGTTCGACAGGTAGGTCAGTGAGCAGAAACGCCAGTCGTGTGATGTCGTAGCCGGCGTCGAACACCACCAGAATGTCTGGGTCATCGGGCTTCCACTGTCCCGCAGCCATCATCCGCTCGACCACCTCGCGTACCTGGACGGCGGTCACCTCGGTGACATCGTCGGCAGGCCCGAGGCGTTGCGCGTCCAGGGTCGCCGTCCACGACGTGCGGCCCGGCTCCAACGCGGCCACGAACGAGTACGGCCAGCCCGGGATCATCTGCGCCTGCCCCTTGCCGCGCGCATAGGTATGGCAGAACAACCGTTCAGCCGAAGCGGCAGCGTCCGGCCGCAGCCAGTTGCTGACATCCACGCCCAGCATGATCCGTCCCTCCCGGTCTCGGGGCAGCGGCAACCCAGCCAGCGCACGCCGCAGCCGCCCGATCTCGACCCGCCCACCGGCCAGACCGTCGTACAGCGCGCCGTGTCCCCGCCGATGCTCGGCCGTCAACGACAGCCCCACCAGCGTGGTCCCCCTCGCTGCACAGCACCGCATCCGTCAGCTCGAACAACGCATCCGCCCGCAACGGCAGACACCGGTAGAACTCCTGCCGGAACTGTGTCAGCTCCCCGAGCGCGCGCTCACGCCCGCCATCGTGCACACTGATCACCGCAGCCCTTGGTGTTGATCTTCTTTCTGTCGCAAGAAGCATGATCAACCAAGGGCTGCTTCCATGATCAACCGGGGCCACCCCGCACAGCCCGGGGGTTAAACGACAAGCTGAGCGCAGGATCGGATTGTCATGTCTCGAAAAGCTCATCGCCCGCGCCGCACCAGCGGGACCACGTCGCGGCGGTTGGTCACGCCGAGCTTCTGGTAGATCCGGCCGAGGTAGTTGTCGACGGTGCGGGCGGACAACCCGAGGCGGTGCCCGATGGCCAGGCTGGTCATCCCGTCCGCCACGAGCAACGTCACGTCCCGCTCCCGCCTGGTGAGACCGGCCAGCGCCGGCGTGAGACGCAGCAGCGGGGTGACCGCGTTCGGACACGCGGTGGGGGCCGGCTGGTGCCGGATGGCGGCCGACGCGGTCGCGGTCTCCGCGGCGAGCAGGCCGAAACCCAGTGTGGTGAACGCCGTCGTGGCCCAGTCCAGGCCGGTCGAGTCGCGGTTGGCGAGGGCGGCCGCCGCACCGGCCATCGCGGTCGTGAGCGGTCCCCGCACCACGTCGGTCAGCGCGTCGAGCCTGCGGTGTGCCGAATGGGGATCACCGAGGCGGGCGACGTCGTAGCGGGCCCGTGCCTCGACCGCGAACTGTCCGGCCGCCATGGCGGCGTCGGCGGCGGAACCCGCCTGCCGGACCGCGAGGGTGGTGTCCCCACCGGCGGCCGTCGTCCACGCCTGGCTCAACCCGATCAGCGGGGTGAGCGGCCGGTCCGCCTGCGCCGCCGTCACCCGCTGGAGCGTGCGGTGGGCCGCCGCACGGTCACCGGACACGGCCTGGGCCGCGGCCAGCTCGGCCAGGCAGGGCACCAACATCCGGTACGGGTCGTGCTCCTCGAGCATGCGTGCGGCGGCGCACAGGGCGGACACCGCCGTGGTCACGTCGCCGCGTTCGATGGCGACCAGGCCACGCAGCATCGACGGGTCGGCGGCCGCCGCGACGTTCTTGTCGGCCATCGTGGGGACGACCGCCGTGCCGGGGAACTCGACCGGGGTCGACTCGATGGACCGCCGTTGGCGGACCAACACCTCGACGCCCGACCACTCCGGGCGCACCACCGCATCCACCGCATCCACGGCCTCACGGTAGAACCGCCCTGTAAGTTGGCGATAAGTTCCCCGGCTTACGGCGACGGGTCCACGCCGACCGCGCTGTACGGTGCGCGGGCTCCCTGCACGCAGCCGGCCCTGCGCACGACCTGCTCCACGCTGACGTGGGTCCTGACCGGTCCGATGCGGTGTCCGGTTTCGCTGTGTGGCACCGGGGTCGCCGCCGGCATGCGCGTGAACAGGTAGCCGCGCAACACGTTCGCGAGCTCGGTGGCCACCGAACGTGGTCCATGCGCCGCGGTGTGGCCGATCGCGGCCATCAGGTTCAGCAGCTCCGCGTCCACCCACGCCAGCACTTCCGGGAGCTTGTGCGGGTGGAACCGTTTGGTGGCCGCCCGCACGCCACGTATGTAGTGGTCGTAGAGCCGGTTCAGCGCGGCGGCCCGGTCGAGGGTGTGGTCCCCGGCCGCCAGGTCGGCCGCGTAGAGGCGCAACAGGTCGTGCAGCGTGTAGCGCTCGGGGGTGTGTTCGACGACGAGGTGCGCACCTGCGAGGCGGGCGAGCAGCAGCGCCGCCCGCGCGGGCGGGAACCCGGCGAGCGCCGCCGCGGCCTGCGCGGTGATCTCCCTGCCCGGCACGAGACCCAGCAACCGGAACAGCAGCGCCGCGTCCGCGGGCAGCGTCGCGTAGGACTGGTCGAACGCGGCACGCACCGCCACCCCGGGGTCGCCGTCCACCTGCAGCGCGGCCAGCCGGTCGCCGTCCGCCATGCGGGTCGTGTCGTCGGTGATCGCGCGGGTCGGCCGGGCGGTCAGGTTCGCCGCCGCGATCCGCAGCGCCAGCGGGAGGTGGCCGCACAGGTCGGTGAGCTCCGCCGCCGCGGCCGGCTCCGCGCCGACCCGGTTCGCCCCGAGCAGCCGAGTCAGCAGCGTCAGGGACTCGGCCGGTTCGAAAGTGTCGAGCGTCAGCGGCACGGCGCCGTCCCTGGCGACCAGCCCGCCGAGCCTGTCGCGGCTGGTGAGCAGGGCCCGGCAGCCCCGGCTGCCCGGCAACAGCGGGCGGGCCTGGTCCGAGTGCGCCACATCGTCCAGCAGCACGAGGACCCGCTTGTCGGCGAGCAGGCTGCGGTACAGGCAGGCCGCGGCGTCCACCTCCTGCGGCACCTGTTCGGCGGGCACCCCCAGAGCGGGCAGCAACCGGTTGAGTGCGTCGATCGGGCGCACCGCCGGGCCCGCCGAGTGGCCGTGGAGGTTCACGTACAACTGGCCGTCCGGAAAGCGGTGCCGGACCTGGTGGGCCCACCGCAGCGCGAGAGCTGTCTTGCCGACCCCGGCGGTGCCGACGATCGTGGCGAGCACCGGGGCGGCGGACCCGGCCGCGCCGTGGGCGTCGTTCTCGTTGGGCAGCAGGATGTCCAGCTGCCGGAGGGCCAGTTCGCGGCCGGTGAACGCGGTCACCTCGGCAGGCAGCTGGGCCGGGGTGACCCGGTGGTGGCCGCCGCGCCGGAGCGGGGCCACCAGGTGCGGTTCGTCGGCGAGCACGGCCTGGTGAAGCCTGCGCAGCTCGATCCCGGGTTCGACGCCGAGCTCCCCGGTGATCATCCGGTGCGCGCTGCGGTAGGCCGCCAGTGCCTCCGCGCGTCTGCCGCACCGGTGCAGCGCCAGCACGAGCTGTTCCTGTAATCGTTCCCGTAACGGGTGTTCCGCGACCACCTGTGCCAGCTCGTCGACCACCTCGGCGTGCCGGCCGAGGTCCAGCAGGGCGCCGAGCCGCTCCTCGACCGCGGTCAGCCGTCGTTGCTCGAGCCGGTTGACCTCCGCGGCGACCGTCTCGCTGGCCGGCACGTCGGCGAGCACGGCGCCGTGGCACAGCGTCAACGCCTCGGAAAGCCGGGTGAGCGCCCCGGTCCGGTCGCCGCGCGCGATGGCGCGGATGCCGGTGTCCACCAGGCGCTCGAACGCCCTGGCGTCCACGTCCTCGTCGGCGACCGCGAGCTCGTAGCCGTTTCCCCGCGTCAGCAGCGGGCCGTGTGTGCCGCCGCCGAAGGTCCTGCGCAGTGCGTACACATATCCGCGCACGGTCGCCGCGGCGGTGCCCGGTGGTTGTTCTCCCCAGATCTCGTTGACCAGCTGGTCCGTGCTGACCACCGTGCCTGCCTCGATCAACAGCACGGCCAGCACCAGCCGCTGCTGGGCGGCACGGACCGAGATCCACTGCGCCCCGTCGTGGATCTGTAGCGGGCCGAGCATGCGAAAACGCATCCGTGCTGCCTCCGGCTGTCGACCAACTCGATGAGCGAACAGTGAGCCTTTTTCATCTTTGGCTTCGATGCGTTGGCACGCAAGACTTTTCGCGGATCCCGCTGCGCGTGCCGCAGAACTACGAGGTCAGGGCCCGGCCGGTGCCGGAACCGAGGACCTCCTGCCAGGCAAAAGGATCTTGTGGTTGGGCCGGTGCCGCACGGCACACCACGTACCGGCGCGGGGTGATGGCGGTGGGGTGGCGGGGGAGGGCGGCCATGCAGCGGGCGTGGGCCCGCTCCGGAGTGTCCGCGGACTCGCCGGCGGTGAGGTAGGCGACGAGGGGCTCGCCGTCGACCGAGGGGAAGATCCGCGCCGCCCCCGGTGCGAGCGCCTCGTCGAGAAGACGCTGCACCGCGACGAGGTCGACCCAACAGCGGTCGACCAGGAGCCAGTCCGGCCCTCGGGGAATCGGCTCCAACCCGACGGCCGCCCGGATCCCGTCGGTGTCGAGATCGGCGCGCGCCGCCGCCACGAGGAGGCGCTCGACGGCCAGCAGCAAAGATTCCAGCTCGGCGCGCGGCACCAGCCCGTTGTCGGCGCTCCATCCGTCCAACCGGACCACGTCGTCGACCTGGTGGAGGTCGAACCGCACCAGCGTCGCCGGGCCGGGCAAGGGCCGCCAGCGCAGCTCGGTCCGCCTGACCGCGGCGCTGATCTGGTCGGGATCGGGCAGAACGCCGGTCTCGGGCGCCGACCGCGACTCGACCGCGATGTTGTTGAACACCGGGTCGTAGTTGAAGCACAGCCCGCGTTCGTAGGCGATCCGGTCGGCGATTTCGGCCCGCTTGACGACGTCGTACCTGCCGTGCCGCGACCCCTCGATGACCGACGCCCACGCGTGCCGCGCCAGCGCGTCGAAGCCGCCCGCGCCGACCTCGACGGTCACGGCGGCGGACTGGGCGAGGGTGCCGACGTAGCGCGCGAGGTGGCGTTCGAAGCGGTTGCTGGAGATGACCGGGAACACCAGTTCCCTCAACCCGGTGCGCTGTGCGAGCACGGCGCAGAGCGCGGCGAGGACGATGCTGGAGCGGCTGCCCCTGGTGCGTGCCGCCACCCTGCGCACGGCCATCGCGGCCGCGGTGGACCACAGCTCCACCGCCAGCGACTCCCCGGTGATCGTGCCCCGTTCCGGCACGTACACGAGGTGGGGCATGCGCTCCAGTTGGTCCTGCCAGTGGCAGAGCGCCCGCTCGGCCTGGCGCCGCGCGGCGGGCACGGCTTCCACCGCGACCTGGTCCAGCGGCTGGTGGTACCGCTCACCGACCCGCCGTGCCGACCTGTCCCGCGCCAGTTCGGCGAACTCGCGCCGGACGATCCTCACCCCCTGGTCGTCCACCGCCAGGTGCGAGATCCCCGCGACGCAGGCGATGATCTGGTCGGTCCGCCCGTCCTCGCCGGGCGCGATGGCCACCGCGACCCGGAGCGCGGGCCGGGTCAGGCCGAGCCCCGCCTGGTCCCGGCCGTACATCCACCGCCCGAGCGCCTCGGCGACGACGTGCTGGTCCCTCTGGCCCCACCCGTGCCCGCCGAGGTGGCAGACCTCCAGCATGAGCACGCCGTCGCCGGCGACGCTCTGCCGGGGGTGGCCGCCGTCCACCAGGAAGTGGGTGCGGAGCGACTCGTGCCTGGCGAGCAGCACGCCGACCGTCTCGACCACGTCGGCGATCGCCAGGCCGGCCGGCATCTCGAGTTCTGTCCACATTGTGTGGAGCGGGTGGTCGGGTGATCCGATGAACCAGTGCATGATGTTGAGCTGGCCCAGGGTCAGTGGCCCCACCGCGCTTCGGTGGCCGGTGAAGGCGACCGGGACGGAGGGCAGCGGGGTCAGCTGCACCCGCCGCCGGCCAGTGGGCCGGGTGGGAGTGATCGTGTCCATCGATTACCTCACCTGTCGGTGCCGCGTCGCACTCGGAAAACATCAGCACGCCATTCGCGAAAACGTCAAGCGCGCATTCTTCCCGTGTCGGGAAATGGATCGTGGATGGATAAGGAACGGATATCCCGATGAACTTGTATGGGGTCATGCCGGAAGTCGAGGTGGTCGAGGAAAACGGTGCGGCCGTTGCGGAAATGGTGGCCGAGGCGTGGCGGGACGTGCTCGGGTGCCCCGGACCGTCCGAAGAGGACAACTTCTTCGAGCTCGGCGGCCACTCGCTGGCCGGCGCGCGGGTGATGTCCCGGCTGCAGCCGAGTGTCCACGGCCGGCTGACCATGCGGATGTTGTTCGACAACCCCGTCTTCGGCGAGTTCGTCGCGGCGGTCACCCGGCTCGCCGCGCGGTAGCGGTGGGCTACACAAGGGTGTCCTCCTCGGCGAGCCGTTCACGCGCGAACGTCCTCAGCACCCCGCGGAGGTGGAACCGCGCCTGCCCGTCCGGGTCCCGCTCGACGTCGAGCAGGCCGGCGTCGACGAGCTCAGCCAGCGCGTCGTCGGCGTCGTCCTCCGCGACGGCGAGCATCGGCGCGCATGCCCAGCCCCCGAAACCGGCCGTGCTCAGCAGGCTCGCCCTGCGCAGCAGTCGTTGCGCCTGCCCGCCGAGCCGTTCGTACACCTGCCGGACCTTGCCGGTCAGGTCCAGCCCGCCGTGCGACAGTTCCGTCAGCCCTCGGCCGTCCTCCGACATCCGCCCGACCAGTCGCGCCACCGACCAGTGCGGCCGGGCGGCGAGGCGTGCCGCCGCGAGGCGGAGTACCAGCGGCTCGCCGCCGCACAGCTCGGCCAGCCTCGTGAGGTCCGCCGACTGGCCGCGAACCCGGTTCTGGCCGAGGGTTTTCGTCAGCAGTGCGAGGGAGTTCGGCAGGCTCAACGAGCCGAGTGGGACCAGCGTCGCACCAGGCAGGTCGACCGGGCGGACCCGGCTGGTGACGACGACGGCGCAGCGCGGGTTCCCCGGCAGCAGGGGGAGGACCTGCCGCTCCTCCGCCGCGTCGTCGAGCACGACGAGCACCCGGCGGTCGCCGAGGAGGTTGCGGTACAGCTCGACCCGTTCGTCGGTGCCCTCCGGGACGGCGGTGTCCGCGACCCCGAGCGCGCCGAGGAACCGACAGAGCGCCACACCCGGGTCCAGCGGCCTGCCACTGCTGCCGCCGAGGTCCACGAACAGCTGACCGTCCGGGAACTCGGCGGCGACCTGGTGTGCGACGTGGACGACGAAGCTGGTCTTGCCGAGCCACGGTCTGCCGTGGACCGCCGCGAGGCGGACCGTGTGGGCCTCGACGCGTGGCCCGGTCAGCACCTCGCGCAGCCGCTCGACGAGCCCGGCCCTGCCGACGAAGTCGCCGGTGTCCGGCGGGAGCAGGCGCGGCACGGCCGGTGCTGGCGAGCCGGCCGTGACGGGCGCCGCCGGGGCGAGTGCGATCTCGGGGTCGCCCCGGAGGATCGCCTGCTCGACCCGGACCAGTTCCTCACCCGGCTCGAGCCCCAGCCTCGCCACGAACAGCCGCCTGCCTGTCCGGTAGGCCTCCAGCGCCTCTGCCCGCCGCCCCGCCTGGTGCAGCGCGATCATGAGCTGGACGCGCAGCCGTTCGCGGAACGGGTTGGCGGCGACCAGTTCGGTCAGCTCGCTGATCAGCTCGTGCTCGTAGGCCGGTTCCGGCGGCCGGCCGATCCGCAGCTGCGTTGCGACGTACTCCTCGACCACGGCCAGCCGCCGCTCGTCGAGCGTCGTGCTGATGGACCTGATGAGCTGACTGTTCATCCCGGACAGTGGCTTTCCCCGCCATAGCGCGAGTGCGCTCCGGAACGCGGTGACCGCCTCCGCGAGCCGGTGCCGCGCGGCCTCCGCCCGGCTGCTCGACACGAGGGACTCGAAGGCGAGGAGGTCCAGGTTCTCCGCCGTGCACTGGATGAAGTAGCCGGGCGGCCGGGTGACGATCGTGTTGGGCAGGCCGTCCGCGCTCAGCCGCCGCCGGATCGACGAGACGCAGATGCGGATCTGCTCCTTGGCCGTCGGTGGCGGCGCCGCGCCCCACACCGCGAGCACCAGCCGGTCGACGGTGACGACCCGGTTGGGCTGCAACAGCAACATCGACAGCACGACCCGCTGGCGGGGCGCCAGTGGCAGCGGCTCCGCGTCGCGGGCCACCTCCAACGGGCCGAGGATCCGGTAGAGCATGGTGGGTCAGCCGATCAGCGTGCGGAGCTCGTCGGCGACCGACTGGACGTGGGTCCCGTCCGGACCGGCCGGGCACTCGTGCGCCTGCTCGGTCATCCCCGGCGGCCAGCCGGCCGACCGGTCCCGGCCGCCGAACACGTCGAGCCGGCCGGCGTGATGCGCGGGCCGCCAGTCGCGGACCGCGTCCTGGTTGGCCTGCCAGACCCGCAGCGAGCGGGTGACGAAGGCCGGGGCCTCGTCGTGCGGGACGAGGTCGTGCTCCTGCCACTCGGCGAGCACCTCGGCCGGCTCCCGCCCCTGCGCGAGTTGGCGGAGTGCGGAGTCGACGAGGCCGGCGGCCGGGTCGACGAGGTCGTGGTCGATCGCCGCGAGCAACCGCACCTCGGCGCCCGCGCCGGTGAGCAGGCCGGCCAGCTCGACCGCGACCGCCGCGCCGGTGGAGCAGCCACCGAGGAAGTAGGGGCCGACCGGGTCGACGGCCCTGATCTCGTCGAGGTAGCGGCGTGCCATCGCCGCGATCGTCGTGCTCGGCGCCGCGTCGGTGTAGAGGCCGACCGGCTGCAGCCCGAACACGGGGAACTCGTCACCGAGGGCGCGCGCCAGGTCGCAGTAGGCGCCGACCTGCCCGCTCGCCGGGTGGACCAGGAACAGCGGTGGCCGGGAGCCGTCGCCGCTCTGGATCTCCACGAGGGGGAGGGACAGCGCCCGCCCGTTCTCCTCGCGCACGAGCGTCGCCAGCCGTTCGACGGTCGGGTTCTCCATCACCGCGTTGAGCGGGAGCTGGCGGTCGAACTCGTCGAGGACGGAGTTGATGACCCGCGCGGCGTCGAGCGAGTTACCGCCGACGCCGAAGAAGTTCTCCCTGATGCCGACGCCGAACCCGAGGACGTCCTGCCAGTGCCGGGCCACCCAGATCTCCGCGGGGTCCCGAGGGCGGGCGTGGTCGGTGTCGGTCGACGGTTCGACGGCCAGGTTCATGCTGTGGCTCCGGTCTCTGTCATTCCTGGTTCGCTGTCGTGGTGCCAAGTCGCCAACGTTGGATCTTCCCGGACGCGGACCGGGGGATGCCGTCGACGAAGGTGAACCGCTTGGGGATCTTGTAGCCGGCCAGCCGCCTGCCGCAGTGCGCGGCCAGTTCCACCCGGCGGACGGTCGCGGACGGTCGCAGCACCACGCGCACGCCGATGACCGAGCCGAGTGCCTCGTGCGGCACCCCGAGCGCCACCACGTCGAGCACGTCGGGGTGGTCCAGCAGCGCCGCCTCCACCTCGTTCGGGTCGACCTTCTCGCCGCCGACGTTGATGAGGTCGCCGGTGCGGTTCTCCAGGAACAGATAGCCGTCCTCGTCCAGCCTGCCCCGGTCGCCGACCGTGGCGAACCCGTCCGGCGTCGTCCGCACCACCTGGTCGCCGACATAACCCGACCGGCCGTGCGGCCGGCCGGTCCGCATGAACACGGTGCCGGCCGAGCCGGGGGCGACCGGCCGGCCGGCACCGTCCAGGATGCGGATCTGGGTGAGGAAGCCGCGGCCGACCGTGCCCGGCCGGGCGAGCCATTCGTCGCCCCGCACCAGGGTCATGCCGATGCCCTCGGTGGCGCCGTACAGTTCGTACAACCGGTGTGGACCGACCAGGTCGAGCCAGCCGCGCTTGGTGTCCGGGTCGCAGCGCGCGGCCGTGTGCAGCACCGCGCGCAGGCTGTCGAAGCTCGCCGGCTCCGGGCGGGCGAGCAGCAGGATCTCCCGCATGTGCGTCGGGGTCAGCTGCATCCACTCGACGGCGTACCGCTCGACCAGCTCGACCGTCCATTGTGGAGAGAACAGCGGCGGCAGCACGACGGTGTTCCTGTCCAGCACCGAGTCCACCAGGGTGGTGAACGGCGCGGCGTGGTACAGCGGCCCGACGATCAGCTGCCGCTGCCCCGACACCCAACCCGTCCGCCGGATCGGCAGGGACGGGGTCCGTGCCGCGTCGTAGCGCAGTGGACCCGGGCGCACGGCGATCTTGGGGATGCCGGTGCTCCCGCCGGTGGCCAGCAGGTAGGCCGGGGTCCGGTCGTCCGGTGGGGGCGGGGACCCCGGCCGCGGCCCCGCCGGGTGCGGCCTGCCGTGGGTGTCGAGCAGGTGGATGTGCGCGAACCGCATGCCGAGCTGGCGCAGCAGAGTGGTCCGCTCGGCCGGTGGCGTTCCCGGGTTCAGCGGGAAGACCGGGACCTCGGCGGCGAGTGCCGCGAGGATGCCGGTGGCCGCCGCCGCGGTGTTGCCCGCCTCGACGACCACGCAGGACGAACCGGGCAGCGTCCGCAGGACACGCGCCGTCGCCGCGACGAGCTCGCCGAGTTCTCCCCAGGACAGGGTCTGTTCGGCCAGGTCGCCGTCGAACCCGATCACGGCGGTGCCAGCGGGCTCGTCGGCCGCGATGGCGGCGATCCGCTCCGCGAAGGACTGGGTCGCCGACGTCATCGCAGGAGGTCGGCGACACGCCGGACGCTGGCCGCACTCATGAACTCGAACACGTCCAGCGCCCGGTCGAACTCGGTCTCGATGGCGGCGATGACGCCGAGCGCGGACAGCGAGTCGCCCCCGAGCTCGAGGAAGTCGTCGTTGGCGCCGACGGACCGCTCGTCGAGCTGCATCTGCTCGGCCCAGATCTTCACCAGACTGCGCTCGACATCGTCCCGGGGGTCCGCGAACAGCGTGCACCGGCCGTCGTCGACGGCGGCCGCGAGCTGCTCGACGTCGACCGAGCCGCCGGCCATCGGGATGCTCTCCACGGTCAGCACGCCGGCCAACCCGTTGTCCTCGCCAAGTTCCTGCCGCACGTGGTCGCGCAGCACCGGCCCGCCGAGGTAGTCGATCAGCTCGACGGCGGCGACGGTGACCTCCTTGCCGCCGTGGTGCAGGGTGGCTGCCTCTGCTCGGCGTACACCGGGATGTGCCAGCAGCACCTGGGAAATCTCGGCGGGTGTCACCACGAGAACTCTCCTCTCAGCACGTCGGCGACGAGCTTGGTCGTTTCGGCGTCACGCAGCAGGTCCGCGCGGTCCACGTCCAGCGACACCGTCCACTCGGGTGCCGCGGCCTGCTCCGGCTCGTGGTCCACGGAGGACACGAACAGGGGAGTTCCGGTGTGCGTGTCGAGCCCGCCCTGGCTCGCCAGCCGCAGGTAGGTGAGGTAACTGGCGAAGCCGGCGGTCAGCTCCCGGCGGAAGACGTCGTGCAGCGCGAGCCTGCCCGCCATCGCCGTCATCAGCGTCTCGTACCGGCCGGCCAGCGCGGCGGCGATGCCGGGCAGGTCTTTCGGGTACCGGTCGAGCAGGCGTTCCGCGTACCGGTGCGCGTCGTCCAGCTCCGCCTCGGTCAGATGCTCGGCGGAGGCGGTGATCGCGGCGGTGAACTGGTCGGACAGCGCGGTGGCGCCGGCCGGCACGACCGCGTCGAAGAGCACTGTCCGCGGCGGCGGATGCCCGGCCGAGGCGACCGCGTCCGCGACCCGGGTCGCCAGGCACGCCCCGCCGCAGAAGCCCAGCACCGCGCGCACCGGGCGGCCGGTCGCCAGCACCTGGCGGACCCATTCCTCGAGGCGCGGGTCGAGGAGGTCGGGTTCCCCGCGGGGGGCCGGCGGTCTGAGGTGGAGGAAGCAGGAGTCGGCCGGCGCCGCCGCGGCCAGCTCGGCGAAGCCGGCCGCCGCGCGCCCGCCCGCGAAGTCGAGGCACAGGACCAGCTCAGGCCCCCGATCGCAGAGCAGTTGCCAGTCCGTCAGTTCCGCCACCGATGTCACTGCCTGACCTCCCGTGCTCTCGTTCCCCGGCCGCCAGCGCCTGGTAGTCGATCTTCCCGCCGGGTGTCTGGGGCAGGCGTTCGACGGGCTGGAACACCACGTGCCTGCCCGGTACCCCCAGTAAGGCGGCCAGCTGCCCACACTGCTCCCGGTGCACCGCCGGATCGCCGGCGCCGACCAGGCGTAGGAAGTCGTCCTCGTCGCTGACGATCGCGGTGGGGTGACCCGGCCGGGCCACCTGGTGCTCCAGGTCGTCGAGGCTCACCCGGACGCCGAGCACCTTGACGATGCGCTTGGTGCGGCCCGTCAGGTACAGGTAGCCGTCCACCAGGTAACCGAGGTCCCCCGTGTCGAGGACGGTCACCTCGTCGCCTCTGGACAGGTCGGCGCGACCGGTGGCGTAGCCGAGCATGACGCCGGGGCCGCGGTAGTGCACCGCGCCCTCACCTGGCTTTCCCCCGTGCCGGGCGGGTCCCGGCTCGATCGTGATCGTGCCGCCCGGCACCGCCACCCCGACCGATCCGAGGTGCGCGGGCAGGTCTTCCGAGGCGAGGCAGGCGATGCGGGAGGTGGCCTCGGTCTGGCCGTACATGACGAAGAACCGGCCGTCCCGCCGCGCCATCGTCTGCCACAACCGCAGTGCGGTCTCGTCGGGCAGGCGCGCACCGGACTGCGTCATGGTGCGGATGCGGGTGCGGGCCAGCAGCTTCTCGTGTGCCGGGCCGTACGCCGCGTACGTGGTCGGGACCGCGGCGAACGAGGTGGCGCCCGCTCTGGTCAGCTCGTCCCACATGGCGAGCGACAGCGGCGACCGGCCGCTGAGCATGATGGTGGCGCCGGCGAGGAGGTGACTGTTCAGCACGGACAACCCGTAGGCATGCGTGATCGGCAGCGTGGTCGGCGCGCAGTCCGCCGACGTGATGCCCAGTGCCCGGACGACCGCGGCGCTGTTGGCGGCCACGCCGGAGTAGGACAGCCGCACCGCCTTGGGACTGCCCGTGGACCCCGAGGTGGCGATGAGCAGACCGGTGTCCGGGTGGATGTCCGCCGTCGAGGTCCGGTGACGGCGGAAGACCCGCACCCCGGCGGTCTCGGCGGGCCGGTAGCCCAGTGCCGGCAGGTCGTCCTCCGTGCCGGGGGCCGGCACCACGAACTCGGGCCGGTAGGCCGCGAGGACCTCCCGCGACGACGGCAGGAACGCCACGGCGTGGCCGAGCCGCAGCGCGGCGAGGTAGGTCAGCAGCGTGGCCAGGTCGCGGTCTCCCGCGCACACCACCAGCGCCTTGCTGTCGTGCCGGAGCAGCCGCTCCACCCCGCCGACGAGGCCGGCCAGCTCGCCGTAGGTCAACGTCTCCCGGCCCGCGACGGACACCGCGGGTGCCGACGGCGCCGCGCGGTCGTGGGTCACCAGGTCAAGCACCGCCACCACCGCCTGACAGTCCGAAGTGGTCACCGAGGTGAGCGCAGCCCTGGACGCGGGCCGCGCGGGGCCGCGCGCCCTCGTCCCGCGGCGGGGAGACCGGCGGGTCGAGGCCGTCCTGCGGCGTCACGAGGTACCGGCTCCAGTACCAGGCGCCCGACCGCTGGTGGTCCGGCCGCTCCAGCAAGGCTGTGACCTGGGGATCAGACGGCACGTACGCCTCCGTCCTTCAGCACCCGGTGGATCGCGTTCACCAGTTGTGCGCGGCTCGGTTGGACGGCCCGGTCGAGCTCCGCCGCGTAGGGCAGCACCGCGCCGTCCGGTCTCGTCACGCGGGCCGGCGCGGTGGTCAGCCCGAGCCACTCCGCCGCGGTGGCCAGGATCTCCCCGCCGATCCCGCAGGACCGGTTGGAGTCGTCGATCACCACGAGGCGCCCGGTCTTCGCCACCGAGACGGCCAGCCCGTCCCAGTCGAACGGGTACAGCGTGCGCGGGTCGAACACCTCGACGGACGCGTCGCCCGCCAACTCCTCCGCGACGGCGAGCGCGTCCCACACCAGGTGGCCGATCGCGACGACCGTCACGTCGTCGCCCTCCCTGCGCACCCGGCCGGTGCCGAGCGGGACGCAGGTCAGGTCGGCGAAGTCCACGTCCTCGCGCACCGTGAGCGCGCCGGCCGGCGCGAACACCACGACCGGGTCGTCGTCGCGGATGGCCGTGCACAGCAGCCCGTAGGCGTCGGTGGGGGAGGCGGGCACCGCGGTCTTCACCCCGACGTGGGCGAACAGGCTGTACGGGTGGTCGGAGTGCTGGCCCGCCCAGCCGGACCGCGACCCGGAGCCGGGCACCAGATAGGTCACCGGCACCCGTGCCTGCCCGCCGGTCATCAGCGAGAACTTGTGCGCCTGGTTGGATATCTGCTCGAACACGAGGAACAGCAGCGACGGG
Source organism: Actinophytocola sp. (assembly GCF_035634895.1). Lineage (GTDB taxonomy): Bacteria > Actinomycetota > Actinomycetes > Mycobacteriales > Pseudonocardiaceae > Actinophytocola. Next base: position 83,740 of record NZ_DASQCC010000153.1, on the reverse strand, counting down.
ATCTGGTACTCGATCACCGGTCGTAGCCCGGCGAGTGCCGCGCCGGTGGCGAAGCTGGTGAACGCCTGCTCGGACAGCGGGGTGTCGAGCACCCTGCGCGACCCGAACCGGCCGGCGAGCCCCGCGGTCACGGTCGAGACCGCCACCCGGACGTCCTCGCCCAGCACGAACACGTCCGGATCGCGGGCGAGCTCGTCGGCGAGCGCCCGGTTGAGCGCCTTGCGGTAGGACAACCACGGCATCGTCAACCACTCCCCGAGCGGCCGCGCATGCCGGTCGCGTACAGGTGGTCCAGCGCGCCGGACGGATCCGGCCGGGGGCTGCCGACGGCGAACTCGACCGCGCTGTCGAGCAGCGCCTCGATCTCGATGTCGACCGCCGACCTGTCTACTTCGGACAGTCGGGAGCCCTGGATCTCCACCGGGTCCCGGGACCTGGCCAGCGCCACCTCCGCCTCGTCCCGGTAGCGGACCCGGGAGCCGTGCTCCCAGGTGTGGTGGGCGTCGAACCGGTAGGTCGTGCACTCGATCAGGCTCGGCCCGCAGCAGGCACGGGCCCGCGCCAGTGCGGCGCGGGTCGCGTCGAACACGATCTGCGGGTCCGTCCCGTCCACTGCCACGGCCGGCATGCCGAACGCCTCGGCCCGCCCGGTGATCGTGCCGGCGACCGCGTCCTTCACCGTCAGCGAGGTCGCGTAGCCGTTGTTCTCGCACACGAACAGCACGGGCACCCGCCACAGCGCGGCGAGGTTCATCGCCTCGAGCAGCACGCCCTGGTTGACCGCGCCGTCACCGAAGAAGCTCACCCCCACCGGGTCGCCGCCGCCGTTCTGCTCGGCCTGGCGCCTGGCCGCCCACACCGCGCCGACGGTGATCGCCCCGTTGGCGCCGACGATGGCGTTGGCTCCGAAGATCCCGAGGGAGAAGTCCGCGGCGTGCATCGAGCCACCACGGCCCTTGTTCAGCCCGGTGGACCGGCCGGCGAGCTCGGCCAGCATCCTGGCCGGGTCGGCGTTGCGGGCCAGCACGTGCCCGTGCCCCCGGTGGGTGCTGGTGATGATGTCACCGGCACGCAACGCCGTGCACACGCCCGCGGCGACGGCCTCCTGCCCGGTGTAGGGGTGGATCCCGCCGACGATTACTCCACTGTGGACCAGTTCGACCGCCCGCTCCTCGAACCGCCGGATCAGCCGGACGGCCCGGTAGAGGTCGCAGGGCGTGTTCATGCGATTCTGATCGCCTCGAGGATGCCGTCCCACAACCTGGTCCTCGCCGTCAGCGCCGTGTTCACCGTGTCCGCGCACTGCGCCCACTTCTCGTCGTCCTCGCCGCAGAGGTCGGCCAGCATCTGCATGGCCATCGGGGTGTGCTGCTCGCCGTCGACCTCGATGTGCCGTTCGAGGTAGTCCACGAAGGTGCCGAGCCTCCTGCTCCGCTTGTTGACCTCGACCACCTTGGCGAACATGTCCGGGATCAGGTCCTCCCTGCCGAACGCGAAGGCCGCGGCCTGGCAGTGCACCGGAGCGGTCTCGATGATGTCCCAGGTGGTGCGGGCGAACTCGGCTGCCGGCTTCGGTACGCCGGCCTGGTCCAGCGCCGCGCGCACCTCGACCCCGTCACGCAGCAGGACGACCAGCTTGTCGACGGCGGCGGTGCTCGCCCCCGCCTCGCGCATCCCGTCGACGTACAGTTCGAAGTGGCTGGTGAACCCGTCGCCGAGCTCGTCGCTCTCCTCGACCATCACTATGTCGTTGATCAGGCGGCGGCTGCCGGGCGGCCCGGTGGGCACCCAGGGCACCGCGACACAGGTCAGGTTGCGCTGCAGGGACTTCAGCAATGACATGAAGTCCAGCACGGCGAACGCGTGGTGCTCCATGAACGTGGTGATCGCGTCGTGGTCGTCGAGGCTCGCGTACAGCGGGTGGCTGACGACGTGGTCCCGCGCCGGGCCGATCTCCTGCTCGAGCCTGCCGATCCCGGGGTGGGTCCTTCCCCAGTCATATCTGGACATGGGCGGCTCCTCGCTCGTCGGTGGTCGGTGTGTGCCAGAGGGCCGGGCAGAACTCGGGGTCGGCGTAGTCCGGTGTGCCGTCCCGGTTGCTGCGGACCAGTGCGTCGTGGTTGTACGTCGCGAGCTCCCCGTTGGAGAGTGGGAACTCGCGGTAGGCGTTGTCGCCGTCCTGCAGGTGCAACGAGATCGCCCTGCGTGGGTTCGTGCTCCGGTTGGGGCCGCTGCCGTGGTAGGTCCGGCAGTGGTGGAAGCTCATGTGCCCCTTGGGGATCCGCATCGGAACCCGCCTCAGCTCCGCGCCGTTGTGCTCGGCGTTGCGTTCGAGCACCGCCTCCAGCCGGTTCCGGTCGCGTCTCGCGAAGTGCTCGTTGGCGCTGTCCTCGAAACCGACCTCCTCCCAGGTGTTGCTCCCGTCGACCATGACGATCGTGCCCATGTCCTCGTCGCAGTCGTGGAACGGGATGAACGCGGTCAGCATGTCCTCCGAGGAGGACGAGGCCCAGTAGTGCTTGTCGAAGTGCCAGGGCACGACGTTCGACGGCTCGCTCACGATCGGTGGCTTGTAGATCAGGGTCGACTGGAACACCCGGATCAGCCCGACCCGCGCCAGCCGCGCGGCCACCGCGCCGATCAACGGCTTGAGCAGCACCGCCGCGATCGCGTCGCTCTCGTAGTGGACGTAGTCGTTGTGCCGCTGCACGTCGCCGTGCTCCGGGGTCCAGTAGGCAAGCCGGGGCGGCCGCACGGGCAGCCTGCGGTCGCGTTCCCCCGCGTAGTACCGCTCGCTCGCCGCGAGCAGCTCGTCGACCTCGTGGTCCGAGAACAGCTTCTCGGACAGGTACCACCCGTGCGCGGCGAAGAACGCGACGTCCTCGTCGGTCGGCAGCAGCGCCTGTTCCTGCTCGGTCAGCACGAACTCGCGCGTCGCGGTCACGAGAGGACCCCGGACAGCTCGCGCTGCTTCGCGGCGTACAACATCTTGATGTTGCCACTGCCGAAGGTGAGCGCGCCCCGCCGCTCGACGATCTCCAGGAACAGCGTCCTGCGGACGTGCATCGACTCGGTGAAGATCTGCAGCAGCTGACCCCAGTGGTCCCGGTCCACCAGCACGCCGAGCTCGCGCAGTTGGGCGAGCGGCGCGTCCAGGTGCCCGACCCGCGCCTCCAGCCCGTCGTAGTAGGTGTCCGGCGTGCCGAGGAACCGCACCCCGTGGTCGGTCAGCCTGCCCACCGCGGCCACGATGTCGTCGGTGCCGAACGCGATGTGCTGCACACCGGCGCCCGCGTGCCAGGACAGGAAGTCGTCGATCTGCCCTGGCTGGCGGTCGGGGTCCGGCTCGATCAGCGTGAACGTGACCTCCTGGGACGGGCTCTGCACCACGACGGAGTCCATGCCCTGCCCGCCGACTTCGATGTACTCGGTGAACACCTGGGTGAAGCCGAAGACGTCCGCGTAGCGCTGCGCGGTCGGGGCGAGTCCGCCGGCCGGCACGCAGATCGCGATGTGGTCGATGGTGCGCAGCAGCTTGCCGTCGCCGTGCGACTGCGACTCGGTCACCTCGATCGCGCCGGGCAGGAACTCCCTCGGCGGGCCGTGCCGTTCGACCAGCCGGTGCGTCACGTCGGAGAACCCGGCGACCTCGGCGATGATCGCCCGCCGGTCGTCCTGACCGTACTCCCTGGGCGGGGAGACCGGTTCCGCGCCGCGCTCGACCAGCGTGCGGTAGGCGGCGGTGGCGTCGTCGACACCGATCCCGATGCAGGCCACGCCGTCGCCGTGCCGCCGGACGTACTCGGTCGCCGGGTGGTCGACGACCAGCCCGGAGGTGAGCACCAACTGGATGTCGCCCTGGCGCAGCAACAGTGAGCGCTGGCCGGGCAGCCCGGTCTCGGGGCCGCCCTGCCCGCAGATGGTGAAGCCGAACGCCGTGCTGAGGTAGAGCGCTGTCTGGCGTGCGTCCCCAACGTACAACTCGATGTGGTCGATACCGGAGATGTTCATCGGCTACCTTCTCCTGCCTGACGTGGTGCCCTCGGCCGTCACCGGAGCCCGCCCAACCGGCTCCCCAACACGTCGACGGCTTCGGAAACGGTCGTGATGCCGGCGAGCCGGCTGTCGTCGAGGTCGAAGCACAGGCCGTAGCGCTGCTCGACCTGGTGCAGCAGCCAGGCCAGCTCCATGGAGTCGATGGTCTCGGGCACCGCGTCCACCGACCGGGAGCCGAAGCTCGCGAGTATCGCCACGATCTCGTCGCGGCGTGTCGTGCCGTCCCAGCTCATGCGGTCACCTCCCGCGCTGCCTGGCGCAGGACCGTGCCGCTGCGCACCAGTTTCCCCGTCGTGGTGCGGGGCAGGTCGGCGAGCACGTGCAGTCGCCTCGGCCGTTTGTGGGCGGCGAGCCGCTCGGCCAACTCGGCCTCGACCGCCGCCGCGGTGGCGTTTCGAGCGAGCTGGACGTATGCCGTGATGACGTCGTCATGCACCACGACGACCTCGGTCACCGCCGGCAGCGCGCGCACGGTCGCCTCGACCTCGGTCAGGTCGACCTTCAGCCCGCCGATCGAGATCTGCGAGTCCAGGCGTCCCAGGACGGTGACGAGCCCGCTTTCCCGGTCGACCGTGCCCGCGTCCCTGGTGTGCAGCCAGCCGCCGGTCCACCTGGTCGGGTCGGACAGGCCGACGTACGGGGACTCGGGCCTGCTGATCAGCAGTTCGCCACCGTGTTCGACGACGTCGAGGCCGGGCGCGGGCGTGAGCGCTGGCCGGTGCTCGCCGAACAGGTCGGTGGCGATCACGCCGACCTCGGTCATCCCCCACATGTTGCCGAGCGGCACTCGGTACCTGTCGGTGAAGGCGGCGGCGGTCGCCGCGGGCACCAGCTCGCCACCGGTGGTCAACCGCTTCAACTGCGGCAGGGCGGGTGGGTTCGTCACGGACGCGAGCAGTCCGATGTGGAACGGCACCCCCAGCACGGTCGCCGGGGTCGGCTCGGCCGCCACCGCGTCGAGGACGCTGTCCCCGGTGACCCGGTCCGGCACCCGGATCCGCACGCCGGCGTGCAGCCCGTACAGGAGGGCGCCGACGAGCCCGAGCACGTGCACCATCGAGGCCAGCACGACAATCCGTTCGCCAGGCAGCGGCACCCCGTCGATGCGGGAGTACCTGCCCAGCTCGGCGATCAGGTCCGTCGCGGTACGACCGATCACTTTGGACGGACCGGTTGAGCCGGAACTGAGCTGTACCAAGGCGTGGGGTGTCGCGGCGGGACGGCCGGGCCACGGCTTCGCGATCTCCTCGACGTCGACGAACGCACGCAACGTGCCACCCCTGGTGTGCTGTGCGGCGACGACGACCTGGGGAGCGAGCCGATGCAGCGCCGCGTCGACCTCGAACCGGGTCATGCGGTGGTCGAGCAGGATCACCTGGGCGCCGGTGCGCCAGCCGGCCAGCAGGTTCGCGACATACGCGATGGACGGTGGCAACCGGAGCGCGACCGAGCCGCCGGCGCGCAGACCGGCGGCCGCGAGGGCCGACTGTCGCTCCGACACCAGCCTGCGCAGGGTCCGCCGGTCGACGAGCCGGTCCGAACACAGGCAGACCTCGTCTTCCGCTCCGGAGAGCAGGACCTCGTCGACCCAGTCCGGGCTAGTGACAAGCCCAGTGGGCATCGCAGAAAGCTCTTGTGTCACCGGCACTCCCTCGCCTTTCCGAGTACGCGATTCCCTTGGTACTAGCCCGCGAGCGGGACAGCTAGAGTAATTCCGCGTCGCTTTCGGCCGGTCGAAAGTTTCGATGGTGCTGTCAAGTCAAGGCACAGAACGGGAATCGGCTGCCCGGAGCCGGAAGGGGCGGTCCATCGTGCCGGTCGGCGGCGGCAGTGAATAGAGTAATGCGAAGCTGGAAGCTCATCCTTGACGACACCGCTCCCGGTAGCGGACTCTCTTGTCTGTCGAAGGGAAACATTGGCCATGACTGATGAGATCCGCCAGTTCCTGTTCGAGTCGTTGACGGAGATGCAGTACAGCACCGACGACATCGTCGACGACACCACTCTCGGCCCCGCCGGGGTCGACCTGGAGTCGCTCGCGATCGCCGAGCTCACACTGCGGTTCGAGGACCGGTTCGGAGTCCGGTTCAGCGACGACGAGTCCGACACGTTGGCCGCCATGACGATCGGCGAGTTCTGCGACGCGGTCGCGGCACGCGCGCGGGCGTCGTCCACAACGTGATACCGCGATGACCGGTGTCACGGTGACCGGCATGGGGCTGGTGTGTCCGGTCGGGACCGCGGTGGACGAGGTGTTCACCGCCGTCTGTGCCGGCCGGTCCGGCCTTTCCCGGCCACCCGCTGAACATCCGCTGCACGGGGTCGTCGACGTCGCGGCGTTCAGCCCGGACATCGACCCGGCGAGCGTACTGCCGCTGACGGCGGCACGCACGGTCGACCGCTCGATCGTGATGGCCGTGCGTGCCGCCGGTGCAGCCGTGGCCGACGCCGGGATCGAGGTCGGCCGGGACGTCGACGAACACCGCATCGCGGCCGTCGTCTCCGGTGTCGGTGGGCTCGCGACGCTGGCCGACCAGGCGGTCTCGCGTTCGGACCGCGGTCGGTCCGGCGTCAGCCCGTACCTGCTGTCCGGTGTGCTGCCGAACATGGCGGCGGCGCGGATCGCCATCGAGTTCGGCATCAGGGGCTGTGTCTCGTCGGTCGGCACCGCGTGTGCGTCCGGTGCGCAGTCGATCGGTGAGGCGGTGCGAATCCTGCGGGCCGGTGAGGCCGACGTGGTGGTGTGCGGCAGTTCCGAGGCGCCGCTGTTCCCGACGTTCGCCGACGCGTTCGGCAACGCCCGCGCGCTCGCGCGGGGCTGGCCGGACCCGACCGCCGCGAGCCGGCCGTTCGACCGGCGCCGCAACGGTCTGGTGCTCGGCGAGGCCGCCGGTGTCTTCGTGGTGGAACGCACCGAGTTCGCGCGTGCGCGGGGCGCGCGGCGGTACGCCGAGGTCCTCGGCTGGGCGGTGACGAACGACGCCTACCACACCGCGACCCCTCGCCCGGACGGATCCGGTGCGGCGCAGAGCATGCGGCTCGCGTTGTCAGACGCCGGACTGTCCACGAAGGACATCGACTACCTCAACGCCCACGGCACCAGCACCAAGGCCGGCGACGCCGCCGAGGCGGTGGCGATCAAGAGCGTCTTCGGCGATGGCGGGCCACCGGTCAGCTCGACGAAGGGGGTGACCGGACACCTGCTGGGCGCCTCCGGCGTTGTCGAAGCCGCGATCAGCGTTTCGGTGCTGCGCAAAGGGATGTTGCCGCCGACGCACAACCTGGACGACCCGGACCCGGCGTGCGACCTCAACCACGTCCGCACCGCGAAGCCGGCCGGAGTGCGGACGGTCATGTCGAACTCGTTCGGCTTCGGGGGCCACAACGTCAGCCTCGTCCTGGGTGCGTGATCCGTGTTCGACCAGACCATGCCGGACCAGACCGTGCCGGACCAGAGCATGTCGGACCAGAGCATGTCGGACCGGATCACCGTCCCGTTCTCCGGACCCGGTGCGGGAACGGCGCCGCTGTCCTGGGGGCAGAAGGCGATCCTGCGGGAGGTGCGGGACACGGGCTGGACCCACAACTCCAGCGGCGCGCACGAGGTGCCGCGCGGCACCACGGTCGAGGCCGTCGCCGCGGGAGTCGGCGCGGTCATGAGCCGGTATCCCGCGCTGCGCCTGCGGTTGGGCACCGACGAGGCCGGTAACCCGTGCCAGGTGGTGTTCGGCTCGGGGGAGATCGACCTCGAGGTCGTCAACCTCGCCGACGACAGCCACCCCGCCGACGTCGGCAAGTTCGTCCACGACCTGTGCTACGCGTGGCTGGTCACCCCGTTCGACCCGTACCGGCAGTGGTCGGTGCGGATGGCGGTGGTCCGCCACCGGGACGTCACGCGGTACCGGGTGCTCACGATCGGCCACCTGGTCGCGGACGGCGCGGCGGTCACACGGATCGTCGCCGACCTCCGGGCGGGTGGTGCGGCACGGCGCCGCGCCGACCCGCGCACACCGGGACCGCTCGAACTCGGCAGGGCGGAGCAGACCCCGGAGGCGAAGCGGGTCAGCGGGCGGGCCATGCGCCACTGGGAGGCGAGGCTGCGCGCAATCCCGCCACAGACGTTCGGGGCGCTGCCCACCCGCCCGGCGGGGCGGCGGTACCGGTACGGGCACCTCGACTCGCCTGCCACCCACCTCGCGGTGCTCGCCATCGCGGAACGGACCCGCACGGACACCGCGCGAGTGTTGCTGGCCGTCATCGCCACGGCGATCGGGCGGGCGACCGGCGTGCACCCGCTCACCACGAAAGTTGTGGTGAGCAACAGATTCCGGCCGGGACTCGCCGGGACCGTCGCGACGCTCTGCCAGGACTCCGTGCTCACCGTCGAACTCGACGGCACCGTCGACGACGTGGTGGCGCGGGTGCGCGGTGCCTCGACGGCCGCCTGGCTGCAGGGCTACTACGACCCGGACCAGCTGGCGGAACTCCACGCCCGGCTCGACCGTGACCGCGGTCATCCCGCGCGGGTCACCTGCCGGATCAACGACCGGCGCGCCGCCCGGCCGGCAGCGGGGGTGGTCCTCGGCACCGAGGTGACCGCGGAAGGGCTGCGCGCGAAGGCGGAGGAGACCGCGTTCGTGTGGGGAGGCGAGCTGGACACCGCCGTCGACCAGGTCTTCATCGCGATCGAGGACCGGCCGGGAACCGTCTTCCTGCAAGGGGTCTTCGACCTGACGTGCCTCACCGAGGGGCAGGCGGAACGGGTGCTGCGCGGGGTCGAGGAGGTGGCGGTCGCGGCCGCGCTCGATCCCGCTGCGCCGGCCCGAGTCAGTTCGTGATCCCGGTCAGGCACAGGTCACGCAGGTCGGGGTCGTAGTCGGCCACCACCACGAGGTCCGCGGGCTCGGCGAGCTGTTCGGCCATGTGCCACCACGCCCCGGTGGCCGGTTGTCCGGCCGGCACCACGGTGTGCCCCGGGTGCGCGGGCCACGCCGTCGCGAGCCCGTCACCCAGTACGACACGCACGTCGTCGTGTCCTGCCGACAGTTCGGCGATCCCCTCGGCGGCACGGTCCGCGACCGCGGCCGGGGACACGTCCGAGTACTGGTGCGGGCCCGCGACCGGCGACCCGTCGGCATCGCCGAACAGCATCGCGACACCACGGTGTTCTGCGGGCGGGACCGCGGGTGAGTCGTAGGGAATCCCCGCCTGCTCCACGACGAGCAGCAGTGCCCGCCGGGGCCGGTAGGCGCGGATGACCCGCAGGCCGGTGAACGCCGCGGCGCGGCCCTGGTCGCAGAGGGCGAACGACATCGGGGTGCCGGGGCACACCCGGCTCAGGTAGGCGGCGGTGGCCCGGCCGGGCCACAGGTCGTGGACCGAGAACGCCAGCACCAGCAGGTCGATGGGCTCCGCCTCGGCGACGATGGGCGCCAGCAGCGCCGTGGCCATCTCCCCGTAGGACTGCCCGGACAGCTCGGCGTGCGGCTCGATGCCGAAGGGCCGGGTCAGGTCCGCCAGGTAGGTGCCGATGCCGGCGCGGCGGTCGTCGTCGGCGAGGAAGGCGGCCGGTTCGGCGAACGCCGCGCGGTCCGTGCGGATCAGGTTCGGGCCCGCGCGCCTCGACGCCGGGCCCGGCCGGGACACGAACACGGGCTACCAGGGCCGGCCGTGACCGGCGACGAAGGTGGCCAGCTCGCCGACGGTGCGGGTCCGCTCCGGGTCCATCGTCTCCACGTCGATCTGCACCCCGAGCACCTCCTCGACCTCCAGCAGCAGTTCCAGTCCGAGCGAGGAGCTGAGACCGAGGTGTTCCGCCATCAGCATGTCCTCGGTGATCGGGCCGTCCCGCTTCAGCAGCCTGTGCAGCTGTGTGGTGATCGCGTCGACGGCACGCGCGCGCAGCGCGACGTCGATCCCGGCTTCCGGTGCGGCCATTGTCGTCCTCCATGCGGTACTCGTTCGTGGAACCTCAGTGCTGGAACAGCATCGCGGAGAAGGTCGCGCCGTTCCCCGAGCCGACGGCCGCGACGAGGTAGTGGTCACCTTCGCGCAGCAGTCCGCCGTCGAGCGCCGTGCGGTAGTTGGCGAACGCGTCCGCGCAAAACACGTGGCCGCCCGTCGCCACGTTCGACAGCACGACACGCTCCAGGGGATAGTCCAGCAGCAGGCACAACCGTTGCCAGGTAACCACATTGACGTTATGCGGGAGTATCAAACGGATATCGTCCAGCGCGAGCCCGGCTTCGGCGACCGCCTGCCGCATCACCGAGGCCAGCGCGGGCCGGTACTCGCGCTGGAACCGTTCGGTGGTCTCGCCGATCTCGATGTCGAACTCGCCGCGCTGGTGGCAGACGTAGGAAAGCAGCCGGTCACGCTGCCCGGTGGTACTCACCAGGCACGCGGAGGCGCCCTCGCTGAAGATCGACGTGCCGGGCAGCAGCTGCGCGTCGCGGGTGAACGCCTTCTCGCCGGTGAGGACCACCGCGAGTGCGTCGGGCCGCGAATCCTCCGCGAGCAACCGCCCGGCAAGCTCGACCGCCAGCAATCCGCTGGCGCAACTCTGTTGTGTCACCGTGAACGTGGACGCGTGTCCGAGGCCGAACTCGCGACAGACGTCGTGCAGCGGGTTTTCCGGATAGGGCACGACGACCGGCATCGCTCTGCCGTGGATGACATAGCGAACCCGGTTCTCGTTGCCGCCCAGGGCAGTGAGCCCGTGCAGCGCGCAGCGGAGCAGGTCGTGCAGCGAACGGTTCCGGTCCAGCCGGACCTCGTCGAGGCCGTGGAACCGGCGGAAGAGCTTGACCTGCATGTCGGTGAGCCCGAGCGGTTCGGACAGGTCCTCGATGGGCACGCTCGTTTCCGGTGTGTACACCGACACCGCGTCGAGTGCGGTCATACTCCGAATGACACCACGCCTTCCGGGGACCGTCAACGTGTGTCACCATTGCCGGATGTCGCGATTCCTGTTCGTGGCGCTGCCGTTGTCCGGCCACCTCAACCCGATGCTCGCGATCGCCCGCCTCTTGATCCACAGTGGACACGAGGTGGTGTGGTGCGGTCCGGAGAGCGTGCTGCGCCCGCTGGTCGGTCCGGACGTGCCGGTCCACCCGACGGGTGTGCGCACCTACCGCCGGCCCGCCGACACCGGCGCGGCGGGGTTGGTCGCACTCTGGGACGGGTACCTGATCCCGTTCACCCGCTTCACCCTCGCCCCGGTCGACGCCGCGGTCAGCGCGTACCGGCCGGACGTCGTCGTGGCCGAGCAGTACGCACTGTCCGGCGCCGTCGTGGCGCACCGGCGCGGTCTGCCGTGGGCAACGGTGTGCACCGGGGCGCTGGAGCTGGCCCCGCCACCGGAACTTCCCGCGTTCGCCGAGATCGTGACCGACCGGCTGGCGACGGTTCGCACGGTGGCCGGCCTGCCGGCCGACGAGTCGTTCGACCCCCGGTTCTCGCCACACCTGGTGCTCGCGCTGACCACCCCGGGCCTCATGGGTGGCACCCCGCTGCCGGACAGGTGCGTCCTCACGGGCGCGGTGCTCGGCGAACGGCTGAACACTCCCGACTTCCCCTGGCAGGAGTGGGATCCCGGCCGCCGGCACGTGCTGGTGACGGTCGGCACCCTGGTCGGGCACCTGATCGGTGACTTCTACCAGCGGATGGCCGCCGCGCTCGCGCCCATGGCGCGGGAGGTGCAGGCGGTGTTCGTCACCTCGGGGATCGCGGGCGACGGGTTCCCGGACAACGTGATCGCCAGGGAGCTGGTGCCGATGCTCGACCTGCTTCCCCAGCTCGACGCGGTCGTGTGCCACGCCGGGGGAGTGGCGCACGAGGCGCTCGCCAACGGTGTTCCCATGGTCGTGGCCCCGGTCCGTGCGGAGCAGGTGGCCGTCGCCCGTCAGGTCGTCGATGCCGGCGCCGCGGTCGAGGTCTCGATCCTCGACGCGAGCGTGGCCGAGCTGGCCGCAGCGGTGCGGGCCGTGCTCGACGAACCGGACTACCGCGGACACGCTGAGCGGCTGGCCGACGAGTTCGCGGCGGCCGGCGGTGCTCGTGCCGCCGCGGCGGAACTCACCGCGCTGGCCTCCGGTGTGGACGCCGCGGCGACGGCGAAGGCAGGTGGGTGATGGCGTTCCCCTCGGCGCAGGAACTCCGCTGGGCCAGGCAGCGGCGGGAGCACGTGCGGCAGGCGGGCAGCCAACTGGAGATGGTGCTCCCGCTGCGGGAGGGGACCGGTTCGCCGCTGTTCTGCGCGCCACCCCTGGTCGGGGTGAGCTGGTGCTACCTGGCGCTGTCGCAGCGCATCCGGTCCGGGAACCCGGTCTTCGGCCTGCAGTCACGGGGGCTGCGCAGGCAGGAGCCACTGCCGGTCGACATGGCGGAGCTCGCACGTGACTTCGCCGACCAGATCCGGCGCGTCCAGCCCGACGGCCCCCATCACCTGTTCGGCTGGTCCCTGGGCGGCAACATGGCCCACGCGATCGCCGAGGAACTCGAGCGGAGGGGTCACGAGGTGGGGCTGCTCGTGCTCGGTGACGCGACCCCGGCGTTGCCCTACAGCTTCGGTCGCGCCGCCGACAACGCCTGGCGCGTCTGCAACTTCGTGCTCAGGGAGTTCGGCTACCAGCCGGCGATCGCGCAGGACGAGCCGGAACCCGAGGCCCGGCTTCTCGCGTTGGTCAGGGCGCGGCCGGGTCTCGGCTTCGACTCGTGGCCGGACGAGCGGGTGCTCACGTTGCCGAAGGTGGTGCGGAACAACCTCGCGATCTCCCAGGCACACCGGCCGGGCCGGGTGAGCTGCCCGGTGCTGTTCCTGTCCGCGACCCGGAAGCAGCCACCGACGGCGAAGAAGGTCGCGTCCTGGCGACCGCATGCCGGTGGTGCGATCGACGCCGTCGACGTCGACTGCCTGCACGAGCACATGCTGTTGCCCCAACCGGTCCAGCAGCTGGCCGCGGCGATTTCCGCGCGGTTACTCTAGCGCGCCCCATGCGGGCGTGCGAGCGTGTGAGGAGAGCCTTTTCCTCTGTCCTACCAGGAGGTTCCGTGAGCAACCTGCGTGCCGCACTGGCAGAGGACATGCGGGTGGGTGCCGGCAACGTGCTGCTGATGTTGGCGGAGCACGGGGCTGACCGAGACCTCCCGAGGATCAGCTTCGACACCGACGTGGACGGCATTCCCGAATGGACGCCGTTGTCACTGTCCACTTTGACCGAACGGGTCGCCGCGCGGGCGGCGTGGTTCGCCGCGCGCGGTGTGCGGCGGCGGGACCCGGTGGCGATCTACGTGACGGCGTCGGCCGACGTGCTCCTCAACTTCTTCGCGCTCACCTGGTTGGGGGCGATCCCGGCGCTGATGAACGGCAACATGCCGGTCGAGGTCGCCGCCGAGTACGTGCGGCGGCTGCGTTGCGCCGGGGTCCTCCTCGACGCCGACCACGACGGGCTCCGCGAGCACGACCTCGGGGCGCCCGTCCTCGGTGACGCCACCGAGACCGGCACCGGGGACCCCGCCTCGGCGCCGCCGCACTTCCGGCACGCCGGTGAGGACCCGGTGGCGATCACCCACTCCTCCGGCACCACCCGGATGCCGACCGCGGTGGTCCACTCGCACCACAGCCTGTTCGCGGCCATCCGCGCGGTCCGGCTCACCGAGGCACGGCCCTACGGCCAGGTGCGGGAGCTGTCCGCGCTGCCCGCCGCGCACGCCGCCGGCGTCATCGTGATCAACCAGGCGCTGTGCAACGGGTACCAACTCCTCTGCCTGTCGGCACAGGGCGGCTCGTTCGAGCACAGCGGTGAGAAGATCCTGGACGTCATCGAGCGGTGGCGCCCGACGGGCGTCTTCGGGTTCGCGGTGACCTGGGCGGAACTGGCGAGGTTCGACCTGTCCACCCGGGACCTCCGCTCGGTGCGCGTCTGGTCGAGCACGGGGGACTGCGCGCACGAGACGCACGTGCGGAACCTGATCGCGGCCGGCAGTCACGTCGAGTGGACGAGGGACGGCATGGTCGAGGTGCCAGGCTCGAAGTTCATCGACATGCTCGGCTCCTCCGAGATGGGCCACAGCGCGTTCTACGTGACACATCGGCTGGGCAGCGACCGCTACGACCGCTGCGTCGGCAAGCCGTACCCGTTCGCCGAGGTGACGTTGCTGGACGTGGAGACCGGTGAGGAGGTGCCGGTCGGACAGGTCGGGCAGTGCGGGCTGAAGGCGCCGACGGTCGCGCCCGGCTACTGGAACGACTCGGCGGCCACCTACCGCAGCCGGCTCGGCGGTCACTACCTGACCGGCGACCTGATGTACCGGGACGAGGACGGTTACTACTATCAGGTCGACCGGGCAAGTGACGCGGTCGACCTCGGCGACGGGAACTGGCTCTACACCGCGCTTTCCGAGGAACGCATCCTCACGAGGTGCGCGGATGTCCGGGACTGCACGGTGGTCGCGACCACGGCGGCCGACGGCAGCCCGATCGCCGACGTGCTGCTCGTCCTCCACGACGGAGCCGATCCCGCCCGCGATCGGGGCGACGAGGTGCGTGCCGGAATCGGTTCGGCGGCCGCGGGCGTCCTGCGGCGGATCGACGTGGTCGACGACGACGCGGTGGTGCTCGGCCCGACCGGCAAGGTGCGCAAGTTCCTGATGCGCCAGCGGGTCCTGGCGGCAGCGGCAGAGAGGTAGGAGCGGAGGTCGTGACCGGATCAGGTGGCGAGCTTGCCGTCGGGTTGATGCGCGAGCTGCTCAGCGCCGATGGCAGGCGAGACCCGTACCCGATCTATGCCCGGCTGCACGAACTCGGGCCGGCGGCCGCGCTTCCCGCCGGCAGCCGGTACGCCGCGATCGTCCACGGCTACGAGGCGGTCGGCCAGGCGTTGCGTGACGACAACCTCCGCGTGCTCGACGCGGCCTACCTCGACCGGACCAGCTCCCGGTGGCGTGCACACGCCGCCGTACGCACGCTGCAGAGTTCCCTGTTCCACGCGGGCGGGGAGAACCTCGCACGCGTTCGCCGCCTGTTCGGCCGGGCGTTCGCGCCCGCCAGGGTGGCCGCGATGGAGCCGATGGTCGACCGGATCACCGGCGAGCTGCTCGACCGGCTCGCGGCGCTCGGAGCCGACGGCGCACCGGCGGACTTCATGGCCGAGTTCGCGCTGCGGCTGCCCCGTGACGTGATCGGCGAGCTGTTCGGGGTGCCCGAACGTGACCGGGACTGGTTCCCTGCCAGGGTCGAGGCGTTCGACGCGATGATCGAGGTCGGTCAGCGCCCCTACCGCGAGGTACTGGCCGCCGACGTCGCGGCAGAGGAACTCGGCGCGTACTTCGCCGACCTGCTCGCCACCCGCCGCGCGCACCCCCGCGACGACCTCGTGTCCGCACTGGCCTCTTCGGACACCGCACTGTCCGAAGAGGAACTTCTGGCCAGCATCATCATCGTGTTCAACGGCGGGTTCCGCACCACGTCGAACCTGCTCGGCAACGGCCTGCGCATCCTCCTCGACCACCCCGGGCTCGCCTCGGCTCTGCGCGACGACCACGCGCTGGCCCCGGCCTACGTCGAGGAGGTACTCCGGCTCGAACCGGCGCTCCACTTCGCCACCCGTTACCCGGTCGAGACGACCGAGATCGCCGGCGTGGCCGCGCCGGCGGGGCGGCCCGTCCTCATCCTCACCGGCGCCGCCAACCGGGACCCTGGCCGCTTCCCCGCCCCCGACCGGTTCGACCCGGCCCGCGCGGACAACCACCACTACTCGTTCAGTGCGGGGCCGCACTTCTGCATCGGCGCGGCCCTCGGCAGAGCGGAAGGACGGCTTGCGCTGCCACGCCTGCTCTCCCGCTTCCCGGAGCTCACGCTCGCCGCCGAACCCGGCGCCCGCAGGCACCTGATGCTCCGTGGGTACGACCGCCTGGCAGTGCGCACGACCGAGCCGTCCGCGGCACCCGTCCGATAACTGGCGGCAGCCATCGACACACCAGCGGTCGCTACGTCCCGGGCGGTGGGTCGGTGAGCACGGTGGCCGCGTAGTCGTGCAGTGCCTCGCGGTCCGGCTGGCCGGTCTTGCTGACGAGGTTCGCCACGTGCTTTTCCACCGTGCGTGGCGAGATGTGCAGCCGCCCGGCGATGGCCTTGTTGCCGAGCCGGCCGACGAGCAGCTGGAAGACCTCGTACTCGCGCACGGTCACGCCGTGCGCGCGCAGGGCGGCGGGCACCTGGTCCGCTCCGCCACGCCGCTGCCGGACCGCCGCGCCGGTCTGGCGCAGGAGTGCCCGGCACGCCCTGGCGATCGCGGGCACGTCCGCCTGGTGGAAGTACTCCTCGGCCCGTCGCAGCCACGCCTCCGGCTCGCCCCAGCCGTCGGCGGCAGCGGCCTCGGCGACGAGGCGGAGGCCGAGGTGGGTGGGCACCGGGTAGAGCGAGCCGGCCGCCAGCGCGGCCGCGACCGCGGCTTCCGCTTCGGCAGGTCTGCCCGCGCGGCCGAGGAGGACCGCGTGTGCCAGGTGGACGAACTGGTTGTTCCACCGCATCGTGCTCATCACCGACGCGCTGATCTCCTCGTACCCCGGCCAGTCCGCGGCGCCGTCCACCACGTCGACGAGCAGCTCCAGTCCGTACCGGCCGGCGATGCAGAACGTGGTGGGGTTGTTGCGCGCGGCGCCCCGCAGCCGGGCGAGTGCGTCGCGGGCGCGCGGACGGTCCTCGTCGAGCAGCGCGCAGAAGGCGTCGGCCAGGCCGAGGAGCAGCGGTAGGTCCGGCGATCCCTCCTCCTGCCCGCGGTGGAACTCGGCGGTCGCATCGGCCAACTCCTGCCGTCGCCCGCGGTGTGCGGCGAGCACCGCCCTGGTCAGCTGGAGGTTCGCGGCCACGTGGTCGAGCCGCAGCCGGGTCGCCGCCGCCCAGCACGCGTCGGCCAGCTCGGCCGCCTCCGCGAACCGTCCGCTCAGCACCGTGTGCAGCGCGATGGTCGCGTCCACCACATACCCGATGGTGATCGCGCCGACCCGCAGCGCCTCGTGGCGGACGCGTTCCATGCCGGTGATGTCCCCGTCGGACAGCCAGTCGTTGCGGGCCAGCTCGACGAGCGCGTAGATCCGCCAGATCGGCAGCCGGTGCTCCTCGGCGAGCGTGCGGGACCGGTCGAAGCAGGCGGTGGACGCGGCCAGGTCCTGTGCGCGGGCCACGGTCCCGATGGTGAGCCAGGCCTGGCACTCGGTCGCAGGCAGTCCGGCCCGCTCCGCGGCGGCGACCGCCCGCCGCGCCAGCCCCTCGGGATCCCGGTCGCGGTCGGTGCCGGGCAGCTCGAGTGCGAGGTCGGCGGCGACGGCGTAGAGCGGCGCGGCGTCGGAGTCGGCGGGGTCCGGACCGAGCAGTGCCCGTGCCGTGTCGACCTGCGCCAGTCCGTCGGCTGGGCGGCCCGCGACCTTCGCCACCCAGGCCAGCCTGACGTGCAGCCCCGCTCGCCGCGCGGTGCCCAACCCAGCGCCTCCCCACCGGTGCACCCCCTCGACCAGCTCGAAAGCCCGGTCGAACCGGCCTGCCTCGGCGAGTGAGTACAGCAGGGACTCGAGGATCTCGGCGCGGGTGCTGGTCGCGTCGGAGTCGGCGAGCAGCTCGTCGGCCCGTTCGAGGAGCGTGATCGCCGAGCTCGGGGCGCCGTCGGCGAGCGCACGCCTGCCGGCCTCGGCGAACAGTCGTGCGGCGCCCGCCCGGTCGCCGGTGTGGCACCGCAGCGACGCCACGAGCTGGCACCACTCACCGGGCAGGCCGGGGTGGATGGTCTCGATCGCGTCGGCGGCCCGGGCGGAAAGGTCGGCCCGGTCGGTCGGCGTGATCATGGCCAGCAGGGCTTCGCCGGTCAGCGGGTGCTGGAAGGAGTACCAGTCGGGAGCCGGTTCGTCGGCGGTCACGAGCTGTGCGGCAACGCCGGCGTGCAGGTGGCTGAGTACCGTGCGGTCGTCCATCCCGGTGACCCGTTGCACCACCGACAGCGGGAAGCGGCGACCGAGCACCGCGGCGACCGAGAGCAGCATTCGCGCTTTCGGCCCGAGGCGGTCGATGCGGTTGGCGATGCTGCGCACCAGGGTGGCGGGCACCTCCCTGCGTGGCTCGTCGTCGACCTCGTGCCATCTGCCGCCGCTCTGGATCAGCAATCCGTTGTCGACCAGTCCGCTCAGCAGCTCCTCGATCATGAACGGGTTGCCCGCGCTGTCCTGCCACAGCCGCAGGGCCGCCCGCCTCGGCACCGCGTCCGGCTCGACCTCCAGGCAGGACGCGACGAGCCGGTGCACGTCGGCGACCTCGAGTCTGCGCAGGTCCAGGATGGTGGCCGACCCGCGCTGTGCGGCGGAACCGGCGAGGTCGAGCGCGGCACACGGTTCGCTGCGGACGGTCGCCAGCAGCACGACCGGCAGCCCGTCGAGGTTGTCGACCAGGTATTCCACCACGGCCAACGTCTCGGCATCGGCCTCGTGCAGGTCCTCGAGCACCAGCAGGCAACCCCGGTCCCTGCCGAGGGTCGCGAGGAGCCGGAGCACGCCTTCGGCGAGCACGACCACCGAGCCCCCATCCGGCTCCGGCTCGCCCCGGCTCCAGTCGGGGACGAGCCTGCCGAGCACCGGCCGGTACGGGCCGAGCGCCTGCTCGTCCGGTGGGTCACCGCTGCGGAACAGCGACAACAGCGCCTCGGCCAGCGGCCGGAACGGGACAGTCGGGCCGATCGTGCTGCCCCGCCCGCGCATGATGCGCAGCCCTTCGGCGAACGCCATGCTGGTGGTCTCGACCCCGAGCCGGGACTTGCCGATGCCGGCCTCCCCGACGATGAACACCGAGGTCCCGCGCGCCTCGCGGGTGCCGGCCACCGCGCGGGCCAGGTCGGCCAGCTCGCGGTCGCGGCCGACCACCAGTGGAGCGCGAGTCTGCATATCGTGACCCCAGTGTCCTCACCGAGCCGGAAAGCTGTTCTCCAGCAAGAGAACCGACGGAACCCGATCAGCGAAACCCAGTCTTAGCAAACCATAACCGATCCCGGCGAGACCGGTCAGCAGTCCGGGGGAGGGCACCCCGTTCGGTGTGCCGCAGCGCGGTCCGCCCCAGCCCAGCGCGCCCATGGCCCGTGCCGCGTAGTGCACCCGCGCCTCCGCCGCGCCGGTGTGCCCACGCCGCGCGAGGACCGAGAGGGCCTCGGCGATGCCCAGTTCGCCGTGACAGAGGCTGGCGTCGCGCAGCGGCCGGCGCTCGGCCAGCACGGTCACGACGTCGTCGACGGTCGCCGGGTCGAGGTCGTCGGCGGCGAGCACCAGTCCGGACAGGCCGGTGCACCACCCCAGGTTGTCCCCGGCGTCGCTGACGTCGCCGACGACGGGCAGTGGCGCGGCCGCGCCGAACCGCCGCAAGGCGTGTGCGACCCCCGCCGAGCCGTCGGCGAACCCGGTCGACGGATGGCCGCTTCGGCCGGCGCCGGCGAGCCGGGACGCGAACGCGGTCGCGGCATGGTGGGCCGAGGTGAGGCCGGTCTCGGCGTGCACCGCGAGCATGGTCAGCAGGCCACCGGCGTCCCCGGTCGCGACGCCCGCCGGACCACGTTCAGCGCGGTCGGCGAGCGGGCCCACCAGGTCGACCGCTCTCGTCAGCCAGTCCATGATCTCGGGGTCGCCCAGCAACGTGGTCATGCGGGAGAGCGTGTAACAGAGCCCGCCGAGGCCGGCGAAGCCGCCGGGCCCGAGGACCCCCGCCAGCCCGGGGTCGGCGTCGAGGGCGGCCAGCAGCCCGGGGACCGGCCGGAGCGCCTTTCGCGCCAGCGCACGGTAGCGAGCGGTGTCGGTCAGCGTGCCGAGCTGCGCGAGGAACAGGGCGACGCCGGGGTAGCCCTCACCCAGCCGCGCGCCGAGCGGGGCGAGCGTCCAGTGCCGGCCGTCGGTGAGCTCCAGGCCGAGCCAGTTGGCGCGGTGCTCGTCCTGCAGGGACCTGGCGACGAGCTGGTCGGCGATGCCACAGGCCGCGGCCAGCAGCGACGGTGCGTCCGGCACCGCGGCGGGAGCCGGTTGGGACGCGTGCTCGCCGCCCCGGTGGTCGGCCGGGCCTGCGCGGGTGGCCATATCGGCGGCGATCAACCATTCCTGGTCGAGGCGGTCCACCTCGTCCATGGCCGCGATCTTCGCGGCGACCGCGTCGAGACCGGACGTGTCGAACAGGTCCGCCACCTGTTCGCCGTCCGGGGTCCAGGCGTCCCGCGAACACGGCCTGCCGACGAACGCGGGTACCGCTCCCGACACCAGCGCGGCGATCTCGGCCTCGACGAGCCGCCGGTCGGGTGAGCCGGTCCGCAGCCGCTCGAAGAAGCGCTCGCGGTCGCGGTCGTCCCGGAGCAGGTCGGGCCGGGTGGACTCCGCGAGCAGCGTCGCGTAGTCCCCGGTGGGGCGGACGACGACGCGGATCTCGTCGTCGCGGCAGCGTTGGAGCAGGCCACCGGCTCCGGCCAACTCGTCGCGGTGCGCGTCGATCGCGTCGTAGCCGGCGCGGAACCCGGTGAGCAACGCGAAGCGGTACTCGGCCGGGTCGACGTCCCGGTCGCCCAGCCGGGGACGGCCGGGGCCGTACGCGAGCGGCCGCAGGCCCGTGCGGATCACCGACGAGCGCAGCGCGCGCGTCGCCGGGTCCTGACCGGGGGCCGCCGGTTCGAGTGCGGGGTGGAACAGGGTTTCCACGTCGACGAGGACCGGCTGGTCACCGGCCGCGACCAGGGTCTCGTGGTCGAGGTCGACGGCGTCCACGGCGTACAGCAGCGCGAGCAGGGCGCCCTGGCGGCGGTAGAACCGGTCGACGTCGACGACGCTCGCGCAGGGCCGGTGGGGGACGAACTCGACCCACCCGTGGTGGGGGCGGACCACGGTGGTGACCGGCCGCAGGGCCAGGCCGGGGACGGTCTTGTTGAGCCAGCTGGTGAGCTCGCCGAAGTGGCGCAGCAGGGCGGGGGAGCGTGGTTGGTAGACCACGGCGCGGCCGTCCGCGAAGCGCAGTACCGTCCGCCCCCGCCGTCCGCCCGCCCCCACCTCGCGCAGCGGCCCGGGATCGACCCCGCCGAACAGCACCTCGACGATCGTGTCGCGGTCGGCACCGAGCCGGTCGAGCAGCCGCAGGTGCGCGTCGATCGCGCGGAGGCAGGTCTGCGCAAGGAGTCTTGCCAGGACCGGGTACTCGGCTAGCAGCGCGGCGAGCCCGGCGGTGTGCCCCAGCCTTCTGTCGACGAGTTTCGTCAGCTGAGCGTCGAGCAGGCCGGTGAACTGGTCGCACACCGGGGAGAGGTCGATCAGCTCGGGTGACCGGGGCGCCCCCCGAGCCACTCGGTCCCGCGCCTCGTCGAGCAGTGGCCGGAGCAGCGGTCCAGCCGGCTGCGCCTGCTCGATCGCCTGCTCGACGAAGTCCGCCCAGTCCGGTCGGCTGGTACTGGTGGACGGAAGGCTCACGCGTCGATCCTGCCACCACGGGGGGTCGCGGCACATGGGGGCGCGGCCCCCAGATTCGCGATCAACCGGGGGCGGCCGAAGTTGGGGGTGTCGCGCCGATGCGTGGTGGGCGGGGCGGGGGCAGGCTGGTTTCGTCAGGTCAACCGGGAGGAGCGGTCGTGGACACTCGACCGGGTTCGCGCACATCCGTCGAGATCCTCGCCTCGGACCCGGTGCTGCGGGCCGGGGTGGAGTCGGCGCTCCGGCTGTGCGCGCAGGTCACCACCGACGGCCCGCCCGCGGTGACGGTGATCGCGGTGGACACGATCGACGAGCGGACCCTGCGGTTGGTCCGGGAGACCGACCGGCGTGGCGTCCTGCTGGTCGCGACCTCCGTGGACGCGGCGGGGACCCTGCGGGCCATCGAAGCGGGGGTCAACGGCGTGCTGCGCCGGGCCGAGGCCGACGCGGAGGGCCTGGCGGCCGCCGTGCTGGCGGTCGCCGACGGCCACGGCAGCATGCCGCCGGACCTGCTCGGCGAAGTCATGGCGCGGCTCGGGAGGCTGGACGCGAACCTGTCGCACCGGCGGTCTGCTCCGGTGCTCGACGACCGGGAGAAGGCCGTCCTCCTGATGGTCGCGGACGGCCACGAGACGGTGGAGATCGCCAAGGCCCTCGCCTACTCACCGCGCACCGTGACCGGCATCGTGCACGACATCACCCACCGCTTGCGCCTGCGCAACCGCGCGCACGCGGTCGCGTTCGCCCTGCGGGAAGGGCTCATCTGACTCAGATGATGCCTGCTCGCACCGCGTAGGCCGCCGCGTGCGCGCGGTTGCGGAGCTGGAGCCGGCCCATGAGGTCGTGCAGCACGTTCTTGACCGTGTGGTGCGAGCAGGACAGCATCCGTGCGATGTGGACGTTGCTGTGGCCGTCCGCGATGAAGCGGAGAACGTCGATCTCCCGTGCGCTGAGGGCGATCCCGGCCGGACTGTGCTGCGTGAGTTCCCGCATACCGCCGACGCTAGTGGCCGGCGGCGGCCGGGACAGTCGGGAACGGCCCCCATATTCGCACTCACGCCGGGGGCAGGAAGTCGGTGAGGTGCGTGCCCACCCCGCGCGCCACCGCCTCGACCCGCACGAAGTCGGCCAGCGCGATGTCCAGTATCCCCAGCCCGAACGGCGAGAACACCGTCACCCGGCGGGGATCCCGGTCGTACGGGCTCGACCCGGCCAGTACGTCGCCGAGCGCGGCCTGGATGAAGTCGCGGTGACCGGCCAGCCGCGCCGCCAGGTCGACGGAGGTCGCCTCCCGGCACACGTGGTCGGCGTCGTCGACGACGTTCACCACGTTGTCCTTGTCCAGCAACGCTTCCGGCTGGATGTCGCGCAACGACAGGTGCAGCACCAGGCTGCCCGGCAGGCAGTGGGCCAACCCCGTGTGCGGCACCCCCGCGGTGGTCGCGAAGCTGATCAGGGTGTGCGCGCCGAGCGCGTCCTCCAGCCGGTCCGCCACGGTGGCCGCCGGGCCGCCCGGTTCCCGCGCGCACCGGGCCGCGAACGACCGCGCACGCTCCTGGCTCAGGTCGAACAGCGTGACCTCGGTCAGGCCGGGGTTGGTGGTCCTGAGGAACCGCAGCACCTCGAAGTTGATGACACCACACCCGATCAGCGCGACGCCCCGACCGTTCGCCGAGCCCAGTGTCGCCGCGGCGAGGGCCGCACTGGCCGCCGTCCGCCGTGCCGAGATGGTCGAGCCCTCGACGACCGCCAACGGTTGACCGGTGTCCATCGAGTTGAGGATGATCGTGGCCGACGCCCGAGCGACACCGGCGGACACGTTGCCGGGGAACGACGCTATCCACTTCACCCCGGCGATCCGCTGCTCGCCGCCGACGCGGGCGGGCAGTGCGATGATCCGGTCGCGTGGCTGGTCCGCGAACCGGAGGAAGACCGAGTGCGGCAACGAGGTGTCGCCACGCGCGTGTGTCAGGTAGCAGCGCCGGACCAGCTCGACCACCGCCTCCTCCCGACCGTCCAACACGGACCGAACCGGCTCGTTGCCCAGGATCAACACGATGCCGCCTCCATCTCGCCCGCCTTCCACAGGTGCGACACGTCCCCGAAGTTGGTGCTCACCCAGGCGTCGTCGTAGATCGTGTCCAGGTAGCGCTCGCCGCGGTCGGGAAGGACGAGCACGCAGTTCGCGCCGGCCGGGATGCGCTCCCGCATGGCCGCGACGGCCGCCACCGCCGCGCCGGAGGACCCGCCCGCGAGCACCGCCTCCTCCGCGACCAGCCTGCGGCAGCCGACCAGGCAGCCGAGGTCGTCGACGTGCACGACCTCGTCGGCGAGCCCTTCCCGGAACAGGGGTGGGCGGACCGAGGCGCCGTGGCCGGGGACCAGCCGCTGTCTCGGGGTGTCGCCGAAGATCGCGCTGCCTGCCGCGTCCACGGCGACGATCCGCACCGCCAGCCCGTGCCGGCGGGCGAACTCGGCGCACCCCCGCAGCATGCCGCACGAACTGGTGGGGCAGAACAGGAAGTCGAGCGGGCCGGGTAGCGCGTCGACGATCTCCCGCATCGTGGTCTCGTGCGCCCGCGCGTTCAGCAGGTTGGCGTACTGGTCCGGGCAGTAGGCGTGTGGGGTGGCGGCCACCAGCTCACGCACCCGCCGGATCCGTACCGGCAGGTACTCGCGTGTCACCGGGTCGGTCTGCCGCACCACCTCGACCTCCGCGCCGTACGCACGCATGATCGCGACGTTCTGCGCGTTCGCCCGCGGGTCGACCACGCACACGAACCGGATGCCGAAGTAGCGGCAGGCCTGGGCGAGCCCGATGCCGAGATTGCCGGAGCTGGATTCGATCACCACCGACCGGCCGGGCACCAGGGTGCCGTCGCGGACCCTGGCCAGCAGCATGGCGAGCGCCGACCGGTCCTTGACGCTGCCGCCGGGGTTGGCCGCCTCCAGCTTGGCGTAGACCCGGAACGGGCTGCGCGCCTCGATCCTGGTCAGCTCGACGAGGGGCGTCGCCCCGACCGTGGCGAGCACGCCGGTGGTCGGGGGCTCGGGTGCGCTCGCGAGCGCACTCACGACGACCGACTTGCCGCCTGCTCCATAGACCGGCGCAGGCTCAGTGGCCGCATGTCGGTCCACACGGTGGCGATGTGGGCGAGGCACTCGTCGCGGCTGCCCTCGATGCCCGCCCTGCGCCAGCCCGGCGGGGGTTCCCGGTCGGCGAGCCAGATCGAGTACTGCTCCTCGTGGTTGGCCACGACGCGGTAGGTGCGCTCGTCCATGGTGTCCTCTGCCATGTCAGGCCCTCTCTCACTGTGCGACAAACTCCGTGTTCACCGCCCTCGGCTCCTGGCCGCCGAGGGTGGGCGCGGCGCGCACCGCACGATTGACGGTCGCGACCATGGCGATGGAAACCATGAAGATCGTGAGCACCCACACCGTCGGCCGGGTGCCGAGCCACCCCAGCAGCAGGCCGCCGACGAGCGAACCGAGCGGGATGGCACCGAAGGCCACCGTGCTCGCGGCGCCGATGACCCTGCCCTGGATCCGGTCCGGGGTGACCGCGAGCTGGTAGGCCGAGACGACGACGTTCCACACCGGACCGACGAAGCACATCAGCGCGTACACCGCCCCGAGCAGGTACGGGTCGCGGACCACGAGCACGAGCGGCACCAGCGCCGCCCACACCCAGTTCACCCCGATGACGACGACCTTCATGGACAGCCGGCGTTCCGCGGCGGGCGCGACCAGTGAGCCGAGCACGCCGCCGACCGCCGCGATGCCGAACATGAGCCCGATCGCGCCGGGGGTCGCGCCGAGGTCGGCGGCGATCACGATGACGGTCAGGAACAGCGCCTGGAACAACAGGTTGCTGCCGGCGACCAGGATCGTGGTGGTGCGCAGGAACGGCTGGCGCGCCAGCCACCGGATGCCCGCGGTGAGCTCGGTGCGCATCCGCTTACGCTCCCCGGTCCGCGCCACCTGGAAGTCCCTCTTGATGAGCAGCAGCGTCGCCAGCGAGACGAGGTAGGTGAGCGCGTCGAACAGGAACGGCACCACGCGGCCGATCCCGAACAGGAGACCGCCGAGCGGCTGGCCGAGCATCATCGCGCCGCGCTCTCGTGCCTCGTTGCGGGACAACGCGACCGTCAGCTGGGAGGAGTGCACCACGTGCGGCACGGCGGCCGAGCCGGCGATGCCGTGTGCCACCGACAGCGTGCCCTCGATGATCCCGGCGAGCAGGATGTGCGGCAGGAACAGCCGGTCCGCGGCCAGCGCCACGACGATGCTGGCGATCGTCAGCGCGCGCAGCACGTCGCACCAGATCATCACCCGCTTGCGGTTCCACAGGTCCACCAGCATCCCGGCGGGGACCTGGACCAGCAGGTGCGGCAGCATCGTGACGAACCCGACGAGCCCGGCGGCGACCACCGACCCCGTCAGTGACAGCACCAGCAGCGGGTAGGCCATGCCGGAGGCCCGCGAACCAAGGATCGACACCGCGGTACCGCTCCACAACAACAGGAAGTCACGGTTGTGGCGCAGCGGTGGGACCGCATCAGTCATGGGGTCGATGCTGGTCGAGCCCCGGCCGAGGGCGACAGAGACATTCCGGCAGTCACGTGCGCAGTCACGCTTGCGTCCAGGTGTGCCGCGCTGACTCTGCTGCCGGACGCCACCTCGGGGCGAGGCTCGACCAGACGTGCGTTGTCCGGCCAGTCCGCCACAGGAGGTGACAGGTCGTGAGTGGCACCACTCTCCGCCTGCCGTTGTCGTTCGGCCAGCGTCGGCTGTGGTTTCTCGATCAGCTGCGCCCCGGCGCGGTGGACTACCACCTGCCGATGCTCGTCCGGTTGCGCGGCAGGCTCGACACCGGTGCGCTGCGCGGCGCGCTGACCGAGATCATCGCGCGGCACGAGGTGCTGCGCACCAGGTACGCCGTGGTGGACGGCGAGCCCGCGCAGGTGGTCGAGGAGCCCACGGGGCTGGAGCTGGTCGAGACCGACGCACGCGGCCTCACCGACGACCAGGTCGCCGAGCTGGTGGAGAGCCACTGGCGGCGGCCGTTCGACCTCGCGCGGGGGCAGGTGCTGCGCGCGGCGCTGCTGCGGTTGCCCGACGACGAGCACCTGCTGCTGCTCGTGGCGGCGCACATCGCGTTCGACGGCTGGTCGTGGGGAGTGCTGGCCCGCGAGCTGCGGGAGCTGTACCGCTCGCTGACCACAGGTGAGCCCGCTTCCCTCCCGGCACTGCCGGTCCAGTACTCCGATGTCGCGCGGTGGCAGCAGGAGTGGCTTTCTGGGCAGTTTCCGGACGACCAGCTGGCGTACTGGCGTGCCCAGCTCGCCGGGCTGGCGCCGCTGGAACTGCCGACCGACCGGCCGCGTCCGCTGGTGCTCGACGCGACCGGCGCCCGTGCCTGGTTCAGCGTGCCCGCCTACCTCGTCGCCGCGTTGTCGCGGCTCGCGAGGCAGCGCAGGGCGTCGCCGTTCATGGTGCTGCTGGCCGCCTTCCAGCTCCTGCTCGGCCGCTACGCCGGCACCGACGACGTCGCGGTGGGCAGCCCGGTGGCGGGTCGCAACCGGGTGGAGACCGAGGACCTCATCGGGTTCTTCGTGAACACCCTTGTGCTGCGGGCGGACCTGCGCGGCGATCCGTCCTTCGTGGACCTGCTGGAGCGGGTGCGCGACAGCACCCTCGACGCGTTCGAGCACCCGGACCTGCCCTTCGAGCTGCTCGTCGACGACCTGGTCCCGGACCGCGACCTGTCCCGCAACCCCTTGTACCAGGTCAGTTTCGTGCTGCAGAACGCGGCGGCGGAGCCACTCGCCCTGCCCGGCATGGCCGTCGAGCCGGTGCCGACCACGTTCGCGGCCTCGCCGTTCGACCTGACCCTGCACCTGGTCGAGCAGCCGGACGGCTCGCTGGCCGGTGTCGTCGACTACGCCACCGCGTTGTTCGACGAGGACACCATCACCCGGCTCGGCGGCCACTACGTGCGCCTGCTGACCAGCATCGCGGCGGACCCGACCGCGCGCCTGTCCGAACTGGAGTGGCTGACCGAGCCGGAACGCACGCAGCTGCTGGTCGACTGGAACGACACCGCGGTCGCGACGCCGGCCGTCGGCGTGCACGAGCTGTTCGAGGCGCAGGTGGACCGTACCCCGGATGCGGTCGCGATCCGGTTCGGTGCGGACGAGATGACCTACACCGAGCTCAACACGGCGGCCAACCGGCTGGCCGAACGGCTGCGGGCGCGGGCGGTCGGACACGACTCGGTGGTCGCGCTGTGCCTGCCGAGGGAACCCGCGCTGGTCGTCGCGGTGCTCGGGGTGCTGAAGGCAGGCGCGGCCTACCTCCCGCTCGACCCGGACCACCCGGCCGACCGCCTGCGTGACCTGACCACCGACAGCGGGGTCACCACGGTCCTCACCACGCCGGCTCTGCGGTCCATTGTGGACGAACAGTTGCCGACCCTGCTGGTCGACGACCACGGCGACCACGGTGACGCGCCGGCCGGCAACCCGGTCCCGGTGACCACACCGGACAGCCTCGCCTACGTCGTCTACACCTCCGGCTCGACCGGGCGCCCCAAGGGCGTCCCGATCCCGCACCGGGCACTGGTCAACTACGTCACCTGGTGCCTGCGCGCCTACGCGACCGAGGGCGGCTCCGGCTCGCCGCTGTACTCCTCGCTGGCCTTCGACATGCCGGTCACCTCGGTGTTCCCCGCGCTGCTGTCCGGGAGGACGGTCACGATCGTCCCCGAGACCGGCGAACCCGGTCTCGGCGCGCTGGTGGCGGAACTCGAGCACGGCGGCTTCGGCCTGCTGAAGATGACCCCGTCCCACCTCGCCGTCCTCGGCCAGTCGCTGTCCGGCGACGGCATCCGGCGCGCGGCCCGGCGCCTGGTGGTCGGCGGCGAGGAGCTGCCGGGCGAGCTCCTCGCGCCGTGGGTCCGGCACGCGCCGGACACCATGGTGGACAACGAGTACGGGCCCACCGAGACAACCGTCGGTTGCTCGCTGTACGAGGGGACGGCCGCCGAGCTGCCCTCCGGGGTGCTGCCGATCGGCAAGCCCATCGACAACACCACGATGTACGTGCTCGACCGCGATCTGAAACCGTTGCCGATCGGCGTGCCCGGGGAGCTGTACATCGGTGGCGCGCAGCTCGCCAGGGGGTACGTCGGCAGGCCGGACCTGACCGCGGCGCGATTCGTGCCCGACCCGTACTCGCGCGAGCCGGGTGGGCGGCTCTACCGCAGTGGCGACCTCGCGAAGCTGCGGGCGGACGGCAACATCGTGTTCGCGGGCCGGGTCGACGACTACGTCAAGATCGGCGGGTACCGCGTCGAGCCGACCGAGGTCGAGGAGGCCCTCACCCGGCACCCGGCCGTCCGGACCGCCGTCGTCGTGGTGCGGGACCGGCAGTTGGTCGCCTACCTGCTGCCCGTGCCCGGCGCCGAGGACCGGCTCGGTGACCTCCGCACCTTCCTGGCCGACCGGCTGCCCGCCTACCTGGTGCCGAAGACGTTCGTGACCATGGCGGGGCTCCCGTACACCCCCAGCGGGAAGATCGACCGCAAGGCACTGCCGGCGCCGGAGGTGCGCAGGGCCGACCTCACCGGCGACTACGTCGCGCCGGCCACCCCGGCCCAGAAGACGATCGCCGCGATCTGGGCGGCGGTGCTCGACGTCGACCAGGTCGGCGCGCACGACGACTTCTTCGACCTCGGGGGCCATTCGCTGCTGGCCACCAGGGCGATCTTCCAGCTCCGCGAGGCGTTCGGCGTCGATCTGCCGCTGCGGCTGATGTTCGAGCACCGCACGGTGGCCGGGTTGGCCGAGGTGATCACGAACCAGGCGACGCCCGCGGGTCTCACGGCGCCGATCGTCGCCAGAGGGGACAGGCCCGCGCCGCTGTCGTTCGGCCAGCACCGGCTGTGGTTCCTCGACCGGCTCCAGCCCTCGGCCACCGACTACCTGTCACCGGTCGCGCTGCGGCTGCGTGGAGCGCTCGACCCCGCCGCCCTCCGTGGCGCGCTGGACCGGGTCGTCGCCCGGCACGAGGTGCTCCGCACCCGGTTCCGGCAGGGCGACGGTGAGCCGACGCAGCTCGTCGACCCGCCGGGGCCGGTGCCCGTCGAGCGGGTCGACCTGACCGGGCTCACGCCCACCGCGCGGGAGACGTCGGTGACCGAGATCGTCGCCGCCGACCTGCGCACCCCGTTCGACCTCGAACGCCAGTGGCCGGTCCGCGCCACGGTGGTCCGGCTGGCGGAGAACGAGCACGTCCTGCTGCTGACCATGCACCACAGCGCGTTCGACGGCTGGTCCGTGGACATCCTCGCGACCGAGCTGGCCGAGTTCTACGCGAACCCCGGGTCCACCGTGGACCCGCTGCCCGCGCAGTACGCCGACTTCGCCGTGTGGCAACGGGAGTTGCTCGCCGGCGGGACGCTTGCCGGGCAGCTCGACTACTGGCGGGACCAGCTCGCCGGCGTGGAACCGTTGGAGCTGCCGACGGACCGGCCCCGTCCGCCGGTCCGCGACTCGGCGGGCGCGGGATTCTCGTTCACCGTCCCCGCCGACGTGGCGCGGGCGCTGACCAAGCTCGGCAGGGCGCAGGGCGCGACGCCGTTCATGGTGCTGCTGGCCGCCTTCCAGGTGCTGCTCGCTCGCTACACCGGCCAGTGCGACATCGCCGTCGGTACCCCGGTCGCCGGCCGGGACCGCGCGGAGGTCGAGCGGCTGATCGGGTTCTTCGTCAACACCGTGGTCATGCGTGCCGACCTGTCCGGCGACCCGTCCTTCACCGACCTGCTGAACCAGGTGCGGCGCACCGCGGTCGACGCCTACGCCAACGCTGACCTGCCGTTCGAGCGGCTGGTGGACGAGCTGCGGCCGACCAGGGATCTGTCCCGCAACCCGCTGTTCGGGGTGCTGTTCGACCTCCGGCACGCCCAGCGCACGCCGTTCCGGTTGCCCGGTGTCGAGGTCGAACCGTTCGGCGTGGACATGGGGATCGCCAAGTTCGACCTCAGCCTCACCGTGGACGAGCAGCCCGACGGCGAGCTGTCGTGTTACCTCGACTACGCCACCGCGTTGTTCGACCGCACCACCGTCGAGCGGATGGCCGGGCACCTCGGCAGGCTGCTGACGGGTATCGCGGCGGACCCGGACGCCCCGGTGTCCCGCCTCGATCTGCTCACGCCGGCCGAGCGCGAGCAGTTGCTGGTGGGGTGGCGCGGGCAGGAGCTGGCCCGGCCGGACAAGACGCTGGCGGAGCTGTTCGCCGGCCAGTCACGGTCCACACCGGACGCACCGGCCGTCGTGTCCGACGCCCACGCGCTGACGTACGCGGAGCTCAACGCGTCGGCGAACCGGCTCGCCGGCCACCTGCGCTCGCTCGGCGTCGGCGCGGAGACCCCGGTGGCCGTCGCCATGCGCCGCGACGTCGACCTGGTCACGTCGCTGATCGCCGTGCTCAAGATCGGTGCCGCGTTCGTCCCGCTCGACCCGGACAACCCGGCCGACCGGCTGGCGTTCATGGTGCGTGACTCCGGCGCGGAGGTCGTGCTCACGCACTCCGCGTCGACCGGTGGGCTGCCGGCCGGCGCGGCGACGGTGCTCACGCTCGACACGCTGGGGGACCGGCTGTCCGCGTGCTCCACCGAGGACCCCCCGGAGCCCGTGGACCCACTCGGCGCCGCCTACGTCATGTACACGTCCGGGTCGACCGGCCTGCCGAAGGGCGTGGTGGTCACCCACGCCGGCATCCGCAACCGGGTGTTGTGGGCGG
The DNA here is from genome assembly GCF_035634895.1 of Actinophytocola sp. Taxonomy (GTDB): domain Bacteria; phylum Actinomycetota; class Actinomycetes; order Mycobacteriales; family Pseudonocardiaceae; genus Actinophytocola. The sequence goes on along the minus strand of NZ_DASQCC010000153.1, from coordinate 52,414 downwards.
TGGACCGGCACCGGCTCGGCCCGGCCGACCGTCTGCTCCAGAAGACCACGATCGGCTTCGACGCGGCGATGTGGGAGTTCCTCGCGCCACTGGTGTCCGGCGGCGCCGTGGTGCTGGCGGCCGACGGGGTGCAGCGCGACGCGGCGGCCATGGTCCGGGCCGTCGTCGAGCAGGACATCACCGTGTTGCAGGTGGTTCCCTCGATGCTGCGGCTGCTGGTCGAGGAGCCCGGGCTGGCCGCGTGCCGCTCGTTGCGGATGATCTTCTGTGGTGGTGAGGCGCTGCCGGCCCGGCACTGCGCGCGGGCGCGGGAGATCCTCGGCGTCGAGGTGTTCAACACCTTCGGCATGACCGAGTGCTCGATCGACGTCACCGCGGCGTTGTACGACCCGGCGGAGCCCGGCGAGATCGTCCCGGCGGGCACCCCGCTGCCCAACACCCGGATCCTGGTGCTGGACGCGGCGGACAACCCGGTTCCGGTCGGGCTGCCGGGGGAGATCTGCGTCGCGGGGGTCCACCTGGCCCGCGGCTACGTGAACCGTCCCGACGCCACCGCTGCCCGGTTCACGCCCAACCCGTTCGCGACCGTGCCGGGCGAGCGGCTCTGCCGCAGCGGCGACCTCGGGCGCTGGCGTGCCGACGGGTCGCTCGAGGTACTGGGCAGGCGCGACCACCAGGTCAAGGTGAACGGGGTGCGGATCGAACTGGGCGAGGTCGAGGCCGCGCTCAACACCCACCCCGACGTCCGCGTCGGCATCGTGAGCGTGCACCAGCCCGACGGCGGCGACAAGCGGCTGGTCGCGCACGTGCTGCCGGCCGACGGCGCCCGGCCCGTCGCCGCCGACCTGCGTGCGCACCTCGGCAGGCGGCTGCCCGCGCCGATGCTGCCGTCGATCTTCCTCGTCCTCGGCGAACTGCCGGTCACGTCGAGCGGCAAGGTCGACCGCGCGGCGCTGCCCGCACCCGACGGCCACCGGTCCGACCTGGCCGGCGAGTACGTCGCGCCGAGCACCCCGGACGAGTGCGCGGTCGCCGCCGTCTGGGCCGACGTGCTCGGCGTCGACCGGGTCGGCGCACGGGACAACTTCTTCGAGCTGGGCGGGCACTCCCTGCTCGCCACCCGGGTGGTCTTCCGGTTGCGTCAGGACCACGGGGTCGAGCTGCCGCTCGCCGACATGTTCACCACGCCGACCGTGGCGGGAGTCGCCGAACTGCTCGGCAGGCTCAGGTCCGGGGCCGCCGCGACCGCGATCACGCCGGTGGCCGGACGGGACGACCTCGTGCTCTCGTTCGCCCAGCAGCGGTTGTGGTTCCTCGACCAGCTGGACCCGGGCAGCACGGAGTACCTGGTGCCGTTCGCGTTGCGCCTGCGCGGCCCGCTCGACACCGGGGCACTGGAAGCCGCCCTGACCGACGTGGTCGCCAGGCACGAGACGTTGCGCACCAGGTACGTGGCCGTCGACGGCGAGCCGACGCAGGTCATCGATCCGCCTGGCCTGCTGCGCCTGACGCGTGCCGCGCTCGGTGACCGGGACGTCGCCGCCGTCGTCGACGAGGAGAGCATGCGGCCGTTCGCGCTCGACCGCGAGTGGCCGATCCGGGCGGGGCTGGTGGGCGTCGCCGCCGACGAACACCTGTTCCTGCTGACCATGCACCACATCGGCGGCGACGCGTGGTCGACCGGGTTGCTGTTCGCCGAGCTGGCGCGGCGCTACGACGCGCACCTCGCCCGCGACGGGTCCACCGTGGACGCACTGCCCGTGCGGTACGCGGACTTCGCGGCGTGGCAACGGGACTGGTTCACCGGCGCGGTCCGCGACGATGAGCTGGCCTACTGGCGGGACCGGCTCGCCGGCCTGACCCCGACGGAGCTGCCGACCGACCGCCCACGCGCGGCACGGCGCGAGGTGGCCGGCGCGGTCGTGTCCCTCGACGTGCCTGCCGAGACCGGCGACGCGGTGCTCGGCATCGGCAGGACCCTCGGCGCCACCCCGTTCATGGTGCTGCTCGCCGCCTTCCAGGTGCTGCTCGCCCGCTACACCGGCGAGCACGACGTGGTCGTCGGCACCCCGGTCGCCGGCCGGACCAGGGCCGAGACGGCGGAGATGATCGGGCTCTTCGTCAATACGCTGGTACTGCGTGGCGACACGGCGGGCGATCCGGGGTTCCCGGAGCTCGTCGCCAGGGTCCGGGACGCGGCCGTACGCGACTACGCGCACCAGGACCTGCCGTTCGAGCAGTTGGTCGACGAGCTGACCCCAGAGCGGGACCTGTCCAGGAACCCGTTGTTCCAGATCATGTTCGAGGCCGACGCCGCCGGAGCGGCCACCCCTGAGTTCGGCGCCGCGGCCGTCGAGTGGGTGCACGGTGCGTGGCACCCGGCGAAGTTCGACCTCAGCGTGCGCGTCGAGCACCGGCCGGACGGCGCGATGAGCGTGCACGTCGAGTACGCCACCGCCTTGTTCGACCGCACCACCGTCGAACGGCTCGCCGGGCACTACCGCACGCTGCTGGCGAGCATCGCGGCGCGACCGGACACGCCGGTGCACGACCTGGAACTGCGCACCGAGGCCGAGCGGCGGGCGTGGCTCGACCTAGGTGCGGGCACGCGGGCCGAGGAGTACACCGCGTCCGTGCCGGAGCTGTTCGAGCGGCGCGTGGCGGCCGCCCCGGACACGGTGGCCGTGGTGTTCGGCGAGCTGGAGCTGACCTACGCGCGGCTGAACGAGCGGGCCAACCAACTCGCCCACCACCTGCGCCGCCTAGGCGTCGGCCGGGAGACCCCCGTCGCGGTCTGCCTCGAACGCGGGCCCGAGGTCGTCGTCGCGTTGCTCGGGGTGCTCAAGGCCGGCGGCGCCTACGTGCCGTTCGACCCGGACCACCCCCGGCGGCGGCTGTGGTCGATGCTCGACGACGCGGGCGCGGACGTCGTGCTCACCCAGCAACGGTTCGTCGACCGACTCACCAGCGGACGGGCGAAGGTGCTCGCGATCGACGACGACCAGCCGCCCTGCGCGGAGGAGAGCACCGACAACCCGGCGACCGTCCTCGGGCGGGACGACCTCGCGTACATGATCTACACCTCGGGCTCGACCGGGCAGCCGAAGGGCGTGCTGATCCAGCACGGTTCCTACGCCGAGCACTGCGCGGTGATCGCCGCCGAGTACGACATCGTGCCCGGCGACCGGGTCGTGCTGCTCTCCGCGCTGACCTTCGACGTCGCGATGGACCAGATGGCGGCCACGCTGCTGGCCGGCGCGACGGTCGTGGTGAGCGACCCGGTGTTCTGGAGCCCGGCCGAGCTGCCCGACCGGCTCGCCAGGTACGGGGTGACCACCGTGGAGATCACCCCGGCCTACTACCGGGAGGTGCTCGCCTCCCTCGGCTCCGACACCGACCGGCTGGCCGGCGTCAAGCTGATGAACGTCGGCAGCGACGTCGTCACCGTGGACGATGCCCTGCGCTGGGCGGAAACCGGGATGCCCGGCCGGTTCCTGTGCAACTACGGCCCGACCGAGGCGACCGTCACCTGCCTGCTGCACGCCGTGTCCGGCGACCTGCGCGACCTGCGCGGCGAGGCCGCGTTGCCGCTGGGGCGGCCGGTCGCCGGTACCCGCGCCTACGTCGTCGACGAACACCTGCGGCCGCTGCCCGTCGGGGTGCCCGGTGAGCTGTTGCTCGGCGGGGTCCGGCTCGCCCGCGGCTACCACCGGCGGCCCGCGCTGACCGCCGAGCGCTTCGTGCCGGACCCGTTCGGCGACGTGCCGGGCGCGCGGCTGTACCGGACGGGCGACCTCGTGCGGCGCAGGGCGGACGGCGAGCTCGAGTTCCTCGGCCGTATCGACCAGCAGGTGAAGGTCCGGGGCTTCCGGATCGAGCTGGGGGAGGTCGAGGCCGCGCTCGCCGGGCACCCCGACGTTCGCGCGGTCGCCGTGGTCGCGACGGGCGCGAGTGCCGGTGAGCGGGAGCTGGCCGCATACCTCGTGATGCGCGACGGGGCGCCGGTCGACCCGGTCCGGCTGCGGGCACACCTGCGCGAGCAGGTGCCCGAGTACATGATCCCGTCCTGGTGGACGGGCCTGCCCGCGCTGCCGCTGACCTCCAGCAAGAAGGTCGACCGCAAGGCGCTGCCCGCGCCGGACCGGTCCCGGCCGGACCTCGACGCGTCCTACGTCGCGCCGCGGGACCCCGCGGAGGAGGTCGTCGGTGAGATCTGGGCCGAGGTGCTCGGGCTGGACCGGATCGGCGTGCACGACGACTTCTTCGCCGCGGGCGGGCATTCACTGCTCGCCACCCGGGTCCTCGCCAGGCTGCGGGACGCGTTCGCGGTCGAGCTACCGCTGCGTGCCCTGTTCGAGGCGACCACCGTGGCGGACCTCGCCGAGGTGGTGCGGACGGCGATCGAGGCGGAGATCGACCAGCTCACCGACGCCGAGGTCGCGCTGCAACTGGCCAGGGAGGGCGACCGATGACCACGATGTCCCGCGAGGAGCTGCTGCGGCTGCGCCTGCGTGGCACGGCGAAACCCAAGCAGACCAACGAGATCGCGCCCGTACCGAGGGACGGCGGGTTGCCGCTCTCGTACGCGCAACGCAGGCTGTGGCTGGTCGACCGGATGCGCCCCGGCGGTACCGAGTACCTGATGCCGGTGCTGCTGCGGCTGCGTGGCGCGCTGGACACCTCGGCCCTGCGGCGCGCACTGGACGAAGTCGTGGCCCGGCATGAGGTGCTGCGCACCCGTTACGCCACTGTGGACGGTGAGCCGGTGCAGGTGATCGACGCGCCGGGGCCGGTGCCCTGGGCCGAGGTCGTCGGCGAACGGCGGCTCGCCGAGGTGGTGGCTGCGGCCGGCAGGCGGCCGCTCGACCTGGCCACCGAGTGGCCGGTCCGCGCGGTGCTGGCCCGAGTGGCCGCCGACGAGCACGCCTTGTTGCTGACCCTGCACCACATCGCGGCCGACGGGTGGTCGGAGTCGGTGCTGCTGACCGAGTTGGACGCCCTGTACCAGGCGTTCGCGGCCGGCAGGCCGTCCACGCTGCCACCGCCCGCCGTGCAGTACGCGGACTTCGCGGCCTGGCAACGCGCACGGCTGTCCGGGACACGGCTCACCGAGCGCCTCGACTACTGGCGTACTCGGCTGTCCGGGCTCGCGCAGCTCGAACTGCCGACCGACCGGCCACGCGGTCCGGTCCGGGACGCCGACGGCGCCACGGTCGCGTTCACCGTCCCGGCCGACCTCGCCGGCGCGCTGACCGACCTCGGCCGCAGGCACGCCGCCACCCCGTTCATGGTGCTGCTCACCGCGTTCCAGCTGCTGCTGGGCCGCTACGCCGGCCAGACCGACGTGGTGGTCGGCAGTCCCGTCGCCGGGCGGGACCGGACCGAGCTGGACCGGGCGATCGGCCTGTTCGTCAACATGGTCGTGCTGCGCACCGACCTGTCCGGCGACGGGTCCTTCACCGACGTCCTCGCCAGGGTGCGGGAAACCGCGTTCGGCGCGTACGAGCACCAGGACATCCCGTTCGAGCGGCTGGTCGACGAGCTGGCGCCGGTGCGGGACGCATCCCGCACCCCGTTGTTCCAGGTGGTCTTCCAGCTCGCCACCACCGCGGACGAGCCACCCACCGGGCTGCTCGCCGAGCAGGCGCGGGCCGGGTGGAGCATGGCCAAGTTCGACGTGAGCCTCGCGCTCGTCCCCCAGCCGGACGGTTCGCTCGCCGGGGAACTCGAGTACGCCACCGCCCTGTTCGACCACGCCACCATCGAGCGGATGGCCGGGCACTACCTGCGGCTGCTGACCAGCATCGCGGCTCGGCCCGACTGGCCGGCACGCAGGCTGGAGCTGCTGACCGACGCCGAGCGCGCGCGGTTGCTGGCGTGGAGCGGCCCTGGCGAGAGCTTCCCGACCGGGCCGAGCCTGCCCGAGGTGTTCCAGGAGCAGGTCGCGCGTACCCCGGACGCGGTCGCGGTGAGCCACAACGGCGCCAGGCTCACCTACGCCGGACTCAACGCGCGGGCGAACCGGCTCGCGCACCACCTGCGCGGCACCGGCGTCGGCCGGGAGACGCTGGTGGGTGTCTGCCTCGGCCGCGGCACCGACGTGGTGGTCGCATTGCTCGGCGTCCTCAAGGCGGGCGCGGGGTACGTCCCGCTCGACCCGGAACAGCCGGTCGCGCGCCTCGCCCACATCGTCGCCGACGCCGGGATCGACGTCGTCGTCTGCTCGGACGAGCTGACCGGGCGGTTCGCCGGCGGGGCGGTGACCACCGTGGCACCGGGCCAGGACACCGGGCCGGACACCGACCCGAGCCCACTGTCCACAGCGGACAACGTGGCGTACGTGATCTACACGTCCGGCTCGACCGGCCTGCCGAAGGGCGTGCCGGTGACCCACGGGAACGTGTTGCGGCTGCTGCGGTCGTGCGCGGCGGACTTCGGGTTCGGCCCGGCCGACGTGTGGACCCTGTTCCACTCCTACGCCTTCGACTTCTCGGTCTGGGAGCTGTGGGGCGCGCTGCTCCACGGCGGCCGGGCCGTGGTCGTGCCGTTCCCGGTCTCCCGCTCCCCGAGGGAGTTTCTCGACCTGCTGATCACCGAGCGGGTCACCGTGCTCAACCAGACCCCGTCGGCGTTCCGGGGTCTGCTCAGCGCGGTCGACGAGGTCGACCTCGCGCCGGACGCGCTGGCCCTGCGCCAGGTGGTGTTCGGTGGCGAGGCGCTGGACGTCGCGGAGCTGCGGCCGTGGTTCACGCGGTTCGGCGACACCGGGCCCCGGCTGGTGAACATGTACGGGATCACCGAGACCACCGTGCACGTGACCCTCCGCCCGGTCGGGCCGGCCGAGGACCGGCGCAGCCCGATCGGCCGCCCGCTGCGCGATCTGCGGGTGTACGTGCTCGACCGGGAGCTCGAACCGGTGCCGGTCGGGGTGCGTGGCGAGGTCCACGTGGCCGGGCCTGGACTGGCCAGGGGCTACCTCGACCGGCCAGGTCTGACGGCCGACCGGTTCCGCCCCGACCCCTTCGCGACCACGCCGGGGGAGCGGATGTACCGCACCGGGGACCTGGCCCGGTTCACCGCGGACGGCGACCTGGAGTTCCTCGGCCGGGCCGACGACCAGGTCAAGATCCGGGGGCACCGGATCGAACCGGGTGAGGTCGAGGCCGCCATCGCCACGCACCTGTCGGTGGCCGGGGCCGTGGTCGTCGCCCATCAGGGTGCCGGCGAGCGGGAACACCGGCTGGTGGCCTACGTGGTGCCGGTCGACGGTCACGCGGTCGGGGTGGCGGACCTGCGTGACCACCTCGGCCGGAGGCTGCCCTCGTACATGGTGCCGGCCGTGTTCGTGCCGGTCGACGCGCTCGCGGTGACGGCCAACGGGAAGGTCGACCGTGCGGCGCTGCCCGACCCGGACGAGTACCGCGGCGCGCACGAGGGCGACCGCGTCGCGCCACGCACCCCCGTCGAGCGGCTCATCGCGGAGGCGTGGGTGGAGGAGCTCGGCGGGCCGGCAGCCGGCGTGCACGACAACTTCTTCAGCATGGGCGGCGACTCGATCCGCGCCATCCGCGTGATCGGCGCGCTGCGGAAGCGCGGGATCGAGCTGACCGTGACCGACCTGCTGGTGCACCAGACCATCAACGGGCTCGCCGCGCACCTCGACGCCACCGCACAGTCCACTGTGGACAGTGTGGAGGAGTGGCGGGTCGAACCGTTCGCGCTGCTCGGCGACGCCGACCTGGCCGCGCTGCCTGCCGGACTGGTCGACGCGTACCCGATGTCGATGGTGCAGGCCGCGATGGTCTACCAGATGCTCGCCGACGAGCAGGAGAGCCCGTACCACAACATCACGCTCTTCCCGATCGTCGACGACGCCCCGTTCTCGCTGCCCGCACTGCGCGCGGCCGCGGCGCGCCTGGCCGCACGCCACGAGATCCTGCGCACCAGCTTCGACCTCACCGGCTACACCGAGCCGTTGCAGCTGGTCGCCGCCACCGGTGTCGTCGAGGTCGGCTACGACGACCTGCGCGGGCTCCCGGCCGACGAGCGGGACGCGGCCGTGCGGCGGTTCGTGGCCGCCACCCGGAGCAGGCCCTTCGACGTCGGGCGGGCCCCGTTGCTGCGCTTCCACGCGCACCAGACCGAGGACGACCGGTGGACCTTCTCGTTCATCGAGTGCCACGCCATCCTCGATGGCTGGAGCCACCACTCGCTGATCACCGAGCTGATGGCCGGGTACCGGACGATCCGCGACGGCGGCGAGCCGGAGCCGGCCGAGGCGCCCCCGGTCCGGTTCGCGGACTACGTCGCACAGGAGAAGCGGTCGCTCGCGTCCATGGTGGACAGTGAGTTCTGGGCGGATCGGCTCGGCCGGTTCGACCGGGTCGAGCTGCCTGCCGCCTGGGCGGCGGCACCAGGGGCGGGCGAGCGGCCCTTCCAGCTCCGGGTGCCCTTCGGCGACCTCGAGCCGGGACTGCGCAGGCTGGCCGGTGCGGCCGGGGCGCCGCTCAAGAGCGTGCTGTTCGCGGCGCACGTGAAGGTGCTCAGCGTGCTCAGCGGCCGGTCCAGGTTCCACACCGGACTCGTCGCCAACGGACGGCTGGAGACCGACGGCGGCGCCGCGGTGTGCGGCATGCACCTCAACACCCTCCCGGTCGGCGTCGAGCTGACCGGCGCCACGTGGACCGACCTGGTCAGGGAGGTGCTCGCCGCGGAGGTGGCGGTGTGGCCGCACCGCAGGTACCCGCTGCCGGAGATGCAGCGCGCGTGGGGCGGTGGCACCCCGCTCGTCGACATCGCGTTCACCTACCTCGACTTCCACGTGCTCGACAGCAGGCGGATCGAGTCGGCCGGGGTCGTCGACGTCAGTCCCAACGAGTTCGCCCTCGACGTGTGGACCTTCCCGGGCACGCTGTTCGTGTCCTGCCGGCCCGACCGGATCAGCAGGGCCAACGGGCAGCGGCTCGCCGCGTTGTACCGCCGCGTGCTGGCGGACATGGCCGCCGACGTGCTCGGCGACGCGCGGACGACCGCGCTCGACGAACGGGAGACCGCACGGCTGCTGGCCTTCGCCGAGGGGCCGCGCGCGGACTACCCCGACGCGTGTGTGCACGAGCTGTTCGAACGCCAGGTCCGCCGCACGCCCCAGGCGGTCGCGTTGCGGTGCGCGGACGGGACGACGGTCGGCTACGCGGAACTCAACGCCCGCGCCAACCGGCTCGCCAGTTACCTGCGGTCCAGGGACGTCGGGCCGGAGTCCCTCGTCGGCGTGTTGCTGCGGCGCGGCCCCGAGCTGGTGGTCGCGTTGCTCGCCGTGCTCAAGGCCGGCGCGGCGTACCTCCCGCTCGACCCCGGCGACCCGCCCCGGCGCCTGACCACCCTGCTCGACGAGGCAGGCGCCATCCTCGTGCTCACCGAGTCCGCCCTGGCCGATCCGCTCCCCGCGTCTGCCGTCCTGCTCGACACGAACACCGACATCGCCGCACAGCCCGACGTGGACCTCGACAGCGGCGCGACCCCGTCCTCGCTCGCGTACGTGGTCCACACGTCCGGCTCCACGGGCACGCCCAAAGGTGTCATGATCGAGCACCGCAACGTGGTCAACTACCTGTCCTGGTGTCTTGGCACCTACACCCCGCGCGGCGGCACCGGTGCCGCGCTGTACTCGTCGATGGCCTTCGACCTCCCGGTGACCACGGTGTTCCCCGCGCTGCTTTCCGGCCAGCCGGTGACCATCACCCCGGACGACGGCCTGCCGGGGATCGGCGCGCTGGCGGCGGAGCTGGAGCGCGGTGAGTTCGGTCTGCTCAAGCTCACCCCGTCCCACCTGGCCGTGCTCAACCAGACCCTGTCCGCCGACGCGGTCCGCAGAGCCACCGGCAGGGTGATCGCAGGTGGCGAGGAACTGGTCGGTGACGTGGTCTCCGCCTGGGCGCGGCACGCCCCGGACACGGTGGTGGACAACGAGTACGGGCCGACCGAGACCACCGTCGGCTGCTCGCTGTTCGAGGCGAGGGCCGCCGACCTGCCCACCGGGGTGCTGCCGATCGGCAGGCCGATCGCCAACACGGTGCTCCGGGTGCTCGACGCGAACCAGCGGCCGGCCCCCGTCGGGGTGGTCGGGGAGCTGTACATCGGCGGTGCGCAGCTCGCCCGCGGCTACGTCGGGCGACCCGGGCTGACGGCGGAGCGGTTCGTGCCCGACCCGTACTCGTCGGTGCCCGGACAGCGTCTGTACCGCAGCGGCGACCTCGCACGCTACCGCGAGGACGGCACCCTGGAGTTCGCCAGCCGGGTCGACCACCAGGTCAAGGTGCGCGGGTACCGGATCGAGCTCGGCGAGGTCGAGGCCGCGTTGTGCGGACACCCGGCGGTCGCCGAGGCCGCGGTCCTGGTCCACACGACGGCCGGCGGCGACCGGGACCTGGTCGGTTACCTGGTCCCCGCCGGTGCCGCGCCGGTCGACCCGGCCGCCGTGCGGGACTGGCTGGCGACCCTGCTGCCCGCCCACCTCGTCCCGGCGGCGCTGGTGGTGCTCGACGCGCTACCGCTCACCCCGAACGGCAAGGTGAACCGGGCGTTGCTGCCCGAGCCGGCCGATCCCCGCGACGGGGCCGCCCTGGTCGCGCCGAGAACCGCGACCGAGCGCATGCTCGCCGGCGCGCTGGCCGAGGTGCTCGGGCGCGCGGCGGTCGGGGTCGACGAGGCGTTCACCGACCTCGGCGGGCACTCGATGACGGTCATGCGGGTCATCGTGAAGCTCCGCGACGAGCACGGGATCTCGGTGCCGTTCCGGGACTTCTACCAGCACCGCACGGTCGCCGAGCTGGCCCGCGCCATCGACCCCGGCGCTCGTGCCGGCCTCCGGTCCACCGTGGCCTCGGACTGGGAGGCCGACCGGGACTGGTCCGACGCGCTGCTGTGGTTCCGCCGCACCGGTGACAAGCCGCCGCTGTTCTGTCTGTACCCGGGCGGTGGCCAGTGGTACGTGCACCTGGCCGAGTGCCTCGACCAGGACCGCCCGGTGGCCGCGCTGGAATGGCCGGGCCTGCACCGTGACGCGCCGTCCCCGCAGAGCATCGGCAGCGTCGCCGAGGTGTTCGTCGCCCAGCTGCGCGCGGTGCGGCCCACGGGTCCGTACCACCTGTTGGGCTGGTGCGGCGCCGGCCCGGTGACCATCGAGATGGCCTACCGGCTCCGGCGTGACGGCGAGCAGGTCACCACGATCCTGCTCGACCCGGCCCTGGACAGTCACACCCGCGAGAACCTCTGGGAGGAGACCGCGATGTTCGTGCGGGGCGAGTCCGTGCTGGAGAAGCTCGACCAGGCGCGGACCGACGCCGAGATCGCCGAGCTGCAACGCGAGTTCCTCGAAGTGCTCGACTACATCATCGACGAGGGCGGCAAGGACGCCCCGCTGCCCGGCGACACCTTCTGGGCCGGCAGGCTGCGGGTGTGGCGGGAGCTGACCCAGGCGATGCTCGGCTACCGGCAACGGCTCTGCCCCGGCCCCTTGCACCTGCTCGTCGGCGACGAGCTGGCTGGCGGCGGCCACGACGTCTCGTGTGGACAGACGTTCGCCGAGTACCTGGACCGGTGGGGTGAGCTGACGCCGGAGGGGCTCGAGGTGCACCGGGTCGGTGGTGACCACCTCGGGGTGCTGCGCAGGCCGCACGTCGCCGGCCTCGCCCGGCTGCTCACTCGCCTCATGGCCGCGTCCGAACCAGTACAACGAGACACAGCAAAGGATGTGCAGTGATGTCGACAGCCATCGACGTCGACGCTCATGCCGGCGTCGTCACCATGAACAGAGCGGACGGGCTGGCCGCCGAACAGGTCGCGGGCAGACTCCTGGCGGTGGCGGGCGGCCGGATCGACGACCCGTCATGGATCGCCGAGGCGAGCCTGCTCTGGCACGATCTGCCCGAGCAGCTGCGGCGGTCGCTCGTGACCTACCGGCGCGACTCGGGCCGGAGTGGCGCGTTGCTGGTCCGCGGACTGCCGATCGACGAGTCCCGTGTTCCCGAGACGCCGATGGTGAGCGGGTCCGTGCAGCGGCAGGCGACCGTGCCCGCCGCCCTGCTGGTGCTCGCCGCCAGCGCCTTCGGCGACCCGATCGCGTTCAGCAAGGAGAAGTCCGGGGCCATGGTGCAGGACGTGGTGCCGGTGCCGGGCAGTGAGGAGCTGCAGGGCAACGAGGGCTCGGTCCTGCTGACCTTCCACAACGAGAACGCCTTCCACGAGCACCGCCCGGACTTCGTGCTGCTGGTCTGCCTGCGCGCCGACCACGACCGGGTCGCCGGGCTGCGCACCGTGTCGATCCGCCAGGTCTACGACCGGCTCGGCGACGCGCACCGGGAAGCGTTGTTCAGCGCGGAGTTCGTCACCGCGCCGCCGCCGTCGTTCGGGGTCGGCGGCCCGGCGTCGGTGCCGCACGCCGTGCTGTCCGGCGCGCAGGACGACCCGGACGTGATGGCCGACTTCGCGGCCACCGAGCCGTTGACCGAGCGGGCCGGCGCCGCGCTGGCGGAACTGCGGTCCCTGTTCGTCGCGCACGCGCTCACCCACTACCTGACACCCGGCGACCTGGCTGTCGTGGACAACCGGACGACGCTGCACGGCAGGACGAGCTTCACCCCGCGCTACGACGGGCGGGACCGGTGGCTGCAACGCACGACCGTGGTGCAGAACCTGCGCCGGTCCCGGGCCCTCCGGGTCGCCGACGGCCACGTGCTGGCCGGGTGAGGACGTGACCGCACAGGTCGAGCGTGCCGAGGTCCCGCCGCCCGTCGCCGACGTGTCCGTCTTCGAGGCGATGGAGTCGGAGGTCAGGGCGTACTGCCGAACGTTCCCCGTGGTGTTCACCCGCGCGCGTGGCGCCGAGCTGTACGCGGAGGACGGCCGGCTGTTCATCGACTTCTTCTGCGGTGCGGGGAGCCTGAACTACGGCCACAACAACCCCCACATCAAGCGCAAGGTGGCCGGCTACCTCGCCGCCGACGGCATCAGCCACGGCCTGGACATGTACACCGCCGCGAAGCGGGAGTTCCTCACCGCGCTGCGGGAGGTCGTACTCGTCCCGCGCGACCTCGGCTACAAGGTACAGTTCTGCGGCCCGACCGGTACCGACGCCGTGGAGGCCGCGCTCAAGCTGGCCCGCAAGGCGACCGGCAGGCGGGGGATCGTCTCGTTCGCGGGCGCGTACCACGGCATGTCCCTCGGCTCGCTCGCCGTCACGGGCAGCAGGAAGGCGCGGGCCGCGGGCGGCGGGGTGGCCGGCGTGACGTTCGTGCCCTACGAGGACGGTCCACACGGGCCGTTCGACTCGATCGGCTACCTGGAACGGATGTTCACCGACCAGTCGTCCGGGATGGACCTCCCGGCGGCGGTGATCGTCGAACCGTTGCAGATGGAGGGCGGCGTCTACCCGGCGTCCCGCGAGTGGCTGCGGGCGCTGCGGGAGCTGACCCACCGCCACAGCGTGCTGCTGATCTGCGACGAGATCCAGGCCGGCTGCGGGCGGGCGGGCACGTTCTTCGCCTTCGAGCACGCCGGTGTCGTGCCGGACATAGTGACGATGTCGAAGTCCTTGTCCGGCTACGGGTTCCCGCTGGCGATCACGCTGTTCCACCCGGAGCTCGACGTGTGGTCGCCCGGCGAGCACGCCGGCACCTTCCGCGGCAACCAACTCGCCTTCGTCGCCGGTACCGCGGCGCTGGAGCTGTGGCAGCGCACCGAGTTCCACACCGCGCTCGCGGCCGAGAGCCAGCGGCTCGACCGCTTCGCCGACGAGATCCGCCTCCTCGACCCGGCGATCACGGTCCGCGGCAGGGGGATGGTCCTCGGCGTCGACGTCGGCGCGGCGGGCGGTGGACCGCGGGCGAACCGCGTCCAGCGGCACTGCTTCGACAACGGCCTGATCGTCGAACTGTGCGGCCGCGACGACGAGGTGGTCAAGGTCCTGCCACCGCTGACGATCGACCCGGCCCGGCACGAGCGCGGGCTGGACGTACTGCGCCGGGCGCTCGTCGCCACGGGCTAGGAGGTTTCGGTGCGACACCTGCTCTCGATCAGTGATCTCGACGACAACGACCTGCGGCACGTGGTCCAGCGCGGCGCGCAGTTCTCCGCCGGGTCGGCGGGCTCGGCCGCCCCGCTGCGGGGCAGGGTCGTCGGCATCTACTTCAGGAAGACCTCGACCCGGACGCGGACGGCGTTCTCGACGGGCGCGCTGCGGCTCGGCGCGCAGATCGTCAGCTACGGCCCCAACGACCTGCAGGAGAACACCGGCGAGGCGGTGGAGGACACCGCGGCAGTGCTGTCCGGGATGCTGGACGGCCTGGTCGCGCGCACCGCGGGCAGCCAGGCCGAGCTGGCCGCGTTCGCCGCGCAGAAGCGGATGGCGGTGGTGAACGCGATGAGCGCGGACGAGCACCCGACACAGGCGCTCACCGACCTCACGACGATGACCAGGCGGTTCGGGGACGTCAGTGGGCTGCGGGTGCTGTACGTCGGGGAGGGCAACAACACGGCGTCGGCGCTGGCGCTCGCGCTGTCCCGGTTCCCCGGCGCCGAGCTGCACCTGCGGACGCCGCCGGGGTACGGCATCGACGCCAGGTTCCTGCACGCCGCCGCGATCGCGGCGAAACGCAGCGGTGCCAAGGTGGTAGAACGGCACGACATGACCGACCTGCCCACGTTCGACGTCCTCTACACGACCCGCTGGCAGACCACGGGGACGACGAAGCCGGATCCGGACTGGCGGGCGGTCTTCGCACCGTTCCAAGTGGACGGTGAGCTGCTCGCGACCAGTCCTGGTGCGGTGTTCATGCACGACCTTCCCGCGCACCGGGGCGAGGAGGTCACCGCGGAGGTGCTCGACGGCGTGGCGAGCATCGCCTTCGACCAGGCGGAGGACAAGTTCCACAGCGCCCGCGCGGTGCTCGAGTGGTGCGTGGGCTGAGGTGTCGTGGAGCGAGCCGTGGTACACGGTGTGCACACGTCGCCACCGGCGGCGAAGATCACCGTCGTAGGCGTGCCACACGCCGCCGCCTCGGCGGCGGTCTTCCGGATCGTCGCGGAACAGAAGGTGGAGCCCGGCCTGATGAGCCAGCACCCGGCCGACGGCGCGACGATCGCCATCACCGTGCCCAGGTCTTCGGGCCCGCCCGTGCTGACCGCCCTCCGCGCCGTCCGCACGAGGATCGGCTTCCAGCGGGTCGACCTCGAGGACGACGTCGTCGTGCTCACGCTGACCGGCGCGGGCCTGCGCACCGATCCCACCGTGCCGGCGACCTTCTGTGAGGTGCTGGCGCGCGGGGGAGTGCGACTGGGACTGGTGACCATCGAGAACGGCCGGATCTCGGTGGTCTGTGGCTCGTTCGAGGTCGAGGTCGCCGTGCGGACGTTGTGCGAGGCGTTCGAGGTGGGAGCTGACCACGCCATCCGAGGGCGGGCCGGTCTCGTTCGTTGACATCCGCTGCACCAGGTCGACCTGGGCGCGCCCCTCAAGTCCAGGAGCGAGAAGCACCTGCGGCTGGTCACCTCCCGAGCCGGCGGACGTGGCAGTGGACAGCTGAGTCCGAGGTCGCACCCGGCGACGTGCATGGGGCGACGTGCATGGGGTGGGGGTCATGACGGACCGGCAGGCGTCGCGATGGGACGCGTACTTTCGGCTTAAGACCGTGTCTCACGTGGCAGCTTTGCGGAGTTTTCTTGTATTAGGTGAGGGCAGCAGCGAGGGTGAGGAAGGCCAGAAAGTGGCTGGCTTTCCGGCTGGACGCCGTCAGCGTCAGGGGCCGCGGCGCGGCTGAACTAAAAGGAAGGAGCCGCGCCGCGCGTATCAGCCGCGTAGTGGGTCCCACGATGGGGTGAATCCGACGCTCGTTCGACATCCCGGAGTAGCACCGGCTACACCAGTCACGTACGCGGAATGACCACTTCAGCGGAGATGCATGTCCTGGCTCAGGAGCTGCGGAAGTGTTGGTTGGCGCCGCCGTGGCAGCGGTATTGGATGGTCGGCGTGCTGTCGGCGCTACTTGCACCTCTCACATCGAGGCACTTGCCGGCGAAGGTCCGAATCTCCACCTCGCCGTAGCCGACGCCGCGAACACGGAAGTGTTGGTTGGCGCCGCCGTGGCAGCGGTACTGGATGATCGGCGTGCTGTCAGCGCTACTTGCACCCCACACGTCGAGACATTTCTCGGCGAAGGTCAGGATGCTTACTGTCGGTGCTGGTGAGGTGGCCGGCAATGGGGACACGTCAGCGCCAGTCTGGGCTGTCGCAGTGCCCGCCACGCACAAGGTGGCCAGTACCCCTGCGGCGCCGAACGCTGCCGCACGCAGCATCGAATGGATCTTGCGAGCCATCGAACAACCTCCCGTTTCTGATGCCCTGCCTCGAGTGACAGGGCATCACAAACGCTGACCCAGCCCGGCTGGGGCCGCACCCGGAATCACTCCAACAGGTGTCACACGAAAGTTCGGGTCCGTCGGGGTTGTCCGACTATGCCGTGTCGCCGTTGGGGATGCGCGGTGCGGTGCTGGGGCAGTTGTTGGCTGGTGAGGTGCGGGTCGCGGTGTTGTGCCGCACCTCGACCGAGGATTTGCAGGATCCACGGCAGTCGGTGTTGCGGCAGGTCCACAACGTCAAGGACGTGTTGCCGAAGGCGTGGATGATCGTCGCGTACTTCTACGACGTCGAGTCCGGCCGCATGGAACTGGACCAGCGGGGTCGCAAGACCGGCTACGGGCGGTTCAACATCCCCCTTCCGCGTGACGGTGGGATCGGTGACCTGCTGGCTGAGGCTGGGCAGCGGAAGCGGCGGTTCGACGTGGTGATCTGCGAGAGCATTTCCATTGTCGCCCGCCGCGCCTTCGAGGGGCTGTCGATCGAGCGGGATCTGGAACGGGCGGATGTGCCGTTGTTCGCCGCGAATGAGCCGATCACCCTGGACGGGTCGCAGGCGCAGAGGATCCTGCTGCGGGGGATCAACCGGTCGGTGGCCGAGTATGAGGCGGTCAACACCGGTGAGCAGTCCTGGGGCGGGCTGTGCGCGCACACCCGGGACGGGTTCAACATCGGCAAACCCCCACACGGCTACAAGGCGAAGGTGTACCGGCACCCGAACTCGGTGAAGGCCGACAAGGGCCACACCAAGTCCCGGCTGGAGCCGGACGGGGCGCGTGGGGAGACGGTTACGCAGATCGCGTTGTGGCGTTACCACGAGAACCTCGGCTACGGCACCATCGCCGACCGTCTCAACGCCGACCTCACCAAGTACCCGCCGCCGGTGCCGCCCGGCGAGACGCGGGCGCGGGGTGCGTGGAGCAAGACCAGCGTGTACGAGATCCTGAAGAACCCGAAGTACACCGGCTACATGGTCTACAACAAACGCGCCACCCGCTCCCGGGGCGGGAAGGTCAACGACCCGATGCTGTGGGTGTGGTCCGCCGAACCGGTACACGAGCCGCTGATCCCGAAGTGGATGTACGACGAACTCGCCGCCCGCCGCCAAGCCAAGCGTGGTTCCCGTGACGGGAACGCCCCGAACACCCATCCCAAGACCCGCCGCTCCTACGTGCTGCGGGGGATGGTGTTCCACTCGTGTGACCGGCGGATGTATGGCAACCACCGCCACGGCTCCCAGTACTACATGTGCAACCCCGCCTCCAACAACCGGGGGAGGCCGAACAAGCACGTCGGGCACGAGAAAGCCGCCTACATCCGAGAGGACGAGATCCTCGGCGTTCTACCTCGACCGAGTGTGCAGCCCGCACCGGCGAGAGCTGTTCGCGGCCGGTCTCGCCAGTACCGATGACCGCGAGACGAGACAGCGAGAGGCCGAACGAGAGCGGCTCCAACGCACTCTCGCTGACCTCTCTCGCAGACAGAACAACGACATGCGGCAAGCCCAGGACAGTGCCCCCGACGACCCCTTCAGCCAGGGGTTGCGAGAGACCTATAACACCCTGGAAACCGAACGCCGGACCACTCTCGCCGCCATAGACGACCTGGACGCCGCCGAGCGGGCCGAACCCACCCGGCCCGCCGCCGAGGACGTCGACCTGTTGAATGCGCTGCCTTACCTGACGCTCAACCTTGCCCAGGCGCCCCAGCAGCTCCTCCGGGGTCTGTTCGAGATCACCAGCCTCACCATCCGCTTGCACGCGGACAGTGACGACGCAACGATCACCATCAGGCTTCCAGCAACGGAGCTACCCGTCATCGCCGAAGCCGCAGAAAGGATCACGAACACCATGAACACCGCACAAGAGACGCCTGCTCAGCCAGCGGGTACTTCTTGTGCGGATGCTGTACGTGCCCCCGGTGCGATTCGAACGCACACTGGACGGGTTTTGAATCCGATCAGGAACATGGCCCTAACCAGCACAAACGCATCTGCGCGCGTCTGCGGGGGTGGGCATGGGGTGCGGGGCGCGCGTTCAGTTGCCTTCTGGCGACACGCTGATGTCGGTAGTCGTACCACACCAGCATCCTGTCAATAAGCGCTCTACGCCTGTCTCAGCGCTCTGTTCCCGTGATCGGGGAGCGCTTCCCATCAAATGGCCGCCCGCTGCATGGCCTCCTTGTGTCGTGGAACGGTGACGGCAGGCGACCTGAAGCTCAGACGTCTTCTGCTGGCGTTTCGGCGTGGTGTCTGAGGGGGCGTGTCTTGGTGGTCGACTCAGTCTCGCCGCCGATTGGCGGTCCCTCTGGCCATAGGGTCGATAGTTCATCTGGAGTCAGCGGCGATCGGTATGCCGTGCCGATAACCATCCGTGCGGTTTCTTTCGGTCCCCTGTCGGCGAGTCTGACGAACCAGTCGATTCCAGCTGGGTAGGCCCACAGATAGGTTCGCAGTAGTGGGTTCACCCCGCGGTCCGCAAGCATGTCCCCGATGGCGTCCTCGGTCCAGAACGGTGCATGCATCTTCGCGATGGCTACACAGTCGGGGACGCTGGCACCATCGTTGATCGCGAGGTGAAGCTTGGCGCGAACGAGTTCGATGTAGTGGGTGAGCCGTACGCGTGCGATCAGTGGTCGGTCGTTGGGGCAAACGAATAACGGGAGTGCTTGAGCTAAGCCTTCCAGTAACACCTGCTGTTGGGCGTGTACGGAAGTGATTCTAACCCAGGGTACATCCTCTTGTTGGCAGCTTTGTGCGTAACTCGCGCATTGCAGGCCGTGGCCGAGAATCTCGTGAAGCGCAAATTGACGCGCCTGAACATCCGTGAAGCTCGCGCGCCGGGAATTGATTCGCATCCGAACATTTGCACCCGCACCGTCAAGCCAATAGGCCCAGTAGGCGTCAAGGTCAACGTGCTCGATCGAGAGATTGAAGGGTGCGTCCGAGTCCGCAAGATGGCGGACGTCCAACTCTAGTTCACGAGCGTATTTTTGGATGACGTCGGCTGCGTCGACTGCGTCCACCTGTACCTCGGTGGCCTTCAATTCATCCAGGGTAGTGGGTCCCCAAGGCACGTCCAGTTCTGCCAAGTGCTGAATGGCAGTGTCGCGAACGGAAGCGATATAGGGCTCAGGCCAGCCATGTGCGTCACAGCCTTGTGTGGCTTTGATATATGCCCGGACTGGCGTCCTTATACCAAGCAATGCGTCAAGATAGGTAATTGCGGCTGACGCACGGTGAGCCAGATGTTGCGTTGAGTTGTCAACGGTTGCTGCGGTGAACAGTTCTGCAAGCCGGGAACGTACCGCCAGGCGATTCGGCGCAGCTGCTATCTCCTTGTCAGGCGGGGAACAGTCGAAGTCGACAATGGGCGGTGCGCCACGATCAATCTCGTGGCGGTTCCACGAGCGGAGCGTGATTTCGATGTCGTTCCGAAGGCTCACGCGGGTTCCCACCTTAGAGTCGCATACTGATTCGGCTGAAGATAGTCGCGGGTGAAGGTTATGAGCACGTCATCGCCATCGTAATCCCAAACGACGGACTTCTGTGCGAGGCTCTCAGTGCCGTCGGTTAGCTCTTCGGTTGCCGTTATTCCTGCAAGCTCACCGAGGTCATGATGTCGTACCCGCAACGTGTACTGCCGGGTATGTCGAGCGAACGCCTGTCGCCAGTAGAAGTCTCTCTGGAACTCTGCGCCGGAGCATACATAGCCGAAGGTGGCTGACTCGCCTGGGGCAATAGCGGGCGAAAGTTGACAAGCGAACTTCGCGACATTGTCAGCTGTGTGAAGGCGTTGAATAGCGTTCTTCGTTGGTCCCTCGCGCAACGCCACGAGTTCCAGTCGTCCACGGCTGTGCTGGAACCATAGATCGCGTGGAGCGCGATTCACTGGTTGATCTGTGAGGTTTAGGAGGTGATAGCGATACGTTACCGAGCAAAGACCGTCCTGTTCAATACGTAGATCAATCGCTAAGCTGAGGTCAACAAGATTGCCGGCGAGTGCGGCTAGTTCCCGAAGTTCATCCGGTGGGATGCGATAAATATGGCCGATATCGGCTAACTTATGGGCCATAAGTTCGGAGAGTGACATGTCGCTGAGGTCCACAGATGCTCGTGTGGCCATCGGTCGTCCCGGGCCAGGTGAGAAACTGGTCCACGAGCTACTTGCCGCAGCGGGGTTGGCGAGGCCGTCTTGGATACTCCGCGTGAGCCCTTCAGTGAACGTGTCCTCCGAGTCGGGCGCATTTTGGGGACATCCAGGCCCGCAGGGTTCAAAGAGTTGCTCTGCTGTCCAGTCCTGAAACATCTGCTCCAGGACTCGACAGTGATCGGGATAGGGCAGCTTCTTGATATCGCCTCGCATCCAGCGATGAAGCTGCGCTCGGCTCGGATAGGTACCGACAAGCGTCGGATCGACCACCTTCGCTGCCTTGTCGTATTCGCGGCAGAAGGTTCGGTAGACGGTCCATCGACGAGCACGCAGCGCGTCCTTAAGCCTGACGTGCTGATCTGACATCTATACCTCCCCATGCCCTGCCAGCCCGCGAGAAACGTAGCACGCATGCGAGACACAGATGAGACATCGCGCGACAGAGAAGCCGCGGATGCAACCTTCGTGGTAGCGCGAAGCAACCCTCGTGAGCTGCATCTTTGTGGCAGCACCGGAAGCCCGGCAGGCCCCAACGACACGGTCACCGTGAGCGGGGCGACGAACAGCCGATGGAGGAAGCTATGGCGAAGCAGACGTTCCCCCAGCTCAAGCAGGGTGGCGGCATATTGCGAAAGGTCATCGGCAGTGCCCTGCTCGTTGCTGTACTGGTGCTCGTGGTGCGGTACCCCGCTGACGCAGCCAGCGGAGTGAAGGCAGCCTGGGCCGCAGCGGGCAGCTTGGTGGATGGCCTCGTGACGTTCCTTAGGAGCGTCGGAAGCTAGTCCACGAGGTTGGCGAGAGCGCCAGCGACTCGAGCCTCCAGTGCGTCGAGATTGTCACGGGCGTCTCGAAGTTCTGCTTGGACCTCGCGGAGTTCCTCGCGAGCAGCAGCAATGCGGTCCGAGGCTGGTTCAGGCCTCGTCTGGGGACGCACCCGGCTACCACTCTTGTCCACGATCTCTACCAGGCCTTCTGCGGCAAGCAGACGCATAGCCTCGCCCACGGTATTCGGAGCCGCACCGATCTCGTCGGCAAGCTTCCGGTAGCCCGGAAGCCGGCTGCCTACCGTGTATGTGTCGTCTGCGATCCGCTTGCGTAGTTCGGCCGCGACCTGGTTGCGGTCAAGCCTCATGCATGGCCTCCGTCATTGCCCGGCTCAGGCAAGTCTAGCGCTGTCTTAAGGCAGGGATTGACAGAAGCTATCTGCCTTATCTACTGTCGCACTCACTGCAACTGCCTTAAGTCAGATGATCGGAGCGACGCGGTGTCTACACAGATCAGACGGATCGCTGACCGGGAGGTCCGCGAGGCGTGCTTGTGCAGCCTTGACCCGGACGTTTCCGCTGTTCAGCGGGACGAAGACGTGGCGTCGGAGATGGCCGAGGTTGATCGGTTGATCGAGGCTGTGGAGCGGGAGTTGGTGGAGACCGAGCGGTCGGTGTTGGTGCGGTTGACGCATGACTTCACTGATCAGCGGCGTGCGTTTCGGTCGGCGCGTCGGGCGGGTCGTGGGGTGTTGCGGTCGTTGCCGCGGGTGGTGCCGGCTGAGGCGCTGCTGCGGGCAGCTGTGGGTGGTGAGGTGGCGTGATCCGGCGTCGGCAGCCCCGGCGGCTGGCCAGCGGGTCGGTGTGGGACCGCTTGGACCTGGGTGACACCGCCGTGACCAGGTGGATGCGGGACGCGCTGTGTGCTCAGACGGACCCGGACGCGTTCTTCCCGGTCAAGGGTGAGCCGACCGGGCCAGCTAAGCGGGTGTGCCAGGCCTGCCCGGTGGCGGCCGAGTGCCTGGCCTACGCGCTGGCCCACGGTGAGCGGTTCGGGGTGTGGGGCGCCACGAGCGACCGGCAGCGCACCGCACTGCGTCGCCAGCCGGCAGGGCAGGTGGCGTGATGACCGGCGGCGGGTTCGCGTTGTGGGCCAGCTGTATCGCGGTGTTGGGCACGTTGTTGGGCGGTCTGCTGACCGGTGTGGTGCAGGCCCGGCTGGGGCGTACCGCGCGGCGAGAGACCCGCGCTGCTGACCGGCGCGCGGAGGCACTGGCCGCGGTGACTGCGCTGCTGGCCGCGGTAGCCGACCATCGCCGGACCATGTGGACGCTGGAAGACCTGCGACTGTCCGGCGCCGACGACGACACGGTGTTTGCGGCGCGTGAGGCGACGCACATCACCCGATCGGCTATCACGGCACCGCTGGCCACGGTCTGCATCCTGCTCCCGGAGCTGGGCGATTCGGCTGAGGCTGCGGTGCAGGCCACCTACGCCCTGCGCGGCGTCACCGACCAGGACGCCCTCGAACACCTGCGGTTCGCCGCGGTCGTTGCGGAGAAGCAACTGCGGCAGGCCGGGTCCCACGTGTTCGCCGCCGACTGCCGGGGCGGTGGGTGATGGGCCGCCGTCAGTATCCGTGGGTGTTCGCGACCGTGCCGTGGTCGGACTGGACGGAACCCACCCGTGGCACATACCAGGGTCTGCCGTTGCTGTCCTGGGGCCTGGCGCCGAAGGACAAGCTCGCGACCCGCGGGCAGCTGCGGGAGATGGGGCTGCGCCCCAACGGCCAGGAACCGGTGGCCTACCTGTACTTCCGGTACCGCCCGGCCCACCGGCAGGTGTTCGCCGAACTGTTCCTGATCTCCGGTGCGGCACCGAAACGCACGGCGACACCGGCCCAACAGACCGCGCTCGCGAAAGCCAACCTGGCCCGCCGGATCTGCTCGGAGTGCGGCCGGGACGCCTTCTACGTCACGCCCCGCGAGTGGGGCCGCCGGTGCGAAGCCTGTTGGGCCACCTGCCCGGACAACCCCGTCAACCAACTCGAAGCCACCGGCCACCAGGCCGCGTGAAGCAACAACACCGAGAAATACTCCTGAAAGGACAGTCATGGGCAGCCTCATGACCGACAACATCACCACCACCGGCGACCTGACCCGCCTGGCGGCGCACGTCATCGACGCGCTGTCCGGCTATGACCACCTGCCCGCGCTGGGGTCCATCGGCGTGTCCCAGTGGGGGCGGGTCTACCTCAGCCCGCGCTACGACTTCCACAAGAACGCGGAAGTGCGGCAGGTGTGCCTGTGGGCGGACGCGTTCGGTGTGCCGGTGGTGATCGACCTGTCCAGCTCCGGCGAGATCGCCGCGGTGCTGGACCTGAACGGTGTCGAGGCCCGGCTGGACAAGTACATCACCCACCGGCAGGCCTACGAGTACGGCGCCGCGCTCGGCATCCCGGTCTCGCCGGGCGGACAGGTCCAGGTCGAGGCTGCGGCGCTGCTCGCTGTGCTGGACCAGCAGTACGGGGTGGCGGTATGACCGCCCGATTCCTGAGCACCCCCGGCCCGGTGGTGACGCCTGGCAGCAACTCCCACCGGGTCGGGGTTCCCAACCACCACCACAACAGCGGAAGTGGAGAGACCCTCATGGTAGACACCCGCCCCTCAACCGGGCGCCGGCTCGCCGACACCACGGAGCTGGTGGCTCTGGTGGCTCTGCTCGATGAGGCCCGTGCGGAGAACACCGCGTTGCGGGAGCAGTTGGCCGCGGAGCAGGACGCCGCGAACGACGCGATCACCGAGTTGATTGGTCAGCTGGACGAGGCCCGCGCCGACCGGGATGTGCCGCCGCAGCGGGTGGACGGCTCAGCAGCGGCGCTGCTGGCGGAGCGGGGTGCGTGATGGGACGCAACCCGAAGGTGGCCCACGCGCGTGCCCAGGGTGTCCGTAACCGGCGGCGGGCGTTGTGTGGCGTGTCGGGTACGGGGCTGAGGTTCCGGTCGGGTGACGGGGTGACCTGCACGCTGTGCCTGATCGTCGCGGCGCGGGTCGGTGACCGGTGATGGCCCCCGCGACATCCACGCTGGTCGCGATCACCGCTTTGGCGTCGACTCGTCCGGGTGCGGGTGCGCCTGCTCGGTTGGTGGCCGATTGGTACGAGCGGAAGGCCACGGTGTTGCACCGTATCGCCGATGAGAGCGCACCGTCCGAACGCGACACCTACCAGGGGTGGGCCGATCAGGCGCACGCCCACGCGGCCCGGCTCTCGACCGGTGGTGGTTCCCAGTGACCGCCCCACGAAACGCTCACCTCGCCGCTGGCGTGGTGGTGGACCTGCACCGCGCCGAGTACACCGAACTCAAGGACGAGCAGCGCACCCGGATGACCATCCGCGACAACCTGGGGTACGCGACGTGGGCGGGAATCGGTCTGGTCCTCGCTGCGGGCCGGTTCACCGGGCCGGCCGCGTCGCCGGTGTTGTGGTTGGCGTTGCCGGTCGTGGTGGTGGTGTTGGGCTGGACCCGTATCCAGAACGACCTGAAGATCACCCGCATCGGCCAGTACATCCGCGAAGACCTCGCACCCCGGGTGAGCGCGGTGGTGGGTGCACCGGTGTGGGGGTGGGAGACCGCGCACAACGCGCCCGACACCCGCCGGCAGTTGCGTATGTGGTGTCAACTGATCGCCGATCTGGCCCTCTACACCTTCGTGCCGACCGCCGCGCTGGCCGCGTACTGGACGAGCGCGGACTCGGTAGGACTGTGGGTCGCGGTGTCGGTGTTCGAGGCTACCGCCGTGGCGGGTCTCGCCGCGGTGATCTGTCTGCACTCCGGTGTGCGGCTGGGTGGTGGCGGCTGTGGCTGACCACACGAGTATCGAGTGGACCGACGCGACGTGGAACCCGGTCACCGGCTGCACCGAGGTCTCGCCGGGTTGTGACCACTGCTACGCCCGCACGTTCGCCGAACGGTTCCGCGGTGTGCCGGGGCATCACTTCGAGCGCGGGTTCGACGTGCAGCTACGCCCGGAACGGCTGGACCAGCCGCTGCGGTGGCGTCGACCACGCAAGGTCTTCGTCAACTCCATGTCGGACTTGTTCCACAAGGATGTGCCGGACGAGTTCATCGCGCGCGTGTTCGCGGTGATGGCGTCGACACCGCAGCACACCTACCAGATTCTGACCAAGCGGCATGGTCGGATGCGCAGCGTGTTGCGCAGCCAGTGCCGCTGCGATCGGAACCACCGACACGAACCCGGGCGGCACTTCCGCGCTTGGGTGTCCTCCCAGGCGCATGCCATGGGGCTGGACTGCCGGGCGGTGGAAGACGGTCCATGGCCGTTGCCGAACGTGTGGCTCGGTGTGTCCTGTGAGGACCAGAAGCGAGCTGATGTGCGGGTGCCCGCTCTGGTGGAGACACCGGCGGCGGTGCGGTTCGTGTCCTGCGAACCCCTGCTTGGTCCGATCGATCTGACGCCGTGGCTGGTGTGTGAGCACCATCCCGCGCTGTCTGCCACCACGGTGCCGGCCGTGTGGGAGTGCGACTACTGCGGACTCGTGCGCCGGGTGGTCGACGACCCGGACGGCCCGGTCCGCCAGTGGTCCCTGGGACGGCAGCCGCGCAGGGTGCGGTACGACCAGGTAGCGCCCGGTCGGCTGTTGGACTGGGTGATCGCCGGTGGCGAGTCCGGGCACGGCGCGCGGCCGATGCACCCGGAGTGGGTGCGGGACCTGCGTGACCAGTGCGCCGCGGCGCGGGTGGCGTTCCTGTTCAAGCAGTGGGGCCAGTGGCGCCCGGCCAGCACCGCCGACCGACCGTCCCGGCCGGTCGCCTACCGCGAACTGGACCCTGGCGGGTGCCCGATGGTGCGGGTTGGCAAAGGCGCCGCTGGTCGTGTCCTGGACGGGCAGACCTGGACCCAGTTCCCCGACCAACCCGAGACGACCGAGACGACCGAGGTGACCCGATGACCTACTACTGGTGGTCGAGACCGTCCGCGTGGACCCCGGAAGAGGACAACGGTGAGCTGCACGTCACCGGCACCCATGACGTCGACACCGCCCGGCAGCACGCCGCCACGTTCCTGGCCCGCAACCTGGACCTGACGAGCGCCCAGACCACCGCGATGCTCACCGGCTCCCCGCGCCGGTGGTGGGCGCTGCCGAGCTGGCCGGACGGGCCGGACGGCCCTGACGGTGACGTGTGGTTCTCCTCCGTCCCCGACGGGACACCGGGGGCGGTACCGGCGCTCACCTGGATCCCGGGCGCACCGGAGGTGGGGGCGTGAGTGCGTGGGAGGTGCTGGCGCGGTTCGGCACGGTCAAGCTGCTCGGGTTCGTGGTGGCGTTGCTGGTGTTCGTGGCGCTGCACCTGACCCGTATGCCGCTGCTGTTGCTGGCCCGGTTGTTGGAGGCGGCGATGTCGCGTGTGGACCACGCGATCACCGCGGCAGTGAGTGACAACGGAGCGTCTGGGGTTCGGTCTGGCACCGCGGGTGCTGGTGGGGAGGGCATGCGATGAGCTACACCACAAGCAACACCACGAGCAAGAACGGCAAGACGGCCGGGAAGACCGTGCGGACGCATTATGTGCGGACCGAGGATGGGTTCCGGGTGTTGGTGCCTGGCGAGCCGACCCGCACCGACCGGGTGATCTCGTGGGTCGGGTGGCACCTGCCGGAACTGGGTGGGGTGTTGGTGCCTGCCGGGTTCGCGGTCGCGGTGTCGCCGTGGTTCGGGCTGCTGTCCGGCCTGGTGGGTGTGGGCTGGCTCGTCCACGCGGTGCGGGACGCGCAGCAGCAGGCCGCGGTCAAGACCGGGCCGGCGCTGCCTGCCGGCACCGGCCCGGAGTCACCAGCGGCCCGTTCGGAGACGGGGTCGGAGACGGGGTCGGGGTCGGGGGAGGTGGCGGGATGAGTGCGGTGACGTATCAGCCGGTTGCGCAGGCGCCGGATCCGGTGCATCTGGTCGCGTTGTCCGGTATTCACACGCTGGTCGGCAAGATCCGGTATGCGTGTGAGCACAACCAGCCCAACCCCACCCCGGAGGTGGTGCGGGTTTGGCTGGCGCGGTACCACGTGACCCCGCACGAGGCGGTGGTGGCCACGGTGGTCGACGGGTGGCGTGCGGAGCGCGACCTGTCACCGGCACCGACCGAGCAGGCACGGGACGGGCACATGGCCCCGTCAACCCCGGTGTCGGGGCGGCGGGGTGCGCCGGTGGGTGTGAAGGGCTTCTATGTCGCGGCGTTCCTGTCGATGCTGGTGTCGATCGACACGAGTTGGCGGTTCTTCGGCGATGTCCTGCACATCACCGACACCGTCGAGTTGCTGGGGCTGCCGGTCCAGTTGGAGCGGATCGTGATGTTCGCTGTGCTGGAGGTTGCTCTGGTGGCGTGTGGGTATGGCATGCGCGCCAACGTGATTCGAGACGGCCGGCCCGGGGCGCCGCGGTTGATCGCGTGGTTGTTGTGCGGGCTGGCCGGCTACATGGCCTGGCAGCTGTCCGGGTTCGCGGACGGGCTCGCGCGGGTGGCGTTGGGTCCGATGTTGGGTCTGGTCATGCTGGACCGCGCGTTGGGGATCGAGAAGCGGGCAGGGCTGCACCGGACCGGTACGTGGGCGCGGGTCGGGCGAGAAATGCGGGAACGACTGCTGTCCCGCGTCGGGTTGGCCGACGACACCCGCGATGCCCTGGCCCGCACCCGGGATCGTGCGGTGGCGCGTGCGGCCCGGCTGGCGTTGGCGGGCCGGTGGACCCTGTTCCGGCAGGCCCGGTTGGCGCGGGCACTGCGCGCGGGGAACGTCTCCCACGACGTGGCGGCGCGGGCACGGCTGCTGGCCGACCTCGCGACCGCCCGGCACGCCAGCGAACTGGGGGAACTGGCCTTGCCCTCACCTTGGCACACCACCGGCGCACACCCGAGGGTGGACCCGTCGCACACGGCCGCAGACGACGCGTCGGTTCCGCCGGCGGGCACGACGCGTCCCACCTCGTCTGCCGGACCCGCCCCGGCGCGGACCCGCCCCCGGACATCGACGACCCGCGAGCCGCGGACCCCGGCAGCGAGCAAAGGCAAGGGCGGCCGGCCGACGCGGGAGGAGTACCTGGCGCGGGCACGGGCGGCGCTGGCCGACAGCGGGCCGGTGACGGTGACCGCGCGATGGGTGCAGGCCGCGGTCCCCGGGATCTCCCGCTCCATGTCGTATGTGATCGCGGACGCCCTGTCCGCCGACCCGTCCAGCACCACCACTGACACGTCCACGGACCGTGCCGTTGGTGGGTCCACGAACCGTGTCCCTGGACCGGGAGCGGACGGTCCCGCGGACGAGTCCGTGGATGAGTCGGGGGACGTCTCGGTGGACACCGACCGGTCCCTGTCCCTGAACGGAGGTGCGCGATGAACGACCAGCAACCCACACCGCCCGTGGACGACGCCGCCGTGGACGGTCCCGCGGTAGGTGATGGTGAGGGTCGGGAGGTGACCCGACGCGAACCGAGCAGCCTCGAACCGGCTGCGGTGTGGGATGCCGAGTTGGTGTCCGATGAGGAGTACCGGTCGGTGCAGCGACGGAAGGCGCTGGAGCGTTACCGCGGTTATCGCCGTGACGTGGTGGTCGCGGCGACCGCGGCCCGGAGGGCGGTCACCCACCCGCGGACGAAGACGACCACAAAGTTCGTGGCCCGTAACACCCTCTACGTGCTGCAAGGCGCGGGTGTGGTGGGGCGGCGGGTGTGGGAGACCAAGACGAACTCCCGCTACGAGCGGCAACTGCGCAGCGCGGAGGCCGCGGGGAACCAGGAGTTGTTGCAGGAATGGGAATCCCGAGCCGAACAGGCCCGCCAACGCCGGCATGACCGGCGGATGGACTGGTTGCAGGCGCCGGGGGACCTCGCGAAAGCCATCGGGATCTTCGGGATCACGGTGTTCGGGATCCTGCTCACGCTGGGTGTGCTGCTGGCGATAGCGTCCCAGGACGCATCCCGGATCCTCGGCCCGATCCAGGCCACCCTGGATTTGATCGAGTGGACCGCGTGGGCGCTCACGATCGCGTGGGGACCGTTCGTGCTGGCCGCGCCGTGGATCCTGGTGCTGGTGTTGTGGCACATCGGCCGCACCAAGGCCACCACCCCGGCATGGGTCGCGGCGTCCACCACGACACAGGACGAGATGTCCACGCTGGTCACCGCGGACGGCATCGTGCGTGCGTTGCGGCACCTGAACATCCCGGCCCTGAACAAGGCGTTCAAGGACGGCTGGATGCCGCGGTTCGAGCTGACCCCGACGCGGGAGGGAACGGGGGCGTTCAAGGGCTACCGCGCGATCTTCGACCTGCCGGACGGGGTGACGCCGTCCATGGTCGCGGACAAGCGTGAGGTGCTCGCGGTGAATCTGCGGCGCATCACCATGGAGGTCTGGCCGTCCGATTACGGGCAGGAGAAGGGTGGCCGGGCCGGGTGCGTGAACCTGTATGTCGCCGACGCTGGGATCATGAACAAGCCCACCCCGGAGTATCCGCTGCTGCATGACGGTACGGCGGACGTGTTCGAGGGCGTGCCGATCGGCATCACCCAGCGCGGTGACGTGGTGTTGATGCCGATCAACGGCAGCAACACCGGGTTCGGTGGGCGGCCCGGACAGGGCAAGTCCAACGCGGTGCGGGTGGTGTTCGCCGGTGCGGCGCTGGACCCGCTCGCGGAGCTGCGGGTGCATGTTTTCGCAGGTAACGGCGATTTCGACGCCTACGAACGGCGCCTGTCCCGCTACCACAAGGGCGCGGACCCCGTACACGCCGCACTCGCCACCGAGCACCTCCACGACCTGCTCGCCGAAGTCGAGCGGCGGGAGACCCGGCTCGCGGAGTTGGGGGCGAAGAAGCTCACCCGCCAGATCGCCCAGCAGCACCCGGACATGCGGCCCCTGGTGGTGGGGTTCTCCGAGTGTCACGAGCTGTTCGGCGACGAGGAGAACGGCAAAACCGCCGCTGACCTGGCTATACGGGTGGTGAAGCGGGGCCGGAAGACCGGTGTGTTCACCGTGTGGGACACCCAGTCCGCCCGTGCCGACGCCATCCCCTCCTCGCTGGTGGAGAACATCGGCGTGAACTGCTGCTTCTCCGTGAAGACCTGGCAGTCCAACGACGGGTTCCTCGGTGCCGGGTCGTTCGCGGCGGGGATCCGGGCCACCGAACTGCGGTTCAACGTGGACCGGGGCACCATGGTCACCACCGGCCTGACCGAAGAGCTGTACGAGATCGTGCGCACGTTCTTCATCGAGGTCAACGACGACACCGGCTACGACGCCGCCACCGAGATCATCGACCGCGCCATGGACCTGCTCGACCCCGCCACCCCGCTCGCCGGCAGGCGACCGGTCCTGGCCATCGAAACCAGCCGTGACCTGCTCGAAGACCTCGACGACGTCCTGGACAACGACCCGGTGCCGGCCGGGGAGGTCATCGGCGCGCTGCGCACCCTCGCCCCCAACTGGCGGCCCTACCGCGACCTCACCGTCCCGAAGCTGGTCGCCGAACTCTCCGCCCGCGGCGTCAAGGTCCCGACCAGCAAGAACAAATACCCCATCGACCCGGTCACTGTCCGTGTCGCTTTGGCGCGGCAGGCGACCGCCGACCTGGACGACGATCAGGCGTGACATCAGCGGGCCGGGTTAGCTCGCCGCGACCATCGCCCTGCCCGCCAAAACCGGGTGCTGACGCACCCACGCCACGGCGATCTAACCCGCTCACCCGCTAACCCACAGCACAGTCTCCGCAGGTAGACGCTGGAGTCACGGGATCTAACCCAGCGGGTTAGAAATCTAACCCGCTCCCGGTCTCCTAACCCACGCGCTAACCCCGATCTCACCCACCCCGGCGGCACCGCATCCCGGTGCACGCCCGACCTTCCACACCCACCGACCGTCACACACAGTGACGAATTGGAGGATTGATGAAGATCCGGTTGATGGGCACCCGCGCCGACATCAACACCGTGTTGCCGGTGTTGACCGCGGTGCTCACCGTGCAGGAGGTCAGCGACTTCCACCCCAACCGCGGCACATCGGTGCTCGGCAGGGTTTACCTCGACGTCGCTGGCCCCGCCCCCAACGTCGTGCGGGTCGAGGCGGTCCGCACCGACCACGCACACCCGACGCGTGAGGCGATCGACCCGACCCGGCGCGGTGAGGCCCGATGACGCCGCGGCGGACGCCCGAACCACGTAACCACGCGGCTGGCGTGCCGGTGCGGGCGGTGAGCGTGGCCCGGCCCTGGGCCGGGCTGATCCTGCACCGCGGCAAGGATGTGGAGAACCGCACCTGGTCCACCCGCTACCGCGGGCTGCTGGTCATCCACGCCAGCCAGTCCTGGGACCAGTGGCCCGACGACATCGCACGGCAGTTCGCCCTACCAGCCGACAAGGGCGGGCACCCGACCGGCTACCTCGGTGTAGCCGAACTGGTCGACGTGCACCGGCACACCGATGACCGGCAATGCTCGCCGTGGGCCGAACCCAGCACCTGGCACTGGTGTCTCACCAACCCACGCCCGTTCCCGCACCCGATCCCCGGTCCCGGACGGTTGGGCCTGTACACCCCGCCACCGGCAGTGGTCACCGCCGCACGGGCGGCCTGCTCGGGTGGTGGTGTGTGATGGCGACACCCGTGCAGTTCCTGTTGGGCACCCACCAGCCCGGGTGGCTCAGGACCGCGGGGGTGCCGTTGTTCGTGTCGGACACCCGGCTCCGCGGCTACAAGACCCTCCCGCGTGCGGTGTCGCCGTTCGCCGTCGACTCCGGCGGGTTCACCGAGTTGCAACGCTGTGGCGAGTGGACGGTCAGCCCGCGCGATTATGTGGCGCGGTTGCGTCGGTATCGGGATGAGGTCGGCCAACTGTTGTGGGCGGCGCCGCAGGACTGGATGTGCGAACCGGTGATCATCAACGGCGGCATCGTGAACGGGCAACGGTTCGTCGGCACCCACCTCACGGTCGAGGAGCACCAACGCCGCACCGTGCTCAACTATCTGCGACTCCGCGAGTTGGCCCCGGAGTTGAACATCATCCCGGTGGTGCAGGGCGACGGGCCGGACGCGCATCGGCGGTGTGTGGACCTGTACTGGACGCTCGGACGTGTCGACCTCACCGAGCAGCCCTTGGTGGGTGTGGGCAGTGTGTGCCGGCTGCAAGCCAGTTCCATGGCTGGACGGATCCTCGCCGCGCTGCACCAGCGGGGCGTGACCCGCCTGCACGGGTTCGGATTCAAGACCCTCGGACTCATCGCTCACGGCCACCGACTCACCTCAGCGGACAGCCTCGCGTGGTCGATCGACGCGCGTCGGATCGGCACACCGTTGCCGGGCTGCACCCGACACCGCAACTGCGCGAACTGCCTGCGGTACGCGCTGCGCTGGCGCAACTCGGTGCTCGCCGCCGCGCACGCCCGCCGCCACATCCAGGGGGAGCTGTTCGATGCCTGACCCGATGTCTGACGGCCGCATGAACCGCCCCACCCCTGACCGATCCGATGTGGAGAGAACTCTCATGGTAGACAGCAAGACCGACGGTGCGCGGTTGGCGGACAGTCTGGTCGACCTCGCGCGGCTGGCGCTCGCGTTCGGGCGGGTGGACCGCACGGCGGTGTACCACCCCGACCAGACCACCCCCGAGTCCGACACCGACCACACCGTGATGCTGGGCTGGGCAGCGTGCGCGCTCGCCGCCACCTGGTTCCCCCAGCTCGATGTCGGGCTGGTGGCGCAGTTCGCGCTCGTGCACGACGCCCCCGAGGTCTACGCCGGGGACACCCCCACCCTGCGGATCACCGACGCCGAACGCGCCGCCAAAGCCCGGCGGGAAGCCGCGGCGGTCGACCGGCTCGCCGCCGAGTTCACCCACCAACTGCCCTGGTTCCCGAACACCCTGCGCGTCTACGAGCAGCAACAGCTGCCGGAGGCCCGGTTCGTCCGCGGGGTCGACAAGGTGCTGCCCAAGCTGGTGCACCTACTCGACCACTGCACCGGACTGGTGCAACAGCAGATGACCCGCGACGAACTGACCGACGTGTTCGACCGCCAGCGCACCGACATGCACCGCTACGTCGGCGAGTTCACCACCCTGATGGACCTCCGAGACGAACTGGTGCGACGGGTGCTCGACCAGCCCGAACTCACCGGGCCGGACGTGGCCGCGTGACCACCACCCCGAACCACAGCCCCACCGACACCGACGACGACCTGACCCAGTCGGGTAAGTCCGATGACCTACTGCTGCCGGGCCAGCGGGTCACGATCTTCTGGTGGACACCGTTCGACCGCCCCATCGTGCTCACCGCCCTCGCCCTGGCCGCCGGGACGCAGCCCCCACCCGCGGACGACGTCGGCACGTCGGCAACCGAGCAGGCCAGCGGGCGGGAGGTGTCGTCATGAGTCGCGTACTGCCCGATCCCACCGTTCTGGACTCGGTCCGTGCCTGGCTACTCGCACAGGCGCGTGCCTGGCGAGCTGAGCATGCCCCGGACATGGCGGCCGTGTCCTGCTGGCGCGCCCGGTTCCTGGCCACCATCGCCGCTGCCGGACCGGTACCAGCGCTGGGTTCGCCGGCCTGGGTGGCGCTGCCTGACACCGACCCGCGCAAGACCGCCGCCGCGGTCGGCCCGGCCGTGGCGTACCTGATCGACAACACCCAAGCCGTGATCGAGTCGCGGTTGCGGGGTGAACTGGCCGCGATCGACCACGCCGTGGTCGCCCGGATCCGGACCGCGTCGTGGGACCTGTCCGGCGCGCAGGACTGGCGCCACGCCGCCCACTGCCCCAGCCACGCCGACCTGGTCCGCCGCCGTTCTCAGGCCGTGTGCGTGCGCTGCGGGGCCGAACACGGGTTCACCGACACCCACTGCCCCGGCTGCGGCCGGGGTGGGACACCTGAACAGATCCGCGCAGAGGCCACCGCTTCCTGGACCACCCCCACCGTTCCACACAGGAGGGTCGCATGACCGCCCCACCCGCCACCACCAGACCCGACAACCCGGACAGCGGTCCTGCTCGGTTCGCGCCTGTGCTTGAACCCGTGCTTGAACCTGTGTTGGAGTTGGGGGGCACCAGGACCAGTCACCGCTGGCGCGAGATGCCCGGCAACTGGGACCGGCTCAACACCCGCGCCCTCTACCCGTCGGACAACGTGTGGGGCATCCCCACCTTGCCGGCCGCGTCGTTGGTGCCTGCTCGGTTGGTGGCCTACAACTCCCGCACCGAGTGCGCCGCCGTGGCGCGTCAGTCCACACCGGACGGCACACCGGCCGATCCGGTGGCGGCGGTGCATTTCTTCCTGGACGACTACCGGTTCGAGACCGTCTGGAGCAAGCCCGAACGGGGCCTGTCCCGCTGCCGGTCGGTCGGTGCCGCGCTCACTCCGGACTTCTCGCTGTGGACGGACATGCCGCTGGTGATGCAGATGTGGCAGACCTACCGGTCCCGCTGGTGCGGCGCCTGGCTACTCACCCACGGCGTGCAGGTGGTGCCCACCATCTCCTGGTCCACTGAACAGTCCTACGCGTTCGCGTTCGCCGGGATCACTCGCGGTTCCGTGGTCGCGGTGTCCACAGTGGGCACCCAACGCGACCCCGATGCGCGGGTGTTGTTCACGGCCGGGTTCGGCGAGATGGTCCGCCGGATACGGCCAGCCACGGTGCTGGTGTACGGCACACCCCCAACCGAGCAGGTCACCGCCGGGCTGCCGGAGGGCACCGAGGTGCGCTGCTACCCGTCCCGCTGGGACACCCGCAAACCCACGCGCCACACGAACACCGGTGGGGGTGGTCGGTGATGGGAGGCCGTGGAAGCAAGTCCCCCGGGCAGGCACGCGCCAGACTGCTGGCGCCAGTGCCGGAGGAACCGCTACTGCCGCCGGACGCCACCTTCCGCCCAGACGAGGACCCGGCCGAAGCACCGGCGCCGGAACCCGGTCAGGACGACCTCGCACCAGTCGACCCGCCAACCGAGCAGGCACCCGCGCCGGAGCCTGAGGAGGAACGGCCGGAGGAGACGGAGCCGAAGCCGCCGGTGTCCGGGTGGCCCTCGGACAAGCCGTTGCTGCCCAACGAGTGGGGCACGTTCCCCGGCCCGGACACGCCGATCGCGTACCACGACGACGGCGAGATCGGCAGTGCGCTGAAGGCCATGCCGTCGCGGGAGGCGCGGATGGACGTGGACGGGGAACCACTGGCCAACGTGCTGGGCAAGCTCGCCACCGACGTGCGGATGGGCCGCAAGACCCCGCAGGAGGGGGTGGACGCCTACAAGGAACTGCGGGACCGGCTGCCCGAACGCAGCCAGGCCCGGTTCCGGCTGGACATGGCTCTGCAACGGATCGACGCCCCGCCCGCACCCCCACCCGAGTTGCCGAAGGACACCCCGGCGCCACTGCGGCGACTGGCTGCGGACCTCAACGAGGTGCCGCTCGCACGGGCCGACCCGAAGGAACTCACCAAGATCCGCGCACTCGCCGACGACCTCGCTGCCGGCAAGCCCGTACGACTCAGGCAAGAAGTGGAGTGGCTACGCAACACCCGCCACGAGTCCCAGGGCGACGCCGGCAAGTTCCAGATCGACGACGCCGTCCAACGCGCCGTCCAGGCCCTGGAAGACATGGGCCGATCAAAGCCCACCTGACCGCACCCTGCTCGGTTCGCGACCCGCTACCGCCGGGGCGCGGGTGAGACTCCCGCGCCCCAACCCAAAGGCCCTGGTCCCCACCCGTGCCCGCACAACGAAAGGCCCGAAAGTGGACACCACCATAGACACCACTGTGGACAGCACAACCACACCCGCAGCCATCACCGGTGCCGCACACGGTGGTGTGGCATGAGCGAGCCTGCTCGGTCGCTGTACTCGGTGCCCGGCCCGGACACGGCACGGGACGGGGTGGGAGATGCCGGGTGGGAGCTGCCGCTGCCGCTGTCCGCTGCCCAGTCGCTGCCGCCGTTCCCGGTGGCCGCGCTGCCGGGCTGGGTGGCCGACCAGGTCGCCGCGGTCGCCGAAGCTACCCAGACCCCGCCCGATCTCGCCGGGTGCGTCGCGCTGGCCGCGTTGTCGACAGCTGCGGGTGGTCGGGCGGTGGTGCAGGTTCGGCCGGGCTGGGTGGAGCCGGTCAACCTGTACACGGTCGTGGTGATGGAACCGTCCGCGCGGAAGTCGCCGGTGTTCACCGCGATGGTCCGTCCGATCTACGCGCTGGAGAAGGCGTTGCGGGAGGAGGCCAAGGAGAGCATCGAAGCCGCCCGGGTCCGGCGCCGCGCGGCCGAAGCCGCCAGCGAACGCGCGGAGAAGACCGCCGCCACCCTCGACAAGATCGCCGACGACAAAGATCGGGACGCCGCCATCGCTGACGCTGTGGAAGCCGCGCTGTCCGCCGCGGCGATCGACATCCCGGTCGAACCCAAACTCGTGGTCGACGACATCACCCCCGAAAAGGTCGGCACCGTGCTCGCCGAACAAGGCGGCCGGCTCGCGGTCCTGTCGGATGAGGGTGGGATCTTCGCGATCATCGCCGGCCGCTACTCGGGGAGCAGCAACACCAACGTGTTCCTCAAGGGCTACACCGGCACCCAACTACGCGTGGACCGCACCAACCGGCCCAGCGAACTGGTCGAACACCCCGCCCTCACCCTCGGGCTCACCATCCAACCCGCCGTGATCGACGACCTCGGCAACACCGCCATGCTCCGCGGCTCGGGGTTCCTCGCCCGCATCCTCTACTCCCAACCAGTGAGCCTGGTCGGTCACCGCAAAGCCCGCCCCCACCCCGTCCCCGACCACGTCGCGGACGCCTACAACTCCCGGTTGCACACCATCGCCCACACCCTGCACGGGTGGGCGGAGGACCCTGCTCGGTTCGTGTTCGCCGAACACGCCGACGACCTGATGGCCGAACTCCAAGACGACCTGGAAACCAGACTCAACCCGCACGGCGGGGCCTGGGCACACATCGGCGACTGGGGCGGCAAAGCCGCCGGCCAAACCGCTCGACTCGCCGGACTCCTCCACACCGCCATCCACCCAGACAACCCATGGGAACACGAGATCACCGGCGACACCTTCACCCACGCCTGGGAACTGATCGACTACTACGGCGCCCACGCCCTGCACGTCTTCGACCAGATCGGCGCCGACACCGACCTCGACACCGCCCGCCGACTCCAAGACTGGCTCACCCGCACCGGACCTGCCCGGTTCAGCAAACGAGACGCGTTCAAAGCGGTCCGCAACACCACCGTCCAGAAAGTCAACGACCTCGACACCGCGCTCGAACTCCTCACCGACCACGGCCACATCCACCCACAACCCCAACCCGAACGACCCAAAGGCCAACGCGGACGGGCACCCAGCCCCACCTACTGGACCCACCCCACCTACCGCCGTGCCGGCGGCACCGAGCAGGGGGAGGGCACCCGGTGACCCGCACAGAAAGCACAGAAAGCACAGAAACCCCCTGCGGGGCACGTTCCCGCAGGTCACGCCCCCTCTCAACGATCACGGGTGGGGCCGCACAGAAATCCGCAGAATTCGCACACAAATACCCCCACACCCTCCCCAGCCCCCACCTGCTCGGTTCGGTGCAGCGACCTCCCACAGCCACACCCCAGCCACCGCACACCCGGCCCAGACCCCCACCACCGAATTGTGTGCGAAAACTGTGCAATTCTGTGCCGACCACCCCAAGATCACCCCGCAGGTCCCTGACCAGCACAAATAGCACCTCCAGCGGAATTCTGTGCTTTCTGTGCTTTCTGTGCGCCCCCCAGCCACACCCCTGGCCAGGCCCCGTCACCAGCGGCCCTCAACCGCTGGCGTACGGCGTCGCTGCTGACGAACCAGAACGGAGCACGACGTGAAGACCAACGGCTACCTCACCGTTGATCAGTTCTGTACCGAGATGGACATCTCTCCCCGCACCTTCTACGAGTGGCGCGCGAAGAGGCGTGCGCCCCGCTGCATCAAGCTACCGAACAGAGAGCTTCGGATCCGTCGTGCGGAGTTCGAACGGTGGCTTGCCGCGCGCGAGGAGGCCGCCTAGTGTCTACGACTTTCGACGTCAAGTTCTGGAAGATTGAGAAGCGTGAACGCGCGACGAAAACGAATTACCGTGTCGCCTGGTTGGTTAACGGCAGGAAGTTCACGGAGCTTTTCGTAACTGAGCCACTCGCGGACAGCTTCCGTTCGGACCTTGTCGCGGCAGCAAGAAGAGGTGAAGCGTTCGACTGTGACCAAGGCTTGCCGGTGTCGATGATCCGAGCGGAAAATGCGATGTCGTGGTTCGCGTTTGCCGTGAAGTACATCGACATGAAATGGCCTCGTGCGGCGGCGAAATCGCGGGCAGGAAATGCGGATGCACTGGCGACCATCACACCGATGATGTTCTCGACGGATCGAGGCAACCCGGATGCGCGAATTCTTCGGCGGGCGCTTACTGGGTGGGCATTCAACACCAAGAATCGTGACGCCGTCCAGCCGTTGGAGATTGAGCGTGCCTTAAAATGGATGGCGTCAAACACCTTGCCGGTGGCCCGGTTGGAGGATGTGGCGATGCTCCGGCAGGCGCTCGACATGCTGTCCAAGAAACTTGACGGTAAGCAGGCTGCGGCCAAGACGGTCACGCGGAAGCGTGCCGTCCTGTACAACGCACTCGACTACGCGGTGGAGTTGAAGGCCCTATCGGCCAACAATCTGCACGAGGTGAAATGGACTGCTCCGAAGACCGTACGGGCTATCGACAAGCGAGTGGTCATCAACAAGAGCCAGGCGAAGCGGCTGTTGAACGGGGTGGCCGCGCAATGGGTCGAGGACCAGCCACGCCGATCGTCTGGCCCGCGGCTGAAGGCGTTCTTCGCGGTTATGTACTACGCGGCACTGCGGCCGGAGGAGGCCGCGATGCTGAGCAAGCCGGACCTTCAACTTCCGGAGCAAGGCTGGGGAGAACTGCTGTTGTCGCGGACCGCCCCAACCGCGGGAGCGTCCTGGACCGACTCGGGAGAGCGCCGCGATCGGCGGCAGTTGAAGCAGCGGGCGGAGAAGGAGGTCCGACTGGTCCCTTCCCCGCCGCAGCTCACCCAGATCCTCCACGAGCACCTGAAGGAGTTCGGGACAGCTGCGGACGGTCGGCTGTTCCGCAACCTGACCGGGGGCGACCTCGCCGAATCGACCATTGCCCGGGTATGGGGCAAGGCCCGCAGGATCGCTCTGACCGAGGAGGAGTACGCCTCCGCGCTCGCTCGGCGGCCGTATGACCTCCGCCACGCGTGTGTGTCTACCTGGCTGGCCGCCGGCGTGCCGTCGACCCAGTGCGCGGAGTGGGCTGGGCATTCGGTGGGTGTCCTGCACCAGATCTACGCGAAGGTTATCGCTGGGCTGGAGGACGCAGCTCACGAGCGGATCGAGAAGGCGCTCAGCGACGACGAGGACGAGTAGCCCGGGGGGCGAACCCTGGGGGGCGCATGGGGGGTGAGTGGCCGCATACGGGCGCACACAGCCGCATATAGCCGCACCCGGCATGTTCGTGAAGGGGGGCATCTTCGCAGGTGACGGCGCTGGTCAGCACTGGTAGGCGAGGGTGCCCCCGGAGCGATTCGAACGCTCACTGGACGGGTTTTGAATCCGTTGCCTCTGCCGGTTGGGCTACGGGGGCTGGCGCGGGACGACTCTACGGGATCGTTCGTGTGCCGGTCGTCAGGGTTGGCATGTTGACCATGGGGCTTGGCACCGCATCCGCGGGACGGCCACGACACGACCCGGCCGTGTGCTCCAAGTCACCGAGAGTGAACGACACGCCGGGCAGTGTGGCGCACGTCATCCTATTGGCCGAGGTTCTGTTGCTAGCCCGTTAACGTTGTGCTGATCACGCCTTGTATTCGGTCGCGCTGCGGCCTGCCGCCGGTACGCTGGAGGCTCAGACCGATCGCATTCAGGAGGACCCCGGTGACCGATCAGGCTGCCGAGGCCCAGTCCGGCCCGGCCGTGCAGCGAAGCGTGCTCGTCGCGGAGGATGAGGCGCTCATCCGACTCGACCTTGTGGAAATGCTCAAGGAAGAGGGCTACCACGTCGCTGGGGAGGCCGCCGATGGCGAACAGGCCGTCGCGTTGGCTACGGAGCTGCGGCCTGACCTCGTCATTCTTGACGTGAAGATGCCCAAGATGGACGGGATCGACGCCGCTGCTCGCATCGCGGGGGAGCGGATTGCGCCCGTCGTCATACTCACCGCCTTCAGTCAGCGGGACCTCGTGGAGCGGGCGCGGGAGGCCGGGGCCATGGCCTACCTGGTCAAACCCTTTGCCAAGCACGACCTCGTCCCGGCCATCGAGCTCGCCGTCAGTCGCTTCTCCGAACTGCAGGCGCTCGAGCACGAAGTGGCCACGCTCACCGACCGCATGGAGACCCGCAAGCTCATCGAGCGGGCCAAGGGCCTGCTCATGACCAAGCAGGGACTCTCCGAGCCGGAGGCCTTCCGGTGGATCCAGCGCACGGCCATGGACCGCCGGGCCACCATGAAGGCCGTCGCCCAGGCGGTCGTGGAGAACATCACCTGACGGCGAAGTTCAGCACAGCCGACACCGGTCGTTCGCTGCCGTCCATGGCGTACTCGCGTACCTCCATGATGTGCTCTCCCTTCGGTATGCCACCGGTCGCGATCGACACGACATGGTCGCCGCCCAGGCCGGGGCCGTCGGTGTGGGTCGGCACGCTCGCGATCAGCCGGCCGTCCAGCCACACCTGAAAGCCCTGCACGCCATCGATCGAACCGGTCTCCCACTGGGTGGCCGACGCGTCCAGCGACACCTTGAGCAACACCTGCCCTCGGTGCGGTATCACAGTGGTGGTCAGCGGCTCGCCCGCCGAGTTGCACAGCACGGCGTCGATCGACGGCAGTTCGTCCGGCCCCACCGGCCGGGCGGGCTTCAGGTCCGTCGGCGGCGGGCGGCCGCCGCCGATCGGGGTCACCTCCAGGTACGCCTCCACCAGGCGGACCTGCTGGCTCGCCCCGGGCGCGCGCAAGACGAACGGCGTGATCGAGTCCGCGCCCGACACGCCGAGGAACAGCGCCGGCACGTCGGCGGCGACGGTCACCGCCGCCCCGTCCTCGGACGACGGTGCGGCGACCACCGGTTTCGCCGGTACCCGCAGGTCGCCGAACTGGGCCACGACGCCTTTCGGGTCCATGCCGCCCGCCGTCGCGATCGTCGCGACCAGGCGGGCCGAGGTCGCGGTCGTCAGCGGCTTGCGGGCGATCCCCAGCTGCGGGGACTGCTCGGTCAGGTTGAGCACCCGCTGCGTCCCGGCGTTCACCAGCACCTCGTTCACCGGGGGCACCTTCGTCGCCGGGCCGCTGAACCCCGCCGCCAGCACGTGCACCCGCGACCGCCGCCGGTCCGGGCCGCGGAACCCCAGCAGCACCGACGTCGACGTCCACGACGGCACCACGCCGGACCTCGCCACCGCCAGCCCGTCCTGGTAGACCTGCAGCCCGGCCGTCGTCAGCACCACCTCGAACAGGTGCGGTACGCGCGGCCCGCGGGCCGGCGCCGGTAGCACCTCCAGCGGCCCTGGCGTCACCGCGGGCACGTCGGGCGCCGCGTTCACGCGCACACCGGACGAGTCGATGCCGACCCGGATCGTGCCGCCGGGCAGCGTCGGGTCCCGGGCGGGGAGCTCGTTCGCCCGCCGTGCGTCCACGCCGACCCGGTCGACCGGGCCGGGCGCCAGCGTGATCGTCAACTCGCCGCCGACCCCGGCGCTGTCGGTGCGCACCGCCACCCTGCCGAGCTCGCCGGCCGGGGTCGGCGGGGTCAGCGTCATCGGCTGCCGGGCCCGCAGCACCGCCAGGTCCGCGCCGCAGCCCAGCTCGATCGGCAGCCCGTGCCCGTGCTCGGACACCACGTCGACGCAGCCGCGGTACCCGGACAGGTGCCAGTGCTCGTTCAGCCGGGGCGGCTCGCCGAAGTCGTCGTACATCCCGCTCAGCTCGGGCGTCGCGCGCTCACCGGTCTGCTGCGGTGGGACCTGGTCCAGCACCACCGGCGTCGACCGGCGGCCGAACGCGTCGACCGTGCGCACCTCGACCCGCACGCGGCGGGCGGCGTCCAGCGGGCTGAGCAGCACGTCCGGCGAGGCCACCA
Organism: Actinophytocola sp.; assembly: GCF_035634895.1. Taxonomy (GTDB): domain Bacteria; phylum Actinomycetota; class Actinomycetes; order Mycobacteriales; family Pseudonocardiaceae; genus Actinophytocola. The sequence continues at coordinate 9,931 of NZ_DASQCC010000153.1, read as the reverse complement.
GCCTCGTGTGCGACTCGCCGCCCTGCCGCCAGCGGACCTCGTAGCCCGTGGCCCCGAACGGCGCCTGCCCACCGGGCAGCCCGTCCGCCCAGGACACCCGCAGCCGGCTCCAGCCCACGGGCGTGGCGACCACGTTGGCCGGCGGAGCGGGCCGCTGGTCCGGGTTCGGCAGCACGACGTAGTCCGCGCCGTACCTGTCGATCACAACCGGCCTCGGCCTGTCGTCACTCTTCGTGTCACTGCTATGGGACTCATCAGTCGCACGGAGAGTGACCACAGCCCCCGCGATGAGCGCGACCGCGCCAAGCCAGATCAGCACGCGTGTTCTGGAGGGCACACCAGAAGCCTAGAAGGGGCAACGCCGATCCAAAGTGGCCTGTTGCGAAGTTGAGATGGTGTTACCTGCGCATGACCGGAAGGTCCGGCTTCGTCCGAAGAGCGGACACGGACGGTCAATTTAGTTGCAGTCTGGTCACGAGGGCTCTTGAGACGTGACTAAGACTGCGCTCGGTTACTAGGTTCCGGCCAGCCCTCCGACATCTTCGGGGGCCGGGTTCGGCATGCTATGCGGCACTGCTCGGACAGATAACGGAGAAAGGGACGTCACGTGCGAAACCAGACGGTGAAAGCCGCGGCTCTGGTAGCAGCTGGTGTGGTGCTGCTCGCGGCTTGCAGCACGAACAAGGATGAGTCGTCGGGTGGTGGCAGTGGCAACCAGTCGAGTAGCTGTGACCAGAGCAAGGGCACCCTCGTCGTCGGCGTCATCGCGCCGCTGAGTGGGGACCTCTCCGCGCTGGGCGCAGGCATCAAGAACGCGTCGCAGCTCGCGGTCGACCAGGCCAACAAGGAGTGCAAGGTCCCGGGCTACAAGCTCGCCCTCGAGCCACTGGACGACGAGCGCGACCCGACGAAGGGCGCCCAGGCCGCGACCAAGCTGGCCTCGGAGGACGGCGTCGTCGGCGTCGTCGGCACGCTGAACTCGTCGGTGGCCCAGAGCGTCGCGCCGATCCTGGCGCAGAACAACATCCTGCAGATCTCGCCGGCCAACACGAACGACGCCCTGACCAAGGGCGAGGACTTCCTGAAGTCCCCCAAGCGGGTCTGGAAGACCTACTTCCGCACCTGCACGGTGGACTCCTTCCAGGGTCCGTACGCGGCGAACTACCTGATCGACAAGGCCGGCAAGAAGAACATCGCCATCGTCACCAATGGTCTGACCTACGGTGAGGGCCTGGCCGACACGTTCACCACGCAGGCGGAGAAGAAGGGCGCGAAGATCGTCACGCGCCAGAAGGTCGGCGAGAACGACACCGACTTCTCCAGCGTGATCGCGGCCATCAAGCCGTTCAACCCGGACGCCGTCTACTTCGGTGGCGAGTACCCGGGCGCCGGCCCGCTGTCGAAGCAGTTGGCCAGCGCGGGCCTGAACGTCCCGGTGATGGGCGGCGACGGCATCTACGACAAGGCGTTCATCGAGCTCGGCGGCAAGGACGGCGACCTCGCCACCTCTGTCGGTGCGCCGACGGACACCCTGGACAGCGCGAAGGCCTTCATCAAGGCCTACGACGGTGCGGGCTTCAAGGAGGGCTACAGCGCCTACGGTGCCTTCGCCTACGACGCCGCCAACGCGATCATCGGCTCGCTGGCCAAGGCCATCGGCAGCGGTGAGTGGAGCTCCGACAAGCGCGACGCGCTGCTGACGGCTGTCGGCGAGTACTCCGCGGACGGTGCCACGGGGACGGTCAAGTTCGACAAGTTCGGTGACAGCACCAACACGGTTCTCACTGTGTACCAGGTCAAGGGCTCCGACTGGGCGCCCGTCCAGACCGGCAAGTTCGAAGGCTGAGCTGACGGGTTTCGACGGATCTCGTGACTTGTGACACGACGGCGGGGGTGGGTCCAACCCACCCCCGCCGTCTATGGAGGCAGATGTGACAACACTGTTACAGCAGATTGCCAACGGTCTCGTGCTCGGAGCGACGATCGGCCTGATCGCCGTCGGCTACACGATGGTCTACGGCATCATCCAGCTGATCAACTTCGCGCATGGCGAAATCTTCATGACCGGCGCGTTCGGGGGACTCGCCGTGTGGCGCTTCGTACCGGGCGTCAAGGACATGGACTGGTACTTCGCCCTGCCGCTCATGCTCGTCGGCGGCGTGGTCGTCTCGGTGACCATCGCGGTGCTCATGGAGCGCTTCGCCTATCGGCCATTACGCAACGCGCCCCGACTGGCACCCCTGATCACCGCGCTCGGCGTGTCGATCGGGCTTCAGGAGGCGGTGCGGATCTGGTTCCCGGACGCCGACCGTTCCCAGTCGTTCCCCCGGGAGTTCGTCAAGACCCAGGTCAGCATCGGCCCCATCGAGGTGCCAGCCACCGGGCTGTTGCTGATCGCGGTCTCGATCGCGCTCGGCGCGCTGGTGCAGTTCTACATCAACAAGTCCCGGCTCGGCCGCGCCATGCGGGCGACCTCGCAGGATCCGGACACCGCACGGCTGATGGGCGTCAACCCGGACCGGGTGATCGTGCTGACGTTCGTGATCGGCGCGATCCTCGCCGGTGTGGCCGGCGTCCTGTACGGGATGCACGTCCAGACGCTCGGCGTCCGCGCCGGCTTCCAGAACGGCATCTTCGCCTTCACCGCCGCCGTCCTCGGTGGCATCGGCAGCCTGCCCGGCGCCGTGGTCGGCGCCTTCGTCATCGGGATGGTCAAGACACTCGGCGGCCAGTACCTGCCCGGCGGTACCCAGTACGACTACGTGTGGATCTTCGTGGTCCTCATCCTCGTGCTGGTGTTCCGGCCGCAGGGTCTGTTCGGTGAGTCGGAGAAGGTGCGCGCATGAGCAGACTCACCGCCATGGTTCCGCGCACCCTCGGCAGGCCGCTCAGTGCGATCGGCGGGTTGCTGCTGCTGATCGCGGCTTTGCTGCCGTGGGCGACCTTCGTCCTGAACGAGGGTGCGTACCCGGAGAAGTCGACACTGCAGTTCTTCGACGCGCCGTTCGAGCTCACCGGGTTCCGGTGGCACCTGCTGCTCTTCGGCGTGGCCGCGCTGGTCGTCACGTTCGTTCCGCTCCCCAGCAAGGGGCGCGTGCTGCGTGCGGTCGGTTGGGGCGGTCTGGCGATCTCACTGGTCAACGCCGTCTTCATCACCTCGGAGGGTGGTGGGATCGGCGCGATCACCGCCGCGGACGGCAACTTCGCGTTCGGCAGCATCGTCGGCTTCATCGGCGGGCTCGCGCTGATCTTCGGCAGCGCGGGGATCGGTCTCGCGGAAATCCCGCGGCTGCCGGACCTGCCGCGGGTCGTCGAGTACCTGGTGCTGCTGGTCGCGTTCGCGGCCACGCTGTGGCTGGTGTCGGAGACGCTGACCGCGGGTGGTTCGGCGGGTGTGTCCTCGCCGTACGCCGGCGCGGTGTTCCTGGCGTTCCTCGGCATGGCCGGCGGGTTGCTCGGCGCGCTGCACGGGGTCGGGGTCACCGGCTGGATCTCCCAGATGTCCGAGCGGCACCGGGCGTTCTCCGTCATCGTGCTGCTGGTCTGCGCCGCGGCCCTGCCGTTCACCAGTGCCGGCACGCAGTACTGGATGAACGTCGCCGGGACCGTCGGCATCTACGCGGCCACCGCGATCGGCCTGAACATCGTGGTCGGCCTGGCCGGTCTGCTGGACCTCGGGTACGTGGCGTTCATGGGCATCGGCGCCTTCGTGTCCGCGAACCTGTCCGGTGCGGCGGCCGCGAAACTCGGCATCACGCTGCCGTTCCCGGTCGCCGCGGTGATCGCCGCGGTGATCGTCGGCGTCTTCGGTGTCATCGTCGGCTCGCCGACGCTGCGGGTGCGCGGTGACTACCTGGCCATCGTGACCCTGGCGTTCGGTGAGATCTTCACCCGCTCGGCGCAGAACAACGTCGGCGACCTCACCGGTGGCGCGAACGCGATCCCGAGCATTCCGCCCATCGCGGTCGGCGGGCTCCAGTTCAACGAGCCGATCGACCTGTTCGGCACGAAACTGCCGTCCGGGGTGATGTACTACTTCCTCATCACCCTGCTGGTCGCGCTCGTCATGGCGGTGTTCGCCAACCTGAAGAACAGCCGCATCGGCCGGGCGTGGATCGCCATCCGCGAGGACGAGGACGTCGCCCGCGCCATGGGCATCAAGACCGGGAAGATGAAGATCCTGGCCTTCCTGACCGGTTCGATGCTGGCGGGCCTCGCCGGCGCGGTGTTCGCGCACAAGCTGGGCACCGCGTCCTACGACGCGTTCACCTTCCTGCAGTCGGTGACGCTGCTCGCGGCGGTCATCCTCGGCGGCATGGGCTCGATCCCCGGCGCGGTGATGGGTGCCGCGCTGCTGTTCGTGCTGCCGGAGAAGCTGCGTGAGTTCGAGGACTACCGGCTCCTGCTGTTCGGCCTGGCGCTGATCCTGATCATGCGGTTCCGGCCGCAGGGTCTGGTGCCCGACCGGTTGCGCAGGGCGGAGTTCGCGGGTGAGACGCCCGACGGCAAGCCCATCGAGGAGGTCGAGGAGCAGGCGGTGCTGGAGCACGAGCACGAGCTCGAGTCGTCGAAGGGAAGTAAGGCGTGAACGCGGCGGCCAGGCACAGCATGACCGAGACCGTGCTCGAGGCCAGCGGGGTCACCATGATCTTCGGTGGCCTCACCGCGCTCAACGACGTCACGATGACCCTCGGCGAGGGCCGGATCGTCGGTCTGATCGGGCCGAACGGCGCCGGCAAGACGACGTTCTTCAACTGCCTCACCGGGCTGTACACCCCGACCCGGGGCTCGGTCCGGCTCCGGGGCGCGGAGCTGCCGTCCGACCCGGCGAAGGTCACGGTGGCGGGCATCGCGCGGACGTTCCAGAACGTCCGGCTGTTCCCCAACATGTCCGTGCTGGAGAACGTGCTGGTGGGCCGGCACATCCAGATGAAGCAGGGGCCGGTCGCGTCCCTGTTGCACGGGCCGGGCTTCCGCCGCAGCGAACGTGCGGCGCGGGCACGCTCCCGGGAGCTGCTGGAGTTCGTCGGCCTGACCGGCGACGAGAGCACGGCGGCACGCAACCTGCCCTACGGTGACCAGCGGCGGCTGGAGATCGCGCGGGCGCTCGCCACCGAGCCCGCGGTGCTCCTGCTCGACGAGCCGACCGCGGGCATGAACCCGCAGGAGACCGAGGCCGCCCGGCAGCTGATCTTCCGGATCAGGGACACCGGCGTCTCGGTCGTGGTCATCGAGCACGACACCAAGTTCATCTTCTCCCTGTGCGACTCGGTCTCCGTGCTCGTGCAGGGTGAGGTGCTGGTGGAGGGCCCACCGGAGACGGTGCGCGACGACCCGAGGGTGATCGAGGCCTACCTCGGCAAGCCACGCGAGGAGGTCGAGGCCGAGGTGGCCGAGGCGGCGACCACGGTCATGCCCCGGTACAGCGACACCCAGGCTGGCGATCCGAAGACCGAGGTCATCGACCGGTACAGGGAGGACCAGCCGTGACGGCGCTCTTGGAAGTCAGCGAGCTCAGCGTCGCCTACGGTGCGATCGAGGCCGTCCGCAACGTGTCGTTCGTCGTCGAGGAGGGGCAGATCGTGTGCCTCATCGGGGCGAACGGCGCGGGGAAGTCGACCACGCTGCGCACCATCTCCGGACTGCTCCGGCCACGGGGCGGTGACATCCGGTTCGAAGGCAAGTCGCTCATCAAGGAGCCGGCGCACAGCATCCTGTCCCGCGGTATCGCGCACTCTCCGGAGGGCAGGCGGGTGTTCGCGCGGATGACCGTCGAGGAGAACCTGCTCCTCGGCGCGTACACCCGCAAGGACGAGTCCGGCGTGCAGACCGACATCAAGCGTGTGTTCGAGCTGTTCCCCGTGCTGGGGGAGCGGCGCACGCAGAAGGCCGGCCTGTTCTCCGGTGGTGAGCAGCAGATGCTCGCGATCGGCCGCGCCATGATGTCGAAGCCCAGGCTGCTCATGCTGGACGAGCCGTCGATGGGTCTCTCGCCGATCATGACGCAGCTGATCTTCGACACGATCAAGGAACTGCAGCAGCAGGGGACGACGATCCTCCTGGTCGAGCAGAACGCGCTCGCCGCGTTGGCGCTGTCCGACCGCGGGTACGTCGTCGACCTCGGCGCGACCACGCTCGAGGGCCCCGGTCACGAGCTGCTCGCGGACCAACGGGTGCGCGAGGCGTACCTCGGTCAGTAGCCGATGGCGGGAAAGGCGCTTTCAGCACGTGCTGAAAGCGCCTTTCCTGTCTTCAGGCGCCGGGGGCCGAGTCGCGGAGTACGCAGGTCAGGCGAGCCGTGCAGGTGCGCCTGCCCTCCTCGTCGGTGATCACGATCTCGAACGTGGAGGTCGAGCGGCCCGTGTGGACCGGGGTCGCCACGCCCGTGACGTAGCCGCTGCGGGCGGCGCGGTGGTGGGTGCAGGACAGCTCCAGCCCGAGCGCCACCCGGCCCGCCGGGGCGTTGAGCGCGGCCGCCACCGAGCCGATGGTCTCCGCGAGCGTGGCGTTCGCGCCGCCGTGGAGCAGGCCGTACGGCTGGAGGTTGCCGGCCACGGGCATCGTGGCGACCACACGCTGAGCGTCCCACTCCTTGATCTCGATGCCCATCCTCGTGGGAAGCCACTGGTCGACGAGGTCCTGCCGGACACCCGGCAGGCTCTCCGGGAAGTTGGCCACACGGTCTCCTAGCTGGTCATACGGGGTCTGCGGAGAATTGTCGGTGACCCACCCTAGACTCGCAGGGTGCCTGAGACGCCCGCCACAGATTCTGTCAAGACCTCCGAGCGCCGGTTGCTGCTCATCGACGGTCACTCGATGGCCTACCGGGCTTTCTACGCGCTCAAGGACGCGAACCTGGTCACCAAGACCGGGCAGCACACCGAGGGCGTGTACGGGTTCACGTCGATGCTGATCAACCTGCTGCGCGACGAGAAGCCGACGCACATCGCCGTGTGTTTCGACGTCTCACGCAAGACCTTCCGCAGCGAGCAGTACGCCGAGTACAAGGCGAACCGGTCCGCGACGCCGGACGAGTTCAAGGGCCAGATCAGCCTGATCAAGGACGTGCTGGAGACGCTGGCCATCCAGGCGCTGGAGAAGGACGGCTTCGAGGCGGACGACCTCATCGCGACGCTCACCACCCAGGCGACCGCGGTCGGCTACCAGGTGCTCATCCTCACGGGCGACCGCGACGCGTTCCAGCTGGTCAACGACCAGGTCACCGTCATCTACCCGACCCGTGGCGTGTCCACGGTGAGCCGGATGGACCCGGAGGCGGTGCACACCAAGACCGGGGTGCGTCCCGACCAGTACGCCGACTACGCGGCGCTGCGTGGCGACCCGTCGGACAACCTCCCGAAGATCCCGAGCGTCGGCGAGAAGACCGTGGCCAAGTGGATCAACCAGTACGGCACGCTGAACGAGCTGATCGACCGGGTCGACGAGGTCAAGGGCAAGGTGGGCGACGCGCTGCGGGACAACCTGTCCAACGTGATGATGAACCGCCAGCTCACCGAGCTGGTGAAGGACGTGCCGCTGGAGCTGGCGCCCGACGACCTGGCGGTCCGGCAGTGGGACCGCAACGCGGTGCACCAGCTGTTCGACGACCTGGAGTTCCGGGTGCTGCGCGAGCGGCTGTTCGGTGAGCTGGAGGCGGCCGTGCCCGAGGCCGAGCACGGCTTCGAGGTGACCGGCGGCACGTTCGAGCCGGGCAAGCTGGGGTCCTGGCTGTCGGCGAACTCCCCGGCCGGCACCCGAATGGGACTGTCGTTCCAGCTCAGCTCGACCGGTGTCGGCGGGGAGGCCATCGAGTTGCGCTCCGTGGCGCTCGCGCGAGCCGATGGCATCGGCGTGTACGTCGACGTCACCGCCTTGGACGAAACCGACGAGCAGGCGCTCGCGGGGTGGCTGGCCGACGAGTCGATGCCGAAGCTGACCTACGACGTCAAGCCGTCGCTGCACGCGCTGCGCCACCGCGGCTGGACGCTGGCCGGACTCGTGACCGACACGCAGCTGGCGGCGTACCTGGTGCGGCCCGGCCAGCGGTCGTTCGCGCTCGACGACCTGGTGTTGCGGTACCTGAAGCGTGAGCTGCGGGTGGAGCAGCAGCCGGAGGAGCGGCAGCTGTCGCTGCTGGACGGCCTGGACGGCGACGACGAGAAGGTCGCCGAGGGCGAGATCGTGCGGGCACGGGCGATCGCGGAGCTGGCCGACGCGCTGGCGGTGGCGCTGGACGAGACCGGTCAGGCCGCGCTGCTCACGGACATGGAACTGCCGCTGCTGCGGGTGCTCGCCGAGCTGGAGGCGGTCGGCATCGCGGTGGACACGGCGCAGCTGGCGTCGCTGGAGGCGCACTTCGGGTCGCGGGTGAAGCACGCCGAGCAGGACGCGTTCCGGGTCATCGGCAAGGAGATCAACCTGGGGTCGCCGAAGCAGCTGCAGGTGGTGCTGTTCGACGAGCTGGAGATGCCCAAGACCAAGCGCACCAAGACCGGCTACACGACCGACGCGGACGCGCTGACCGGGTTGTTCGAGCAGACCGAGCACCCGTTCCTGGCGCACCTGCTGGAGCATCGGGACGCGATGCGGTTGAAGATCACGGTCGAGGGCCTGATCAAGTCGGTGTCCGACGACGGCCGCATCCACACGACGTACAGCCAGACGATCGCGGCGACGGGCCGTCTGTCGTCGACGGAACCGAACCTGCAGAACGTCCCGATCAGGACGGACGAGGGCCGCACGATCCGCGACACGTTCGTGGTGGGCCCGGACTTCGACGCGTTGATGACCGCGGACTACTCGCAGATCGAGATGCGGATCATGGCGCACCTGTCGGGCGACAAGGCGTTGATCGAGTCGTTCAACTCCGGACACGACTTCCACGCGGCGACCGCGGCGCGAGTGTTCGCTGTGGAGCCGACGGAGGTCACCGGCGCCCAGCGAGCGAAGATCAAGGCGATGAACTACGGGCTGGCGTACGGGTTGTCGGCGTACGGGCTGTCCCAACAGCTGCGCATCTCCACGGAGGAGGCGCGCGGCCTGATGGAGGAGTACTTCGCCAGGTTCGGCGGAGTGCGTGACTACCTGCAGGAGATCGTGGCACAGGCCAGGAAGGACGGCTACACGTCGACGATCTTCGGTCGCCGGCGCTACCTGCCGGACCTGACCTCGGACAACCGTCAGCGTCGCGAGATGGCTGAGCGGATGGCCCTCAACGCGCCGATCCAGGGGAGCGCGGCGGACATCATCAAGGTCGCGATGCTCAATGTGGACCGTGAGCTTGCCGGCCTGCGGTCGCGGATGTTGCTGCAGGTGCACGACGAGCTGGTGCTCGAGGTGCGCGAGGATGAGCGTGTCGAGGCGGAAGCGTTGGTGCGCAAGGGGATGGGGTCCGCGTACAAGTTGGACGTGCCGTTGGATGTGTCGGTCGGGTTTGGTCGCTCCTGGAACGATGCCGCTCACTGAGGGTTGTGTCTCTGGTTGCTAGCCGGGCCGGCCGGGGGGCGGGGCCGGGGGTGTGGTGGGCGAGGGTTGGGCCGGGGGCTGGTTGGGTGGGGCTGGTTGAACTTCGTGGGCGTTAGGTGGGTTGTCGTCTAGCGCTTTGCCTCAGGCATCTGTGCCGGCAGTGTCAACGCCCCCAGGTTGCCGTGCTCGGCGGCCGGCTCCCGTGCGGTCGTGAAGCGTGGCGCCGTGGGCCTTCCGCCACGACTCTGCGTGGTTCTCGCCATGGCTCTGGTCTCTTCTCGCTCTTGTTCCCTGCTCGCTCTCGTTGGCCTTCTCTGCTCCGCCCCGTTTTCCGCCCGGTGTCCATCGTGGCCCTATGCTTGCTGCCTTGCTGCCTTGCTGCCTTGCTGCCTTGCTGCCTTGCTGCCTTGCTGCCTTGCTGCCTTGCTGCCTTGCTGCCTTGCTGCCTTGCTGCCTTGCTGCCTTG
>NZ_DASQCC010000152.1:0-74079 GCF_035634895.1 Actinophytocola sp. | reverse complement strand
GTCTTCCCCGTGGAGCTGACGGTCACGGACCTGTTCTCGGCGCAGAACATCCGTCAACTGGCCGCCGTCATCGACAGGTTGCGCGCGGCAGGTCCCACCCCGGCGCCGTAGCCCAGCGGCGCCTCCACTCACCGCCGCCGGCGCCACCTCTGCCGCGGACACGGTTGGTCGGCATCGCCACACCTGCGTCCACTACACGTGGGCAGACTCGCCGTCGTGACTGAGGTGTTGGTCGTCGGCGGTGGGATCGCGGGGCTGACCACCGCGCTCAAGCCTGCACGCCGCGGGAGTTGGCTGCCGGGTGGTGGACAAGGCACGCGAGCTGACCACGGTCGGGGTGGGCATCAACCTGCAGCCCCACGCCGTGCGGGAGTTGACCGAGCTCGGCCTGGAGCGCGAGTTGGCCGAGATCGGCGTGCCCATCGGCGAGGTCGTGTTCTGCGACCGGTTCGGCACGCGGATCTGGGGTGAGCCACGCGGGGTCGGCGCCGGCTACCGCTGGCCGCAGTACGCCGTCCACCGCACCCTGCGATCCACCACATGCGATACGACCGGAAGGCAGCAGACCGCGGAGAACTGCACGTGCTGGACGGCCCCCTCATGCCCACTCGGCACAGTCGCTGCGCGATCCACGTCCACGCTGCTTCCCGAAGTTGATGGTCTATCCCCGATGGCGTGAGCCCAACACCAACGGCGAATCCCTGCTGGTCCGATGGCGAACGCGGTCCGATCGCTCACGACGCGGAATCCCTCCAGATGCGCCGAGATCCTGACGCGATTGCGTCAGCCCGCTACCTTCCCGGGCGGCACGCAGTTGGCACTCATCTATCCGTTGCCAAACGCGGTGGACGAACACGACGTAGGACTCTGCGTGAAGTACGGCCTGACCGACATCTGGCCGAACCACGAACCAACAGAGCTCACCAACGCCCTGACAACGCTACTCGCGGAGATCGACCCACGTGACACACACAGTCGCATTCCACGCGGCGGACCTCATCATCATCGACAATAACCGGTGGGCACATGGCAGACGAGTTGTACGCGGCCAACGGCCGGATGGCGAAAAGCGAACCAACCCGCGGGAACCATGGAGTGTGACGCTGCGATGACTCAAACCCGCGCTCAAGCCGGGGCCTGATCCGGACGGAGCACCGTGGCGTCAGACAGGTGTGACGGGACAATTCGCCAGGCAGTCGCAGGCGGTGCGTTCACCTGTGGCACGACAATCGGGAGTAAGTCAACAAGTACTGAATTGAGACCCTCACCTGCATCGACGGGAGACACACAGGTCCGTGGGGGCAAATGTGTAACCACGACGAAGTCGCCGACGACCTCATAGTTGTCCCCAGAAACGGCGGGCGGATCACACCAGTGATCACGAACAGGTTGGCTTCGCCAGTAATCCTGTCGTCGACGTAGCGCTGAAATTCAGTCTGGGAGTCATACGTGTCAAGCCGACCCGCATCACGGACCCTGCAGATGATCCGCCGATATCGCACATCTATCGCGGTTGGATCCATTCTCTCCTGTGGCTTCGGAGTCCTGGCGATCCTGTGGTTCATGCGCGGTATCTGGTTGACGGACCCTCCCGCTCACCTCAAGGGGCTGTTTGCCTATCCGAGCGCCTACCTTGGTGACAGTCTCCTGATCCCGGCCGCGGTCGCGCTCACACTGGCAGGTGCGAGTCAACTGCCGCGGACGTCGCGCGATCGTATGCTCGCGGCCTTCGCCGCCGCCCTTGCCGGATTGCTGGCAATCGGTACACAGTTCCTATGGCTCATCGATCGCAATCCTGAGACAAACTGGACGTTTCCGGAGCCCCATCGGTTCAATATTGCGGGCGTTTGGCATGCGATGTGGTTCGTCGCCGCGTCTGCGACGTTGATGTTTGCGATCACACTTCTGTCGTGCAGGATCTCGGCAGCGCTGCGGGGAAATGTGCGAAATACCGCTGTCGCGATGCTGCGGAGCGCCGGCCCCTCGTTCGCACTGGCAGCACTGTTCACCTATGCCGTGCTCGCGACACGCGATTCCCTGGCATCGACCTTCAGTGCGCGTAGCTCCCTCTTGGCCATCGGCACAGCTGCGGTTGCCCTCCTTCTCCTCGCAACGCTTGTCCTCAGACGATCAATCGTGCTCCTCGCACCACACTGGGTGCTGGCGATGGGCGCGGCAGTCGCCGTGACCATGGCTGTCAGTGCGCCTTGGTCCGCGGAACGAACGCAGATTCTGGGCGAGGCCAGTTCGGCGCTCGTCGGCATTGGCCTGATGCTTCTTTCCCTGTCGCCAGGGCGCGAACTGCCGGCTGACTCCTATCTGGATTACCGTCCGAACCCCGCGCAGGTTTTGCTGGGTGGCACGATCCTCGTCGTGTTGCTGCCGTCATTTTGGGCGTACACCTCGGCCGCGGTGGTCCAGCTGAGATGGACCGACGCAGTCCTCTGGCTTCTTGGCTACTCCGCCACAATCACGATCATCCTGTTGGTGCTCGTCCGGCAGAACCGCCTCGGTTGGCTGCGCCAGGCGGCCGATGTCATGCTGGTCTCCGTGGCGTTCTGCACGATCGCGCTCGCCGCCCTCACCGTGCCGCACTGGCAGCAGGCGGCGGACTTGGGGCCGTTGGTCAGTGTTCTAGTCGGTGCCGCGATATCCATGCTCCTCTTTCCGATCCTCAAAGTGCGCATGCAGCTTGAAATAAGTGACGAAAGCGCGCCGGCCGACGAACACGGGTCATTCGGTCTAGCAGGCGCGGCGAAGCTGAGCGCGACGGCCACCGTTGGCATGCTCCTGGTATTTGGGCTGGCTGGGGCGGTGTCACTGCTCGCCTTCACTCTGGCGGCTGCGATCGATCGCGTCTACGTTGCCGACTCCGGCGCCATGCGGCAGATATGGCCACTCGTCGCGACAGGAGCAGCGCTGGTCCTGATCACGACAGTTCTGGTACGTCTGAGAATCCAATGGCTGACCGAGCCTCTGCGTGCACTGGCACCGCTACTCGCCCTTGGTTGGCCAGTCGCCCTGATAGTTGTAGTCGGGATCCGGGGAACTCCTCCTGTTACGGCGGTGGCGATAGCGGGTGGCGTAGTCCTCGCCCTCTGGTCCGTCGACACGATGGTCAATAATATCGGCACTCTGCGTGGCGGTGGGGTTGATGGTCCACTCTGGGCAGCCACTGGCGCGGTCGCGGTGAGCGGCTTCTTCTCCGGGTTCATCGCCAGCTCGGCGGCCCTCGCCGCCAGTTCTTCGCACGTCTACACATTGTTCGCCGGGCTCTCGGCCGCGACGGCGATACTCCTCGTTAATGGGGCGATGACGGTGGCGATCGGCCATCTTTCCTCCACACCGGACCGAGGAGGAACCCGGCACGGGATGTCCCACAACCTCGTGCAGGATTCCATTCTCGTGTTCATGTTGTACACGATAACCCTGGTAATCCCGGCCACGACCCTTCTTCACCTTCCCCCAGATCTCGGCGTCTGGGCCAGGCTCATAGCGACTTTTGCGATCGTCGGGCCGTTCCTGGCCTACTTCCTCAGGCCATACGAGTGGCTGCTCGAACTCAACCTCCAACACGTGAGCCGTGAGATCACGACCCGTGCCGAGGAAGAACACGTAACCCGGACCGCCGTGAACTCCGAACGTGGCCTACTGCGACGCAATGTCGTCATTGTCCGTGCCGCGAACGGCACCCTGGACGGTCCGCCTCAGCATCGATTCCTACGAGCGCTCAACGCCCACGTCCGCAACCAGAGCACCATGAGCAATACTCTGCTCCTGATCTCCTTGGTTGGGTTCGTCATCCTCCTGGGCGGCAAATCGACGGCGGCCTTCGCTTATATGCGCCGCAGCCAGGACGCCGATCAGCACTGACCATGATCCACTTGGCATACGACTACGAAAGGTAGTGACGGGTAATGCACGACACGTCTGGTGCGCTCGGAGCTCTCTATCAGAGCGAGAAAGCCGATGCCTCCTCGATCTCCAATGTGGCGATGGCCATGATGGGGATCGCGGCGACCTATGTCATCGGCGCCATCTCGTTGGTCGACAAATACGGGACGGACTCGTTCCCGTGGATCGTCGTCGTACTCCTTCCCGCGCCGCTGTGGCTCGTGGCCGCCTACCACTCGCTGATCGCGCTGACGGGAATGTGTCGCAGTCGGTCGGTCCAGATCATCGAGGGCGAGCTGTTCGACCTGTCCGGCATCCCGGGAGGACTGCGTGGTGCCATCGGCACGATGTCCGGTGACCAGATCATGGACATCGAGCACTCGAAGCCGGCACACCGGGTTGCGACGGCTTTCGTGTACTTCGGCGTCGCCATGTCCGTGATCGGGTACACGCTGTTCGCCATCGTCCGGTCCTGGGAACACCTCGGGTCGACGGCGCGCATCGTGGCGCCGGCGTTCTACGCAATGGCGCTGCTGATCGTGGCCGCATCCTGGACCGTCGGCCTGCGGGAGGTCGGCCGCCCCGTCAAAGCCACCCGGTGTCCGACGTGCAGTTCATGGATGGCGAAGCCTGAAGGAGATGTCACCACTCCCCCCGCCAATTCGCCCATCGCCTAGCGAACCCTGCCGATGAACACCCGCGACGACACCGGCCGCACGCCCTGGCGACGATACCTGCGGCGTGGGCGAAGAATCGTGGCATGGTGCGCGACATCCACTGCTGCGGTCCTACTTGTCGACCTGCTACTCGGCCTCGGTTATCGAACCAGCACAGACAGCGGTGTCGTCGTCACCGCACCCGCGTCTGGCACGGCACACCAGGCGCTGGTGGTGTTCCCCGGCTATTCCATGGACGGAGAGGTTCTGTCGGAGGCGTTCGCGCCAAGCCTCGGTCTGGACGACGCCATGGTGGTCGCGCGCTACGCCGAACGAGGCGTGTCCGGGGCCGGGCTCTACCGCTCCATCATCGGTGAGCTCACGAAGCTGGAGCCCGACACGTTGCGGGTGTACGGGGCATCGATGGGTGGTATGTGCGCGGCCGAGTTCCTGACCCACTATTCGGCGGACGGCGCACCGTTCGGCAAGGCGGTGCTGGTCCTCGACACCGCCCCGAGCAACGCCGACGACGTCAATAGGCCAGACTGGCTGCTCGGCCTGTCGACGTGGTACCGCGGAGGTCCGATCTCGTCCGCTGCCTGGGCGCTGACCAGCCAGCTGACCTCCGGCGATCCTGCACCGGAGCCGGACGCGAATCCCGAACTCATCGCGGAGGCGAAGTCTCGCGCCGCCTGGGCGGGCACCGCCGCGCTCACCAGCCAGGGAGCCTTCATCCGCGGCTTCCGAATGCCCACCGCGGCGATACTGCGCGGGGTCACCGACCGCGTCGGCTACCTCCACGCCCGAGATGCGGACAACGATCCAATGATCCACGTGTCCCGCGCGATCGAGGGGTGGAGAACGGTCTATCCAGACCTTCGGGTAACGACCATTCCGGGGCGGAAGGGACAGTGGCACATCCCGCTGGTGGAACGACCGTCCGAGACGATGCGGGCGGTGCTCACCGTGTGAATTCCCAGCAACGGCAACAGATCACAGACGTGCCCAGCCCGCCGAGACGGACCGGGAGGGAGTTCAGGACGTGGACTGGGTTTAGTTGCGACGAAGCAAACCTGCTGCCCCAAGATCAAGGAGCTGACTCACTATGAGGCCTGGACCTGATAGGCCCTCACGGCCATGACCGACCAGGCCCGCCCGGCCCATCCGCCCCCGGAAGAGGGTCACGGCGCGCAGTCATTGCCGACATGAATTCCGATATGATGTGGCCAAGACGGCGTGGGTTGGTAACTCGACGAAGGAGGAGCGATGGATCTAGGTCTGGACACGTCAGTCCTTCTTTTGGTGACCGCTATTGGCGTTCCGAGCTATGCCGGTCTAGTTTGGCTACTGGCCGCCGTCGTCGGCCACGCGGGCGCCGCAACGGGACTGCTTGTGGCAGCGTTCATTGCCGGTCTCGCACTTCTCTTCGTACTCCTATATTTGTTGACCGAATCGCTAATCGGTGGTGCGATCTGCTCCTTCGTCGGCGCTGTCGGCTGCGCCGCCGGCTTTGGCATCGTGATGCTGCTCAGCGCTAACGGTATTCTTACTAAGATACTGGGAATGATCGCCGCAGGCTCGATACTGCGCGGCTTGGTACCATTCATTC
The DNA here is from genome assembly GCF_035634895.1 of Actinophytocola sp. Taxonomy (GTDB): domain Bacteria; phylum Actinomycetota; class Actinomycetes; order Mycobacteriales; family Pseudonocardiaceae; genus Actinophytocola. The sequence goes on along the minus strand of NZ_DASQCC010000152.1, from coordinate 67,920 downwards.
CAATATTGTTCTATAACGACGAGTTGATCGGCTGGGTTGCGCTTGTCGGCTATCTTGGCAGCGAAGGCGGGGCACTGGCACGGGCCGAGTTGACACATCATTTGTCGTGGTGGATGCTCGCCAGTCTCATCGCGATCGGAATTTTGCTCATCCGAAACAATATCGTCTACAAGCGTGATGCTATGAGTCCGTATATGCACTGAGGCGATCTCGTGTGTCCTGAACGTGGAGGGACGTTATGTAGGTAGGGCATTCTGAAGTGGTGCTACGCGGGGACGCCGCCCCCATGGCCACCGCCAGCTTCGCTATCTGGGGAATAGCGCCGTCTTCTTTGCCTGCACCGCGGAGTTGTTCGAACAGTGAATAGCGGGTGAGTGGTCTGCTCCGGTCGCACAGGGTGGCCAAGGCCCGGCCGGCACTGTGCCCGTCGAGGATCGAATCTGACCCAGGTATTCGGTGCTGCGCGGACTGTCGATGGCCGGATTCGTGAAGAACGCCAGTCAGTCGAACGCAGATGCACCGGGGACCGAAGGTGGACGAGGCGTCGGTCGCCACCCGCAGACTGGACGCGACCACCGTGGCGAACCACTGTTCCTTCGTGCTCAATTGGTCGACCAGGTGGGCGGCGCGCACGGGTGCGAGCGGATGCGTGGAGCCGAGCCGGAGGAACAGCGCCTGTTCGGTGGAGTGGAGTGCGAACATCGCGGTGAGCACGCCGACCGCGCCGAGTCCGAACCCTCGCCGAGCTTGTGTTGAACGCAGACCAACGCCTGGTGGACGAGCCGGTCGGCGTCGACCTCGCGCTGCTGGTCCGCGGAGCACGCCGGCAGGTGCTCCCCGGGACTGAAGGCGCTCGCTGCCGAGTCGTGCCCGAGCACGTGGTGTGCGATCTCGTGCCCGAGAACGAACAACCATGCCTGCATGCTGACGAAAGCAGCCAGCGGCTGAGCGGCGGGCGCAAGCCGCACACCGACCATGCCACCAGCCCGTACCGGCGGTCCGGACGAGCGAGGTGGTGAACCGCGGTGCGACCGCGCTAGCCCCCGAATGGGCGTAGCGTCGGGTGGGTCAGCCGGTGACGATTGTGGGATGGAACCGGTGCTGACGCGGGAGATCCGCGAGTCCGACGTGGCGGCCGTCGTGCAAATGGTGCACGACCTCGCGGCGTACGAGAACTCCTCGGACGAATGCCGGATGACGGAAGACCAGCTGCGGGCTGCCCTGTTCGGTACGGCCCCCGCCCTGTTCGGGCACGTCGCCGAGACCGACGGCCGGGTAGTCGGATTCGTGTTGTGGTTCCTCAACTTCTCGACCTGGACCGGCACCCACGGGGTGTACGGCGAGGACATGTACGTCGAACCCGGGTACCGGGGCCGCGGCGTGGGGCAGGCGTTGTTCGAGGCGATGGGCCGCGTGTGCGTCGAACGCGGCTACCAGCGCCTCGAGTTCTGGACGCTCGACTGGAACACCGACACGATCGCCTTCACCGCCTCGCTGGGCGCCAGACCGATGAGCGAGTGGACGGTCTACCGGATCGACGGCCCCGAACTCGCCAGGCTCGGCACCGCACCCGTCCGGTGAGCGGGCCGCACCGGGTGCTGCAGGTCGGCTGCGGGCCGACGGGAACCAGCGTGCTGCGTGAGCTGCTGCCCCGACTCGTCGACGTGCCGCTGGCTTACGAAGTGGCCGATCCGGCCGTGATGGGGCCAGGTCTCGCCTTCTCCACCCCGTGGGACCTGCACCTGCTGAACGTCCGCGCCGGCCGGATGAGCCTGCACGCCACCGACAAGGCGGAGTTCGCCCGGTGGCGGCGGGAGCGGGGACTCGGCGACGAGGACTACCCGCCACGCCGGGTGTTCGGCCGGTACACGCGCGATGTGCTCGACGAGGTGCTGCGGGAGTCCGACGCGACCGGGCACCGTGTGGCACTGACGCGGGATCGCGTGGTCGCGGCCCGTCGGGACGGGCAGGGGCGCTGGTGGTGCCGCTTCGCCTCCGGTCGGGCGGCCGCCTACGACCGGGTGGTGCTCGCGCTCGGGCACCTCCCATCGACGCGGTACTGCCGGCACGACGGCGACCCCGGTTTCCTGTCCGATCCCTACGGCGGGCTCGACGTGCCGGGCGATGCGCGGGTCGGTGTCATCGGCACCCGGCTGACCGGGGTGGACGTGGCACTGGCGCTGCGCGAGCGGGGTCACCGGGCGAGCGTGGTGCTCGCCTCCCGGTCGGGGTGGCTGCCGAGCGTGAAGGGACGGGTCGAGACCTACCGGCTCGCCCACCTGCCCGACTTCGTCGCCGCGGGCGTGCCCGGCGCGACCTCGCTCGCCGCCGTCGCGGCCGTGATCGGCAAGGAGATCGAGGACGCGGAAGGCGGGCCGGTCGGGTGGGCGCGGGCACTGTCCCCGCCGCCGTCGTCCGCCGCGACGCTGCGGGCGGAACTGGCCGAGGTCGCGTCGGGCCGGGTGGTGGGCTGGCAGTCGGTGCTCGGGGCGGTCGTCCCGTGGGTGCCCGCGTTGTGGCGGTTGCTGGACGAGCGGAGCAAGCAACTGCTGATGACCGCGTACGTCGGCGTGTGGGCGGTGCGGATCGCCTCGTTCCCCTCGGTCAGCGCCGCCAGGCTGCTGGCGATGATGGATGACGGCAGGCTCACGGTGCGGGCAGGCCTGTCCGCGGTGGTCCGGGACGGGAACGGGTTCCGGATGTGCTTCGCCGACGGCTCGGCCGTGCCGGTCGACGTGGTGGTCAACGCGACGGGTCCCGGCTACGGCCGTGGCTCGCTCGAGGCGGTGGAGCTGACCGCGGACCTGTTGCGGTGCGGCACGATCGTGCCGCACCGGTTCGGTGGTGTGCCGGTCGACGAGCGCACGTTCGAGGCCCGGGACGCGGACGGCGCCGCGGTCCCGGGCCTGCACGTGGTCGGTGACCTGACCCGGGGCGTGTGGCTCGCGACCAATGCCGTGGAGAACTCGGTCCGCCAGGCCGCGGACCTCGCCGCCGTGATCGCGCGGGACCTGCTCAGCGGGTCATGCACGTCCCGTCGAAGTCCTGGTACCTGACCTCGCCGGTGATCACCTTGCGGTAGAAGCGCCAGTAGGTGGTCTCGACCGGCACGACCCGGTCCGCGATGAGCGTGTGCAGGTTCTCGATCTGTGCCATCGGGACACCCTGGTGGTAGTGGTGTGCGGTGTGCAGGTTGTTGTAGTTGGTGAACCACCGCGCGAAACGGGACGCGCCCTTGATGGTGCGGGTGTTGGTCAGCACGTTCGGGTCGGACTGCGTGTTGAGGCCGAAGTGTTCCGGCAGCTCGATGAGGAAGTGGGTCGGCTCAGCCACCAGCAGCGTCGGCAGCCACCACGCGAAGACGAAGAACAGGTCGCCGGTGATCACGGTGTAGGCGACCGCACCGGCGAGCAGCACCGCCAGCAGCCGGTACTCGGCACGGATCTTGCGGAGGTCCAGCAGCCTTGGCACGTCGCGGATGGACCGGCCGGCGAGCGAGCGCACCATGTCCCGTCCGGTGGTGGCGTAGCGGCCGGGGTGCAGGGCGGCCAGCAGGAACCCGAGGCCGTACCAGCGGTGCAGGTCGCGGAACCGGTAGTTGAAGAACTCGCGGTTCTGCGGGGTGCCGAGGAACGCGTGGTGCCGCAGGTGATCGTGCTTGTAGTGCCAGAACGAGCTGAACATGAACACCCCGGCGAGCACACCGCACAGCCGGTTCAACGCGCGGCTGCGGTAGGCGTGCTCGTGCAGACACTCGTGCTGCAGCTCGACCAGGTACGCGTACATCAGCCCACTCACCACGGCGGCAAGGACGACGGCGGGCCAGACGGGCTGTAAAGCGATCACCGACCACGAGACCGCGATCAGCACGACACCGGCCAGGAACTTCGCCGTGAAGCGACTGGGTTTCTTCACGAAATACTCTTTGGCGAGCGATCGCCGCGGGTCAGCGCCCCGGACGGGCGCCAGAATCGTGTTCTCGGCGGCATCGAGCCGGGCGACCTCGTCGTCACCGAGCGGAGGGATATTGCTGATGGTGGCCATGATCTTCCCTTCAGGAACCCCGGACAACCACGAACGACTGTCGCTCGATATCCACACCTGAGGTGCGGTGACCAATGAAGGGGGATTGTCAGGGTGAACCCAACTCAGGAGCGTAGTACGCGGAAACATCCCGGCGCATTTGTCGCACGCGATCATTTGTGCGGGCAAATCGATCTTCGCCCTGATTCGACCGGTTTTCGAAAATTTTCGGACGGGCGCCGGTGGCAGCAGGCGGCACCGGCCCTGCTCCAGTGGGGGAATGCCGCCAGCAAGGCCGCCCAGGCTGCGCGGTTCGGGAGCAACTGGCGATGGAGTCCGCGTCTTCGGTGTTCGACGAGCGTGTCTCTGTTCCTTACGGCGAGGGTGGGTGTTCTCCGGGAGGACATCAGTCGGTCGGTTCCGCGGGCGGTCACGGGCGGCTTGTGACGTCGATCAGGTTTCGGATCGCTGCGATTCCTCTTGCCACGCGGTATGGGGACTCCGTGCCGACGGAGATGCGGATGTGGCGGTCGCAGGAGTCGCCGTATGCGATGCCGGCTACTACGCTGACCGAGTGCTCCTGTAGTAGACGGGTGGCAAACTGCACCGAGTCCAAAGTGGACCTTCCCAGTGAGGCGAACAGGTAGAAGGTCGCTGAGCCGGGGAGTGTCGCGATGCCGATGTCGGACAGTTGGCCCGCTACCTCGCGGCGCAGTTCCACGACCCGGCGGATCTGCGGCCTTGTGATCGCCAGGATGTCGTCGAAGTGTTCGGCCAGGTAGCAAGAAAGAATGGTTGGCGCACAGGTGACCAGGTGTTGGTTGATCTTCAGGATCTGGTCGATGAGGCCGCGGTGCGCGATCAGGTAGCCGACCCGCCAACCCGACACCCCGTAGTTCTTGGACATCGAGTTGACCGTGATGGTGTGCCTTAGCTCCGGATCGAACGAGCCGCATGCCCGGAACGGGGTCTCCGGCGGCACGAACTCGTGGTACGCCTCGTCAGCGATGACCACGAGGCCGCGGGTGTCCGCCAGGTCGTGGACGAACGCCAGCTCGGCGTCGGTGTGTACGCGGCCGGACGGGTTGTTCGGGTTGTTGATCACGACGGCTCGGGTGCGGGTTGTGACGTACCGGCCCAGGTCGAACACGCTCACGTCGTGTGGCACCAGTACCGGCACGCCGCGGCAGAGGCGCACCTGTTCGGGGTAGCTCAGCCAGAACGGCTCGGGGATGAGCACCTCGTCGCCGGGTTCGAGTACCGCCAGCAACGCCATGTAGATCGCGATCTTGGAGCCGGCGGTGACGATGATCTCGCGTTCCGGGTCCACCGGGACGTCGTAGTCGGCCCAGTAGGTGGCCAGCCGCTGCCGCAGCTGTGGCAGGCCGCGGGAGTGTGAGTAGTGGTGCAGGCCTTGCTGCGCGAGGTCGTCGAACCGGGGCGTTGGGAGGTCGAAGAACGCCTCGCCTAGGGACAGGGTGATGATGTCGTGCCCGGCGGCACGCAGTTCGTAGACCAGGTTGTTGTGTTTGATGGACAACGCCTGCGCCGCGTCGTCCACAAGGGACGACGGGCGGATCGCTTCCTCTACCGGCGACAGTGAACTCATCGGCTCCCCTACACGACCCTCGTCTGTCCGGTGCCCCAGACGACGTTCTTCACGGTGGTCAACGCCGCCAAACCCATCGGGCCGCGTACGTGCAGCTTCTGTGTGGACACGCCGATCTCCACGCCATAGCCGTACTCGCCGCCGTCGGAGTAGCGGGTCGAGGTGTTGACGAACACGCTGCCGGAGTCGACCTCGCGGGCGAAGCGGCGGGCGACGTCGATGTCGCGCGTCACGATGGCCTCGGCGTTCGACGTGCCCCATCGGTCGATGTGCGCGATCGCGGCCGTCACGTCCGGGACGACCCGTACGGCCAGGACCAGGTCGAGGTACTCGGTGCCCCAGTCCTCCTCGCGTGCGGCCACCGCCTTGGGCCAGACCTCGCAGACCGTCGCGTCGCCGCGGATCTCCACCCCCGCGCCGGCCAGCTCGTCGAGTACGCCGGGCAGCCAGTCGCGTGCCAGCTCCTCGTGTACCAGCAACGTCTCCATCGCGTTGCACACGCTGGGGCGGGAGGTCTTGGCGTTGACCGCGACCGCGGCGGCCATGTCCCGGTCCGCCGAGCCGTCGATGTAGACGTGGCAGTTCCCGGCGCCGTCGATCACCGTCGGCACGGTCGCGTTGCGTTCCACGGAGTCGATCAGCTCCGGGCCGCCGCGCGGCACGAGCAGGTCCACGAACTCCTTGGCCCGCATCAGCTCCAGGGCCGCCTCACGGGACGGGTCGGTGACCAGCTGGACGACGGCGGCCGGCACGTCCTCGTACCGCTCGATCGCGCTGTCCAGTGCCGCCATGATCGCCGTGTTCGTCGCCATGGCCATCGACGAACCACGCAGCACCGCGCAGTTGCCGGACTTCACGCACAGCGCGGCGACCTCGGCGGTGACGTTGGGCCTGGCCTCGTAGATCACCGCGACCACGCCGAGTGGCTCGCGGACCTGCTCGACGAGCAGGCCGTTGGGCCGGGTCCAGCCGCCGACCACCTGGCCGACCGGGTCGGGCAGGTCCGCGATCGTCCGGATGGCCGAGACCAGGCCACCCATGCGGCGCTCGGTCAGGGTCAGCCGGTCGACGAGGGTGGTCGAGATGCCGGCCTCCCGGGCGGCGGCCACGTCCGTGTCGTTGGCCGCGATGATCTTCTCCCGGTGCTCCTCGATCGCGTGCGCCATGTCCAGCAGCAGCGCGTTCTTCCGTGCGGTGGTCAGCCATTTGACCCCGGCCCAGGCCGCTGCCGCGGCGCGGCAGACATCGGTCACTGACATGTCGGGTCCTCCGTGATCTGTACGTGGTCGCCGATCTGTACGTAGTCGCCGCCGATGACGACGGGGGCGGTCGGCGGACCGCCGGGCTCGACGGCGCGGCTCACCGGGCCACGGGCGAGCACTCGCCCGTGCTGGTCGCAGATGTCGACCACGTCGCCGGGCGCGAGGGTGCCGTGTGTCGCGGCGACGTGGTGGTGGCGCACGGTCTCGCCACGCGTGACGACCGCACGGCCGGCCGGGGTGCAGTGCAGTGTGCCGACGGGCGGGGTCCGGAACGCGCGCCACAGCGTCCCGATGCCGGGTGTCGCACCGGTGACCGCGCGGGGGTGGAACACCGTGCCCGCCAGCCGGCCGCGGTGGGTGGCCACCAGCACGTCGGGGTCCGCGCTCTCCGCGATCACCGTGCGCACCCCGCTGAACGTCGCGATCCAGCACGCGCCGAGCTTCATCCGCATGCCACCCGTGCCGCCGTCGCCGACCGAGTCGCCGGCCAGGCGTTCGGTCTCGGCGGTCAGCACCGGCACCTCCTCGATGTGCCGGGCGCCGGCGGACAGCTTCGGGTTGCTGTCGTAGAGGCCGGGCACGTTGGTCAGCAACAGCAGCAGCCCGGCCTGGAGGTAACCGCCCAGCAGCGCGGCGAGTACGTCGTTGTTGCGCACGCCGAGCGCGTCGTTCTCGTTGACCACCGGCACGATGCCCAGTGCCAGCATGGCCTCCAGGGTGTGCCGGACACCGCCGCCACGTTCCGCGTCGACCAGGTCGGGCGGGGTGAGCAGGAGCTGTCCGGTCCGCACGCCCCGGCCGGCGAACGCGGCCTGGATCGCCGAGTACAGCCGCGACTGGCCGAGTGCGGCAGACACCTGCAGCGCCACCGGGTCGTCCGCGGCCAGGGCCGGGTGTTCGGTGCGCCCGAGTGCGATCGCCCCGGACGCGAGCAGCACCGGGCGCAGGCCGGCGAGAAGTCCTCTGTGGACGGTCTCGCACAGCCGGTCGAGCTTGTCCGCGTCCAGCCCCCCGTCGGTGATGAGCGAGGACGTGCCTATCTTGAGCACCACGCGGTCACCCGGCGAGTCCAGGCCATCGGCAAGCATCTCGGTGGCCGGCGACGTGTTGGTCGACATGCGGCAGATGCTCGCCGCCGCGGATGTACCACCGATGTGCTCGCGATACGACGCCGGTGTTTCGCCGGCCGGGCGCGAGCGCCACAACACATCTGCATCACCGGAACATCGGCGGTACACCGCCGCTGGCGATCCTCACGGCATGACAGCCGAACTCCAGCTGGCCGGCCCGGCGACGCTGCCCCTCACCGAGTCCCAGAAGGGGCTCCTGGTGGTGGACAGCCTGGTGCCGACGAAGCAGATCTACAACCAGGTCATCCAGTTCGATCTCGACCCGGCCAAGTGCGCCGCCCCGCTGGCCGAGACAGTGACCAGGGCACTGGTCGCCCTCGTCACCGTGCAACCGGCGCTGCGGCAGGTGTTCCGGCTGCACCCGGAGATGCACGCCGTGCTCCAACCGGCGCCCACCGCGGACGACCTGCCGCTCGAGTCGGTCACCGTGCCGCCCGCCGAGTACGCGGCCACGCTGGCCGCGCTGGGCCGCGACATCGGCCGCGCTCCGTTCGACCTGGCGGCGGGGCCGGTGTACCGGTTCGGGTTCGTGCGTGCCGCCGACGACAGTGCCGCCGCGGTCCTGATCTGCGGGCACCACCTGGTCGGCGACGGCGTGTCCATGGGCCCCATCGTGCGTGACCTGGACCGGGCGCTCGCCGGGCCGGTGGACGTCGAGACCCTGCGGGTGGCGCGGGAGGCGACGCTGGCCAAGGAGCTCGACGCACAGATCCGTGCCGCCGGCTCGGCACGCACGGCCGACCAGGTCACCGCGTGGGCCGAGCGGCTGCGCGAGGTCACGCCGCTCGTGCTGTACCCGCGGCCCGACCGTCCACAGCAGACACGTTTCGCCGGGCAGCGGATCTCCTGGACCCTCGGCGAAACCGAGACCGCACGGTTCCAGGCCACCTGCAAACGGCTTGGTGTCAGCCCGTTCGTGGCGCTGACCGCCGTCTACGGCGCGGTGCTCGCCCGGCACGGCGGCGTGCCCCAGGTGCTGATCGGCAGCCCGTTCACCGCGCGACGCACGATCGGCGCGTTCGACCTGTGCGGGTTCTTCGTCAACACGTTGCCGGTCACCGTCGACGTGGACTGGACGCGGACCGTCGACGAGCACCTCGACAAGACCGTCCGCGCCGCGGTGGACCACTGCCGCGCCGCCGTGGACGTGCCGTTCAACCAGCTGGTGGCGAAGGCGCGGCCGGACCGGCCGAGCGACCGCAACCCGCTGTTCTCCTGCATGCTGGCCATGCAGGACACGTTCGACCCCGCCACCGGGACCGGCGCGGTGGTCGGCGCGTACGAGCCGGGCAACGGCACGGCCAAGTTCGACCTGTGGCTCGGCGCCACGCTGGCCGACGGCCGGTGGCTGCTCGAGCTTGAGTACGACCGCGAGCTGATCCCGCCCGCGGTCGCCGACGGGTTGCTGGACTCACTGCGCACGGCCCTGCGCCGGGCGGTGAGCGACGGTTCGCTGACCCTCGCCGAGCTGTTCGACGACGCGTCGACCGTACGGAGCGAGCGTCACGACGGGTACCCGGCACACGTGCCGGCGCCGACGCTGTACGACTGGTTCGCCGAGACCGCGCGACGCACACCGGACGCCGTCGCCGTCTCGGAACCGGGCCGCGCACTCACCTATGCGGAGCTTTCCCGTACCGCGGCACGCGTCGCCGCGGGTCTCGCCGAACGCGGCGTCGGCGCCGGCGACGTCGTCGGGCTGCGGCTGGACTCCCTCACCGAGACCGTCGCGTCGATCCTGGCGATCCTGCGGCGGGGCGCGACCTACCTGCCGCTGGAGGCGAGCCTGCCCGCGGACCGGATGTCGTACATGGTGCGGCAGTCACGCTGCCGCGTGGTGATCGGCGCGGGCGTCAGCCTGCACGGGATCGAGGTGGTGACGGCCGCCGACGTCGAGTCCGACAAGGACGTCGAGGCGGCCGCGACGGCCGAGTCCGCGGTGTACGTGATGTTCACCTCCGGCTCGACCGGCCTGCCCAAGGGTGTCCTCATGGGACACCGGCCCCTGCTCAACCTCGCCGCCTGGCAGATCGCCGCGCTGGACATGACCACCGACAGCCGTTTCCTGCAGTACGCGCCCGCCGGTTTCGACGTGTCGTACCAGGAGATCATGCCCACGCTGCTGGCGGGGGCGACCGTCGTGTCCCGCGAACCGGCCGACCGGCGCGACCTCCCCGCGGTGGTGCGCCGGGTCGCCGACACCGCGGTGACCCATCTGTACCTGCCGGTGGCGGCGCTGCGCCCGTTCGTGTTGTCGGTACGCGCACAGCGTGCGCATCTCCCGGCGTTGCGGCACCTGTGCGTGTCCGGTGAGCAGTTGCTGGTGGACGAGGAGATCCGCGCGTTCCTCACCGACCATCCACACTGCACGCTGGTCAACCACTACGGCCCGACCGAGACCAACGCGGCGACCACGGCACGGTTGACCGCGGCCGATCCGCCGTGGGCACGGCACGTCCCGATCGGTCTGCCGCTGCCGAACGTGACCGCGCACGTGGTCGACGACACCGGCCACCTCGCCCCCGCCGGGGTGGCGGGTGAGCTGCTGCTCGGGGGCGCCGCGCCCGCGTCGGGCTATGTCAACGACCCGGAGCGGACCGCCGAACGGTTCCGTGCCGACCGGTTCGCGCCGGGCGGCACGCTGTACCACACGGGCGACCACGTGGTGCGGGACGAGCACGGTGCGTTGGTCTTCCTCGGCCGGCGCGACAACCAGGTGAAGATCCGCGGTTACCGCGTGGAGCTCGGCGAGCTGGAGGCCGTGGCCACCGGAGTGCCCGGCGTGCGGCAGACCGTGGCCGCGGTCCGCGGTGACGGCGCCGACCGCCAGCCGCTGCTCTTCCTGCTGCCCGAGCCCGGTGAGACCCCCGACCACGAACGGGTCCTGGCCGCGCTCGCCGACCGGCTGCCGGCATACATGGTGCCCACGGAGGTCGTCGACATCGAGTCGGTGCCGACCTCCCGCAGTGGCAAGACCGACCGGGCGGCGCTCGTGGCGCTGGCCGAGCTCCGGCGCGCCGAGCAGGCCGCCGTGCCCGCCCCGGCCGCCGAGTACGCCGACGACCTGGAACGGGAGCTGGCCGCGATCTGGGCCGAGGTGCTCGACGTCCCCGTGGTCGAGCGGGGCCGCCCGGTGCTGGAGTACGGCGCCCACTCGCTGAACATCCTCGCCGTCATGGGGCAGGTGCAGGAGCGGTACGGGGTGGCCGTACAGCTCGTCGAGTTCTTCCGCTCGCCGACCGTGGCGACGCTGGCCCAGCTGGTGCGGCAGTGAGCGCCGACGCGGCGGGCCGGCTCGTCACCCTCGTGCGACGCAAGGACCGGCCGATGTGCGTGATGCTGCCGGGGGCCGGCGGCGGGCTGAACCCGTACCTGCGGCTGGCGTCCCATCTCGGCCGCAGCCACAACGTCTTCGCGGTGCGCGCGGCCGGTCTCGTGCCGGGCGACGAGCCGGAGGACAGCGTGGCGGCGATGGCCGACTCCGCCGCGGCGGCGATGGCCGGCCGCTCCCCCGCGCTGGTGTTCGGCTGGTCGCTCGGCGGCACCGTCGCCTGGGAGATGTGCGTGCGGCTCGCCGAACGGGGCATCCGCCCCGACCTGGTGATCGTGGACAGCTCGCCGCTGCCCCGCCGGGCCACCGAGGACGACGACGAGCGCATCCGGCGGCTCATCCTGGCCGGCCTGGGCCCTCGGCCGGACGAGCACACCGTCGCCAGGGTCGAGCGCGCCTTCCAGGGACAGGTGCGTGCGCTCGCCGCGTACGCCGCCGAACGCGAGTACACCGGCCGCGTGCTGCTGCTGGCGTGCACGGACGCCGACGACGGCATCTCCGGCCGGGCCACCGCGCTGGCCCGATGGCGTGAGCTGGCCCCGAACGCACGCACCGCCACGCTGGACGCCGGCCACTACGAGGTGTTCGAGCCGGCGCACCTGGACCAGCTCACCGGCGAGATCGACGCGTTCGTCGGCGCGGCGCCGTGAGTCCCCCGCTCGCCGTCGTCAGTGGCGGCACCCGGGGCATCGGCCTCGCGCTGAGCCGAAGGCTGGTCAAGCTCGGCCACCGGGTCGTCGCGCTGTACCACAGCGACGCCGCCGCCGCGTGCGCCGCGGCCGGCGAGCTGGGGCCCGTCCTGCGGGTCCGGCGCCTCGACGTCGCCGACGCCGAGGCGGTCGCCAGGGTCGGGGCCGAGCTGCTCGCCACGCACGGCGTGCCACGGGTGCTGGTCAACAACGCCGGTCTCAACGTGGACCGGCCGTTCCTGTCGATGACGACCGACGACTGGCGCCGGGTGGTCGACACCAACCTGTCCGGCGTGTTCCACCTGTGCCGCGCGCTGGTGCCCGCGATGCTCGACAAGGGTGGCGTGGTGGTCAACATCGGTGCCACGACGGGGATCCGGCCGCGCCGGGACGGGGTCAACTACTGCGCCAGCAAGGCGGGGCTGCTCCAGCTCACCAAGTGCCTCGCGCTGGAACTGGCCCCGCGGGTGCGGGTGAACTGCCTGATCCCCGGCGCGATCGAGACCGAGGAGCTGGTCACCCGGTTCCGGCTGGACGACCCGCGGGCGCGGGCGCGGATGGTGGCGGAGATCCCGCAGGCGCGGATCGGCGATCCGGAACACGTCGCCGACGCACTGGAGTTCCTGGTCGGCCCGGCCAGCGCGTACCTGACCGGGCAGAAGATCATCGTCGACGGAGGGCAGTTCATGTGGTGACCGACCTGGCCGAGACCTACGACCGGCTCTGGTCGCCGGTGCTGGCGACGGTGCGCGCGGACGCGTTGGACTGCGTGCAGGCCAACCTCGCCGTGGTGGCCGACCGGCACGGCGGCGCCGGCACGCACCTGGCGCTCGGCGCCCCGCTGCGGTTCGACACCGAGCCGGGGCCGGACGGCGCACCACGGGTGGCGGCGTCCGTGCCCTACCGGCTGGCGGCCGCGGCGGAGCTTCTGGGCCTGCGGGTGGCACGGCGCTGGGACGGCGTCGGCGGCGACCGGCTGCGTGCGCTCGTGGCCGAGACCGGACCGCTGTACGTGCTCGCCGACGCGTACCACCTCGCGTGGACGCCCTACGCCGGCCGCAGGCACACCGAGCACACGTTCATCCTGTCCACACCGGACACCGTGGTCGACGCCTACCACGACGAGACCCCGTGGGGCTCCTGCCGTCCCGGCGTGTGGCGGGTCTCCCCCGCCGACCTGGCGGCCGTGCCGCCCACGGCCACGGCACTGCTCCTCGTCACCGAGCCGGTCGCCGGCACCCCGGACGTGCTCACGGCCAACGCGCGGGCCATGGCCGACGCCGTGCCGGACATCGACGCCTACCTCCAGGCCGACCGTGCCGATGGCGCCGATGTCGTGCTCGACATCTGGCTGCTCGGCCGCGCGCGACTGCTGCACGGCGCCTGGCTCGCCCGGCACGACCGGCCCAGCCCCGAGGTCGAGGCGCACGCCCAGGCCTGGCTCACGTTGGCCGCCAGGAGCTTCGTGGCCTGGCGCCGCTCCCGTACCGGCGCGCTGCCCGCGGTGGTGCGCGACGACCTCGGCCGCCTGCTGCACGAGGATGTCGCCATCGCCGGCCGCCTCGCGGCCCGGCATGCCGTCCGCGCCGCCGTCGTGGCGGCGATCCAGGACGTGCTGCCGGCCGGCGAAACCGTCGCGGGCGCCCTGCGCGACCTACCCGGCTACAACTCGTTCCGGTTGGTGGAGATCATCGAGAAGGCCGAGCAGCGGCTGGGGGTCACGCTCGACGAGGAGGACCTGACGCCACAGGCGTTGCGGGACGTCGACTCGCTCTGCGCCGCCTTCACGCGGCGGTCGGTGGGCTGACGTGGTCCGGTCCCCGGGAACCGACGCGCCGCGGCACGGGCCGCGGCGCGTCTCACGCTCCCAGCTCCTTCGCGAGGCGGCGGCGGTCGACCTTGCCACTGGCGTTGACGGGGAACGTGTCGACGTGGTGCGTCGCCGACGGGACCATGTACTCGGGGAGGCGACGGGCGACGGCGGCGGTCAGCTCGGCCGCGTCGACCGGGGCGCCGGTGTACAGGGCGTGGAGCGTGGTCTGGCCGCCCGGCGCCGGTGCGGCGACCACCACGACCTCGCGAACTCCCGGCTGTGCACGCAGCACGGCCTCGATCTCGCCCAGCTCGATGCGGTAGCCGCGGATCTTGACCTGGTCGTCCAACCGTCCGATGTGGACGAGCTCACCGTCCTCGCGGCGAACGCGGTCGCCGGTGCGGTACCAGTCCGCCGGCAGGGGCGTGCCGTCCGCCACCGCGAACGACGTCTCGCCGCGGAAGAAGCGGCCGCGGTCGTGGGCGGAGTCGAGGTAGCCGTCGAAGCGTTGACCGCCGCGCACGCACAGCTCGCCGTCCTCGCCCACGCGGCCGTCCTCGGTGACCAGCACCGCGTCGAGGCGGTCGTGTGGCCGGCCGATCGGCACCGTGCCGTTCGAGGTGTCCGGCCACGACCCGGGATCGGACGGCAGCCGGTACGCCGTCACCGTGACGGTCAGCTCCGTGGGGCCGTAGGCGTTCTCGAGCACGCTGTTCGGCGCCGCCGCGGCCCAGTCCCTGGCCTGGGCCAGGGTCAGCTGCTCGCCGGCGAAGACGCTCCAGCGCAGGTCGGGCATCGCGCCGGGGCGCAGACCACGCAGCCGCCGCGCGAGCGACACCACGGACGGCACCGAGTACCAGTGCGTGATCCGCTTGGCGGTGACGAACCTCGCCGGGGTGAGCACCTCCGCCTCGGACGGCACCACGAGCGTCGCGCCCGTGCTCCACGAGACGAACAGGTCGAACACCGACGGGTCGAAGGTCAGGTCGAAGGTCTGGGAGAGCCGGCAGCCCGGCGTGACCGCGTAGCGCTCCACGCAGTGAGCGAGATAGGCGGCCACGTTGCGGTGCCGGATCGGCACGCCCTTGGGCGTGCCGGTCGAGCCCGACGTGAACAGCAGGTAGGCCACCGCGTCGGGGTCGCCCTCGTAGGGCTCCTCCCACGGCGCGGGCAACTGCTCGCGCCACGGGCCGACCAGGGGAAGCGCGGCGGTGCCGGCCACGGCCTCCGCCGCGCCGGCCTCGTCGAGCACCACCACGTCCACCCCGGCCGCGACGCACATGGCCCGGTTGCGGTCGGCCGGGAACTTCGGGTTGAGCGGGACGACGACCGCGCCCAGCCGCAGGGCCGCGAGATAGCCGGCGTAGGTGGCGAGGCTGCGGGCGGCCAGCAGGCCGACCGCCCTCGGGCGCCGGCCCGCGGCCCGCACCAGCGCGGCGGCGAGCCGGTCGACGAGCAGCCGTAGCTCGCCGTAGGCCAGCGTGTCGTCGCGCACCTCGATGGCCGTCGCGTCGGGCCGTTCCCGGACCGTGTCGAGGAACCAGCCGTACATCGTCCCCTGTGGACCGATCACTTCTCGCCACTCCCCTCGTCCGCGCGCGGGGCGTCGGCGGCGGCGACCGCGTCCGCGGTGACCACCCGCAGGAACGGGTAGACCATCAGCAGGCAGGCCACCGCGAAGACGCCGAACGCGACCTGGAAGCCGAACAGCTGGGCGAGGCCGCCGGCGATCGCCGCGGACACCGGGACCATGCCCCAGGAGATCAGCCGGCTCGCCGCGCTGAACCGGCCGAGCAGCTCGTTCGGCACCAGCGACTGGCTGATCACCCGGGAGTTCACCGTCCACATCGTCCCGCCGACCCCCGCGAGGAACGCGGCGACGCCGACCGGCCAGACGCTGGCCGGGGCGCCGGGCACCATGGCGGGCACCCCGACCATCGCGACGGTGCCGACGATGTCGGCGAACATCGCCCAGCGCCGGCCGATCAGCCGGTTGACCGGGCCGACGAGCGCCGTGCCGAGCACACCGCCCGCGCCGAGGCTCGTCAGCAGGAACCCGTACTGCGCGGGGGTGAGACCCAGCGGCCCGCCGACGGCGTACGCCGGGATGAGCGCGTACCAGGCCGCCCAGCAGCCGGCCATGACCGTGATCAGCGCGGCCATGGTGCGCAGCAACCGGTGCCGCCACAGGAACGTCAGGCCTTCGCGGATCTCCACCCTCGCCGGCCGGCGCTCCCTGGTCGACCGCACGGCGAAGTCGCCGACCAGCATGGTCAGCATCAACGCGCCGAGCAGGTACACGGCGCCACTCGTACCCAGCGCCGCGGCGAAGCCGATGGCCACCAGGAAGCCGCCGACGGGTGCGCCGAGGAAGCTGAACGTCACGTACTCGGTCGCGGTGAGCCGCGCGTTCAGCGACTGCCAGCGGCTCTTCGGCGTCACCGACGGGATGATCGACATCGCGGCGAGCTGCGCGACCACCTCGGCGACGCCGAGGGCCAGCGCCACCGCGAAGATCAGCGGCAGGTTCACGGTGCCGGTCGCCACCGCGACCAGCACCACCGCCATCGCGGCCATCCGGGCGAACTCGGCCCCCACCATCAGCGACCGCCGGTTGCGGCGGTCCACCAGCACACCGATGTGCAGTGCGGTGACGAGCCACGGCAGGGTCAACATGATCGCCACGGCGGCGATCAGCGCGGGCGAGTCGGTGACCGTGGTGGCCAGCAACGGAAGCGCCACCCGCATCACCGCGTCGGCGGTGTTGGTCGTCCCGGTGAACGAGATCAGCAGCCACTCGTTGCGCCGCGACGACGCGGGTCGGGTGGCGGCGGTCCCGGCTGCGGGAACGGTCGAGGATCGCTCGGACACGGCACCTCCAAGGGTCACACGGACTGTGTCGCTGTGGTGTGGAGCTCGCCGATCACGCCGGCGACCGCCGCGACCGCGGGGGCCCGGAGAATGCCGTAGTGGTCGGTGTCGAGCCGGACCAGGCGCGGCGGGGTGGTGAACTGCGTCATCCACTGGTCCACCTGGTGCTCGGCCAGCTCCGCTCGCACGAGCACCGCGGGCACCGCGAGCGGCCGGTCGTTGACGTAGGAGCCGACCGCGTCGGTGTGCCGGTTGAACGTCGCCCAGCGCTCGACGAGCATCGCCACCGAGACGGGCTGCCCGGTCGCCGTGGACAGCTGGGCCGCCAGCACACGCATGGCGAGCTCCGGGTCGCCCGGCGTGGTCCGCGCGGGCGTGCCGTCCAGCGTCGCGCCGAACGTCGCGGCCATGTTCTCGGTGAAGACCTGGTACACCACGGCATCCCGCACGTCCTGCGCGATGTCGTGCCGGACCGGCGGCGTCGAGTCGAGCAGCACCACCGGCGCGGCCATCCCGGTGGCCGCCATCTCGAAGGCGATCTCCCCGCCCATCGACCAGCCACCGAGCAGGTCCGGGCGCAGGCCCTGTGCCCCGAGGTCGGCGCGGAACCGCGCCGCCATCGCGGGAATCGAGTCCAGCGGCGTGCGTTCCTGTGAGGCGGTGACGAGCCAGTCCGCCGGCAGCTCGGTCACCAGCTCGCGGTAGTCCTGCACGCTGCCGCCCGCGCCGGGCAGCAGGTGCAGGTGCGGACCGTTGCCGTCCCGCAGGACGACCACGGTGCTGGCGCCGTCCGCGTCGAGGTCACCGGCGAGCTGCTCGGCGGCCCGCCGCGGGGTGGGCTCGGCGAGCCACCGCGTGATGTCCAGCGCCACACCGCTTTCCGCCTCGATGGTCGACGCGAGCTGGACGACCTTGAGCGACCGGCCGCCGGTGGCGAAGAAGTCCTCGTCCGGCCCGGTCGGCTCGGTGCCGAGCACGTCCGTCCAGGCGCGGCGGACCTGGTCCAGTGCCGCCGACTCGGGCATCTCCGCGGTGCCCGGCTCCGCCGGGGTCACGATGTGCTCCAGGTAGGCGGGCGCGGTCCTGGTGCGGACCTCGATGGCGGCCACCGGCCGCTCCGGGTCGACGCCACCCTCGGCGAGCACCCGGTCGATGTCCTGGAACAGGCCCTGTGCCGTCGACCGGTCGAACCTGCCGACGTTGTACTCGGACTCGACGACGTACTCGCCGTCGAAGTCGAACACCCCGAACCCGAGGTCGGTGCGGGCCGCCCGGTTCGGCGCCCGCTGCAGCCGCAGGGACACGTCACCGAGCCGCACGCCGACGCCGATGGACCCGTACCAGGTCACCAGGATCGGGATCGCGTCCCGCAGCCTGGCCTGCGCCGACTCGGTCAGCGCGCCGTACACCAGGGAGAACGGCACCGTCTGGTGCGCGAGGCTGTCCCACATGCCGTCGCGGACCCGCTCGATCACCGTGCCGAACGAGTCGCCGTCCGCGACGTTCGTTCTGGTGACCAGGACGTTGGCCAGGTAGCCGACCAGCGCCTGGTCCCGCGGTGTCATGCGGTTGGCGCTGACCAGGCCGGTGCACACCTCGGGGCCGGCGCCGCCGCGGGCCAGCACCGTCTGCAGCGCGGCGAACAGCACGCTGAACGGCGTGGTGAAGTACCGCTTCGCGAGCGTCGCGATCCCCTCGACCGCCTCCTTGCTGAAGACGTAACGCACCATCCCGCCCGTGTTCCCGGTGCCGGTGTAGGTGTGCCGGTCCGCGACCAGGGTCGTGGTCACCGCGCCGTCGAGCTTCTCACGCCAGTACTTGAGGCTCGCGTCCCAGCGGCCGTCGGTGCGGGCCGCGTTCGACTCGGCGATGTGCTCGGTGAACGACACCGGTTCGGTCTCGAAGACCGGCTCCCGGCCGGCCACCGCGGCCTCGTAGGCCACGGCGAAGTCGTTCATCAGCAGCTGCATCCCCCACCCGTCGACGAGGGCGTGGTGGACGGTGACGAGCAGCTCGTGCGCGTCGCCGACGGTCACGGCCACCAGCCGTGCCGCCGGGGCCACGTCCAGCGCCAGCGGACGCTCCTGGATCTCCCCGGCGATCGACCGGAGCAACGGCTCCACCGGCGTCGAGCCGGGATCGTCGATCGCGATCCACTGTGGCTCGACGTCGACGTGGTCGGCGACGGACACCATGACCGTGCCGTCCCGGTGGTGCAGGCTGGCCCGCAGCGCCTCGTACCGGTCGACCACGGCCTGCCAGGCGACCCGCAGGGCGGCGAGGTCCAGCGCACGGTCGGCCTTCAGCGGCCAGGTCTGGTTGTAGACGGACTTGTTCCTGGCTCTCTGATGGATCCACCACAGCATCTCCATGAGAGCACTGGCCGGGATCATCCCGGTGTCCGTCGCTTCGGGAGCGTTCAACGAAGGTTCCTTTCTACGACCGGGAGCATCAGCGCACGACCGGCGCGAGCTCCTCGGCCAGCCCCTTGCGGTCGACCTTTCCGTTGGCGGCCAACGGGATTCCGTCGCGGTGGTGGTAGCCCCTCGGTCGCATGTAGACCGGGAGGTCCTCGAGCAGCGCGGCGAACTCGCCCTCGTCCACGGCGTCGCCCGCGTAGACGGCGTGCAGGTCCACCTCGCCGTCGGCGGCGGTGATGGCCACCACGACCACCTCGGCGATCGCGGGATGCCGGCGCAGCGCCGACTCGATCTCACCCAGCTCGACCCGGTTGCCCCGGACCTTGATCTGGTCGTCGACGCGGCCGAGGTGGACCAGCTCGCCGCTCTCCCTGCGCACCCGGTCGCCGGTGCGGTACCAGTGCGCGTCGGTCAGCGGTTCGGTGCCGTCGTAGACCGCGCCCCGCGTGCCGTCGAAGGCCAGGAACCGGCCGGCGTTCTCACCGGCGTCCAGGTAGCCGGGGAAGCGTTGCGGGCCACGCACGCACAGCTCGCCGTCCTCGCACGGGCGCAGCTCCTCGTCGAGCAGGACGTAGTCCAGGTGCGGGAAGATCTCGCCGATCGGCATGGATCGGTTGGACGTCACCGGCCAGTCACCACGCTCGGCCGGCACCTGGTAGCCGGTGCAGATGACGGTCAGCTCCGTGGGCCCGTAGCAGTTGTGGATGGAGGCGTTGGGCGCGGCGGCCCGCCACGCGGCGACCTGTTCGAGGTTCAGCGGCTCGCCGCCGAACATGCCGCGCCGCAGGTTGGGCATGCTGCCCGGCGCGAGGGCACGCAGCCGGCGGGCGAAGGAGACGATGGAGGGCACCGACAGCCAGTGCGTCAGCCGCTTCTCGTTGACGAACCGCACCGGGGTGAACACCTCGCTGTGCTGCGGAACGCACAGGGTGGCGCCGGTGCCCCAGGTGGCGAACAGCTCGACGATCGAACCGTCGAAGAACAGCTCGAAGGTCTGCGACACCCGGCAGTCCGCGGCGAACCCGAACCGGTCGACGCTGTCGGTCAGCAACGCGGACACGTTCGCGTGCGTCACCGGCACGCCCTTCGGGCTGCCCGTGGAGCCCGAGGTGTAGATGATGTAAGCGATGTCGCCGTCGCCGTGGCCGACCTCGGGCAGCGGCTCGCCGCCGTCGAGCAGTGCCCGCCACCGGTCACCGGTCAGGTCCACGATCGGGATGCCCGACTGCCTCGGGTACTCCGGCAGCTGCTTGGCTGAGGTGTCGTCGACGATCGTCACGTCCAGGCCGGCGTCCTTGGTGATCGCCAGGTTCCTGGCGACCGGCGCACCCTGGTTGAGCGGCACCACGGCGGCGCCGATCCGTTGGATCGCGAGGTATCCCACATAGCTCGCGAGGCTGCGCGAGGTCAGCAGGCCCACCCGGGTCGGGCGCCGGCCGGTGGCCGACACCAGGCGCACGGCCATCCGCTCGACCGCGGCCGCCAGCTCGGCGTAGCTCAACGTGAACCCGGCGACCTCGATGGCCTTCGATGAGCCGGACTCGGCCACCGAGTCGCCGAACCAGTCGTAGAGTCGGCGGGTCGTCATCGCGTCCCTCCATTCTGGACGGTGGCGGCCAGGTCGGCCAGCCAGTGTTTCAGGTCGGCGACCGTGTGCAGGTCGACCAGCCGGGTCGCGTCGATCTCGGCGTCGTCGTCGGCCGCCACGTCGACCGCGAGGCGTAGCAACGCCAACGACTCCAGGCCCGCGTCGAGCAGGGGCGTCGAGTCGTCGAAGTCGAAGGTGGCGTACCGCGCGATGATGGCGTCGAGATCGACAATCGTGTCACTCATGGGCGTCTCTCCATGGAGCCGGAACTGCGTCACCGAGACCATTCCCGCCGCGGTTGTTCTCTCGATGTACGCGGGTTCGCACGCCGTTGTTGCGTCACTTCACCGCACGGCCGGCCTTCCACACCCTGGTCACGTGTGCCGGGTCGGCGAGGACGTCGATGTCCAGCACGGGATCCGCGTCCAGCAGGAGCACGTCCGCGTCGTAGCCGGACAGCAGCTGGCCGGAACGTGGCGCCTGCGGCCCGAGGGTGTCCGGGGCGACGGCCGTGGCCATCTCGATCGCCTCCAGCGGTGTCGCGCCGCCCTTGACCATCAGGGACAGCTCGATGCCGTTCCTGCCCCACTGGGTGGGCCGGTCGGGTCCGGTCATGGCCAGGTCGGTGCCCAGCGCGATGGTGACACCGGCCTCGCGAGCCAGGGCGATGGCGTCGAGGTGGCGGCCGGCGACCTGCTCCAGCTTTCGCTTGGCGTAAGGGGGAACCAGCTCGCTCGTGAGCAGCAGGTGGATGATCGCGCGGGCGGGCACCAGGATCGCGCCGGTCTCCCGCATCGCCACCGCGGCCTCCTCGTCCAGGTAGGTGCCGTGCTCGATGGTGCGCACACCGGCCTTCAGCGCGGCCATGATGCCCGGCTTGCCGTGGCAGTGCGCGGCGACGACGCGGTCGGCCTGGCCGGCCACCTCGACGATCGCGGCCAGCTCCGCGTCGGTGAACTGCTGGTGTATTGGATGGTCCACTTCGGACAGTACGCCGCCGGACGCGAACACCTTGATCAGCCGCGCGCTGTTGCGCAGCTGTTCGCGGGCGGCCTTCGCGCACTCGGCCGGGCCGTCGGCCAGCCGCAGCTCACCGCCGATGTGGCCGAAGTCGTTGATCCACGGGACGGGGAACCCGTGCACGTCGCCGTGGCCGCCGGTGGTCGACAGGGCCGTGCCGGCGCTGTAGATGGAGGGGCCCTCGACGGTGCCCTCGGCAACGGCGCGGGACAGATGGATGCCGAGACCGCCGACCTCGCGGACGGAGGTGAACCCGGCGTCGAGGCAGGCACGCAGGTCCGTCACGCACCGGGCCGCCCGCAACGCTATCGGCTCGTGCATCAGGTCGTGGAGGTCCGCGCTCCGCAGGCCCATGAAATGTCCGTGGCAGTCCCACATGCCGGGCATGGCGGTGTGTCCACGTGCGACGGTGGCGCCGGGGGTGGCCGGCGCCCCGTCTCGCGGACCGGCATAGCTGATCCGGTCGTCGTCGAGGACCACGACACCGTCGGGGATCGGTGTGCCGCGGCCGGGAACCAGTTGGTCGGCTTCGATGCGATGCAACATGCCGATCAGACAAGCAGACCGCGGCCGATTCGGTCACGCGCCAACGGTTGCACACACGGGACGGTCCTCAGGCGCGGGTGAAGGCCATAGTCCAGTTGAGCTCCCACGTGGCGCCGCCGTCGGCCGAGAACGCCTGCTCCCAACGAGCCGAGCGCTCGGTGATCTCCGACCAGACGAACCGCACGCGCACCGGCGTGTCGCCTTCGGTGTCCTCGCCGTGGAAAACACCGCGCCCGTCGTCGAACCGGCCGACGACGGGCGGGAAGAGTGTTCCGGTGTCGCTGCTCGCCCAGTTCAGTGACCACTCCTGGGTGGCAGGATTGAACAACCGCAGGGTGAGTCCGCGCACCCCGTCGGGAAAGACGATCTCGTCTACGTTCGCCATCCCTTCGAACAGGCGCCAGCAGGTGGCGGGCGCCGTGAACTCCACCCAGTCGTCGCTGCCGACGAGCCGCTCGGTGAGGCGCCGGTTGAGCACGTTCCAGGAACCCACGAGGAAGTCGAATTCGCCCATGCGGCAACCGTATCACCGCTCCGCGGCGGGTCAGGGCCGCAGCGCCACCGGCAATGTTTCCAGGCCGTGCATGATGGTGCTGGACTTCCACCGGAGCGTGCCGGGGTCCACCGCCAGCGCCAGGCGCGGGTACCGCGCCAGCAGGCGGCCGATGCCGATCTCGACCTGCAGGCGACCCAGTGGCGCGCCGGCGCAGTAGTGGATGCCGTGTCCGAAGGCGAGGTGGCTGCCGAGCCGGCGGGTGATGTCGAGCTGGTCCGCCTGCTCGAACTTCTCGGTGTCCCGGTTCGCCGAACCCAGCGCCACCACCACGATCTCCCCCGCCGGGATGGTCACGCCCCCCAGCGCGATGTCGTCCGTGGTGAAGCGGAACGTCGCCAGGCTGACCGAGCCCTCGTACCGCAGCAGCTCGTCGACCGCGCCCGGCAGCAACGCCGGGTCCGCGAGCAGCCTGCCGAGCTGGTCGGGGTTGCGCAGCAACGCGAACACCCCGTTGCCGATCATGCTCAACGTGGTGTCGTGCCCGGCCACCACGAGCAGGAACACCATCGCCACCAGCTCGTCCTTGGTGAGCCGGTCCCCCTCGTCGGTGACCTGGACCAGCGCGCTGAACATGTCCTCGCCCGGGTCCGCGTGCTTCGCGTCGATCAGGTCCTCGGTGAACCTGGCCACCGCGGCCGACGCCGTGGCGACCTCCTCGGCGGTATGGTTGGCGCCGACCAGCGTGTTCGTCCACGCGCGGAAGACCTTGCGGTTCTCCGGCGGCACGCCGAGCAGCTCGGCGAGGACGGTGATGGTCAGCGGAGCGGCCAGCTCCTCGATCAGCTCCACCTCCGGCTTGCCCACCATCGCGTCGAGCAGCTCGTCGGTGATCTCCTCGATCCTCGGCCGCAGGAGCTTCACCCTGCGTTCGGTGAAGGCCTTGCCCACCAGGCGCCGCAACCGCACGTGGTTGGGCGGGTCGCTGTTGAGCATGTGCGCGGCGAGGTCGTCGTCGACCTCCGCGGGCGCCCTGTCCGGCGACTCGGCGTGCCGGGTGAACAGCTCGTTGACCCGCCGCCCGTCCTTGCTGATCCGCGAGTCGCCCAGCAGGGCTCGCGCGTCGTGGTAGCGGGTCACCATCCACACCTTGATGCCATGGGGCATCAGCACTTCCCGGGGCGGCCCCGCCTCACGGAGCCGCGCGTACAGCGTGTAGGAATCCTGCACGAAGTCGGCCGAGAGCCTCTCGACATTCGTCGTTTGACGGCTTTGCATGAAAAGTCCTCACTCGATGGGCGCCAGGACCTCGCCGGTCGCCACGTCGACAACGCGTATCGCTTCCCGTGGACAGGAGTCCGCCGCGGCGAGCACCTCCTCGTCGGCGCCGATCTCGGCGTCGACCGGGGTGGACCTGTCGCCGATGATCCGGAACCGGTGCGGCAGATCTCCGACGCACACGCCGGAACCAATGCACGAGCGCTGATCGACGACAATTCGCCAGCGGCCTTTTTCCGTCATGTCAGTCTCCCTGGAACGGCCTCGCCGAAGACGGTGAAATTAGCAGAGTAAACGCACAGCGCCGTGCTCAACCGCGGCCCGGGGTCAGTTGAACAGCCTCGGCGCGGGGTTGGCGCGAAATCGATCGTTCATCGAACCACGTTGGGACGCAAGACATTCGGCTACAATTCGGCGACCGCCAGCATGACCAGGTCGGGGTCAGTTGCCATCTTGGCGATCCTGGAAGGGAATCCCCCTTGCTACGACGATTATGTGCTGGGCTGTGCACGGCCGCCCTTGTCGTGACCGGCGTGACGGTCGGTGCGCCCACCGCGCCCACGGCGGGAGCGCGTACCGAACCGGCCGCGCGACCCCCTGAGGTGTCCGACCTGCCGAGCCCCGCCGACGTGACACGACGGACGCTGCGGCAGGAGGCGCTCGCGGATGTGTTGAAGGGCAACAGGGTCACCGAGAAGCGGGGCGCGAGCACCGTGGTCAGAACGGGCCGCAAACCCGCGCCGGGCCGGACCGGCGGCGGCCTCGTCGACTCCTACGTCGAGCTGGCCAGGGAGACGACCGACCGGATCTTCGTGGTGCTCGCCGAGTTCGGCGACCAGCGCCACCCGGACTACCCCGACGTCGACACCGACCCGGCCACCCCCGGCCCGGTGCGTTTCGACGGCCCCCGGCACGACCAGATCCCCGAACCGGACCGCCGCGTGAACAACACGACGATCTGGCAACCGAACTACGACCGCCAGCACTACCAGGACCTGTACTTCTCGACGAGCCCCGGCGCCAACTCGCTGGCCAACTACTACCGCACGCAGTCCTCCGGCCGGTTCTCGGTGACGGGCGCGGTCAGCGACTGGACCCGGGTGCCGTTCACCGAGGCACGCTACGGCCGGTCGAACGGCTTCCCGTGCGCCGGCGTCGTGTGCGACAACTCCTTCGCGCTGATCGCCGACGCCGCGAACGCCTGGTACGCCGGGCAGGTCGCCGCCGGCCGGACCGCGGCGCAGCTCCGCGCACAGCTCGCCACGTTCGACGTCTGGGACCGCGACGACCACGACGGCGACGGCGACTTCAACGAGCCGGACGGCTACCTCGACCACTTCCAGGTCGTGCACGCGGGCGCCGACCAGGCCGACGGCGACCCGGTCCGCGGCGAGGACGCGATCTACAGCCACAGCGCCTACGCGTTCGCCAACACCACCTCCGGACCGGACGGCAACCGGCGGGGGGGCATCCAGATCGGCGACACCGGCATGTGGGTCGGCGACTACACCATCCAGCCGGAGAACGGCGGCGTCAGCGTGTTCTGCCGCGAGTTCGCCCACGACCTCGGCCTGCCCGACCTGTACGACACCAACGGCGGCGCGAACAACGTCAGCTGGTGGTCGCCGATGGCGCAGCAGCGGGTGTCCGGGCCGGGCGAGGCCATCGGCACCCGCATCAACGACCTGGACGCGTGGTCGAAGCTACAGCTCGGGTGGCTGGACTACGAGGTCGTGGTGGCCGGCCAGACCCGCACGCTCGACCTCGGCCCGCACGAGTACAACTCGGCCAAGCCGCAGGGCGTCGTGGTCGTGCTGCCGGACAAGACGAGGACGTTCCAGTACGGCCAACCCTTCGCCGGCGCGAACCAGTGGTGGAGTACCAGGGGCAACAACCTCGCCACCACGATGACCCGGCCGCTCGACCTGACCGGCAGGGAGTCCGCGACGCTGACGCTGAAAGCCCGTTACGACATCCAGCCGGACTTCGACTTCCTCTACACACAGGTGTCGGCCGACGACGGCCTCACCTGGACCACCCTCGACGGCACCGCCGCCGGCACGGCGTTCCAGCGCGACGCCGGCGGCCTGCCCGGACTGTCGGGCAGCTCCAACGGGGCCTGGATCGACATGACCGTGCCGCTCGACCCGTTCGCCGGCAGGAAGGTCCTGCTCCGGCTCCTGTACCGCACCGACGGCGCCCTGGCCCGCACCGGTTTCTTCGCCGACGACATCACGGTCACCGCGGACGGCGCCCCGCTGCTGACCGACGGCGCGGAGAGCGGGGCGAACGGCTGGCTGCTCGACGGCTTCCGGACCGCTGCCAGCAGCGAGACCCGTGCGTTCGACAACTTCTACATCGCGTCGAACCGCACGTACGAGGCCTACGGCCAGTACCTGCGCACCGGTCCCTACAACTTCGGGTTCCCGGACCGGCCCGCCTTCGTCGAGCACTTCCCGTACCAGCCCGGTCTCGTGGTGTCCTACTGGGACACGTCCGAACCGGACAACAACACGAGCGAGCACCCCGGTTCCGGGCTGATCCTCCCGATCGACGCCCACCCCGCGCCCATCCACACCATCGAGGGCCAGCCGTGGCGTTCCCGGGTCGCCGGCTACGACATGCCGTTCTCGCTTCGGAAGGCCGACTCGTTCACCCTGCACGTCAACGGAAAGCCCAGCTACATCCGCGGTCAGAACGCCGTTCCGCTGTTCGACGACACGGGGACCTTCCTCTACGCCGACCAGCCACTCGCCGGTGTCGTCCTGCCGGCCACCGGGCTCACGATCCGCGTGCTCTCGCAGACCGGCACGTCAATGCGAATTCGCGTCGGCCACCGGTAGGCAGGGTGCGTGCGCGTTGACCACGCGGTGCGTCGAGGGCGGGTGGCGGTCGAGCAGGGCGGCGGGCCGGACCGGACGGAGCACGAGCCCACCGCCGCAGTTGGGGCAGACGCCGGCGAACCGGTCCTCGGCGCACCCGGGGCAGAACGTGCACTCGAACGTGCAGATGAACGCGTCCGCCGCGGGCGGCAGATCACGATCACAGCACTCACAGTTGGGCCTGAGCTCGAGCATGAGCCGAACTCTACCTCGGACAACGCTCAACCGAACGATCTCGAGAACTCACGCCGCGCCGGGCGAGACTGGCGCGGGGCCGCCGTGCGAGGAGGAGAAACCAGTGGAGTCCGACCAGATCCAGGACGACTCGACCGAGAAGACGATGTCCCGGCGCGGTCTGCTCGGCCGGACCGCGACGGCGTCGGCGGTGCTGGCGGTGGGTGGCCGGCTCGCCGACCCGGCCACGGCGGACGCGGCGGACGCGGCGCCGGAGCCCGACCGCGGTCTCGTCGACGTCGTGCTGCGGGTGAACGGGCGGGTGACGCGGCTGCGGCTCGATCCGCGGGTGACGTTGCTGGACGCGTTGCGCGACCGGGTGGGCCTGACGGGAACGAAGAAGGGCTGCGACCGCGGCCAGTGCGGGACCTGCACGGTCCATGTCGACGGCCGGCGGGTGCTGTCCTGCCTGACGTTGGCCGGCGCCGTGGACGGCCGGCAGGTCACCACCATCGAGGGGTTGGCGCGTGACGACGACCTGCATCCGGTGCAGCAGGCGTTCCTCGACCACGACGGGTTCCAGTGCGGCTTCTGCACGTCCGGACAGATCATGTCGGCGGTGGCCGTGCTCCGCGAAGGGCACGCCGGCTCGGCGGAGGAGATCCGCGAGTTCATGTCCGGCAACATCTGCCGCTGCGGGGCGTACGCCAACATCGTCGACGCGGTCCAGGCCGCACGAGCGGCCGGGGTGATGGACTGATGCGGCCCTACACCTTCGCGGTCGCCCGGAGCGTGACCGAGGCACTCGGCCACGGCGCGGCCGACACGGCCTACCTCGCCGGCGGAACCACCCTGGTGGACCTCATGAAGCTGGAGGTGATGACGCCGGACCACGTGGTGGACATCAACAAGGTGCCGCTGACCGGCGTGTGGACGCGGGCGCGGCGCCTGCACATCGCGGCGCTGGAGCGGATGAGCGACGTGGCCGCCCACCCGCTGGTGCGTGCGCGGTACCCGGTGCTGGCCGAGGCGTTGCTGGCCAGCGCGTCGCCGCAGCTGCGCAACATGGCCAGCATCGGCGGAAACCTGTTGCAACGCAGCAGGTGCGGCTACTTCCGGGACACCGCGACGCCATGCAACAAGCGCGTGCCCGGCACCGGCTGCCCGGCGCTCCAGGGCGCCAACCGGGGGCACGCCATCCTGGGCACGAGTGACTCGTGCGTGTCCACGCATCCGAGCGATCTCGCGGTGGCGCTCGTGGCGCTGGACGCCTCGGTGCGGCTGACGAGCCGGGCCGGGTCCCGCGACGTGCGGCTCGCCGACTTCTACCGGCTGCCGGGCACCACGCCGCACGTCGAGAACGACCTGCGGCCGGGTGAGCTCATCACCGAGGTGACGGTGCCCCGGCTCGACTTCGCGAACCGGTCGACCTACGTGAAGGTGCGGGACCGGGCCGCCTACGAGTTCGCGCTCGCCGCGGTCGCGGCCGCGGTCCTGGTCGAGAACGGCACCGTGCGCGACGTGCGGCTCGCGGCGGGCGGGGTCGGCACCCGGCCGTGGCGCCTCACCGAGGTGGAGGACGCGCTGCGTGGCCGCAGGCTGGCGCCCCACACCGTCGAGGCGGCCGCGAGCCTGGCCACGCGGGCGGCGCGTCCGCTGGCACACAACGGTTTCAAGGTGCCCCTGCTCCGGCACACGATCACGCGTGCCCTGACGAAGCTGGCGGGTTGACGATGGCCGCGAACGCACGTGTCGAGGGGCGGCTCAAGGTCACCGGAGCCGCCCGGTACTCCGCCGACTACCCCGTCGAGGGCCTCGCCCACGGCTATCTCCTGCTGAGCACGATCGCGCGGGGCACCGTCCGCGCCGTCGACACCGCGGCCGCGGCGGCGTCCCCCGGTGTGCTCGCCGTCCACACCCACGTCGACCCGCTGCCACTGTTCGGCGGCGCCGAGTCCGGCGTGGGCTACAACTGGCTTCCGTTGCAGGACGACCGGGTCCGCTACCACGGGCAAATCGTCGGGCTGGTGGTCGCGGAGTCCTTCGAGCAGGCGCGCGACGCGGCCGGGTTGGTGCGCCTCGACTATGACGCCGTACCGCCACGCACGTCGCTGCCGGACGGCATGCCCGGCGCCACCCTGCCGGACGACGTGAACGGTGAGCCCGCGCAGCTCGACCTCCTCGCCGAGGGCGTCACGTCCATCGACGACGCCCTCGGCGCGAGCGAGGTGGTCGTCACCGCCGCCTACTCCCAGCCGATCGAGTACCACTGCGCGATGGAGCCCCACGCCGCCATCGCGGTGTGGCGCGACGACTACCTCACCCTCTACTGCGGATCGCAGGCTCCCCAACTGGCCGCCGGGACGGTCGCCGCCACCATCGGCGTCGACCCGTCCCGCGTGCACCTGCTCAGCCCGCACGTCGGCGGCGGGTTCGGCAACAAGATCCTCACCTGGGGCCACCCCCTGCTGGCCGCGGCCGCGGCGAGGGCGCTCGGCCGGCCCGTCCGGATCGTGCTCACGAGGGAGCAGACCTTCGGCGTCACCGGCCACCGCTCGGCGGTGTCCCAGACGGTGTCGCTCGGCGCCGACCGCGCCGGGCGCCTGCGTGCCGTCAGGCACGACGCCTATGCCAGCATGTCCGGCGGCGGCGACGGGTTCCTCTACGAGGCAGGCCCGCACTCGACCTCGCGGTATTTCTACGCCTCCCCCAACATCCACGTCGGGCAGCGCCTCGTGACCCTGGACGTCCCACCGCAGACCCCGATGCGGGCGCCGGGCCAGGAAGCCGGTTCCTTCGCGTTGGAGACGGCCATGGACGAGCTCGCGGTGCGGCTCGACCTGGACCCGGTCGAGCTGCGCCTGCGCAACTACGCCACCACCTACCCCGGGCGCGACGTGCCGTGGTCCAGCAAGCACCTCGACGAGTGCTACCGCGTCGGCGCCGAGGCGTTCGGCTGGGTGCGGCACGCGCCCCGGACGGTCGCCGACGGCGACTGGCTGGTCGGGACCGGCATGGCGACCACCGCCTACCCCGCCTCGCGCTACCGCACCACCGGGAAGGTCCGCCTGCGGGCCGACGGCACCGTGGTGGTGTCCACGGCGACGTCGGACCTCGGCACGGGGATGTGGACGGTGCTGGCCATGGTCGGCGCCGACGCCCTCGGCATCCCGCTCGACCGTGTTCGCCCCGAGCTCGGGGACTCCGCGCTGGTCGACAACCCCGGCGCGTTCGCCTCGGCGGGCACCGCCAGCTCCGCCCCCGCCGTCCAGGCGGCCGCCGTGGCCGCGACGCGTGCGCTGCTCGACCTCGCGGTGACCCACGAGCGCTCCCCGTTCCATGGCCTGGGCCAGGATCAGGTGCGCTACGAACGCGGTGACGTCGTGGGGCGACGGCGACGCGTCGCCTTCGGCACGCTGCTCGGCATCGTCGGCATCGCCGGGATCGACGCCACCGAGACCACGGCGTTGGGCCCGGAACGCGAGCGGTTCGCGTTCACCTCGTTCGGCGCGCACTTCTGCGAGGTGGCGGTCAACCGCTGGACCGCGGAGCCGCGCGTCCGCCGCGTGACGACGGTCGTCGACGCCGGCGCCATCGTCAACGAGAAGACGGCACGCGGCCAGATCGTCGGCGGCGTGATCTTCGGCATCGGCCAGGCCCTGCTCGAGGGCGCGCACGTCGAGCCCGGCACCGGCCGGATCGCGGACGCCAACCTCGCCGACTACGTCGTGCCGGTCAACCTCGACGTCCCGCCGGTCGACGTCCACTTCCTGAACCATCCCGACCTGGCGTTCAACCCCCTTGGCGCACGCGGCATCGGCGAGATCGGCACCGTCGGCATCGCCGCGGCCGTCGGCAACGCGATCCACAACGCCACCGGCCGCCGCGTCCGCGACCTGCCCATCACCCTCGACAAGCTCATGGACGCCTGACTGACGTCGCTCGCCGATTTCCCCCGGTTGGGCGACCGGGAACGTACCCGGCATGCCCTAGGGTCCTTCGCGTGGCGGACGTCATCGAACTGCGGCAGTACACCCTTCGTCCGGGGCAGCGGGAGGTGCTGATCGAGCTGTTCGACCGGGAGTTCGTCGAGACCCAGGAAGCCACCGGGATGCGTGTCCTGGGGCAGTTCCGGGATCTGGCCCGCCCGGACCACTTCGTGTGGCTGCGCGGCTTTCCCGACATGGCGGCCAGGAACCGGTCCCTGACGAGCTTCTACACCGGCCCGACCTGGAAGGCGCACGCCGCGGCCGCCAACGCCACCATGATCGACACGGACGACGTGTTGCTGCTGCGCCCGGCCGGGCCGGGCGTACTGGCCGACCTCGACCCCGCGGTCCGGGGCACGCCCGCCTCGTCGGTGGTCGTCGCCACGATCCACCACCTGCCGGTGCCGCCGGACGACGAGCTGGTCCGCTTCTTCGACGGCGCCGTCCTCCCGCTGCTGGAGAAGGCCGGCGCCACACCGCTCGCCCTGCTGCGGACCGAGTACGCGGAGAACGACTTCCCGGGACTGCCGGTCCGGACGGGCGAGCACGTGCTCGTCGTGCTCACCGCGTTCCCCGGGCACGACGCGTCCGTCGCGCACGAGGACCGGCTGGCACAGTTGCCCGAGTGGCGGGACACCGTCGAGCCCCGCCTGCCCGGCCGTGTCGAACGGCTGACGCTGACCCCCACCGACCGGTCGATGCTGCGCTGAGGATCAACGCAGTGCCGAGGACAGCCGGCTGACGAGCCCCGGCAGCTCGGCGCCCGGTGCGCGGGCGGCGAGCGCACGCAGCGTCAGGCATTCCTCGCGGTACCACGCGAGCCCCGCGCCGCGGTCGCCGGCGAGCCGGGACAGCTGGTCCCGCACGGCACCCTCGTAGTACCCGACGATGCGGTGGGTCGCGGACAGCTCGTCCTCCGCGGTGACGTACTCGCCGCGGGCGAAAAGCCGTACCAGCCCCGGCACGCGGTACCGGTCCATCCGGGGCGTCTCGACGAGCCCCGCGTCGACGAGTCGCTCGGCGGCCAGCTCGGCGGCGGGCACGGGCACGTCGAGCGCGGCCGCGAGCACGGCCGTCGAGACCACCGGCAGGTCCAGGACGCCGAGCTGGCCGAGAGCGCGGGTCGCCAGCGGGTCGGCGGCGTCCGCGATCAGCCGGACGCCGGCCAGCAGGCTGGCACGCACACTGAGGCCGTCACAGGTCAACGCGTCCAGCCGCCGCCGTGGGTCGGCCAGCCGCGCGGCGAACTCGCCGACCGTCCACTCCGGACGCCGCGCGAGCCGGGTCGCCGCGATGCGCAGTGCGAGCGGCAGCTGGTCGCAGAGCCGGACGAGCCGGGTGGTGGCGGCGAGGTCGGCGTCCACCCGGGCGGCCCCGGCGTACCGGCGGACCAACGCCGTCGCGGCGGCGATGGGGAGCCTGCCGAGGCGAAGCAGTCCCGCGCCGTCCACCGTGGTGGACGCCGGCCGGCTGGTCAGGATCACCGCGCAGCCGGGTGTCGAGGGCAGCAGCTGGCGGATCTGGCCGTCGTCGAGGACGTCGTCGAGCACGATGACCACCCGCCGGCCGGCCAGGGCCGTGCGCAGCAACGCGGCGGCGCCCTCCTCGTCGGCTGGGATGGTCGCGGCCGGCACACCCAGTGCCGCGAGCAGGAGCGCGATGGCCGCCACGGGCCGCCGTGGGCCGTGGGCCGCCGACGCCTGGAGGTTCAGGTACACCTGGCCGTCCGGGAAGGCGCCGGCCACCCGGTGGGCGGCATGCACCGCGAGGGTCGTCTTGCCGGCGCCCGCAATGCCGTGGATGGCGCAGCGCTGCTCACCGCCGGTCAGCCGGGAGGTGACCCAGGCCAGCTCGCGGTCCCGGCCGACGAAGGCGGGCACGTCCGGCGGGAGGGTGCGCGGCACGGCCAGCCGCAGGACCGCGGTCGCGGCCGCGCCGCGACCGGGCGCCTCGAGCAGCTGCGGGTCGTCACGCAGGATCCGGCCCTGCAGCTCCCGCAACGGCTTGCTTGGTTCGACACCGAGCTCGTCGACCAGCAGCCGGCGCAGGTCCCGGTACGCCCCGAGTGCCTCGGCCTGCTGACCGGCCCGGTAGAGGGCGACCATCAGGTGCGCGTGGAGCCGCTCGCGCAGCGGGAACTGCGAGACCATCACCTTCAGCTCGGGCAGCAGCGCCTCGTGCCGGCCGAGCCCGATCTCGGCCTCGATCCGCGCCTCCACGACCGCCAGCCGCGCCTCCTCCAGCCGCGCGGACTCCGTCAGGACCGACGGCACCAACCCCACGTCCGCCAGCGGCGCCCCACGCCACATCCCGAGTCCCTGGCTCAGCGCCGCGACCGCGGCGGGCAGGTCCCCGTCGGCGAGACTCCGCCGGCCGGCCGCGGCCAGCTCCTCGTACTCGTCGACGTCGGTCGTGCCCGGCGGCAGCACGAGCTGGTAGCCGGGCGCCCGGGTGCTCAGCATCCGCCCGTCCGGGTCACCGAGGCTGCCACGCAGCCGCCAGACATAACCGGCCAGCAGGCCGGTGGCACTCGGCGGCGGCTGCTCGCCCCACAGCTCGGCCATGAGCTGGTCCGCCGACACCGCGCGGTTCGCGTTGATCAGCAGCACGGCCAGCAGCGCCCGCTGCTTCGGGGCGCCGATCGAGGACCAGCGCGGGCCGGCGGAGAACTCGAGCGGACCCAGCAGCCGGAACCGCACGGGTGCCGGTGACTCATTCGATTTCCCGTTAATTGACGTCCCCCATTCCGCGGTGCTCTACTCGCACACTATGAGCAACGCTAATTCATGGCTGTTGGAGATTCGACTGTTCACGTTGAAGCCGGGCACTCGTGCGGAATTCGACCGGATAAGCCGCGAGGGCACGATTCCGTTGATGCGTAGCCTGGGAATCACGGTCGTCGCACACGGACCGTCGCTGAACAATGACAACGGCTATTTCCTGCTGCGGGCATTTCCCTCCGAACAGGACCGGGTCGAACGCGGCCAGTCGCTCTACACCACACCGGAATGGCTGGCGAACTACGACGACGTGGTCCCCCCGATGATCGACGCCTATGACACCGCGGTGCTGTCCATGGACGCCGCCGCCTTCCGGGAGCTTGCTGGCGTCTCGTGACCCCGAGACCCGTACGGGGATCAGGCGGTAGGTCGGGCCAGACCGGCCAGCAGGAGCGCCTCGGCGAGGCAGACCCGGCCGAACTCGCCGAGGTGCAGGCTCTCGTTGGGTCCGTGCGCCTGCGTGTGCGGATCCTCGACGCCCGTCACGAGGATCGCGGCGTCCGGGAACTCCGCCTGGAACGTCGAGACGGCCGGGA
Source organism: Actinophytocola sp. (assembly GCF_035634895.1). Lineage (GTDB taxonomy): Bacteria > Actinomycetota > Actinomycetes > Mycobacteriales > Pseudonocardiaceae > Actinophytocola. The sequence continues at coordinate 33,486 of NZ_DASQCC010000152.1, read as the reverse complement.
TGGAGCCACCGACACCGATCTCCACCGGGGCCACCCCGTCCCACGCCGCACGCAACGCCGACCGGGCCGTCTCGTGGTGCGGTCCGGCGGTGTCGATGACGCAGGGCGCGCCGCCGCCGTCCAGCTCGACCGAGACCGCGGCACCCCACGGGCGGTGTGCCTCGAGATGGTCGCGGAGCGCGGCGAACGCCTTGCCCGGGTCGTCGCCGGGAGCCAGCCGGGCGCTGATCTTCGCCCGTGCCACCGGCACCAGGGCGTTGCCCGCCTGGAGGACCGACGGCGCGTCGACGCCCAGCACGGACAGCGATGGCCTGGTCCACAGCCGGTCCACCATCGAGCCGGTGCCGATGAACCGAACACCGTCGACCATGCCGGCCTCGGCCCGCACCCGCTCCTCCGGGAGCACCAGTGTGGACTCCGCCCCCACGGCGAGCCCGTCGACGGCGACGTCACCCGCGTCGTCGTGCAACGTCGCCAGCAGCCGGGCCAGGGCGGTCAACGCGTCCGGCACGGCGCCGCCGAAGGATCCACTGTGCACGGCCGCGTCGAGGGTGCGTACCTCGACCACGCAGTTGACGATGCCCCGCAGGGAGACGGTCAGCGCCGGCCGGCCGACGTCCCAGTTGGCGGAGTCGGCGATCACGATGACGTCGGCACGCAACGCCTCGCGGTGCACGCGGAGCAGGTCGGACAGCGACGCCGAGCCGTACTCCTCCTCGCCCTCGACGAACACCACCACCCCGACCGGCAGGGCGTCACCGAACGCGCGCAACGCCACGACGTGCGCCATCAGCCCGGCCTTGTCGTCCGCCGCGCCCCGGCCGTAGAGCCGGCCGTCGCGTTCCACCGGCTCGAACGGGTCGCTGTCCCACAGCGTCTCGTCGCCCGGGGGCTGCACGTCGTGGTGCGCGTAGAGCAGAACGGTCGGCGCGCCGGGTGGGGCGGGCCGGCGGCCGATGACGGCGGGCTGGCCGCCGGCCCGCACGACGGCGGTGTCCAGGCCGCAGCCACGCAACAACGCCGCCACCGCCTCGGCGGAACGGTCCACGTGCGCGTGGTCGAACTCGGGGAAGGCGATGCCGGGAATGCGGACCAGCCGCTCGAGGTCGGCCCGTGCCCGGGACAGCTCCCCCGCGACGGCCGACCGCAGTGAAACCTCTGTCGCATCTGGGGTCGTCATGCACCGAATGGTACGGCGCGACCGGTGGAAAACGACGGTCTCCTATCCGGAAAACCGTTACACCCCAACCGAATCGTCCACGGTCTACGCTCGGTGCCATGTTGCTCGGCATCGACCACATCGGGCTCGTGACCGACGAGCCGTCGGCACTCGCACCCACCCTCGCCGCGCTCGACATGTCCAGGGTCGACAGTGGTGTCGCGACCGGGTATCGCGTGGCGTGTGAGTTCTGGCAGCCGGGCGGACGCGCCGGCCAGCCGATGATCGAGCTGGTCTCCCCCGCCGGCCCCGGCTCGACGCTCGACGGCCACCTCGCCAGGTTCGGCCCGGGGCTGCACCACATCGCGCTCGAGGTGGACGATCTGGAGACCGAGCTGGACCGCCTGCACGGCAATGGTTTCACCATCGTCGACCGGGAACCCTGCGCCGGCGCCCGCTCGGCCATGCTGGTCGCCTTCACCTACCTAGCCCGGCCGGCCGGGCTGCTCGTGGAGCTGGTCCAGTACGACCGCGGCCCGCTCAGCGAACCAGCGTAGCCGCGGCCACCCTGCTCGCGGCGAGCACCGTCTTGGCCGCCCCGCCCGAGCCGCCGGTGAACGTGAACACGCCACCACCGAGCGCACGCAGCGCCAACCCCGGCGGCTCGCGGTAGCAGTCCGCCGACACGGTCGTCCGATGTGGACAGTGCCCGGGCGGCGGGTGGCCGAGCAGCTCCCGCGCCTGTGCGGCGACCCGTTCCACGAGTGCGTCGTCCGGCCGCGGGTCGGACGGGTCGACGTCCCACCGGTCGCAGGGCAGGCCCAGCAGGAACCCCGTCCCGGCCGGACGTCCCCACATGCCGGTGGGTTCGAGGACGAACGGGCCGAGCCCGTCGGGGCGCCCCTCGTACACGGTGTACTGGATCTGCTTGACCCGGAGCCCTCCGGTGGGCAGCCCGCTCGCCGTCAGGAGTGCCGGCGTCCACGCGCCGGCGGCCACCACGACCGCGTCGTAGCCCGCGACCGCGCCACCGGCCAACCGCAGGGCCGGGCCCGGCGCCACGGCGGCCACCGGCTCCGGCCGGACCGTCGCGCCGCCGTCGGCGAGCCAGCCCAGCACGGCCGCACGCAACCGGGCCGGCGACAGGTACCCCGCGTGCCGCTCGGCGACCGCGGTCACCCCGTCGGGCAGGCCCCGGAACGGATAGCGCGCGGCCAGCCCGGCTCCGGTGAGCACTGTCGCCGATCCGGGAAGTGCCTCCTCGATCACCCGGACCGGACCGCTCGCGTCGGCGCCGGGTGGCAGCACGTACACCGACCCGACCTCCTGGTAGGCCGCCACCGCCCGCAGCGCGGGGTCCGCGCGCAGCTCCGCGAGGCCGGCCACGGCCAGCCGGCCCGCGGTCGAGTCCCGCTCGAAGCCGCGGACCAGACCACCGGACGCACCGGACGCGTCACCGCCGGCCGGTCCCCCGGTGTACACCTCGACCGCGATCCGCGGCGCCGACCGACGCAGCCGCCAGGCGAGCAACGCACCCGCGACGCCGGCACCGACCACTCCGACCCGCACCAGAACCTCCGGCCCGCTCAGTCGGTGCCGGCGGCGGCGCGGGCGGCCACCACCCGGCGCAGGTCGGCGGTGAAGTCCGCGACGCGCCTGCGCAGTGGCAGCTCGACGTCGGGCCGGGCCAGCAGCTCCTCCGCCAGCCGCAGTGTTTCCGCCGTGGCGGCGTACCGCGGGTAGAGGAACCGGACCAGCACGTCCAGCACGAGGTCACCCCGCAGCGTGGCCGCGGCGGGCATCTCGGCGAAGAACCGTGGCACGTAGCCGGCGGTCAGCTCGGCCTGTTCCGGTTGCCAGAAGCCCTCGGCCAGTGCCCACAGCCCGTAACTGGACACGCTGGTGTCGCCGGTGATCGCGTCCCAGGCGGCACGCTTGGCCGCCGGATCCGGTCTGGCCGCACGACATTTCGCGGCGAACTGCTCGCCCCGCGTGGTGGGGTCGGCCCGGAGAGCGGCGGCGACCTCGTCCTCGGCGAGGCCACCGAGCACCGCGAGGCGGTACCGGGTCCGCCACGCCAGGTCGTCGTCGAGCACGAGACCGGCCGGCAGCCGGGTGCCGTCGAGCCACCCACGCAGCTCGTCGGCGTCGGCGCTGAACTCGATGAGCCCCCGGCACAGGCACAGCCAGATCTCGTCGCTCGGCGCGACGCCGGCCATGCGGTCGCGGATGCCGCCGGCGATCTTGGCGAGCGCGGCGGAGCGCCGGCCGGGGTGGAGGAACCGGTCGGCCACGTCGATGCGGGCCTGCTCGAGCACCTCGGCGACGATGGCCGGGTCCGACTCCACCGCGAGCATCCCGGTCACCAGGTCGAGGTGGTCGGCGGCCGGGTAGGCGCCGTCCTGCACGGCCATCAACACCGCGCACCACACCATCGCGCGGTTGCGTGGGGACAGCCGGGGCAGCTGCTCGCCCAGCGCGGCCCGGGAGCGGGCGTCGAAGCGGACCTTCGCGTAGGTCAGGTCGCCGTCGTTGAGCAGCACGAACCTCGGCGCCGGCCTGCCGACGAGTGCCGGCAGCTCGGTCCGGGGGCCGTCGATCGCGACCCGCAGGGTGGCCGGCTCGTCGCCATAGCACCCCACGTCGATCGTGTGCGGGCGCAGCGTCGGGTGCGCGGCCGGGGCGTCCTGGCGCACGGCGGCGGCCGTGACCACCCCGTCCGCCACCGTGATCTCCGGGGTCAGCGTGTTCGCGTCGCAGGTGCTGAACCACACCCGGGCCCACTCGGTCAGGTCGGTTCCGGTGGCCTCGCCCAGCGCGGCGAGGAAGTCGGCGAACGTCGCCGTGCCGTACGCGTGGCGGGTGAAGTAGGTGCGCAGGCCCGCGCGCAGTGCCGGGGTGCCGACCCGCGCGGCCAGCTGACGCAGCACGGAGGAGCCCTTGAAGTAGGAGATCCGGTCCAGCTCCAGCAGCACCGTCCGCACGTCCGGTCCGGCCAGGCCGACCGGATGCGTCGAGGGCCGCTGGTCCGCCACGTAGGCCTGGGCCTTGCGCCGGACGGCGAACGTGGTCAACGGTCCGGAGAAGCGCGTCACGTCGCTGGTGACCCGGTGCGCCATGTAGTCGGCGAAGGCCTGGCCGAGCCACAGGTCGTCCCACCATCTGTTGGTGACCAGCCCGGCCAGCCACATGAGGGACAGGCCGTGCGCGATGACCACGGCCCTGGTCTCCCGCTCGCTGTCGGGCACCGGGGAGGCGAACAGGTACAGCTCGCGCAACAGCACGCAGCCGGGGTGGTCGAGCGACAGCACGCTGAACTCCGGGGCGAAGACCTGGTCGAACTTGCCGAACGGGTAGGGCACGCCGAACATCCGCTCGTACTCGTCGAGGCACTGCCCGGTGATCTCGAAGACCTCCTCGACGTCGCCGGCGAGCCCGTCGGCCAGCGAGGCCCGGCAGTGCAGGCCGAGCGGCACGCCGGCGTGCTCGGTGTGGAAGGACTCGTACGGGCCGGCGACCAGCGTGGTCAGGTAGGTGGCCAGGGGTGCCGTCTCGGCCAGCTCCCAGCGCCGGGGACCGACCCGCGTCGCCGGCGCGTTGCCGAACACCTTCCAGTCGTCGTCCGGCACGGTGACGGTGAACGTGAACGGCGCCTTGAGGTCCGGCTGGTCGAAGCAGGCGAAGACCCGTGGCGCGTTGTCGATGAACACGAAGGCGTACAGGTAGATCCGGCCGTCGGCGGGGTCCACGTACCGGTGCAGCCCCTCGCACTCCCGTGAGTAGGCCATGTCGGCGACCACGACCAGCTCGTTCTCGGCGGCCAGGCCGGACAGGGTGACCCGGCCGTCCTCGGGGACCGCGCCCAGCTCCACCCCGTTGAGGGTCATCGAAAGCAGGGCGCGGGGGCGCACGTCGAGAAATGTGCTGGCAGCGCCCGTGCCCGCCTCGAAGACGACTCGTGTCGTAGATCGAAATGTCTCGTCGCCGGTCGTCAGATCAAGGTCGACCCGATAGGAGCGGACGCGCAGCAATGTGCCCCGCTCGACCGCTTCAGCGTGCGTCAGACTACGCATAATGCGCCCCTCCAAATAGCTGCACCATGGCCGCCGAATAGCCGCACCGCGATGTTCAACTGGATTCGGTAAACCAGTTGAACAGCACCTCCGGCATCGGGCCGCGCGTGGCGCCCCCGGCCAACACGGTTGCTGATCGTCCAGCGAACTCCTCGGTGAGACAACCCGTTAAACGAACCCGGAACCGCGCCGACAAGGTCACCGAACGCCCGCCACTCAATCCATTCAGAGCAGCGCTCAACTGTTTGCCGACAACTCACTTGAGCACCTAGTTCCGGGCAGATTGACGACATACCCTCAGAGGCCACGAAGGGGGAGGGCACTGATGATGCTATCTCGCGAGCCACCCTAATCCTGATTCAGAACAGGGCACAGTCGACGAAAGTTCACTAATTCGTCGACGGCTGCACGAAACCGAAAATCAAGGGGAGCGGCGACGTCGGAACAGTGCCGAGACAATTGGCACGAATCGGCGTTAGGGGGCCGAACCCGCTCAGGATATGACTTTTTTTCGCCATTTACAACTCGATAGGGGGTGCCGATTGCCCGGGCAAGTTCAACACGGTCCCAGCCAGGGTCACTCGGCTGATTTGGACGAGGCTGACCTGGCAGAACACGGGGAGGGGTCGCCGCCGATCGGTTATCCGACGGCGGACCAGCTCACATACACGGTTCCGGTCGCCACGTTGCGACCGGCCGACTCGCCGCGGCTGGTCGGCGAGGACGCCGAACACATCCGAGTACTGGCCGAACCGGACCGCGCGCTGCCGCCGATCCTGGTGCATCGTCCGACCATGCGGGTCATCGACGGGATGCACCGGCTCGGCGCGACCCGCCTGCGCGGCCAGGACACGATCGACGTGGTCTTCTTCGACGGGAGCGAGGAAGACGCGTTCGTCCTGGCGGTCAAGGCGAACGTCGCCCACGGCATGCCGCTGTCCTACGCGGACCGGGAGGCCGCGGTGGCCCGGATCGTGACCTCGCATCCGGACTGGTCCAACCGGGCCATCGCCGCGGCCGCCGGGCTGGGTCCGCGGACCGTGGCCGCGGTCCGCGGACGCATTGAGGGGCTTCCCCAGGGCACGGCCCGGATCGGCCGCGACGGCCGGGTCCGCCCACTGGACAGCACCGACGGACGGCGCGTCGCGAGTCGACTGATCGCGGCCTTCCCGGATGCGTCGCTGCGTGCGATCGCACGCGCGGCCGGGATCGCCCCGGCCACCGTGCGTGACGTACGCGAACGGATCCAGCGTGGCGAGGACCCGGCACCGGCCCGCCGGCCACGGGCCAGCCGGGACGGCCAGCCCGCCCGGCGCCTGGCCACGCCGTCCACCCACGACTACGCCGAGCGTCTCTCGACACAGGAACGCAACGACGTCCTGCGTGGGCTGGAGCGTGACCCGTCCCTGCGCTTCGCGCACACGGGCAACCGGGTGCTGCGCTGGCTCGTGCGCCGGGTGATCGCCGAGGAGGAGTGGCAGGAGCTGGTCGACACGGTGCCACCGCACACCGTGTACATCCTCGCCGCGCTGGCCCGCCGGTGCGCCAACGAGTGGATCGAGTTCGCCCAACAACTGGAACGGCGAATCGGGTCGAAGAAATCATGAATCCGTGCCTCGGTGTTCAACTGGGTATACCGACCTCGGTTGAACACCGAGCATCCTCAAGCGGTTGTCGAGCGGTGGAACGTGGGGCACGATTCCCACACAACGTGCTGAGGGACCAGTTCTGAGCCCAGCTCAGGCACCGGTAACAGGCCATGAATTCCCGCCAACCAGTTTCGTGCGACGGAATTCGTGCTGCCCGAATACCGGCGGCCGGCTCGGCGAGAGGAGCACCAATGGCAGGACCTGTTGTCGAATTCGGCATCGCCGGTTTCGGATACGCGTTCGGCGAGGACCAGGACGTCCGGCGCACCGCGGGCGACTACGTCACCGACCCGGAGCGCATCGTCCGCTGGGGCTACGAGACCTTCCACCGCGCCCCGGACGGGGTCACCTCGACCGCACTCGCGGGCGAGGCGGCCCGCGACGCGCTGACCAGGGCCGGCGTGGCGCCGGCGGACGTCGACCTGGTGGTGGTGGCCAACTCCGAGCTGGCCGAGTACCCGTACTGGGACTCCTCCGCAGCGCTGGCCAGGGAGCTGACGATCCGGGAACGGCAGACGATGCTGCTGACCGAGGGCTGTGCCTGCGGGGTCACCGGGCTCGGCGCCGTCGCCGGACAGCTGCTGACGCAGCCGGAGCTCGACACGGTCCTGTTCACCGCCGTCAACCGGGTCAGCGAGTTCCACCGCAACCGGATGAACGTCAACAGCGCCGTGCACAGCGACGGCGCGGTCGCCGTGGTCCTGCGCCGCGGCCACGACCACAACCGCTGGCTGGCCACCGAGCAGTTCACCGACTCCGACATGTGCGACTGGTTCCGCACCGACTACGGCGGCAGCGTCGCGCCGGTGCCGCCGGCCGGCTGGTCGAGCACGACCGCGCCCAGTGGCACCGAACGCGTGCAGGCGCACTTCCAGAAGGACCCCCGCCAGCTCCAGGCGTTCAGTGCGCAGCTCAACGCGCGGGTCGTCGAGGTGATCGACCGGGCCTGCCGGCGAGCCGGCGTGCGCCGCGCGGACCTCGCCCGGTTCTTCTACATCAACGACCCGGACGGCATCGCCGACCTCGCCCCGCTGGTCGGCGTCCCGCTGGCGGCCACCAACCACGAGCTCGCGGGCAGGCACGGGCACATGGGGGCCGCCGACCAGCTGGCGGCGCTCGGCACCTACGTCGACCGCGGCGAGCTGCGTCGGGGCGACCTCGTCGCGCTGGGCGGCATCTCGATCGGGATGCGCTGGTACTGCACGCTCGTCCGAATCTAGGCAGGAGCCGATGAACGACGTCACGGAACTGCTCGACGACCTCCGCGAGGCGGTGGCGGGGCAGGCGGCGCCCGCACCCGCGGTACGGCGCCGGCTCGCGCGGGTCGAGGACCCAGCCGCGGTCCGCCGGGCCGGCCGCGTCCTCGCCGGCCTCCCGGCCGCCACGCCGGACCTGCGGCCGGTCTCGCTGGCCGTGCTGGCCACCTGCACGATCGGGCCGTTCGAGCACCTGCTGCGCGCCGCCCTCGTCGCCACCGGCGTCCAGCCGGCCCTCCACCTCGGGGACTACGGCACGTTCGACCTGACACTGGCCGCCGGCGAGCTCGCCGGCTCCCCCGACGTCGTCACGTGCCTGCTCGACGAGCGGTACTTCCTGCCCCGCGAGTGGAGTGCCACCGACCCGGACGGCCTGGCGGCACACCTCGAGGACCGCTTCGCCGACCTGCGTGGGCTGCTCCTGGCGAGCCTGCGGCGCACACCGGCCGCGCTCGTGCTGCACACCGTCCCGGTCCCGGCACGGCTTCGGGAGTCGGTGATCAGCTGGCGGGCTCGCGCCGCGGTCGGCCGCGCCTGGCACCGGCTCAACGCGGACCTGCTCGGCCTGGCCGGCGAGCACGGCCGGATCACGGTCGTGGACCTGGCCGGCGAGCTGGCCGACCACGCCGTCGCGGCCCGGGACGACCGGCTGCACGCCTACGCCGACCTGCCCTACACCGACGGCGCGTTGCTCGTGCTGGCCCGGCAGGTCGCGAGGGTGGTCGCGGCCCGCTCGGGGCTCTCGCGCAAGGTGCTCGCCCTCGACCTGGACAACACGTTGTGGGGCGGCGTGCTCGGCGAGGCCGGCGTGGCCGGGCTGCAGCTCGGCGGGCTGTACCCCGGCAACTGCTACCAGGACCTGCAGCGGACCGCGCGGCGGCTGCGTGAGCAGGGCGTCATCCTCGTGCTGGCCAGCAAGAACGACGCGGAGCCGGTGGACGAGGCGCTGGCCGGTCATCCGGAGATGCTGCTGCGCCAACAGGACTTCGCGGTGCGCGCGGTGAACTGGTCGGCCAAGGCCGAGAACCTGCGCGACGCCGCCGAGACGCTCAACCTGGGCGTGCAGGCGTTCGTGTTCATGGACGACTCGCCGTTCGAGCGTGGGCACGTCGCCGCCGAACTGCCGGACGTGGCGGTGGTGGCGGCCGACGGCGACCCGGCCAACCTGGTCCGCTCGCTGCTGCGGCCCGGCTGGTTCGACGTGCCGGAGCTGACCGACACCGACCTGAGGCGCCCGGAGCTGTACCGCTCACGCGCGCTGCGCACCGACTTCTCCACCGGGTTCGCCTCCTCGGAGGACTACCTGGGGGCCTTGCGGACGCGGGTGGCCGCGCATCCGGTCACCACCTTCGAGGTGGGCCGGGTCGCGCAGCTTTCGGCCCGCACCAACCAGTTCAACCTGACCGGGCGCCGGTTCGACGAAGGCGCCACCACCGCGATGAGCACCGATCCGGCCCACCTGGTCGTGTCGTTCGCGGTGTCGGACCGCTTCGGCGACGAAGGCATCGTCGGCGCCGCGTGGGTCGAGTGCCGCGGCCGGATCTGGTGGGTGCTGAACATGGTGCTGAGCTGCCGGGTCTTCGGCCGCGGCGTCGAGTTCGCGATCGTCGACTGGATCGTGCGCCGCGCCAGGGAGAACGGCGCGACCGCGCTGGTCGGCCGCTACGTGCCGACCAACCGCAACGGCGTGGCCGACGGCTTCTGGGAGAAGGCCGGCTTCACCCCGTCCGGCGAGGACGGCACGTACACGGTCGTGCCCGCCACCGCGCCGACCTGTTTGCCCACCTGGATCACCTACCTGGACACGGATGATGACTGACATCGACGACACGGCGACCGTCGTGCTGAACACGCTCTGCGACGTGCTGAAGGAGCCGGTCGACGACCTGCGCGCGCGTCCCGTCCTCGCCGTCCACGACTGGGACAGCCTCGCGTCGCTGGAGGTCCTGTCCCAGCTGGAAAGCCGGCTGGCGGTGACGCTCGACCTGCGCGCCTACCACGCCGCACGCACGGTCACGGACCTGATCGACCTCGTCGCGACCACCGCGGCGACCAACGCGGCCATCGGTCGGCGCGGATAACCCGGAGGGATTGCGGTGCGATTTCAGGAAGTAGAGCTGTTGGCGATCGGGGCGGGGCCGTCCGGCCTCGCGCTGGGGGTCGCCGTCGAGGAGCTCGCGCGGACGGAGCTGGCGAAGGACACCCTGATCGTCGAACAGCAGGACGACGTGGTGTGGCAGCGGGGCATGCTGATCCCGTGGACGCAGAGCCAGGTGTCGTTCCTCAAGGACCTGGTGACACTGCGCAACCCGCGTAGCGCGTTCAGCTTCGTCAACTACCTGCACTCCGTGGGGCGGCTGGACCAGTTCATCAACCTGGGCAGCTTCACCCCGTACCGGATGGAGATCTCCGGCTACCTCGGCTGGGTCGCCAAGTCCCTGCCGAACGTGCGGATCGACTACGGCAGGCGGTGCGTGTCGGTCCGGCCGTTCGGCATCGCGGACGGGACCGGCGAATGGCTCGTCCAGATGGCCGACGGCGGCGGCGTGGTGTGCCGGCACCTGGTGATGGCGACCGGGCGGGACCCCTACATCCCCGAGGTGCTCGCCGGCATCCCGCGCGAGCTCATGCTGCACAGCACCGAGTTCGCGGCCAGGATCGGCGAGCTGGACCCGGAACGGACACGCCGGATCGTGGTCGTCGGCGGGGCGCAGAGCGCGGCCGAGATGCTGTACGCGGCACACCAGGCGTTCCCGCGGGCGCACTGCGCGATGGTGATGCGCTCGATCGGCCTGAACGCCTACGAGGTCAGCAGGTTCACCAACGAGTTGTACTACCCGTCCTTCGTCGACGAGTTCCACTCGGCGCGGCCCGAGGCCAGGGAGCAGCTGCTGCGGGAGATGCACCGGACCAACTACGCCGGTCTCACCCCGGACATGCTCGACACGCTGTACCGGCAGATGTACATCGAACGGCTCACCGGGACCGAGCGCATCGAGATGATCCCGATGGTCGACGTGGCCGCCGCCGAGCTGGACGGCCGCGAGGTCGTGCTCACCCTCGTCGACCGCAAGACCGGACAGCGCACCAGGCAACGCTGTGACGTGGTGCTGCTCGGCACCGGCTTCGTCCGGCGGATGCCGAGGATCGTCCAGGACATGGCGGCCGCCGTGGGGATCGACGAGGTGACCGTCAACCGCAGCTACCGGATGAGCCTGCCGCCGTCGTTCACCGGCACCTGCCACCTGCAGGGCGTGAACGAGGCCACCCACGGCATCGCCGACTCACTGCTCAGCGTGCTGGCCGCGCGTGCCGGGGAGATCGTCGCGGACCTGCTCGCGAGCCGCAGGACACCCCCGCCGCCCGACCCCACCGAAGACACCGAACGCCCGCTGGCCGCGACCCAAGGAGCGCAGTGACCATGATGGAGATCCGCAAGTTCGACCGCGCCAACCTCAAGCCGGACAACGGACTGGCCGCGACGCGGCTGATGCCCTGGCCGGAACTGGACGCACCGTTCGAGGGCTCCTGGTGCGTGGTCGCGCCGGGCGCCGAGTCCGGCGCGCACAGCCACCACGAGCACGAGATCTGGGTGGCCATGACCGGCGCCGCGGAGATCGTCTGCGACGGGCGCCGGCTGCCGTTCACCGCGGGCGACGTCGTGCGCTTCCCGCCGGGGTCGCACCACCAGGTGGTGAACACCGGCGTCGAGGAGTTCCAGATGTACGCGGTGTGGTGGGACAGGGACATGGCCGGGCAGTTCGCCGCACGCGACAAGACCAGTGTGTAGATGTCCAGGACCATCGTCGTCGCCGCGACGCCGACGTCCAACGGCGACCTCCACATCGGACACATGGCCGGCCCCTACCTGGCCGGCGACGTGTACGCCCGCTACCTGCGGGCCACCGGCGTCCCGGTGACCTACACGACCTGCACCGACGACAGCCAGAGCTACGTGGTGTCCACCGCCCGCCGGTTGGGCACCACCCCGGAGTCCCTGTGCGCCACGTCGACCGCGGCGATCGAGGCCTCGCTGTCCGCGATGGGCATCTCGATGACCGGCCTCCCGCCGATCGACGAGGTGTACCGGCACGCGGTGCTCGAGTTCGTCACCGCCCTGTACGAGGCGGGCCGCTTCCGGACCCGCACGGTGCGGCTGCCCTACGCGACCCGGGCCGGCACCTACCTGTTCGACGGGTTGGTCACCGGCACCTGTCCGGTCTGCCTGGCCGGCAGCAGCGGCGGGGTCTGCGAGGCGTGCGGGCACCCGAACAACTACGACCAGCTGCTCGACCCACGCTCCACAGTGGACCCTGACGACCCGGTGTCCTACCGGGACGCCGAGATCCTCGTCCTGCCGATGGAGGACTACCGCGACCGCCTGACCGCGTACTTCGCCGAGCGGGCGGGAAAGTGGCGGACGCACGCGGCGCAGCTGATCGGCGAGCTGCTGGCCAGGCCGCTGCCCGAGATCCCGGTGACCATCCCGGCCGGCTGGGGTGTGCCCGCGCCGTTCCCGGAGACCCACGGCCAGATGCTCTACCCGTGGATCGAGGCGATGCCCGCGGTCATGTACAGCACCTGGTGGTCCGTCGGCGACACCGCGCTGCCGGTGGACGAGCACTGGCGTGCCGAACACGACGCGGAGGTCGTCTACTTCCACGGCTACGACAACGTCTACCACTGGGGCCTGATGGACCTGGTGTTCCTGCTGGCCCACGGCGACCGGTACGTGCTGCCGGCGGTCAACGTGTGCAACGAGTTCTACGACCTGGCCGGGGAGAAGTTCTCCACCAGCCGCAACCATCTGATCTGGAGTGTCGACCTGGTCGCCGAGGTGCCGAGGGACCTCGTCCGGTTCCACCTGGCGCTCACCGCACCCGAGCAGGCACGCACCAACTTCAGCCGGGAGGCGTTGCACGACACCGCGTACCGCCGGCTCGGCACACCGTGGAACGCCTTGGCCGACGCGATGTCCGCACGCGGGCTCGCCGGCACGCTGCCGGTCACGCCGGCCGGGCGGCGGCGTGCCGCGGCCATGCTGGAACGGTTCCACAGCGGCTACGCGCTGCCCGGCTACAGCATGAACCGGGTCGCCGAGACGGTGCTCACCCACCTGGCGCGGCTGCGCGACCTCGCCGCCGACCCGACGACCGCGCATGGCGACCTCGTGCTCGAGGTGCGCACGTTGCTCGCCGGCGCCGCCCCGATCCTCGTCGACACGGCCGAAGCGGCCACCGCGGCCGGGGTCGACCTGTCCCTTTCCGCCGTACAGCCCGACTCCGTCCCCGCGTTCGAGCTCCCCCGGCTGCCAGAGGAGGCGAGCCATGAAGCTGCTGACCATCGAGACTCGGCAGTACCTGACCTACTACCACTCCCGCTATCAGCAGGTGCGGGAGCTCGGGGTCGACCTCTACGTGATGAACGGTGAGGGCACCGAGGACTTCTGGCCGGCCGACCACTACCGGCTGGTGGGCACGAAGAACATCGACGACATGATCGCCTGTGCCAAGGAGTGGCACGCCACCGAGCGGTTCGACGGTGTGATCACCTTCTCCGAGGCGGCGGTCATCGCGGTCGCGGCGGTGGCCGACGCGCTCGGCCTGCCGAGCATCGGCGTCGACGCCGCCCGCAACAGCCGCAACAAGCTGTTGATGCGCCAGGCCTACGAGCGGGCCGGGGTGCCGATTCCCGCCTTCCGGTTCGTCACCGACCTGGCCGACGCGCTCGCGGCCGGCGCCGAGTTCGGTTACCCGGTCGTGCTCAAGCCCACCCTGGGCGCCGGCAGCCACCTGGTGTACCGGGTGGACGGTCCGGCGGAGATGGCGAAGAACTTCGCGACGGCCAGCGACGGCCTGCGAAACATGTTCTGGATCGACGCCGAGGCCGACGGTGTCGACCTCGGCCCGATCGGGTTGCTCGTCGAGTCCTTCCTGGACGGACGCGAGTACCTGATGGAGGCGCTCGCCTGGGACGACGAGGTCTACCTCGGCTCGGTCGTCGACCGGATCACCGCCGAGGGCCACAGCTTCGACGACGACGTGCACCACGCGCCGACGTCGCTGTCGGCAGAGGACCTGGCGAGGGTGCACCACGTGGTGCGGGCGGCCGCGCACGCGCAGGGCCTGCGGCGCAGCGCCATGCACGCCGAGGTGCGGTTCCACGACGGCGAGCCGCACCTGCTGGAGATCGCGGCCCGGGTCGGCGGCGGCGGGTTGGACCTGATCGCCCGGCTCACCGCGGACTACGACCCGATCCACGCCGTGGTGGACGTCGGCCGGGGCGTGCGGCCGGCGGTCCGGCACTACTGGCCGACCGGGACCCACATCACCGCCATGTGCCTGATCTGCGACGGCGGCGTGGTCAAGAACATCGAGGTGCCGCCGGAGGTGAGCGAGTCGGACCGGGTCTTCCTCCTGAAGATCACCGCCCGCCCCGGCGACGTCATCCGGCGACCGCCCGACGGCAACACCATCTTCGGCTTCCTCGGCACCACCGGCACGTCCAGGGACGACGCGTTCGACCTGATGACCGAGCTGGCCGGCAGGATCATCGTCACCCTGGAGGACAACTAGTGCGCGTCGCCCACCCCCGGCGGTTCCTGATGTGCCCGCCGAGCCACTTCGAGGTCACCTACTCCATCAACCCGTGGATGGAGCCGGACAAGCCGACCGACGCGCCACTCGCGACCGTGCAGTGGGAGCGGCTGCGGGCCCTGCTCGTCACGCTCGGCCACCGGGTCGACGTGGTGTCGCCCCGGCCCGGCCTGCCGGACATGGTGTTCGCCGCGAACGCGGCGACCGTCGTCGACGGCCGGGTGCTGGCCGCCCGGTACCGCTACCCGCAACGGTCCGGCGAGGAACCGGCCTACCAGGCCTGGTTCGCCGAACACGGCTACCCGGTGCTGCGCCCCCGGTACGTCAACGAGGGCGAGGGCGACATGTTGCCCACCGGCACGCGGATCCTCGCCGGCACGGGCTTTCGCACCGACGAGCGCGCGCATGCCGAGGCGGCGGAGTACTTCGGACTGCCGGTGGTCACCCTGCGGCTGGTGGATCCGTACTTCTACCACCTGGACACGGCGCTGGCGGTGCTCGGCCACGACGAGATCATGTACTACCCCGGCGCGTTCTCGCCGGAGAGCCAGGCCGTGCTGCGCGAGCTGTACCCGACCGCGATCCAGGCCGGCGCCGCCGACGCGGCCGTCTTCGGCCTCAACGCGATCTCCGACGGCCGGCACGTACTGCTCCCCCAGGCGGCCACCCATCTCACCGAGCGGTTGCGGGCGGCCGGTTTCGAGCCGATCGACGTCGACCTGTCCGAGCTGCTGAAGGCCGGCGGTTCCGCCAAATGCTGTGCGCTGGAACTACGTGACCAGGAGTCATCATGATCAACTATGACGGCCGGCGGTTTCACCCTGTCCCCGCCGACGGCACCGACGACGAGGGCGTCGGCGACCGGGTCGCGCTGTACCGGCAGAACGACGACCTGATCTGGGGCGAGTTCACCGGTGGCCGGGCCCGGCGCGGCTCGCTGGCCGGCACCTGCGGTCCGGACGGGAAGCTCGACTTCGCCTACTGCATGGTCCTGGACAGCGGCGAGGTGATCTCCGGCCACTGCACCAGCATCCCGCGCATCCTCGACGACGGACGCATCCAGCTCGACGAGGTGTGGCAGCGCTACGGCCCGCACGAGTCCGTCGGGATCTCCCGCCTACACGAGATTCGGTGATGACGATGAGCCAGCCCACCGCCCTGCCGGTGACTCGCGGCGGCCGGCCACGCCGGGGCGGCACGGTCACCTGGGCCTGTGCGCCGGGCTTTCCGCCCGCGGTGATCTTCCCGTTCACCCCCGCGGAACGCATGGGCATGCGCAACGTCCTGGAGTTCCAGGCCCTGATGTACCGCACCCTGTACTTCTTCGGCAGCGACGGCACGCCGGAGGTCGACTACGCCAACAGCATCGGCGAACCGCCCGTGTGGAGCGAGGACGGCCTGACCGTCACGGTGCGGATCAAGCCGTGGAAGTGGTCCAACGGCGAGACGTTGTGTGCCGACAACGTGCTGTTCTGGGTGAACCTGTTGAAGGTCAAGGGCGAGCGGTACGGCGAGTACACCCCGGGCTACTTCCCCGACAACTGCACCGACTACGGGAAGCTGTCCGAGGACACCTGCTACTTCACCTTCGACAAGCCGTACTCGAGGCGCTGGGTGCTGATGAACGAGCTCAGCCTCGTCATTCCGCTGCCGAAGGCCTGGGACCGCACCGAGGCCGGACCCGCCAACGCCTCCGGCGACCTCGCGGACGTCGAGGCGGTCTACGACTACCTCATGGCAGAACAGGGTGACATCGTCGAGGAGGGCAACGAGCACCGCACCCACTGGGCGGACAGCCCGATCTGGAGTGTCGTGAGTGGACCGTGGCGGCTGAAGAGCTACACGCTCGACGGCGTCGTGACGTTCGTGCCCAACGAGCACTACTCCGGCCCGGACAAGCCCTACCTCGACGAGTTCAGGCAGATCCCGTTCCAGTCGGACGAGGAGGAGTTCCGCCTGCTCGCGAAGGGACCGGACGGCCCGGACGCGGTCCAGGTGGGTTACCTGCCGCTGAGCTTCGCCACCGGCCACACCGACGACCCGACCCAGGGCGGCCTCAACCCACTGGCGGAGCACTACACGATGGTGCCGCAGGTCGCGTACTGCATCCGGTACACCAGCCTGAACTTCAACAACCCCACCGTGGTGGGCAAGATGTTCGCCCAGACCTACATCCGGCAGGCGTTGCAGCACACGCTCGACCAGGACGCCGCGGTCCGTGACATCTACCAGGGCTACGCCTACCGGCAGAACGGCCCGGTGCCCGTGCTCCCGGTCACCGATCTGGTGTCGCCGCCGCAACGCGGCCAGGCGTGGCCGCTGCCGTTCGACGTCGACCGCGCACGGGAACTGTTGGCCGAGCACGGTTGGGACACCAGCGTCACCCCCGCGGTGTGCGTCGACCCGGAACGGGCCGGCGAGGGTGTTCCGCGCGGCACCAAGCTCAGTTTCCTGCTGCGGTACGTCGAGGGACGCCCGGCACTGACCCGGCTGATGACGAAGTACAAGCGCGACGCCGCCGCGGCAGGGATCGAGCTGCGGCTGCAGGAGGTCTACGGCTCGATCCTGGTCGCCGAGGACGCGCCCTGCTACCCCACCGACGAAACGCCGTGCACGTGGGAGATGTGCTGCTGGAACGGTGGCTGGGTCTACCACCACCCGACCGGCGAGATCCTGTTCAGGACCGACGCGGGTGGCAACTTCGGCCACTACCACGACGAGCGGGCCGACGAGCTGATCGAGCGCACCGTCACCTCCGACGACCTCGACGTCCTGTACGAGTACCAGGACTACATCGCCGAACAGGTGCCGGTCATCTTCAACCCCAACTTCCCGATCCGGCTGTTCGAGGTGGCCAACAACCTGCGCGGTTTCGAGCCGGTGAACCCCTTCGGCATGATCAGCCCGGAGAAGTGGTACTACGTCGATGAGTGACCCCGTCGCCCCCATCGGCGCACACGCGATGCTGGTGTTCCTGCTCCAGCTGGGAGTCCTGCTCGGGCTCGCGCTCGCGCTCGGCCGGCTGGCGCTGCGGCTCCGGATGCCCGCCGTTGTCGGCGAACTGAGCGCCGGCGTCCTGGTCGGACCGTCGGTGCTCACGCACCTGGCGCCGGCGGTCTCGACGTGGCTGCTGCCCCACGACACCGCCCAGCAGCACCTGCTCGACGCGGTGGGCCAGCTCGGCGTGCTCCTGCTGGTCGGGATCACCGGCATGCACATGGACCTCGGACTGGTGCGGCGCAGAGGAGCGACCGCGGCCAAGGTCAGCCTCGGCGGCCTGCTGCTGCCGCTCGCCATGGGGGTCGGGCTCGGCCTCGTGCTTCCCGGCATGCTGCTCGCGGACGGTTCCGCACGGGTCGTCTTCGCGTTGTTCATGGGCGTGGCCATGTGCGTGAGCGCGATCCCCGTCATCGCCAAGACGTTGCTGGAGATGCGGCTGCTGCACCGCGACATCGGCCAGCTGACCATGAGCGCGGCGACCGTCGACGACATCGTCGGCTGGCTGCTGCTGTCGATCGTCTCCGCGCTCGCCACCACCGGCCTGCGGACCGGTCAGGTGCTCTGGTCGGTCGGCGGCCTGGTCGCGGTGGTGGTGCTCACCGTCGCGATCGGACGGCCGCTGGTCAACGCCACGCTGCGGGCGACCAGCCGGTCCACCGAACCAGGCGTGAACATCGCGGCGGCGGTCGTGCTGGTCATGCTCGGCGCGGCGGGCACGCACGCGCTGGGCATGGAGCCGGTCCTCGGCGCGCTGCTGTGCGGCATGCTGATCGGCTCCTCCCGGTTCGTCGACCTGGGACGGCTGGCGCCGCTGCGCACCGTGGTGATGTCCGTGCTGGCCCCGGTGTTCTTCGCGACGGCGGGCCTGCGCATGGACCTCACCGAGCTGGTCGATCCGGCGGTGCTCGCCACGGCGGTGGCGGTGCTCGCGGTCGCGATCGTGGGCAAGTTCGCCGGCGCCTACGTGGGTGCCCGCGCCAGCCGGCTCGGGCACTGGGAGGCGATAGCCCTCGGCGCGGGCCTCAACACCCGGGGCGTCATCGAGGTGATCGTGGCGATGGTCGGGCTGCGGCTGGGCGTGTTGAGCACCGCCACCTACACGATCGTCGTGCTGGTGGCGATCGTGACGTCCCTGATGGCACCACCGATGCTGCGGTACGCGACGCGGCGGATCGCCGTCACCGACGAGGAACGAGCACGGGAAAGGGTATTCCATGGCTAGCGACGCGCGCCCCCTGCTCCTGCTGGTCGCGACCGGGTGGCGTGAGTTCCGGCAGTACCTGCTGGAGTCGATCAGCACCCACTTCCGGGTCCACCTGTTCCACACGGCCGAGCCGGTGTGGGAGCGGGAGTACCTCACCGGCTGGACGGTGCTGCCGAGCACCATCGACGGTCCGGCGATGGCCCGCGAGGCTGTCCGGCTGAACGAGGTCGAGCGGGTCCACGGGGTGCTCTGCTGGGACGAGGGACGCATCCACGCCACGTCCCATGTCGCCGAGGCGCTCGGGTTGCGCGGTGGGGACCCGGCGATGATCTGGCGGCTGCGGGACAAGGCGCAGACACGGGAAGCACTGGCCGGTTCCGGTGTGCCGCAGCCGAGGTCGGAGAAGGTCAGCACCGTGGCCGAGGCCCTTGCCGCGGCGGACCGGGTGGGGTACCCGGCCATCCTCAAACCCCGTGGCCTCGGCGCAAGTCTCGGCGTGGTCCGGGTCGACGACCCCGCGCGGCTGCGTGCGATGTTCGCGTTCACCCGCGACACCAGGGCACCGGACCCGGTCGTCTACGCGAGCGAGCACCCGGTCCTGGTCGAGCAGTGCGTGACCGGCGAGGAGGTCAGCATCGACTCGGTGGTCCAGGACGGGAAGGTCGTGCCGCTCTTCCTCGCCCGCAAGGTGGTCGGCTACCCGCCCTACGCCGAGGAGGTGGGCCACTACGTGGACGCGGACGACCCCCTGCTCACCGACCCGACGTTCACCGCGATCCTGCAGGACACCCACACGGCGCTGGGCTTCCAGGACGGGTGGACACACACCGAGTACATGCTCACCGACACGGGACCGATGCTCATCGAGGTCAACGGCCGCCTCGGCGGCGACATGATCCCCTACCTGGGCATGCTGGCGACCGGCCTGGATCCCGGCGTGCTGGCCGCCTCGGCCGCCTGCGGTCTCGACCTGGACGTCCACCCCACCAGACGACGGGTGGCCGGCATCCGCTTCTGTTACGTGGAACGGGATGACACCACCATCTCGTCGATCCACTTCGACCCGACGGCCCTGCCCACCGCGGTGGACCGCACGGTCACCATCGCCCAGCCGGGCGCCGTGGTCTCCCCACCACCCAAGGGCACCGTCTGGGGCCGCATCGCCTATGCCACGGTGGTCACCGACTCGATGGACGAGTGCGTCGACAGCCTGGACGCCGCACAGGCCGCGCTACGGGTCACCACCGCGGCCGGCTAACGGGACACTTCTCCAAGACGCCCGGTGCCACGCTTGTGATTCTGATGTTCATTTATCGCACAGCATTGAGGCACCGGGCACCGCACCGCAGTCGGTGGTAATCAGGCTGTTATCGCCGGCGGTCTCGTGGCAACCCCTTGTTGCCCAGGGGCAATCAACCCTGCATAGAAGCGCGGGGAGGATACCTGCAGCGCGGCAAGGGTAGAACCACTATTAACCCGGGGCACAGACAGAACGAATCTCGTCGAAAGCTCCACTACCAGGGGCTTCACGACAGCCAAGCGCCCGCCGACACCGGTGAACATCAACCTTGGCCAACGAAAAGGCCCGCCTGCCCATACACAGATCCAGCAGGAATATCGGCCCCCAGCATCGACAAACGCCCATCTGCCAAAAAGCCCGCCACGCCAGATACCTGAGGGGTATTTAGTGTTCACCTATGCGATGCGATGTACTCGCACAATTTCTTGAAGTCGTCTTTCCGCCGATAGTCATGCCTCTTGGTTCCTCGAAAAATTGTCGGGACGGCCTCGTCGTTACTCTCCTCTTCGTACAGCTTGAGCACGAGCACCTTAGGATCGTCGCTCCGCCGCTTCACGTCGAGATGCGTGATGGAGTCGATTTCCCGGTTCGCCCAGTCCGAGTTGTTGAGATTCGCGCTCGCGCACAAAAGAAGGAACCGACTGGTCTTCAGGCCTTTCTCGATGATCCGTCGCGTCGAGTCACCCGGGAGCAGTTCCTCGTCATCATACCATGACTTGATGCCATATTCGTTCCAAAGCCGGTCTCTAATTTCAAGCACGACCTCCTTGTCCTCGCTAGAGTGACAGAGATACACATCGTATTTGTACTCCGATGGTACGCCACCCACCGCTCCCTCAAGCACTGGGAAGAGTTTGCGGCGCTGCTCAACCGCGAGCTGTTCGATACCCTTGACGCCTATCCACAGCACCAAGATGGGTTCCGCCTGGAGTTGATAGGTGCTGGGCGGTTTTTTGACGAGCTTGGGCACATCGAACCACAGAAGGGGACACTGGGCACCGGAGAGCGTTGCGGATCCGCGAGACGACATGACGCTGCCCGACACGAGGATGAACAGTCCGCGTCGAGGGTCGTCACCGGTAACCTTTTCTACGACTTGGTCAATCTCGACATCAATCCCTGGCGTGTCGACCGTGATCAGTTCCGCATGGGGAAGCAGCCTGCGCATCGTGTCATCCCATGAACCGGCGCTGAGCGGTCCGCGGCGGTTCTGTCCAAATAGATAGGGTGCGACTTGGAGAGTGTGCTGCAGAACACGATCAAGGATGAACTTGTCGTATTGACGCAACGCGTAGTTACCCGCTTCGGTAGCCGACAACTTCTCCTTGATCTCATCGTTAATGAAGGACAGAAGTGCCACGCTCGTCATCGCCACGAGATCCGCCGTCCTAGTGCGCCTCAGCGCGGGCGCGAGTTCACCGACGATCTCACCCGCCCGTTGCACGTGCTTCGGATCGGCAGAGCCGTCGAATCCCTTGCCTTCCAGATTGTAGACACCGACCTCGCCACGCAGGATGATGAACATCGACTCGCCAGGGTCGTCAACCCGGCAGATCATCTCGCCTGGTCGTCGCTCGACCAGATGGCCGAGCTTCAGCATCTCGGTCAACTCGTCGGCCCTCAACTTACTGAGGAAGTTGCTCTTTTCCTTGGAGTCCGAGTTGAGGATTATCGACACACCTCCGAGTGCATCTGCGACGGCGTCGTCAGTGGCGTTGATCTGTGAGATTCGCTTCGCATAGTAGAGCGCGTCCCACCCTTTTCTCTTGTCGAGACATTCCTCCAGCGAGAGGTAGTCGTCCTGCTCGCCGTTGCCCCATTTGGACGTCACATCGCCGAACGACATCAGGTAAAGCAGTTGCTTGATGTTGCTGCGATCTACCCACAGTCGTTCGCCGTGGAAGGTAATTTCCTTGGTCAACTTGACGGAGGTGACGCCGAGGCGGAACGAATCGGAGACGACGACGCCGTGACCGGTCGCCTTGCGGACCAGCCAGCCCGAGAAGTTGATGCCGGAGCCGACAGTCTGCGTGCGCCTGTCCGCACCGCTGAGGGTCGCGACCATCCCGACGTGACCGGTGATCCGGAGCTTTGTCCCGTCTTCGCGGGCCCAGGCGCACAATTCCTCTATCAGCAAGACAGCGTCATCCTGCCACTCGTTGCCGAAGAAGAGGACGTGGCCGCCGTCTCCTCCAGACGACCAGACGATCCGGCCGGCCTCGCGCCGGTCCATCGCGGCGGCCACGATCATGTTGATGGCAGCTACTCGGCGTACCTGGTCCCAGTCGGCGGACCCGGAATGACCGACGAGATCGCAGGACACAATGGCGACTTCCTGAAACCCTGCGGCCCGTTCCCGATCCACGAAGCTTCCTCCTCCACGCGCTCGACCACTCGGCAGAGTCGGCGCGACAACGAACGCAGAACGCCTGCGGCGTTCGGTCTACCCGCCGGAACTTTACCTGATAGTTGACCTCGATGCGTGGGGTGGTGTTCTTCCGTCGAGTCTACAGACGGCCACGTCAACAGTTTGGGACAGGAAACTTTGTTCACCCGCTATTCTGAATCACAGAGCGTCGCCCTGGCGAGAGCCGTATCCGATACGAAGTAGGCGCCGCTCGCCTGGGGAGACATGCATGGAGTTCGATGTCTTCATCAACTACCGGACTGCCGACACGGCATTCGGGGCCGCTGCCACGTACGAGCTACTCGCCGAGAAACTGGACAAAAAGAGGATATTTCTTGACAACCAGTCACTCGCTCCCGGCGTCGACTATCCACGATTGTTAAGGGCCGCGTTGGAGTCAACGCGGGTGTTGCTCGTGTTGATTGGCCCGAACTGGTTGAGCGCCGACTCCGTCGGAACCCGTTTACTCATCGAACGTGACACGGACTGGGTGCGGTACGAGATTCGTCGTGCGCTGGAACGAGAGGTGCCGATCGTGCCCGTGCTGCTCGACGGCGCCGCCTTGCCCGACCCCGGGCGACTCCCGATCGACGTTCGCCGTCTCGTACACCACCAGACCGCGCAGGTCAGACATCAACATCTAGCCGCTGATATCGATCAGTTGGCCGACCGGATCGCAGCTCTCGTCCCTAGTGCAGTCCGGGTGGGCGGCCGTCCCGTGCCGCGACAGATTCCCGCGGGCAGTGGTTGGTTCGTCGGTCGGGACGATCAGTTGGCATGCCTGTACGCATTGCTTCCGCCGAGGGGAGTCAACGTCGGGGTTGTTTCTGGGGCCGCAGGCGTTGGGAAGACAGGGCTCGCGGTGTACTGGGCTCATCGGGTCGCGGAGAGCTTTCCGGACGGTCAGCTCTACCTCGACCTGCACGGCTATGGCGTCGAGCCACCGCTGTCTCCGTCCGAGGCCCTCGCCATCCTGCTCCGTTCATTGGGAGTCGACCGTCCGGAGACGCTCGCGACCGTCGACGAGAGGGCAGCCCGATATCGGACATTACTGAGCGAGCGGAGAGTTCTTGTGTTGCTGGACAACGTTCGCTGCGTGGCGCAGGTGCGGTCGCTGCTGCCCGGGGCTGGCCCGTCCGCAGTGTTGATCACGAGTCGGCGCCAGCTCAGCGGCCTCGCCGTGCACCACGAAGTCGTACGTATTCGACTGTCACCGCTGGCTCCCACCGAGGCGGTGCGCCTCCTACGAGCGATCGTCGGTGCACGAGTGATAATTGAGCCGGACGCGGCGCGAACACTCGCCAAGTTGTGCGCGAATCTGCCACTGGCCTTGCGTGTCGCGGCAGAGCGCGCCGTGACACGGCCGACACTGTCGCTGCGCGAGCTCGTCGACGAGTTGAAGGACGAGCATGCCCGGCTCAATGTCCTGGACTCGGGTGAACCGTACTCGACCGTGCGTACGGTCTTCACGTGGTCCTACCAAGGACTCGATGAGCACAGCGCGGCTGCGTTCCGCGCGCTCGGCGCAAACCCCGGCCACACGTTCGACCTGCGCGCCTTCGCCGCACTGGTGGGTAGGGCAAGCAAGGATGCGAGCGCCACACTCACCGCTCTGACGGACGCCTACCTGGTAACTGAATTGGGCTTCGGACGCTACTCGATGCACGACCTCCTGTGTTTGTACGCCAGAGAGGTCGCGAACGAGCGCCTCGAAGAATACCAGGACAACTTGCGGCGGCTGTTCGACTTCTACCTACACTCAGCGGAACGCGCAGATCAGGTGCTGACGCCTCATCGGTTCCGAGTCCCGCTGGACGGAGACTCGACCGCGGGACTCACGTTCGACGCTGCGGAGCCAGCCCGGCAGTGGTTCGAGGTGGAGCAGGAGAACCTGGTCGCCATGTGCCGTGTCGACGAGCCCTTCTTCGACTCGCGACGCTGGCAGCTTGCATACGTACTGCGTGGCTACTTTTACCTGAGCAAACAGCTGGACAGCTGGGTGGACACCCATACCCAGGCGTTGGCCGCATGCCGGCGCATCGGCGATGACCATGGGGAGGCGCTAACACGTAACAACCTCGGCATGGCGCTGGTGGCCACTGGCGCACTGACGGAAGCGATGAGCCACTTCGGACATGCGAGACGCCTGTTCGAAGTGGAAGGCGACTCACACGGATTGAGCAATGCTTTGGCCAACCAGGCCACAGTGCTGTTGCGGTGGGGAGCGTACGAAGAGGCCCTGGACAATCAGCGTCGTGCGCTGGAGTGCTACCGGCGTAACGGTTCGAACCGGAACGTGGGTATCACGCTACGTGGTATGGCCAGGGTCCTTGCGGAGATTCGTCAGTTCAGCGAAGCCGTGCGCTGCGCTGAGGAGGCAGTCGACGTCGCGTTCGGTCTCGGCCAAGATCTCGACACCGCCGAAGCGTTCAACGTGCTGGGCATGGCGCGACACGGTGCGGGCGAGCCGCTGCTGGCCGAGATCGCTACGTACCAGGCCATCACTTTCAGCCGTCGCTGCGGCAGCCGGCACGAAGAGGCCCGAGCTGTGTATCGCCTCGGCACACTCGGTGTCGAATCCGAGGACACCGACGGCGCACGTCGCTGGTGGCGCACAGCCTTGAACTTGTATCTCGAACTGGGCTCCTCGGAAGCCGACCGGGTAGCGGCCGACCTCGCGGCGCTTGGGCGCGAGTAAGTACTCTTACATCTCGATACCGTCATCGATATACACATGGACTCGGTCAATGTCACCGAAGTTGTCGAAAGATGTGAGTTTGAACGCTTGGCGTTCAGTATTGCCGAGGTTGTTCACGGTTCCACTGGCGGAACCCACTGGACGCCGACTCTCGTCGTAAAAGTTGGCCTTGAGACGTAACATCAACGCGCTCTCGTCATTGTTGATGATCTCGCCGTTGACCAGACATCCAGTGGGCTCGCAGGCGGAGATGGAAAAGTTCTCGAATTTGACCTTCCATATACTGCGACTGGAAGAGAATTCTGGCTCTGCTTGTCGTGACAGTCCCCCTACTCCTGGCGGAGTTAGGTTGCCTGCGCTGCGCCAATCGGCTCCACTCAGGTCAACCTCACAGCCGATTGCCTCGAGCCGGCGTGCGAGTTGTTCTCTGCCCTCGGCAGTGCCTTCGAGCCTGACCTTGAATCTTCCATCCATATCGGGGAATCTGCGCACTTCGCCGAACTCCACGAGCACCGTGTGGTCGGGATGCCTTGCAAGAGCGAAACCGGCCTCGAAGAGAACCTGTGTGATGTTGTCTGGAGTGAGTAGGACGATGAACACCCGCTCCGAGCTCAAGACCCTGTCGAAGACATCACTGACCTGCGGAACTCCGCCGTCGGTATCCGCTGGAGCCATGGTCCATTCGATGGGGGTAAGCCCAATGGCGCGGAGGAATGTGAACAACTCCTGGCGAGCGTGCTCGTCTCGACCATGAATGACGTATACCTGTTGCCCGATAGACATGCTGGGATGATGCCATCCGACCTGGACGCGACTGCGGCTGGGCATCCCGGACCAAGTCCCGCTCAGCAGGTGTCCGATGTCCTCCGCGGCGATATTGAGATGATTGATTCCTTATTGATCTTGTGGCGGTTTCGCGACCAAAGACGGATACAGAGTGGACGTTGACCTGGACACCCTGGTGACCACACTGTGCTGCTTGTCGACCGCCACTCTTGATCACCTGTGATTGGTGCAGTCAACACGGCATTTCCGGACTCCGCCGAGCTGCGGCATGCGTCCTCGTGCCGCGCCCTGTCACAGCGGGCGGCGGAGTCCGTCCAGCACGAGGGTGATGACGTCGTCGGCCTCGGTCCGCCAGCCGGGGCGGTCATGGGCCGCGCCGATGCCGTGCAGCGCCATCATCACGGCCCCGGCACCCACGTCGTCGCGCACGGCGCCGTCTCGCACGGCGGCGGCCACCAGGTCGGTGACAGCGTCTTCCAGCGCCCGGCTGCCCTCGGCGAGGGCCGAGCGATCGGCCATGAGCGTGGCCAGTGTCCGGGCCAGGCCCTCGTGGGCGTCGATGTGGTCGACCATGCCGCGGAGGAAGGTCGCCAACGCCTCCGCCGCGGGCAGGGTGGCCTGTAGCTGGCGGGCGCGGTCGCACAGCGCGGCGACCTCACCGCGGTAGACCGCCTCGGCCAGTGCCTCCCGGGTGGGGAAGTGTCGGTACAGCGTGCCGGTGCCCACGCCGGCCAGGCGGGCGAAGTCGTCGAAGCGCAGGGCGAAGAAGTCGCCGGCGTCGAAGAGCTCTCGTGCCTTGGCGATCAGGACGTCGCGGTTGCGTTGGGCGTCGGCCCGCAGCGGCTTGTCGGCGGTCATGCGCTCCTCGCGTTGACAAGTGGAGATGACCTCCATATGTTGGAAATGGAGATGACCTCCAAATCGATCGTACCCCACGAGGTGCAGCGTGAAGATCCTGATGTTCGGCCGAGGCGTCATCGCCACCATCTACGGCTGGGTCCTGCGACAGGCGGGACATGACGTCGAGTTCTACGTCCGGCCGGGTCGCGCGGCGACGTACGGGGACGCGGTGGACCTCGACCTGTACGACACG
Organism: Actinophytocola sp.; assembly: GCF_035634895.1. Classification (GTDB taxonomy): domain Bacteria; phylum Actinomycetota; class Actinomycetes; order Mycobacteriales; family Pseudonocardiaceae; genus Actinophytocola. The sequence continues at coordinate 6,265 of NZ_DASQCC010000152.1, read as the reverse complement.
CGGCGCCGGGTGTGGGGGCGGCGCGTCGCCGAGAGGTGGCCGGTGCGCTACCGCGAGGCGCTGAAGCCGGACCACGACTTCGACCTGATCGTGCTCAGCGTGCCGCACCACCGCCTCGCGGAGGCGACGGCCTTCCTGGCACCGCGGGTCGGCCGGGCCACGGTGCTGGTCTTCGGCAACATCTGGACCGAGCCGCTCGCCGCGGTCGGCGCACTCCCGCCCGACCAACTCGCCTGGGGTTTTCCCCAGGCCGGTGGCGGTTTCGGCGCGGACGGCGTGCTCCACGGGACACTGCTGCCATCGGTCGTCTTCGGCACTTTCGGCCAGCCCCCGACCGACCGGGAAAGGGCCGTGCGCCAGGCGTTTCGCGAGGCCGGGCTTCGGATCAAGGAGCAGCCCGACTTCCGCGGCTGGCTGTGGGTCCATTTCGTGTCGGACGCCGGCCTGTTCTCCCAGGGCCTGCGGCTGGGTTCACTGTCCGAACTGGCCGGGTCACGGCGCGACCTGCGCGAAGGGCTGCTGGCCGGCCGCGAACTGCTGCCCCTCGTCCAGGCACGCGGCATAGACCTGCGCCGCCACCGGGCCGGTGCGCTGCTGTTCCGGGCACCCACCTGGCTGACGGCCCCCGCGCTCGCCTGGCTGACCACTCATGTCCCGCCCGCGCGCCTGAGCCTCACGGCGCACTCCAACCCCGACGCCGAGGAGCCGCGCGAGGTCTGCCGGGACACCCTGGCCGAAGCACGACGGCTGGGCATCTCGGCACCGCGACTGGAAGCGGCGGAACCGAACTTCGCCCGTGAGGGGACGGGTCGCGGCTGAACGTCACCGATGTTGTCGGTCCCGGTGGTCCGTCGTGGCTCCCTGGCCCGCCGCAGCCGCGGGGAGCGGCGGTATCGCGGTCACCGTGACTGCCCAGGTGACGACCAGGAGGACCGCGCCGAGCACCAGGTCGCCCGCCGCGGCGACGAAGCCCGCCGCCACGCAGGGGCGCGCCAGTGCGAGGAGGCCGTACGCCCTCGCCACCGGGCGGCCTGGGATCGGCCTCGGGGTGCGGAACAACACCACGAGGGCCGCGATCGCCAGTACCGTCCCCACGGCGACGAACGGCAGGTAGGTGGTCGTGTCGAACGGGCGGCTCCGGACCGACGCCGGTTGGAACGCCGCCGAGCCGAACCAGAACACGAACGTGACCACCAGGAGCACCACCGCGGCCCGGTGGCCGTAGCGGGACGGGAGTGTCCGCACCCCGGCGCGTCGGTCCACCTCGGTGTCCGCCACCGCCAGGACCTGGTGGAGCATCGAGTCCTGCTGCCAGAAGATCAGTCCGGCCAGGGCGAGATCCCACAGTGGCGAGCCGTTCGTCAGCACGACCGCGGCGCCGAACGTCGCCAGGGTGGCGATGCCCCTCGTGAACACGCGGATCGATCGCCGCGCCCCGCGGAACAGGAGGTACAGGGCTCCGGTCAGCACCCCGACCGCCGCGAGCACGAGGGCCGGCGGGCTGTGGATTTCCGCCAGCGCCAGTCCCATCACGGCGCAGGCCACCATGGCGATGAGTGCTGATCGGGCGCTCATGCGTGCTGACGGCACCGGTCTGCCCGGTTTGGCGGCAGCGTCGGCGTCTCGGTCGAAGTAGGCGCCCGCGTAGTAGGCGGACGTCGACAGGAGCGCGGGGATCAGGAACGCCGCCACCAGGTGCCAGACCGACCCGTCGGAGACGAGCGCGACGCCGGAAAGGCCGACCAGTCCGATATAGCAGCCGACATCGGGTCGGCCGCTTTCGAGATGCGCTTCGAGCGCCCCCACGAATCGGCCAGAGGCTTTTTCGCCTGCCAACACGATGGCCTCGCCAGACGTACTCACGGTTCCTCCGGACAATTCGGAGCATGGCTGGGTCCAGCCGGCCTGAAATGGCCTGCGATGTCTCGTGGCCTCGATCACCGGCCACGCTACCGCCCATAACGTGGCCGCGCCCCTTGTACCGCGTGTCCCACCCGAACGGCACCCGGAGCGTCGGGTCCGAAGTGGACCCGGGCATTCTCGAATGGCCGGAATATCTGGGATGGCTTTTGGCGGTTTCCGCCGCGAAGAGCACCCCCGACAATTACTGGACGCGGCCGTTGGCGCCACGGGGACGGTCACGCCTGAGCCGGCAGGGCCGGCTCAGGCGTTCCGGCGGCGCGGGACGAGTAGTCGGCCTTTCTCGACCGACGGTGGCCTGAGTGGTCAGACGGCGACGCAGTTCCCGCAGCTCCATCAGCCGCCGCCTTCCCGCGGCACCGCCGGTTCGACCGTCAGCTCAGGCATGACCCACCACGGCTGTTGCGCGACAACCCCACGAAGACTGTCCGCCGGTCGGCCTACGGGAGTAGGACCTGCAGGTCGTACTGGCCGACCCCGATGGTGTCCGGCCGCACGGTGACACAGTAGAAGTCCAGCCAGGCATGGTTCGCCACACCTGCTCTGCCCTGGATGGCGCACTGCTCGAAGTGCCCCCAGCTCGAGTTGTAGACCCAGGTGGCCGCCTGGGCCGGGGCGGCGAAGCCGACGGTAGCGAGAATGGATGCCACGGCCAGTCCGGCCGCACGGATTGTCGTACGCATGACCGTCCTTCGAATGGTCTGGACCACGTTGGTACCTATTGTGGCTGCGGCACACTCGACCAACCATCCCCCGAACAGCCCTATCGCCGCGCCAACCCGCCGGAATCCGACAACGCGCCCTCAGTGCAACGGAAGCAGGGCGCCGCCGGAAGTGGTGCCGTAATGTCTGCCGTCGTGCTGGAGACGGTGGATTCGGTGCGGTGGGCGGAACTCGACGGCGCGGGTGTGTCGGAGGAACCGCTGCCCGACCTGTTGCGGACCATGGCGGGCCCGGACGAAAGCGCCGCGATCGACGCGTTCCATGACGTGCGATGGGAGATCCTGCACCAAGGCACGGTGTACACGGCGACCCCGGCCGTCGTGCCCTTTCTCGTCGAGTTGGTCGAGGCGGTGGGGCCGGTGTTGCGGGGTGTGGTCGTCGAGTTCCTCGGGGACCTGGCGCACACCTACGAGCTCGACCCGGACGAGGACCTCCGCGCCGAGGTGCGGGCCGCCGTCACCGCCGAGGTGGACCGGCTACTGCCCCTGCTCGCCGACGACGACCCCTGGCTGCGGTACGTCGCCGCGTACGCGGTGTCCGGGTGCCCGGACCGGACAGCGGACGTCCTGGCCGTGCTCGGCAGGCGCTGGCAGGAGGAGGTGGACCCGAGGGTGCGGGCCGCCCTCGTCATGGCCGCCGCGACGCTGGACCGGCGCACCGACCTGATCAAGGACGGCCTCGGCACGCGGCAGCCGCCAGTGGTGCGGGCCGCGGCGGTGCTGGCCGCCGTCCGGACCGGGCGGCGATGGCCGGGTGCCAAGGCGGTTGCGGCCGTGCGTGCCGCGTGGCGCGACGGCGACCCCTTCGCGAACAACGACGAAGGCCGGTGGGGCCCGCCCGACTGGTACCCGGAGGCGATGGCCGACCTGCTCGACAACCTCCCACCCACCGACCGACCGCCGATCCTCACGGCATTGCTGCACTCCGCCGACCCGGGCGTGCGTGAGCGTGCGCTGGTCCACGCGGGCATCGCCGTCGGCGCGCGGCGGTCGCTGCGGGAGTCGTTGCCGCCGCTGCTCGTGCCCACGCTCACCGACCCCGACCCGAAGGTCCGGCTCGCGGCCGCCGACGCCATCCGCCGCGCGGGCCGGGCAGTGGCGCCGCTGGCGGACACGCTGGCCGACCTGGCCGGCCGCGACGACGAGGCCGCCGGGCAGGCGGTCGCCGCGCTGGTCGAGCTTGGCGACCCACGCGCCACCGACCTGGTCCCCCGCCACCTCCGCGCCGGCACCGCCGCCGGGGACATCGGCGTCGCCCTGGCCGCCGCGGGCGCGCCGGCGACCGACGACCTGCTCGCCGCCGTGCGCCACCGACTGGCCGCGTTGGCCAACGGAGCCGAGCAGCGGTACCGGGTGACCCGCGAGTTCTACCAGGAGTTCCACATCTCCGAGATCTCGGCTCTCCTGCGGCTCGTGCGGGCCTGGGGTCCGGCCGCGGCGCCGGCCATACCGGAACTCCTTGCCCTGATACGGACCAAGCAGGCGGTCCTCGACGCGACGGAGGCACTCGCCGCGATGGGGCCGGCCGCCGCCGACGCCTTGCCCGAGCTGCCGACGTTCACCCCGAGGTTCCTGGACAGCGGGAACAACGAGTTCAGGCTGGCCGTCGCCCGTGTCCGCTGGCGCCTGGGCGGTGCGGCCGGTCCCGCCGTCGACGAGGCGTGGCTGCACATAGCCCGCGGCGGCTACGCCCCCGGCGGGATCGCGTTGCTGGCCGAGATCGGCGAGCCGGCGCACGTGCTGTTGCCCAGGATGCGCCGGGCCCGCGACCACTGGCTGACGGACGCGGAACACCGCGGCGAATGCGTCAGCGTCGCCCGCCTGCTGTGGGAGTGGACCGGCGACCCCGAACAAGCACGACCCACGACGCGGGTCATGCTGGCGGACATCGACATGGACCTGGTCCCCTACGACCAGTTCGAGGCCGCGATCCTCGCCGTCGACCTCGGGGAACCGGACGCTGTGCGGACGCTGGTCGGCATGCTGGGCGACCGGCCGTTCGACCAGGAGATGAGGGCATACCGCGCGCTCTGGCGCCGAACCGGCGATCCCGACCCGTTCCTGAGCTACGTGCGGACCAGACTCGCCGACCACCAACCGCCCAGCACCACGAACTGGCCGCTGATCCTCGACCTGCTCACCGAACTGGGCCCGGCCGCGGCCCCACTCCACCCCACACTGCGCTCGTACGCCATCCGCGACGAACAGGTCACCACCTACAGCCACGGCGACACACCCGGCATCGCCGACGAACACGTCCGCACCGCCATCCAAACCATCGCCGGCGACGGCTCCTGACTGACGACCGCGGCACTCCCTGAACCGCGTGGAGATGTGCGGGCGGCCCGAGCCCGGAGCACGCGGGCGTAGGCTTCAGGAATGCGGATCGGCGAGCTGTCCAGGCGCACGGGCGTGAGTCCGCGTTCACTGCGGTACTACGAGGAGCAGGGATTGCTGACCAGCTCGCGCTCCGCGACCGGACAGCGGCACTATTCCGATGCCGAGGTCGAGCGGGTGTCGCTCATCCAGCAGCTGTTCGACGCGGGTTTGTCCAGCCGGGTGATCGCGACCGTGCTGCCGTGTGTGGAGACCCCGGGTGACCGGGATGTCGTCGAGGGGGCGTTCGCGACGATGATGCGCGAGCGTGACCGGATCGACGACGAGATCACCCGCCTGATCGAGACCCGGGACGCGCTCGACGTGCTGCTCAGGGTCAACAGCCAGCACCAGGCGAAGCTGCCCAGGGCCGCGGAGTCGGCGACCCTGTCGGCCTGATGCTGTGACGTGCACCTCAGCCGGTTGCCTCTCACATCGATGTGAGAGGTGACGATGGCGACAGAGCCGGGAACCACCGGGCTCGGTCACCTGAGAGGTAGCAGAAGATGGGGCAGGCGTGGGGTTTTGGCAGGCATGGCGGGCCCGAGGTGCAGGAGTTCTTCGACCGTCCCGATCCTGCCCCCGGTCGCGGCGAGGTGCTGATCCGGGTCGACGTCGCCGGCGTGAACCCCCTCGACCACCTCCTGCGCGCGGGGCTGGTCGACGGGCTCGACGGCGGGCGGCCGTTCCCCCGCGTGCTGGGCATGGAGGCGGCGGGAACCGTTCTCGCCCGAGGCGAGGACGTCGACGGGCTCGAGGTGGGTGACCCGGTCTTCGGCTTCGCACTCACCGGTGGCGGCACCTACGCCGAGACGACCGTGTTGTCCGCGCCGAACACCGCACGCATCCCGGCGGGTCTGCCCGCGGCCGTGGCGGCCACGCTGCCGGTGGTCGGGACGACCGCGGTGGACGTGCTCGACCAACTCGGCCTCCCGGCCGGGGTCACGGTCCTGGTGAACGGGGTCGGTGGCGGGGTCGGCCTGGCCGTCGCCCGGCTGGCCATCGCGCGCGGGCTGGCTGTGATCGGCACCGGGAGTGCCACCAAACGCGAGCACGCCGAATCGATCGGGGTGCGGTTCATCGACTACACCGCGCAGGACGTCGTTGCCGCGGCACGCGCACTGGTTCCGGGTGGCCTCGACGGGATCGTCGACATGGTCGGGGGCACCTCGCTGCGGACGGTCGCGCCACTGGCCCGGGATCCCCGCGACGTCATCGCCGTGGGTGACATGTCCGTACCCGAGCTG
>NZ_DASQCC010000151.1:0-59172 GCF_035634895.1 Actinophytocola sp. | reverse complement strand
GGCTCACGCCAGGTGCGGCCGGCGTCGCGGGACAGGGCCAGGGCGTGGGTGCCGACCGTCGGGTTCGCGTAGTCGCCGCCGACCGCGACGCCCGTTCGCGGGTCCCGGAAGGCCACCGCGAACACGCCGGCGCTCTCGCTGCTCGCCAGTGGGGTCTCCGCCGCCGTCCAGGTCCGACCACGGTCTGAGGAGTGCAGCACCCGTGCGACCGGCCCGCCGCCCGTCGCGAGCCACGCGTCCCGACGGCCGGACACGGTCACGCACTGACCGCTCGCGGAGAACTGGTACTCGCCGGCGAGCGCGGCAGGCCCGCGCAGGTGGGTCCAGGAACGGCCGCCGTCCGAGGTGGACAGCACGTTGAACTCGCCGTCGACGGGGTCGCCGGTCGCGAGGCCGTGGCGGGCGTCGAAGAACGCCAGGCAGTTGTAGAACGCGGCGGGGTCGGCGTTCTGGAACGCCGCCGTCCACGTGCGGCCGCCGTCGCCCGTCCGGTAGATCCGGGCGTCCGTGCCCTGGCCGGCGGTCAGCGCGACAGCCGTCCGCGCGTCGAACGCCTCGACGTCGCGGAAGTCGAGCGCCGCGGTGTCCGGTGGCGCGACCTGCTGCCAGCCGCGGCCCCCGTCGACCGTTCTGAGCACCGTGCCGCCCGAGCCGCTCGCCCAGGCGACGTGCCGGCTGACCGCGGACAGCCCGCGCAGCCGCGCCTGGCTGCCGGTGACGCTCGGTTGCCAGGTGGGGGTGGTGGCGTTCGCGCCGGGTGGTGCGACGAGGAATGTGGCCAGGACCAGCAGGGAGATCATCAGCACACGCTTCATGGGTGGAGAACCTAATGCGCCTGGTCCACCGAGGGAATGACCCCGAAAACCGGCCTGGTGCCGACGGCCTCGATCGCTCGGGCATCAGCTCCTGTGGTGGCGGTGGGACTCCGTCGCGGTCGGTGGGACTCGGTCGTTGGTGGACGCCCCTGGTCCAGTCGCGGCGTACCGGGCGGCGATGGTGCGGACGGCCTCGTCGACGACCTGAGTGACGCGTTCGGCGCTGACCTCCCAGCCCGGCACCAGGAGTGTCGGCCAGAAGACGTAGTTGGAGATCATGCCCAGGAACTGGGTGGCTGCGAGGTCCACGTCCTCGACCCGCACCGTTCCCGCCTCGCGCTCGGCCAGCAGGTAGCCGCGTACGGACTCGAAGTAGGGCAGCTTCCCGTGCGAGAACTGCGCGTGGGCCAGCTCGGGGAACCGCGGCAGCTCGGCGATGACGATCCTGAACAGGTCGGCCATCTGGGCACGGCCCAACAGCTCGGCGTACCGGCGACCGATGATGCCGAGCCCGTCGACGAGGTTGCCCGCGGGCGGCGACTCCTCCTCGCCGGCGGTCGCCCATGACTCGGTCACGATGGCGTCGAACAGGGCGGCTTTGCTCGGAAACTGCTTGAACAAGGTGGCCCGCGACACACCCGAGCGCTCGGCGATCCGCGCCAGTGACGTCCGGTCGTAGCCCGACTCGAGAAACAGCGCGGTGGCGGCCGTCACGATCAGCGCGCGCTTCTCTTGAGCGACGCGCTGGTGATACGTCGTCACGACCCTGCTCATGGGCCGAGCGTACGAGATGAGTGGCTTGACTCGCCACTGTCGCCGACCTAGCGTCAGGGTGATGGTGAGTCGTCCGGCTCACCACTGGCCGCCGCTCGTCACTCACGATCCCGGTCACTCACCGACGTACCGACGAAGGACCAGTTGATGTCCCGCTTCGACAACCAGACCGTGCTCGTGACCGGTGGGACCGGCGGCCAGGGCGCCAGCCACGTGCGTGCCTTTCACGCGGAGGGAGCGAACGTGGTGATCGGCGACATCGACGCCGAACGCGGTGCCGCGCTCGCCGACGAGCTCGGGACCCGCGCCCGCTTCGCCCGCCTCGACGTCACCGACGAGGGCGCGTGGTCCGCCGCCGTGCTGGCCGCCGAGACCGCCTTCGGCTCCCTGAACGTGCTCGTCAACAACGCGGGCGTGCAGCACCCGCCCGCGACGATCGAAGACACGGACCAGGCCACGTGGTCGCGCGTCCTCGACGTCAACCTCACGGGGACCTTCCTCGGCATCAGGGCCGCGGCCCCCGCACTGCGCCGCGCGGCAGGGGGAGCCATCGCCAACATCGCCTCGACCATGGGCCTGGGTGGCGCGGCTCACTACGCCCCGTACGTCGCCAGCAAGTGGGCCCTGCGAGGCCTCACCCAGACGGCGGCGCTCGAGCTCGGCCGAGACCACATCCGGGTGAACACCATCCACCCCGGCGTGATCGCGACCTCCTTCATCCACGAGCCAGCAGCCGGTGCCACCGTGGCGATCGCCGAGTTCTACTCACCCGAGCCGTTCGCCGTCCCCCGGCTCGGGGAACCGGCCGACGTCACCCGGCTGCTGCTGTTCCTCACGTCGTCGGACGCGTCGTTCATCACGGGGTCGGAGTACGTCATCGACGGTGGACTCCTCCTCGGCCCCGCCCTTCAGGCCGTGACCGCATGAGCACGCCGGACACGACCGGGTCCAACGACTCCGAACGGGACACGTCCCTGTCCCACCTGCCCGATCACCTCCGGCGAGCCATCGAGATCACCCCCGCCGCAGGTACCAGAGAACGGATCATCGACATCACGACGCTGGGGCGCCGCACCGGCCGGCCACGCCGCATCGAGATCTTCTTCTACCGAGCCGCGGGCGCGACGTATCTGTGCAGCGGCGCCGGCGGCGCCGCGACCGACTGGCACGCGAACCTTCTCGCCAGTCCCGCCTTCACCTTCCACCTCAAGAATGGGATCCACGCGGATCTGCCCGCACGGGCCACGCCGGTCACCGACCCAGCTGAACGTCAGGCCGTGCTGGCGGAGATCGTCGCGGATCTCAACCAGCCCCACGACCCCGGCACCATCCGGCCGACCCGGCTCGAGGACTGGGCCGACAGCCGGCTGATGCGCATCAGCTTCCGCCATCGGCCGTGACCGCGGATCCCTCGACGGATCACCTACTCCCAGGGGCTGGGGCGTGGTCGAACCCGAACGTGGTGTCACCGCCGCGGCTGGGACGGCGGGTGGAGAACCCAATGCGCCTGGTCCACCGAGGGAATGACCCCGAAAACCAGACCTCGGGTGGACGCCCCACCCCGTCCGGTTCACTACCTTGGCCGTCATGGAGGGGCAGATACGGCTGCGGCCGCCACGGCACCGGGTGGACCCCCGTGCCGTGCGTTACTGGATGACGGGTGAGGCGATCTCCAATGTGGTGGTCGCCGCGGTGCTCGGCGTGCTCGCGTGGCTCATCGAGCCGGCGCGGCCATGGCTGCTGCTCGCGGTGGGGGTGGCGCTGCTGGTCGGCGTGCCGTACATGATCGTGATGCCGCTGTGGCGGTACCGCGTGCACCGCTGGGAGGTCACCGACGAGGCCGTCTACACCAGGACCGGCTGGCTGTGGCAGGAGTGGCGGATCGCGCCGATGTCACGCATCCAGACGGTCGACACCGCACGGGGGCCACTCGAGCAGGCGTTCCGATTATCGAGCGTGACGGTGACGACTGCCTCGGCCGCGGGCCCGCTCAAGATCAAGGGCCTCGACCACGAGGTGGCGGCCGACCTCGCCCAGAAGCTGACCGAGGTGACGCAGGCCAACCGCGGAGACGCGACGTGACGGTCGCGTCGGTGGCACAGGCGTCGGCGCGGACCGAGGAGGGCTGGCGGCAGCTGCACCCCCGCACGGTCTGGGTGACGGCGCTGACCATCGCCGGGATCCTGGCGGGCCTCGCGGTGCCCATCGTCATCGGCATGGCGGGCGACGTGCCGATCTGGCTGTCGGGTGTGGTCGCGTTGGGCGCCATCGCGCTGGTGTCGGGCGTGGCGGCGCTCGTGGACCTGATGCGCTGGCGGTACACCACCTACCGGGTGACCGACGAACGGGTGGAGCTGCGTTACGCGTGGGTGCTGCACAAGCTGCGGTCGGTGCCGCGCGAGCGGGTGCGGACGGTGGACATGACGGCCAACCCGCTGCAGCGGGTGTTCGGCCTCGCCAAGGTGACGATCGGGACGGGCCAGCAGAGCGGCGAGCACAGCCACGTCACGCTGGACCCGGTGGACAAGACGGTGGCCGAGGAGCTGCGCCGGCTGCTGCTGCACCGCGACACCGTCGTCGCTTCGCCGCCGGGCGGCCCGGAGATCGCCGCGCTGAGCTGGCGCTGGCTCCGGTACGCGCCGATCTCGGTCACGACGCCGATCCTCGGCGCGGCGGCGTTCGGCGCGGTGATGCAGGTGTCCGACTGGTTCAAGCTCCAGGGCGCGGTGTTCCACGCGGTGCGTCAGCTGTTCGGCGGCCTGTCGGTGGTGGGCCTGGTCGCCGTGCTGGTGGCGATCGGCGTGGCCGTCGGCGTGATCGGCTCGCTGGGCCTGTTCGTGGAGATGTGGTACCGGTACCGGCTGTCCCGCGAGGACGGCAACATCGTGATGACCAGGGGCCTGCTGACCACACGGTCGTTGTCGCTGGAGCGCCGCCGGCTGCGCGGCGTGGAGGTGATCGAGCCACTCGGTGCCCGCCTGGCCGGCGCCGCCCGCGTCGACGTGATCGCGACCGGCATGACGAAGAAGACCGACGAGGACAAGACCGACCCGAAGACGATCCTGCCGCCCGCGCCGTACGAGACCGCGCGCCGCGTGGCGGCCGACGTACTCGGCTCACCGGCCGCCACCGCGACGGCGGTCATCAGGCACCCCCGCGCGGCACTGTGGCGTCGCGTGCGCTGGGCGCTTTACAGCGTGGCGGCGGTGGCGGCCGCCCTGGCCGTGCTGGGCTGGCTGCTCACGGACGTGCTGCTGCACCTGGCGTGGATCTCGGCCGTGGTGCTGACCCCGGTAGCCGTGTTGCTGGCGGTCGAGTCGTATCGGAATCTGGGCCACGGCCTGGCAAAGGACCACCTGGTGACCCGCCACGGCGTGGGCGCGAGAAGAACGGCGGCACTGGAACGCACGGGCGTGATCGGCTGGACCATCACCAGCTCCCCGTTCCAACGCCGAGCCGGCCTCCTCACCCTCCACGCCACCACCGCGGCGAACAAGGGCGCCTACCCGGTGTACGACGTGGCCACGAACGAGGGCCTCCACTTCGCGGCGGAAGCCGTCCCGGGCCTACTGACCCCGTTCCTGGAACACGAGAACTGATCCGGCTCCCGGCCCAAGAACAGCCAAACCTACGCCGGGGCTTCACCCCGGATGTTGGACACGGGGTTATGCGGCGTGGGTCAGCGTAGTCGGTGTCGGGGTGAGGTTCTTCTCGTAGTCGATCGGGGATGTCTGGCCGAGGTGGGAGTGGCGTCGTCGGGTGTTGTAGCGGTGCGCCCAGCCGAACACGGCCAGGCGTGCTTCCCTTGCGCTGCCCCAGTTCGGGGCACCTTGTAGTGTTTCGCGTTTGAAGGAGGCGTTGAGGCTTTCGGCGGCGGCGTTGTCCGCGGAGCTGCCGACCGCGCCCATGGACCGGGTCACTCCGGCGGCGTGGCAGGCGTCGGCGAAGGCTCCGGCACCGTATTGCCTGGGTTCAACCGGTCGTTGTGGAAGATCGCCCCGGCCAGGCTGCCCCGCGTGCGTTGGGCGGCGTGCAGGGCGTCGAGGACGAGTTCGGTGCGCATGTGGTCGGCCACGGCCCAGCCGACCAGACGGCGTGAGCACAGGTCCATCACGGTCGCGAGGTAGCAGAAGGTGCCGTCGGCGATGGGCAGATAGGTGATGTCGCCGACGTAGCGGGTGTTCGGCGCTTGGGCCGTGAACTCGCGTTCGAGCAGGTCGGCGGCCTTGTTCGCGGTGGGGTCGGCGAGGGTGGTGCGGTGCCGGCGGCGCAGCCGCAGTCCGGTCAGGCCGATACCGCGCATGACCCGGGTCACGCGCTTGTGGTTGACGCGATCTCCGGTGTCGTGCAGTTCGGCGGTGATCCGCGGGACGCCGTAGGTGCCGGCCGACTCGCGGTGGATCACCTGAATGCGGGCGGCCAGGCGCGCGTCGTCGGTGGCGCGGACGGCCCGATCGGGCGCGGTGGCCTTCCAGTGGTAATAGCTGGACCGGGCGAGGCCGATGACCTGGCACAATCGCTTCACGCCATGACGGCTGGTGATCGTCAACGAACTGGAAGCGGTTCACCAGCGCGTCTCCCCGGCGAAAATACTTGGCCGCCTTGCGCAGGATGTCGCGCTCCTTCTCCAACTCTCGGACCCGTCTGCGCAGAGCGGCGTTCTCGTCCTCCGGCGAACCCAACCGCGACGCGGTCGCGGCAGCGGCGGCGGTGTGGGTTCCAGCGCGGCGTCCGTCGTCGAGCCGGATCCAGTTACGCAACGTCTCGGTCTTCGCCCCCTCGCTCAACACATCCACCAACTCCGCGGCCACGCGGACCGCCTGGCGTCCCACGCCGCGGCGGCAGTCATCACCACGCGCACGTGTGCCGCCGCGGAGCCCGTGAACCGCGCCGCACGACCCCTTGTTCAGCATCCGAGGGCAATACCCGGGTAGATCCCGTTGCGGGGTATGGCAAACAGAACTTGCGCGGCGTCGGTGGATGAGAGCATCGGGCTCGATGACGGCAAAATACGCATCGGTGCGTTTCCGGCCGCCGGGGGCAGTATTGGTACCGCACGCGATAGTCGCGTCCAAAAAGGACATTCCGAACGTCAAATTGTCCTTTTCGGATGGTTTGTCAGCCGAGCTTGCGGGCCGCGACTGGATGTCGTTGTCCCGGACATCGCTGCGGGCGGCGCGACGCACCTCGTCGACGACCCGATGTTGTTGCCCTGCCACAGGATCAGCAAGACATTGCGGTTGACGGAACTTTCGGCGGAGCACCTGCCGGCCGACAGTTCGTCACGTAGTTCAGGAACAGGTCACCTATCAGTGACTCGTCGCGGCGGTGCTCGGCGTTACATACGTGCCCGGATTGCTTTGTGCTGCCTACGATCGGACCTCGCATTGGTCCGTCTGCGCAATGGTGAGGCCGCCACACGGCCCGTAGCGCGATCGCGGCGGTTCGCGCCATATCTCGTTGACAGCGCTGTGAAATTATTGCCATGGTTGTCGACCGCGGTCACAGGTACATTTCATCCCATGCGGTTTCGCACTCTGGGACGCAGCGGACTCAAGGTCAGTGAGATCACCTGCGGCAATTGGCTGACACACGAACCGGATCGCATCGGCGAGTCGAAGGCGTGCGTGCAGGCGGCGTTGGACGCCGGCATCACGACGTTCGACACCGCCGACATCTACGGCGCGCCGAACTACGGTGCGGCGGAAGAGATCCTTGGTGCCACGTTGTCCGGCACGAGACGTGGGTCGGTCCAGATACTGACCAAGGTCTGCCTGCCGTCCGGCCCCGGCCCGAACGACAGGGGATTGTCCCGAAAACACGTCATGGAGAGTTGCACGGGCTCGCTGCGTCGGTTGCAAACCGACTACGTGGACCTGTACCAGGCGCATCGATTTGACGAAGAAACACCGCTCGAGGAAACGATGCTGGCTTTCGCCGATCTCGTGCGCGCCGGAAAAGTGTTGTATGTCGGAGTTTCTGAATGGACGGCCGAGCAGCTTCAGGAGGGAGCCGCGCTGGCGAAAGAGCTGCACGTGCCGTTGATCTCCAACCAGCCGCAGTACTCGTTGCTGTGGCGCGTGATCGAGGCGGAGGTCGTGCCGGCGGCGGTGTCGCTGGGCATGGGGCAGCTGGTGTGGTCACCACTGGCACAGGGTGTGCTGGCGGGAAAGTACCTGCCCGACACCCCGCCGCCGCAGGGCAGCCGCGCGGTCGACGAGCGCGGCGCGCGGTTCGTCGGCCGCTACATGGGCCGTCCGGTCCTGGAAGCGGTGCAACGGGTGGCGACGATCGCGGCGGATCTGGGGACGAGCCTGCCGAGGCTCGCGTTGGCGTGGGTGCTGCACAACCCGGCCATTTCCAGCGCGATCATCGGCGTCTCGCGACCGGAACAGCTGACGCAGAACCTTCCCGTACCAGAACTGGACCTGACGGACGACGTCCTGACGGCCATCGACCACGCCTTGACCGACCCCGAACACGGCGACCTTGTGGAACGCTCGCCCGCCAAGACGGCGAAGCCGTTCGACGTCATGCCGGCCTGGCGCGTGTGACAAGGCGCACGCGTCAACGGAACGCTCGTGCGGGAAGCGGTGGTGGGACAACGCTTCGGTCCGCCGCAAGGGTTCTCGCCAGTGTCAGCCACTGTCCTGTGTGGATCTCCACTGCTTGACCGTCGCGCAGCAGGCGGTGGGTGAGGCGTCGCGGTACCAGGCCGGTCAGCGCGGACCGGGCTGGGACCCGTGGCCTGTCGTAGGCCGCCGACAGCACAGCCCACAGGATCGCCGCCGTTCGGCGGTCCACGCCTCGCGGCCGCACCCCCAGATGCGCCGCGTCGATCTTCGGCGCCGGCGAGAAGCACCACGCCGGGACGCGTCGTCGCACGGTCAGCGCGAACCGGCACGACCACCATGCCGACTCCAGGTCCCGGGCGGTCACAGCCGTCAACCGTTTCGCCAGGCCCCACTCCACCACCAGCTCCGCACGTGAGAACCCGCTCGCCACCGGCGTCAGCAGCCGCCGCAGCAACGGTGTCGACACCGCGAAGGGAATGCTTGCCACCACAGCGAAAGCACGTCTCGGCAACCGCACCGTGCGCACGTCCTCGTGCGCCACGCGGACGGCGGGCCGGTCGGCGAAACGTCGCCGCAGGGCAGCCACGAACCGGTCGTCCCGCTCGACAGCCAGCACACGGGACCCCGTGCGGGCCAGCGGCGCGGTGATCGTCCCGGGACCCGCGCCGAAGTCGATCACCAGTTCGTCGGGGCCGAGGTCGGCCGCGGCCACCAGGCGAGCGATCACCCGGTCGTCGGACAGAAGGTGCACACCAGAAGAAGTCGCGGCGGTGCGCCGCGAGTGAGAACGCATGAGTGACTGGCTCCAAGCCGGAGAAGCGAACGGAGATGCTTGGAGACAGCGGCGATAGGCGCCGTGGGAAGGGAACCGCCGCTGTCAGCGACGGCGCAGCCTTATCGACATCGACGCACTCATACCGATCACGGTAACCACACGGGCAACCGAATTATGCTCACCAGCTATGGTCGATGTCCTGGTGATCGGCGGCGGCATGGCCGGCGTCTCCATCGCCTACGAGCTGGCCGCCCACGCGAGCGTCACTCTGCTCGAGGCCGAGCCCGAGCTGGCCATGCACACCACCGGCCGCTCCGCCGCCATCTACGCCCCCAGCTACGGCCCCCCGACCGTCCGTGAGCTCACGACGGCCAGCGGGCCGCTCTTCGGCGACGGCATCCTCACCCCTCACCACAGCCTGTGGCTCGCCCTTGACGACGACGGCGTGGACCACCTGCGGGACATCCCCGCCGACCCCATCACCCCCCAACGTGCCGTCGAGCTGTGCCCGGTGCTGAGGACGCCCCTCGCCGCGGCCCTCGACACCTCGGCCATGGACATCGACGTCATGGCCCTGCACGCCCACTACGTCCGCGGCCTCAAGAAACGCGGGGGCGTCACCCACAAGAACACCCGTGTCACCGAAATGCGCCGCGACGGTGACGGCTGGGTAGTCAACGGGATCAGGACCGACACGGTCGTCGACGCCGCGGGCGCGTGGGCCGACGAGGTCGCCGAGCTGGCCGGCGTCCCCACCGTCGGGCTCCAGCCCATGCGCCGCACCATCGCGCTCGCCCGCGCGGACGCCGACCCCGCCTGGCCGCTCGTCGCCGAGGTCGCCGACACCTTCTACTTCCGCCCGGAGAGCGGTCACCTGCTGATCTCCCCGGGCGACGAGACCCCGAGCGTGCCGTGCGACGCCAAACCGGACGAACAGGACGTCGCCATCGCCCTTGAACGGGTGAACGCCGCCACGACCCTGAACCTACGGTCCGTGCACACCGCCTGGGCGGGCCTGCGGACGTTCGTGCCCGACCGCGAGCCCGTCGTCGGTGCCTGGCCCGACCACCCGGGGTTCGTGTTCTTCGCCGGGCAGGGCGGCTACGGCATACAGATGGCACCGGCGTTGGCCCGAACGGGCGCCGACATCGTGCTCGGCCGGACACCCCCGTCGCCGATCATGTCGCCCCGGCGGAAGCACGGCTAAGGTGACTACCGACCAGTAGCTGGAGGGAGTCCAATGGCGGACACGGCGGCACGCCTGGAGGACATCGTCGGTGCCGGACACGTACTGAGCGGCGACGCGATCGGCGACGACTACACCCACGACGAGACGCTCAGCACCGAGCCGGTCAAGCCCGCGTACGTCGTGCGGCCGGGCGACGCCGACGAGGTGGCGGCGATCCTGCGGCTCGCGGCCGAGACCGGCACGCCCGTCACCGCCCGCGGCAGCGGCACCGGACTGTCCGGCTCCGCCGTCCCGCGCCCGGACGGGATCCTCGTGTCCTTCGAGCGGATGAACAAGATCGTCGAGATCGACACGGTCAACCACGTCGCCGTCGTCCAGCCGGGGGTCACGCTGACCGAGCTGGACGAGGCCACCGCCGCCGTCGGGTTCGTCTACCCCGTCTACCCGGGCGAGCTGTCCGCGAGCCTCGGCGGCAACGTCAACACCAACGCGGGCGGCATGCGTGCCATCAAGTACGGCGTCACTCGCAACCACGTGCTCGGCCTCCAGGCCGCACTCCCGACCGGCGAGGTCATCCGCACCGGCGGCAAGTTCGTCAAGGCCTCCACCGGCTACGACCTGACCCAGCTCATCGTCGGCTCCGAGGGCACCCTCGCCCTGGTCACCGAGGCCGTCCTCAAGCTCCAGCCCCGGCTGGACCACCAGGCCACGATCCTCGCGCCCTTCCCCGACCTCGCGTCCGTGATGACCTCGGTGCCGAAGGTCGTCGGCTCCGGCATCGGCCCGCTGATCCTCGAGTACATCGACGCGTTCACCATGGGCGCCATCACCTACACGCACGACCTGCAGCTCGGGATTCCCGACGACGTCAAGGAGAAGTCGCAGGCGTACCTCGTCGTGATGCTGGAGAACAACGCCGCCACGCGCCTGGACGAGGACATCGAGCAGGCCGGCGAGCTGCTCAGCGAGCTGGGTGCGCTGGACGTGTACTCGCTGCCCGGCGGCGCGGCGCGCAAGCTCATCGAGGCCCGCGAGAAGGCGTTCTTCACCGCCAAGGGCGCCGGCGCCGACGAGATCATCGACACCGTCCTGCCGAGGGCCGCGCTGCCGGAGTTCTTCGCGAAGGTCCTGGAGATCGCGCAGGCCAACGGCACCCTGATCGTCGGCTGCGGCCACGCGGGCGACGGCAACGTGCACCTGGCCGTCTTCCAGAAGGACGCCGAGGTGCGGCACCGGGTCCTGCACGAGCTGTTCGCCTCCGGCATGACCCTCGGCGGCGCTATCGCCGGCGAGCACGGCATCGGCCGCGCGAAGAAGCAGCACTTCCTGGAGCTCGAGGACCCTGACAAGATCGCGTTGATGCGGCGGATCAAGCTCGCGTTCGACCCCCAGGGCATCCTCAACCCCGGCGTTCTCTTCGACTAGGGAGACAAAGACACATGAGCAGAGCCCGTAGAGCCGCGACCAGGGCCTGGGCGCACGAATGGGACTCTCGTACGGACCCAGGGAGCAAAGTGGACGGCCCGCTCGTTGCCAGGAAAGGAACGTCGGGCGAGGGGGCGGCATGAACGGCGCACAGGCACTGTTGAGGACCCTCGTCGACGGCGGCGTTGACGTCTGCTTCGCGAACCCGGGCACCTCCGAGATGCACTTCGTCGCCGCACTCGACGCCGTGCCGGAGATGCGGGCCGTGCTGTCCCTGTTCGAGGGCGTCGTCACGGGTGCGGCCGACGGCTACGGCCGCATGGCCGACCGGCCCGCGGCCACGCTGCTGCACCTGGGCCCCGGCATGGCCAACGGCCTCGCCAACCTGCACAACGCCCGCCGCGCGCACACCCCGATCCTCAACGTGATCGGTGACCACGCCCGCTACCACAAGGGCTTCGACGCGCCGCTGGAGTCGGACATCGACGCGCTCACCGGCTGGCTCGGCGGCTGGTCCCGCACGACCGACGCGCCGGAGGAGATCGGCGCGGACGCCGCCGCGGCGGTCGCCGCGGCCATGCAGCCGCCCGGCCAGATCGCGAACCTCGTGCTGCCCGCCGACGTGTCGTGGTCCGACGGCGGGGTGGTCGGCGCGGCGGTCGAGCCGGTCGCGGCGCAGCCCGTCGAGGACGACCGGGTCGCGAAGATCGCCGGGGTGGTCCGCGGTGCCGAGCCGGTCGTGCTGCTGCTCGGCCACGGCGTCACGCGCGAGCGCGGCCTGGTCGCCGCGAGCCGGATCGCCGCCGCGACGGGGGTGAGGCTGTTCGCCGAGACGTTCCCCGCGCGGATCGAGCGTGGCGCCGGCCTGCCCAACGTCGAGCGGCTCGGTTACCTGGCCGAGCAGGTGCAGTGGCAGCTCACGGACGTCAAGCACCTGGTCCTCGTGGGCGCCAAGTCACCCGTGTCCTTCTTCGCGTACCCGGGCAAGGCGTCCGAGCTGGTGCCGGACGGCTGCCAGGTGCACGTCCTGTCGGTGCTGGGCGAGGACGGCACGGGGGCGCTCGAGCACCTCGCGGACCTGGTCGCGAAGGACGCGGCGCCGGTGCTGCAGGAGGCCGTCCGTCCGGCGGTGCCCTCGGGCGCCCTGACCCCGCAGAACTGGACGGAGGTCATCGGCGCGCTGCTGCCGGAGGGCGCGATCGTGTCCGACGAGGCCAACACGTCCGGCCTGATGATCCCGATGACCACCGCGGGCGCGCCCCGCCACGACGTGCTGACGCTGACCGGCGGTGCCATCGGCCAGGGCCTGCCGGTGGCCGTCGGCGCCGCGGTCGCCGCCCCGGACCGGCCGGTCGTGTGCCTCCAGGCGGACGGCAGCGCCATGTACACGGCGTCGGCGTTGTGGACCATGGCACGCGAGGGCCTCGACGTGACGACCGTGCTGCTGAACAACCGGGCGTACGCGATCCTGCGGATGGAGCTGTCCCGGGTGGGCGCCGAGGCGGCGGGCCCGAAGGCGCAGCAGCTGCTCGACCTGGCCGGGCCGGACATGGACTTCGTGTCGATGTCCCGGGGCATGGGCGTCCCGGCGTCCCGCGCCACGACGGCCGAGGAGCTGGCGGACCAGTTCGCCAAGGCACTGGCCGAGCCCGGCCCGCACCTGATCGAGGCCATGGTGCCGCCACTGCTGTGACCCCGTTGTCCTACAAGGGAGTAGGCACATGCTGGTACAGAACCTCGCGATCCTGGTGCTTGCCGGGTTCGTCGGCTTCGCGGTGATCTCCCGGGTGCCGAACACCCTGCACACGCCGCTGATGTCCGGGACCAACGCGATCCACGGCATCGTCGTGCTCGGTGGGTTCATCGTCCTCGGGCTGGGTGCCGAGGGCGTGCTGAACAAGATCCTGCTGGTCGTCGCGATCACGTTCGGCACGATCAACGTGGTCGGCGGGTTCCTGGTCACGGACCGCATGCTCGGCATGTTCAAGGACCGGGACAAGAAGTGAGCAGCACGTTCATCCAGTGCCTGTACATCGTGGCGTTCGCGTTGTTCATCTACGGGCTCATGGGGCTCACAGGGCCGAGGACCGCGGTGCGCGGCAACGTCATCGCGGCGGCGGGCATGGCGATCGCCGTGGTCGCCACGCTGCTGACGCCCGGCCTCGGCAACTGGTGGCTGATCCTGCTCGGCGTCGCCATCGGCACGGCGATCGGCGTGCCGGCCGCGCGGCGGGTCAAGATGACCGCGATGCCGCAGATGGTGGCGCTGTTCAACGGCGTCGGCGGCGGGGCGATCGCGTTGATCGCGTGGGTGGAGTTCCGCAGCAGCTCCGGGTTCCACGACGAGCCCCGGTACGTCGCGGTGGCGTCGCTGTTCGCGGCGATCAGCGGGTCGCTGTCGTTCTGGGGCTCGAACGTCGCGTTCGGCAAGTTGCAGGAGATCCTGCCGAGCCGGCCCATCTCGTTGGGCCGGCTACAGCAGCCGCTGAACCTGCTGGTGCTGCTGGGTGCGCTGGCGTTCGGCGTCTCGGTCGTGGCCGGCGCGACGTCCGAGTGGCTGATGGGCGGCCTGCTGGTGACGTCGTCGGTGCTGGGGCTGCTGGTGGTGCTGCCCATCGGCGGCGCGGACATGCCGGTGGTGATCTCCCTGCTCAACGCGGCGACCGGCCTGTCCGCGGCGGCGATGGGGCTGGCGCTGTCCAACACGGCGCTGATCGTGGCCGGCATGATCGTCGGCGCGTCCGGCTCGATCCTGACGAACCTCATGGCCAAGGCCATGAACCGGTCGATTCCGGCGATCGTGGCCGGCGGCTTCGGCGGCGGCTCGTCGGCCGGCTCGGTGGAGGCGGGTGACCGTTCGGTCCGGCAGACCTCCGCGGGCGACGCGGCGATCCAGATGGCCTTCGCCCGCCAGGTGATCATCGTGCCGGGGTACGGGCTCGCGGTCGCCCAGGCACAGCACCAGGTGCGGCAGCTGTCCAGCCTGCTGGAGGACAAGGGCGTGTCGGTGTACTACGCCATCCACCCCGTCGCCGGCCGCATGCCGGGGCACATGAACGTCCTGCTGGCCGAGGCGGACGTGCCCTACGACCGGCTGAAGGAGATGGAGCTGATCAACGGCGAGTTCGGCCGCACCGACGTGACGCTCGTGATCGGCGCCAACGACGTGACGAACCCGGCCGCCCGCACCGACCCCGCGTCGCCCATCTACGGCATGCCGATCCTGGACGTGGACGAGAGCAAGTCGGTCATCGTGCTGAAGCGGTCGATGCGGCCCGGCTTCGCGGGCGTCGACAACGAGCTGTACTACAACCCGAAGACGTCCATGCTGTTCGGCGACGCGAAGTCGTCCGTGTCGGAGATCACCGAGGAGCTGAAGGCACTCTAGTTGGTGAACTTGTCGATTGCCCAGGCGCAGACCTCTTGCTCGGTCATCTCGGGGAACTCCTCGGTGAACGTGCTCAGGGTGCGGAGGGCCTCGTCCTGGTCGAAGCCGCGGCTGGTGGCCACCATGAGGAACTCCTGACGCGTGGCCCTCGGCCGCCCGCCCGCACCGGTACGCAGGCGGTTGCGCCAGTCGCTGACCTCGGAGATCCGCGTCGGCCGCCACCCCGGCGTACCGTCCACCACGATGTCCGGCGCCGGGAACGGGTGGCTGGAGCCGGCGGGGAAGCGCTCCTGCCAGCGGGGCACGGCGAACCGGCTGACACCCAGCGCCTCGCCGAGCTGAACAGGTCCGATGTACTGCACGGTCACGCGGTTACCTCCACGCCTGTCAGGGGGACCGACGATATCAAAGCGCCCGGCCGATGATGGGGTTCAATGGAGCCATGAGCGATGCCGGCCTGTTCGGTCCGTCCTCGGTGAGCTGGCAGCTCCATGCCGAGCCGGCCATGTGGCTTGCCGGGATCCGGAGCCTGTACCTGCAGGCGCTCCACCCGCGGGCGGTCGCCGGGATCGTGCAGAACTCGGACTTCCGCGGCGACCCGCTCGGGCGGCTGCTGCGCACCGCCAACTTCGTCGGCGCCACGACGTACTGCCCGCGTCCCGAGGTCGACCGGCTCGCGGCCCAGGTCCGGTCGGTGCACCGGTCGCTGCGGGGGACCTACGACGGCGAGACCTTCCGCCTCGACGAGCCGGAGCTGCTGTTGTGGGTGCACTGCGCGGAGGTCTCGTCGTTCCTGACCGTGGTGCGGCGAGCCGGGTTCCCGCTCACCGCCGCGCACGCGGACCGGTACCTCGATGAGCAACGCGCGTCGGCCGCGCTGGTCGGGCTGGACCCGGACGAGGTGCCCGGCTCGGTGGCCGCGATGCGGCGGTACCTGCGGTACATGCGGCCGACGCTGCGCCGTACCGAGGACGCGGACCTGATCTACGACTTCCTGCATCGCCCGCCGGTCGGCGGCAAGCTGGCGCTCGGACTGCCGCTGTACGAGTCGATGGTGGGACACCTGGCGTACTCGCTGCTGCCGGACTGGGCCGTCGAGCTGTACGGACGCCGCGCCTACCCGGCCCCGGTCAGCACCGCGACGATGCGCACACTCTCGGAAACATTACGAGCGGTACAGAAAACGGTGCGGACGGTTGTTCGTGAGCCGCGGCTCGGCCCACTGGTGCCGCACCCGGTACTGGCGGTGCGGCGTTTGGGAAAGTGGGCCATGCCGTCGGCGAGAAGACTGCCGAAAGCCGCCTAGTTCGAGTGGGCTTCCTGGAAGCGGATGACCAGTGCCTGGGGGACGCGGCCGCGCTCGGCGACGGTTTCGCCCTGGCTGCGGGCCCATTCACGCACGGCCTGGGTGTCCGGCTTGCCGTTGCCGTTGGTCGACCGGACGATCACGGCGCCGCGCTGCTTGCGGCCGCCGGTGCGGCGGGCGTGCCCGACGAACTCCGCGAACGTGTCGCGCAGGCGGGACGCGTTGTCGGCGGACAGGTCGATTTCGAACTCGACCCCGTCGAGCGCGAAAGTCACGGTCTCGTCGGCCTTCCCACCGTCCAGGTCGTCGACCAGTTCGAGAATCGTTCGCTGCGCCACAGGGTCCTCCGAATTGGAAATGATCCGAACAATGGTGAGGATAGCGCGGGTGGCGGCACGAACCACGCAGCGGCAGACTCGTCGCGTGGACCTGTCGACATTTCACCGCGTTCCGCTCGGCACCTGGCCCACGCCGCTCGACACCTGTCCCCGCCTGTCCGCCGCCCTCGGTGCGACCGTACTGGTGAAACGGGACGACCTCGGCGGCGTCGGCCTCGGTGGCAACAAGCTCCGCAAACTCGAGTTCACCCTGGCCGCCGCGCTCGCCGCCGGCGCGGACACGATCATCACCTTCGGCGGTGTCCAGACCAACCACGGCCGCCTAACCGCCGCCGCCTGCGCCCGCCTCGGACTGCGTTGCGAGCTGGTCCTCACCCGCTCGGTGCCGCGATCCGGCTTCGCCTACGACCGGTCCGGCAACGTCGCGCTGGACCGGCTGTTCGGCGCCCGCCTCCACCTGTGCGACACCGACGACGAGGCCCGGTACACGGCCGGCGCGCTCGCGTCCGCCACGTCCGTCACGCTGCCGGTCGGCGGGTCGAGCGGGTTGGGTGTCCTCGGTTATGTCGCCGCCGCGCAGGAGTTGCGCGAGCAGCTCGGCGACCAGCGGGTCGACCGGATCGTCTGCGCGGCCGGCAGCGGCGGCACGGTCGCCGGCCTCGCGCTCGGCGGCGAGACACCCGTCACCGCGGTCAGCGTGTCACCCGGCAGCCAGGAGAAGATCGAGCGGACGGCCGGGCTCGCCGCCGAGGAGGTCGGCGTCGACCAGCCGAAACTCGACCACGTGACCGTCGACGAGAGCGCCATCGGCGAGGGTTACGGCGTGCCGACCGACGAGGTCTGGGCGGCGCTGCGCCTGTTCGCGCGCACCGAGGGCATCGTGCTCGACCCGGTGTACACGGGTAAGGCGGCGGCCGCGCTGGTCGCGGGCGTCCGTCCAGGTGAGACGGTCGTGTTCATGCACACGGGTGGCGTGCCGGCCGTCTACGGCTACGCGCCGGAGCTGGTGGTGGAGGCGGGCCGCTAGTCCGCTAGTCCGGGGACGGGATCTCGAGCGCGTTCGTGGCCAGTTTCCGCAGGGTCACGTCGTCGGGTGTGGACGGTGTGCCGATCCACACCGCCTGCACCAGCTTGAGGCTGTTGCCCTCCCGGCCGCTGGCGAAGGCGGCCGACTCGAAGAACGGCTTCGACTTGCCCGGCCAGGGGGTGCCCTCGGTCGACGCGTCGGCGATGGCGCCACTGCCCGGCTGCTCGGCGACCGTGTTCAGCTCGCCGGCCAGCGCGGTCTCGGGGAACCGCAGCACCGCGACCAGGATCGCCGCGCGCTTGCCGTCCGAGGCCGACTCGTAGCGTGCGCGGACCAGCTCCGAGCAGCGGTTGCGTTCCAGCCACACCTGCACGTCGCCGTAGGCGTGGGCCGCGCAGTCGGTGTCGGAGATGGCGCCTCTCGGCTCGAACGTGAAGCCCTCGACGGTCACGCCGCTCGACTCGGTGCGGGTCTTGCTGGCGTCGTCGGGGCGGTCGTCGGACGAGCCGGACGACGCGACCGCGTACACGATGCCGGTGAGCAGCAGCAACGCCACCAGCACGACCGCGCTGGCCGGCAGCCAACGCAGGCCGCCCCTTGCCGGCTTCCGGGTGGGCATTCGGGTGGGCTTCGCGGGTGCCGGCGGTGGCGGAGCGGCCGGGACGCGGGGGATGAGCGTCGTGCTGGCGGCGGACATCGTGGGCACGGCCGAGTCGGTGAAGCCCTCGCCGGACAGGTCCAGGTCGGCGTGGTCGGGGGACAGCGCGGCGAGGAGCGCGCGGGCCTGCGCGACCGTGCACGGACGCTGGTACGTGGCCAGCTCGCGTGCCGCGGTCAGCAGCGTCTTGGGCTCGGGGTGCAGGATCCGCACGCCACGCAGCAGGTCGGAGGTCGGCTGGTCGACCTGGGAGACGTACGGCCCGACCGCGACGACCGTGCCCACCGGCAGCGGCTCGACCTCGGCCACTTCGAGGGCGCGGCGGACCACCTCGACGTTCCGCACGGCGTCGGCCGCCGGGTTCACCGCGCCGTCGGGGCGGACGAGCGGCCAGCCGTCGGTCTTCCACTGGCCGGCCAGGGGCGCTTCGAGCCGCACCGCGGGATCGGGCAGGTCGACGCCGACGACCACCAGCACCCCGCGCGGCAGCACGACGACCGCGTCCACCGCCTGGTCAGCGCCCTGCGGGCGCAGCCCGACCAGGGCGATGCCGCCGACCAGGGTGTCGCCGCGACCCCACGAGGTCAGCGCGGCCCGCACGTCGGCGCCGACCGCCGAGGTCTCGTCACCGACCCGAACCACCCGCACCGCGCACCCCCTGACCCGACTGGTGGACCGGCCGGCCCGACGGGACAACGGTAGCCAAGGCTCGATAGTGTGGCGTAACTGCCCGTGTACAGGGCACAATGGACGCGCGTGTGAAACTGCCGGTACCCGTTGGACGAGGGCGTAGGGGAAGACGAATCCTCGTCGAGCAGCGGAGGTCAGCAGTGAGCACTCGTGGCGTTGTGTACGTCCACTCGTCGCCGGCTGCGGTATGTCCGCACGTCGAGTGGGCTATTTCGGGCACCCTTGGAGTTCGCGCGACCCTCCAGTGGACTGCGCAGCCCGAAGCCGCCGGTCAGCTCCGCGCCGAGTGCGGGTGGACCGGCGACCCAGGCACGGGCGCGAAGCTCGTCGCCGCCCTGAAGGCCTGGCCCATGCTGCGCTTCGAGGTCACCGAGGAGCCCAGCCCGGGCGTGGACGGCGAGCGGTTCTGCTTCGCGCCCACGCTGGGACTGTGGCGGGCCCGCACGAGTGCCAACGGCGACATCGTCGTCGGCGAGGACCAGCTGCGTGCCATGGCCGTGGGGTCGCGTGCCGGTGAGGCGTTCGCGCACAAGGTCGATGAGCTGCTCGGGGCGTCGTGGGACGCGGCGCTGGAGCCCTACCGGCGGGCGGGCGACGGCGCTCCGGTGACCTGGCTGCACCGGGTGGGGTGAGCCTGCCATCCTGTAACCCGTGTCCACGGGATCTCCTCGGCAGCTGTGGCTGCTGCCGGCGCTGCTGATCACGGTGATCGCGACCGCGCTGGGCGCGCTGGTGGCAAGGAGCGTGTACGCGGACCAACCGCAGTCGCCGGCCGCGATCCAGCCGTCGCCGTCGTCGTCGCCACCGGTGCCGCGCGCCGAGCAGCCGGGGTCCGCGGAGGTGAAGGGCACCACGGACGCGGTCGCCCACCCCCTGTACGTCACGGTGGACAAGCTGCTGCAGCAGTACTTCAACGCGATCAACGCGAAGGACTACGCGGCCTGGTCGACGACGGTGACCGCCGCCCGCCGCAAGATCCAGGTGGAGGACGACTGGCGGCGCGACTACAAGTCCACCCGCGACGGCAGCATCGTCGTCTACCGGATCGAGACCGACGCCGGCGGCGACACCGCCCGCGTCCTGCTGCACTTCACCAGCACCCAGGACCCGGCCGACGCCCCACCCGAACTCCCGGTCGACTGCATCGACTGGAACGTCGTATGGCCCTTCGCGATGGACCACGGCGAGTGGAGACTGGCCAACGGCGCAACCAGCGCCTTCCCCCAAACCGCCGCCTGCCCAAACTAACCCCGCGAGTCCCGCGCCCAAACACCGCGAGTCCCGCGTTCAGACATGCCGAGTCCCGCGTTCGAACACATCGCGAGTCCCGCGTTCAAACATGCCGAACTGTGGGTTTCGTGCAGTCATGGCCCGCGGCGTGTGCACGAAACCGCAACTCGGTGTGTGTGAACGCGGGACTCGCTATGGCTGAACGCGGGACTCGCGGGGTTAGCCATTAGGCGGCGGTGAAGACCAGGGCGACGTTGTGGCCGCCGAAGCCGAAGGAGTCGTTCATCGCGGCGGTGAGGTCCATCTTGCGTGGCTCGCCGGACACGACGTCCAACTCGATCTTCGGGTCCTGGTTCTCCAGGTTGCGGGTGGCCGGGATGATGCCGTGGTAGATCGACAGCAGCGTGATGATGCTCTCGACCGCGCCAGCGCCGCCGACCAGGTGACCGAACGAGCTCTTCGGCGCGGTGAGCACCACGTGGTCCCCGATCGCCTTGGTGATCGCGGCCGCCTCGCCGATGTCACCGACCACGGTCGAGGTCGCGTGCGCGTTGACGTGGCCGATGTCGGCCGCGGTCAGCCCCGCCTGCCGGATCGCCTTGGTCATCGCGGCCATCTGCCCGATGCCCTCCGGGTGGTTGCCCGTGATGTGGTAGGCGTCGGACGTGATGCCGGTGCCGGTGAGCTTGCCGTACACCCGCGCTCCCCGGGCCCGCGCGTGCTCCGCGGACTCCAGGATCAGCACGCCGGCACCCTCGCCGAGCACGAACCCGTCGCGGTCGATGTCGAACGGCCGGGACGCGCGGTCCGGCTCGTCGTTGCGCAGCGACAGCGTGCGGGACTGGGCGAAGCCGGCCACCGTGATCGGCAGGATGCACGCCTCCGCGCCGCCCGCCACCACCACGTCGGCGCGGCCGGCCCGGATCATGTCGAAGGCCAGCGCGAGCGACTCCGCGCCGGTGGCGCAGGCCGAGGCCGGGGAGTGCACCCCGGCCCGTGCCCGCAGGTCGATGCTGACGTGCGCGGCCGGACCGTTCGGCATGAGCATGGGCACCGTCAGCGGCGACACCTTGCGCAGGCCGTACTCCTCGAGCAGGTCGTCCTGCCCCAGCAGCGTGCCCACACCTCCGATGCCCGCGCCGAGCGCGACGCCGAGCCGGTCCGGATCGACCGGCTCGTGCTCGTCGGACGGCATCTCGTACCCGGCGTCCGCCCACGCCTGGCGGGCCGCGATGAGCGCGATCTGCTCACAGCGGTCCATCCTGCGCAGCTGGACCCGGGGCAGGACCTCGGACGGGTCCACGGCCAGCGGTGCGACGAGCCGGGACGGCATGTCGAACCGTTCCGCCCACTCCGCGTCGTTGATCGTGACTCCGTTGCGGCCGGCGATCAGCCCGTCCCAGGTGGACGTGACGTCACCGCCGAGCGGCGTGGTCGCGCCCATGCCGGTGACGACGACTTCCGTGCTCATGGCCCTCCGTGGTCCTTCCCTCGGGTGAAACTCGGTCAGACGTTCTTGGAGACGTAGCTCACCGCGTCGCCGACGGTCTTCAGGTTCGCCAGCTCCGCGTCCGGGATCTTGACCTCGAAGCGGTCCTCGGCCTGCACGGCGATCTCCACCATCGACAGCGAGTCGATGTCCAGGTCGTCCACGAACGACTTGTCGGCGGTGACCTCGTCGGCCTCGACGCCGGCGACCTCTTCGACGATCTCGGCCAGGCCGGCCAGGATGTCCTCGTCGGTGAGCTTCTCTGCCATGGGGTTGCTTTCTCCTTCGTTGCCCCGGACCGGGTGGTCCGGAAGATTTCTCCGATCGGTGCTCGCTAGGGGCAGACGACGACCTGGCCCGCGTAGGACAGGCCGGCGCCGAACCCGACGAGCAGTGCGACGTCGCCGGAGTGGATCTGGCCGGCGGCACGCATGTGGTCCATCGCCATCGGGATGGACGCGGACGAGGTGTTGCCGGAGTACACGATGTCGTCGGCCACGACCATGTCCTCCCGCGCCCCCTCCTTCCGCAGCTTCTTCGCGATCGCCTCGACGATCCGCAGGTTGGCCTGGTGCGGGATCAGCACGTCGATGTCCGACGGCTTGAGCCCGGCCAGGTCGATGGCACGCAGGGCGATCGGTGCGATCTTCGTGGTCGCCCAGCGGAAGACCGACTGGCCCTCCTGGAAGATGTGCGCGCTCTCGGTCATGCCGATCATGTCGACCAGGTCGCCCGCGGTGCCCCAGGCCACCGGCCCGATGCCCGGCTCGTCGGACGGACCGACGACCGCCGCGCCGGCCGCGTCGGCGAAGATGATCGCGGTGGAACGGTCGGTCGGGTCGACGATGTCGCTGAGCTTCTCCGACCCGATGATGAGCGCTCGCCGCGACGAGCCCGCGCGGACCAGGTCGGACGCGACGCCGAGCCCGTAGCAGAAGCCGGCGCACGCGGCGTTGAGGTCGAACCCGCCGGCGGCCTTGATCCCGATGAGCTCGGCGACCTGCGCGGCGGCGTTCGGGATGGGCTTCTTGGTCGTGCAGTTCGCGACGATCACCGTGTCGAGGTCCGACGGCGCGAGCCCGGCGGCCGCGATGGCCTTGGACCCGGCCTCGACGGCCATGCTGACCACGGTGTCCTTCTCGTCGCCGAACCGGCGCTCGACGATGCCGACCCGCTCGCGGATCCACTGGTCGTTGGTGTCCATGACCTGGGACAGGTCGTCGTTGGTGACGACCCGCTCCGGCTGGGCACTGCCGAGGCCGAGGATGCGGGTGCCCTGGACGGCCGGGGCGAGGCGCAACGTGCTCATGCCAGCACCACCGCGACCTTCGCCAGGTCGTCGGGGGTCTTCAGGGCCGCGGTGGTGATCTTCAGCTCCCGCTTGACGAGGCCGGTCAGCGCGCCGGCGGGCGGTAGCTCGGCGGCGAGGTCCGCGCCGAGCTCGGTCATGGTCTTCATACACAGGTCCCAACGCACGGACAGGGTGACCTGGTCGACCAGGCGCGCCAGCATGTCCGCGCCGCTCGTGACCCGCTGGCCGTCGGCGTTGGACAGGAGCGTACGGGTCGGGTCGCCCACCGTGATGTCCTTGGCCTTCTCCCGGAGCGTCTCCTGGGCGGGGGCCATGTAGTGGGTGTGGAAGGCGCCGGCGACCTTCAGCCTGATCACCTTCCTGACGAACTCCGGCTTCTCGGCGACCACGGCGTCGATCCCGTCGACCGGGCCGGCGGCGACGATCTGACCGGCGCCGTTCATGTTGGCCGCGGTCAGGTCGTGCTCGGCGAGCCACGCCACGACGTCGTCGGGCTCACCGCCCATGATGGCGGCCATCCCGGTGGGGGCCAGGTCGCACGCGGCGGCCATGGCGCGGCCCCGCACGGCTGCGAGGGCGACGGCGTCGTCCGCGGTCAGCACTCCCGCGACCGCGGCCGCGGCCAGCTCGCCGACCGAGTGGCCGGCGACGACCAGGTCGGCGGGCAGTTCGTGTCTCGCGGCGAGCACCTCGTAGGCGAGCAGGGCGGTGGCCACGACGAGCGGCTGGGTGACGGCCGTGTCCTTGATGGCGTCGGCGTCCGCGACGGTGCCCAGCTCGACCAGATCGAGACCGGCGAGCTCCGACCAGGTGGTCAGCCGCTCACGGGTCCCTTCCAGCTCTAGCCAAGGGGTGAGCATGCCGGGAGTCTGGGAGCCCTGACCGGGGGCGAGTAACGCGAGCACGTACCAAGGGAACACGGTTGCGCTCGTTTCAGGGGATACCGGAACTGACCAAGTCGGGGCGATCGCTTTGTAGGATACCTACAAAGGTTGTCGCGACATGAACGGTACAGAGGGTTTTCTGTGGTTTGTCGCCTACCACAGGCCACGAGAACGTGACAGACGTCCCACCGCGAGCGCGATGCGGAGCACGAGCGCGTCCCTCGGCAGGTTGGCGTTGTGCCCGGTGATCTCGGTGGCCTTGCGGAGCCGGTAGCGGACGGTGTTCGGGTGGACGAACAGCACCCGGGCGCAGGTCTCGAGGACGCCGCCGGCCTCGAGATAGGTCTCGACGGTCTCGAGCAGCGCGCCCCCGGCCTTCTCCAGCGGGCGGGCGATCTGGTCGATGAGCTGCCACTCGGCCTCGGGATCGCCGGCGAGCGCCCGCTCGGGCAGCAGGTCGTGGGACCGCACGGGCCGGGGCGCCGCCGGCCAGGCGACGACGGCCCGCAGCCCGGACAGGGCCTCGGCGGAGCTGCGGTGGGCGTCCGCGATGTTGGCCACGGTCGGCCCGGCGACGACCGGGCCGTCTCCGAAGGAGGCGGACATCTTGGTGAGCACCTTCGGGTCGTCGGTCTCCCCGGCGAGCACGACGACGAGCCGCGAGCCCTGCACCCCGAGCAGCACCGGCCGGTTGGCCCGCGCGGCCCGGCTGCGGACCTCGTAGAGGACGGTGGGCGGGTCGTCGGACGGCGAGTTCCCGACGAGCACGGTGGCGGGTTCGTCGAGGTCCCAGCCAAGCGCGGCGGCCCTGCTGAGCAGGGACTCCTCGGCGTCACCACGCACGATGGCATCGACGACGGAGGCCTCGAGCCGCGCGTCCCAGGCCCCCCGTGTCTCGGCGGCGGAGGCGTAGGACATGGCGGAGGTGAAGGCGACCTCACGGCCGTACCGGAGGACGGCCTCGGTCAACGCCCGCCGCTCCTCCTCGTTGGCCGCAAGAGCCGGCACCTCCTGCTCGATGACATGCACGGCCACCCGAACCAACTCAACGGTCTGGCGAAGCGAGATCCACCGCGACAAATCCCGCGGCGCCTGCCGAAACGCCTCAGCGGTCAGCTGAATAGCCTCCCGCTGATCACGAAGATAAGCCGTGAACCCGGCAGCCCCGGTCTGAGCAATCAACTGCACAGAGGCCCGCTGATCAGCCGGCATCCGCCCAAACCAAGCGAACTGCTCATCCATAGAAGCCAACGCAGCCGAAGCCAGCTTCCCAGAAGCACGATCAAGCGCCGCAAGCGTCCCCCGCGACACCTCAACCATGCCCCCGACTCTAGCCCCGCCCCCCACCCAAACCCCGAAAACCCACCCCACAGAAGCCGCAACCCCCGGCCCCACCCAAGACCGGAAGCGGCCCCGGGGAAGGTGCGGCCAAGGGCACCGAGCAAGGCCCGGGAGCCACGCTGGGTCAGGATCGAATCGCACTGTGGAGAGCGCGGGGGGCTCGGCCCCGCAAGGAGGGAAGCGGGACCCAGGAAGGTGCAGCGAAGCGCACCGAACAGCCCGGGGATCACGCTGGGTCAGGATCCAATCGCGCCGTGGGGGGCGCAGGGCTCGGCCCGCCGGCAACGACGAAAGCGGGTCCCGGAAGGGTGCGGCGAGCCGCACAGCCAGGGAAGGCGCGGCGAAGCGCACCGAACAGGCCTGGAGATCACGCTGGGTCAGAACCCAACCGCAGCGTCGGGCCGGGGCCCGGCTCCCGGCAAGGACGGATGCCGCCACAGGAAGGGTGCAGCGAGGCGCCAGGGAAGGTGGAGCGAAGCGCACCGAACAGCCCCGGAGATTCACGCTGGGTCAGAACTCAACCGCACGTCGGCGGGGCCCGGCCCCCGGCAAAGACGAAAGCCGACCCAGAAAAGTGCAGCCGAGCACACCGACGGGAAAGGTGCAGCGAAGCCGCACCGACGGGAAAGGTGCGGCGAAAGCACCGAACAGAGACGAGACCACGCTGGGTCAGAAACCAACCGCACCGTGGGGGCTCGGGGGGCTCGGCCCCCCGGCTAGCACCGAAGCCGGTCCCCGGGAAGGTGCAGCGAAGCGCACCGAACAGGGGCGGAGAACCGGCGGGCCGCCTGGCGTGCCAGGCGGCCCTTTCTCCCCGGTCCCCACCGGTGACTCCACTATGGAGGGTGGGGACGGGGAGTGCCAGCTGTGTGCCCCTATCGTGTCAACGGTTCATCATCGCAGGTCAGAAGTGCTACCCACAGTCATGCGACGCCGGGGTCGGACGTCTGTGGGCCGGCCGCGGTGATGTCGTCGATGCGGTACCGCCGGGCCGCCTCGACCACCTTGGACTGGTCGATCTCGCCGGTCTTGGCCAGCGCGGCGAGCACGCCGACCACGATCGACTCCGTGTCGACCAGGAAGTGCCGCCGCGCCGCGGGCCGCGTGTCGGAGAAGCCGAACCCGTCGGTGCCGAGCGTCAGCATCTCCGTGGGCACCCACGGGCGGATGAGGTCGGGGACCGCGCGCATCCAGTCCGAGACCGCCACCACCGGACCGTCGGCGCCCTCCAGCGCGGACGTCACGTACGGCTTGCGCGGCTCGGCCTCCGGGTGCAGGAAGTTGTGCCGGTCCACCTCGACCGCGTCGCGCCGCAGCTCGGCCCACGACGTGGCGGACCACACGTCGGCCAGCACGCCCCACTCGTCGTACAGCTTCTCCTGGGCCGCGAGGGCCCACGGCATCGCGACCCCGGACACCAGGATGTTCGCGCGTGAGCCCTCGGCGTCCTCGGCCTTCTTGTACCGGTAGAGCCCGCGCAGCAGGCCCTCGACGTCCAGTCCCTCGGGCTCGGGCGCCTGCACGTACGGCTCGTTGTAGATGGTCAGGTAGTAGAAGACGTCCTCGGCGTGGTCGCCGTACATCCGCCGCAGGCCGTCCTTGACGATGTGCGCGATCTCGAACGACCACGCGGCGTCGTACGCGATCACCGCCGGGTTGGTCGCGGCCAGCAGCAGCGAGTGGCCGTCGTTGTGCTGAAGGCCCTCGCCGGTCAGCGTCGTGCGGCCGGCCGTGGCGCCCAGGACGAACCCGCGTGCCATCTGGTCCGCCGCCGCCCACAGGCCGTCGCCGGTGCGCTGGAAGCCGAACATCGAGTAGAAGATGTAGATCGGGATCATCGGCTCGCCGTGCGTGGCGTACGACGTCCCCGCGGCGGTGAACGACGCGGTCGACCCGGCCTCGTTGATGCCCTCGTGCAGGATCTGGCCCTGCTCGCTCTCCTTGTAGGACAGCATCAGCGACGCGTCCACGGACGTGTACATCTGTCCGTGGGGGTTGTAGATCTTCTGGGTCGGGAACATCGAGTCCATGCCGAACGTGCGGGCCTCGTCCGGGATGATCGGCACGATGCGGTGCCCGATCTCCTTGTCCTTGGCGAGGTCGCGGACGAGCCGGACGAACGCCATGGTGGTGGCGACCTCCTGCTTGCCGGAGCCCCTGCGGACCACCTCGTAGACCTTGTCGCCGGGCAGCACGAGCGCCTTCGTCTTCGCCCGCCGCTCCGGGACGAACCCACCGAGCTGGCGGCGGCGTTCGAGCAGGTACTGGACCTCCGGCGCGTCGGGGCCCGGGTGGTAGTACGGCGGCAGGTACGGGTCCTTCTCCAGCTCCGCGTCGGAGACGGGGATGTGGATGGAGTCCCGGAACTGCTTGAGGTCGTCGAGGGTCATCTTCTTCATCTGGTGCGTCGCGTTGCGCCCGGCGAAGTGGGACCCGAGGCCGTAGCCCTTGATCGTCTTGGCGAGGATCACGGTCGGCTGGCCGTGGTGCTCGACGGCCGCCTGATAGGCCGCGTAGACCTTGCGGTAGTCGTGGCCACCGCGTTTGAGGTTCCAGATCTCCTGGTCGGACATGGGCGTGACCAGCTCCTTCGTGCGGGGGTCCCGCCCGAAGAAGTGCTCGCGCACGAACGCGCCGTCGTTGGCCTTGTAGGTCTGGTAGTCGCCGTCCGGCGTCGTGTTCATGAGGTTGACCAGGGCGCCGTCGCGGTCGGCGTGCAGCAGCGAGTCCCACTCGCGGCCCCAGATGACCTTGATGACGTTCCAGCCGGCGCCGCGGAAGTAGGACTCCAGCTCCTGGATGATCTTGCCGTTACCGCGGACCGGGCCGTCGAGGCGCTGCAGGTTGCAGTTGATGACGAACGTGAGGTTGTCGAGACCCTCGTTCGCGGCGACGTGGATCAGGCCGCGGGACTCGGGCTCGTCCATCTCGCCGTCGCCGAGGAAGGCCCAGACCCGCTGGTCGGAGGTGTCCTTGATGCCGCGCGCGTGCAGGTAGCGGTTGAACCGCGCCTGGTAGATCGCGTTCATCGGGCCGAGGCCCATGGAGACCGTCGGGTACTCCCAGAAGTCCGGCATCAGCCGGGGGTGCGGGTAGGACGGCAGGCCCTGGCCGGGGCCGCCGTGCGAGTACTCCTGGCGGAAGCCGTCGAGCTGGTCGGCGGACAGCCGGCCCTCGAGGAACGCGCGCGCGTACATGCCGGGGGAGGCGTGGCCCTGGAAGTAGATCTGGTCGCCGCCGCCCGCGTGGTTCTTGCCGCGGAAGAACCAGTTGAAGCCGACCTCGTAGAGCGTCGCGGAGGACGCGTAGGTCGAGATGTGACCGCCGACGCCGACGCCGGGCCGCTGAGCGCGGTGCACGGTCATCGCGGCGTTCCAGCGGGTCCACGCTCGGTAGCGGCGTTCCACCTCTTCGTCACCGGGGAACCACGGTTCCTTCTCGGTGGGGATGGTGTTGACGTAGTCGGTGCTGGTCAGCGACGGGACGCCGACCCGCTTCTCCCGTGCGCGCTCGAGCAGGCGAAGCATCAGGTAACGCGCGCGCTGCTGGCCACCGGCGGTGAGCATCGAGTCGAACGACTCGAGCCACTCCGCGGTCTCGTCCGGATCGATGTCCGGAAGGTGTGCCGCGAGACCGTCGCGGATGACCCTTACCCGCTCGGGCTTGTTCCTGCTGTTTTCGCTGTTCTGCGTAGCCAAGGGGTCTCCAGTGCCTGCGCTCATGGTGCTAACTCTGCCACTGTCGTCTCGAACCGTGCTGGGGTCATCCCTACCGATGGGTACAGGCCTGTTTGTAATGGTCCGTCCAGGGCAAACCCGGCGTGGGTGGTTGCGCGGTATGGCAAGGTCAGTGTTCGCTGTCCCAATACCGATTCGTGGTGGTCGCCACGATGGCGCTTAGGAGGAGTGAAAGCCGTGGTCGCCGCGGGAGACACCGGCAAGGCCGGCGTCGCCGATAGGCTCGGGATCGAGCCGGGGATGGTCGTCCAGGAACTCGGCTGGGACGAGGACGTCGACGACGGCGCCCGTGCCGCCATCGAGGAACAGATCGGCAGCGATCTGCTGGACGAGGATGCCGACGAGGTCGTCGACGTCGTGCTGCTGTGGTGGCGCGAGGACGACGGTGATCTCGTCGATGCCCTGATGGACGCGATGGGCCCCCTCGCGGAGACCGGTGTGATCTGGGTCCTGACCCCGAAGACCGGCCGCGACGGGCATGTGGAGCCGAGCGAGATCGCGGAGGCCGTGCCGACCGCCGGTCTGGCGCAGACGTCCAGCGTGAGTATCGGTGACGACTGGTCGGCGACGAGACTCGTGTCGCCGAAGTCCGCGAAGACCAAGCGCTGACCTTCGTTAAGCTGATGCCCGTACGGGTGGCATCCGTGCGGGTGTCGTTCGCTTGGAGGAGGCTGCGCGGTGGTCGAGGTCGGTTCGAAGGCGCCAGAGTTCACTCTGAAGGACTTCAACAACGAGAAGGTGTCCCTTTCGTCCGTTTACGCGGAGAAGCCGGTCCTGCTGGTGTTCTACCCGTTCGCGTTCAGCGGGATCTGCACCGGCGAGCTGTGCCAGCTGAGGGATGACTTCTCGTCGTTCGAGGGCGTGCGGGTGCTGGGGGTGTCGGTCGACACGCCGTACAGCCTGAAGGTGTGGGCCGAGCAGGAGGGGTACCAGTTCCCGCTCCTGTCCGACTTCTGGCCGCACGGTGCCGTGGCACAGGAGTACGGGGTGTTCAACGAGAAGGCCGGCATGGCGAACCGCGGCACCTTCCTGATCGACGGTGCGGGCGTCGTCCGCTTCGCCGAGGTCAACCAGCCGGGCGAGGCACGCGACCAGGAAGCGTGGAAGAAGGCGATCGCCAGCCTGTGAGCTTCAGCCGGCGCCGTTCCGGTGCCGGCCAGGGCGTGTAGCTCAGCGGAAGAGCACTCGGCTTACACCCGAGCGGTCGCAGGTTCGAATCCTGTCGCGCCCACTCTGAGCAGGGATAGTTCTCTTCGCCATGGCCTTGGACTCCGTCCTTTGTCATTTGGTCGTCATGATTCACAACGGCCTTACGGGCCTTGTGTGTGCGGAGCCGCTCACGGATGGTGAGCGCGAGAACTGTGTTCATCGGGCGCCCGATGGTCCATCCAGAGCGTGGACGGAAGGAACACCAAAGCGATGGCGAAGCCGATCATGGTGTCGGCGAGCCGCTGCCCCAAGGATCGGCCGCGAGACGGTTGGAGGGCAAGATCAACCGTCGCTTTGTCGCTGCTTTTCGCGCGGAATTCTGACCTCGCTGCTGCGTTCAGATCGGCGTTTCATATGGTCAGAGAGGGTGATGCGACCTTTGTAGACATTCCGCCGATCTCAGAGCGGTCGCAGGTTCGAATCCTGTCGCGCCCACCATATGTAGACTGGCTACATGCGGCCAGACGTGTTGCGAGGGCACCTCGACGGCCTGATCCTGGCCGTGCTCGAGGACGAGCCCCTGCATGGCTACGCCGTCATGGAGGCGCTGGTGCGACGCAGTGGCGGCGCCCTGGACCTGCCGACCGGCACGCTGTACCCCGCCCTGCGCCGCCTGGAGCGCGCAGGGTTCGTGGGCAGTGAGTGGAGCACCGTCGGTGGCCGCCGACGGCGTACGTACCGTCTCACCGGGACGGGGCAGCGCATGCTGGCCGACGAACGGACCGAGTGGCGTGCGTTCTCGGCGTTAGTCGACGGCGTGTTGCGGTCGGCTGCTCCGTAGGCACCGTCGCGCCGAGACGGTCACCAGGGTCGCGGGGACGAGTACGAACGAGACCGTCCACACCAGAGCGAGCAGGTTGCCGGACAGTGCGGTCAGCAGCGTGCTGGCCGCGGTCAGCGTGGCGGCGGCCGCGCACGCGCCGATGCCCGTGAGCCGGACCAGCCTGTCGCGGATGGCGGGGTGGCGTGTGCCGAACTGGTAGGCCAGTACGGCCAGGAACATCAGCAGGATGAGAATCCCGCCGACGTTCTCGACGATGGTGTCGGCCGGCTGGGGTCCGCCCTGGGCGCCCGGGAAGGCGTAGTCCCACACCAGCGGCTGCGCGGCGGACAGTGTGAACGCGGCCAGCGCCGTGCGGTGTCCCTGTGCCAGGCCGAGCTCCGCCTGGTAGGCGGGCACGAGCTCGGGCACGGAGCCGAAGTCCGCGATGGCTTGGTGCTGGGCCGCCGCGTGCCCCAGCCCGGCCGCCTCGTAGGCGGCCGTGGCGTCCGTGAGGTGATCACGGGCCTCGGCGAGTAGGTCCGCCTTTGCTCGCCGAGGCCCACGCAGGGCGCTGCCCAGCGCCCTCAGGTATGCGTCGATCACTCCCGGCAGTCTGGCGTGCCGCCGGGTCGCCGTGATCCGGGAGATTCCCGGAGATCTACGGGATGGGGCGGATCCTGGTGTTCTGGAACGACGTCTGCTGCCAGCGCCCATGCCGGTTGACCAGGACGTTCGTGTTGACGGACAGTGCTTCGTCGGTGCACGTCGTCTCCTCGTCCCACAGCACGCAGCCGGTGCGGACGATGATCACCGTGTCGGGTTCCACGTACCGGGTCTGTTCGGTCAGCATCAGCAGGCGGGTGTCCCGCAGGTAGGCGTCGAAGTAGTGCTGCATGCGCGTGGTGATCTGGTCCCGGCCGTGCAGGTGGTCGCCGTTGAAGGTGACCATGTCGCCGTCCTGCGTGAAGGTCGCGGCCCATGCCGCGCCGTCGCCGCGCGCCCACGCGTCGTCCTGCTGGCTTCGCAACCGGTTGAAAGCGGCCTGGTCACCCGTGCGTGAGTGGTCCGGTGTCGCCGCCACCGCCGCGGTGGACGTGGTCAGGCCGGCCATCACCACCAGCACACCCAGTGCGGCACGGCGAACGCGTCTCCTCATGTTCCTGCCTCCCTATAAGTAGTCTTACTACATATAGCAACGCTACTTATGAAGCGCAAGAACGGTCGGACGGCGTGCGTGAGGATCGGGGCCTGGCGGTAGGTCCACGTCGCCTCGTCCGTGGACGGACTTCGGTCGCGTCTGGCCAAGGGCTCGTCACGGCGAGCAGACTGCCTGTCGGGTGGATTGCCGCGATGGCGAGGGTTCCGCATTCCTGCCGCATTGAAGCCGGACATGATCATGCCGGTGAGAATCGCCTCGGCTGGGATATTCGGATGGGAGCGGAAGAGGCGTCGGCAAACGTCGGGCGCGCTGAACCGGACCGTCAACTGGGGGACGGTCAATGTGCGGTTGGTGTCGTTCAGTGTGCTGGCGTTGCCGACGCCTCGTTCCTACATGCTGGACATCGGATGATTGTGACTCTCTGTTACGAATTTCGGCTCTGATTCACCCGTGGGGGTGAGCTTGTTTATGGCTGAACGAAGATATGCCGCGTGCGCCGCGCCGGGATGCCGAGGACTAACCGAACACAATGGATAGTCCATGGTCCCGATC
Organism: Actinophytocola sp.; assembly: GCF_035634895.1. Classification (GTDB taxonomy): domain Bacteria; phylum Actinomycetota; class Actinomycetes; order Mycobacteriales; family Pseudonocardiaceae; genus Actinophytocola. Next base: position 26,536 of record NZ_DASQCC010000151.1, on the reverse strand, counting down.
ATTGTCACCGGGACAGGCTGAAGAAATCCGTGACGTCAAAGGGAACGGGCCAGGTGAACGCCAATTGACGGAATGATCAGCAGTACGCCGCGTGGGGCAGCGAAACGTCGATGACCATGATCAGCGCACCGGCGACGAGTGATGGAGAGCCGAGGCGGTCAGCTGCCTGCCGGAGAGGTCACGGCGCGGGTGGCCCCGATGTGAACCATCCGAGCAGTCACGGCCGCGCAGGGACCCGCGGTCCGGCTCGCCCTCGGACGAGCCGGACCATGCGAGTCGTGAGGTCAGCCCTCGAGTTCGAGGGCGGGTTCCGGCTCGATGACGACCGGGAGCTGCTGTTCCGCCCTGGCCTTGCGGCGCTTGCGGACCAGGATCATGACGATCACGGCCACGACCAGGGCGCCGATGATCACCGCGCCGCCGGTGCCCATCACGGACTCGGCGCGTTCGGCGGCGTCACCCAGTGCGGCGCCTATCGTGATGTGGAGGGCCGCCCAGCAGGCCGCGCCCGACACCACCGCCGGTAAGAACTTCCGGTACGGCAGTCTCGACGTGCCCGCCGCCGCCGGGGTCAACGTCCTCACCACCGGTAGGAAGCGGGCGAAGAACACCGCCCACGCCCCGCGTTTACGCAGGATGCCCGTGGCCTTGTCCCAGCCGTCCACACCGTACTTCTGGATCAGCTTCGTCTCGCGTAGGCCTGGGCCGAACCTGCGGCCTATGGCGTATCCGATCGAGTCGCCGATGCCGGCGCAGACCGTGACTATCAGCCACAGTAGAACGCCCTTGGGAAAGTCGGTGACCAGGACGGCTGACGCCAGCAGTAAGCCGGCCTCACCTGGTGCGATGAACCCCAGACCAACCGTGCACTCCGCCAGTACCAGCCCCCCGGTGGCCGCGTACATGGCCGGTGCCGGAAGATTCCGCAACCACTCCAATACGTCGGTCAGTACCGCCACTACCTGCTCCCCTCAGATGATTTCCGCGGCAAGTCTCGCAGTAGGACCGAGGAAATCACACCGGGGTTCCCCTGACATCAACCCTGAGTCCGACTTATGACGTACGACTGAGGACTGAGCTGATCTCCTGGTGCGCCGGGCCGGCGGCGGCCAGGTGGGCCAGCGAGGCAGGCACTTCCTCGCCGCGGTGGGCCATGGCCTGCGCGTACAGGCGACCGGCCCGGTAGGACGACCGCACCAGCGGGCCGGCCATCACGCCGGCGAAGCCGATGGCCTCCGCGGACTCCTTGTGCGCCAGGAACTCCTCCGGCTTGACCCAGCGGTCGACCGGGTGGTGTCGCAACGAGGGGCGCAGATACTGCGTGATCGTGATGATGTCGCAGCCGGCGTCGTGCAGGTCCTGGAGGGCGGCCGTCACCTCGGCGGGGGTCTCGCCCATGCCCAGGATCAGGTTCGACTTCGTGACCAGGCCGACCTCGCGTGCCCGGGTGATCACTTCCAGTGACCGCTCGTACCGGAACGCCGGACGGATCCGCTTGAAGATCCGCGGCACGGTCTCCAGGTTGTGCGCCAGCACCTCGGGGCGGGACCCGAACACCTCCGCCAGCTGCTCGGCGTCCGCGTTGAAGTCCGGGATCAGCAGCTCGACGCCGGTGCCGGGGTTCAGCTCGTGGATCTGCCGGACCGTCTCCGCGTACAGCCACGCGCCGCCGTCCGCCAGGTCGTCGCGGGCCACACCGGTGACCGTCGCGTAGCGCAGGCCCATGGCCTGGACCGACTCGGCCACCTTGCGCGGCTCGTCGCGGTCCAGCTCGGCCGGCCGGCCGGTGTCGATCTGGCAGAAGTCACATCGCCGGGTGCACTGCTCGCCACCGATGAGGAACGTGGCCTCGCGGTCCTCCCAACACTCGTAGATGTTGGGACAGCCGGCCTCCTCGCACACGGTGTGCAGGCCCTCGCGCCGGACCAGGCTCTTGAGCTCGGTGTACTCGGGTCCCATCTTGGCGCGGGTCTTGATCCACGACGGTTTCTTCTCGATCGGCGTCTGGCTGTTGCGTACTTCCAGTCGCAGCAGCTTTCGCCCCTCCGGAGCGATCGTCACGCCGTTCAGGCTACGCCACTTGACTCGGTCCGATCCGTCCCGTTAGACACGCCGAACCCTGCTATGTACGGAGGCAGTTCGTGCACGTCGAACGAAGAGTTCTCCTCGCACTCGTGTCCGCCGCACTGGCCGTGACCTCGATCACCGCCACCCCCGCCGCGGCGGCCCCGCAAGTCCGCCACGACAGCGACCGGGACTTCGGCAACGGTCCCGAACGCAACGAGATCGCGGCGACCGACCCGGTCGCCGCCCGTCGCGCCACCCCGGCCGGCGAGAACCAGGTCCGCACCCACCAGGGCTACCCGCGCCGGACCGAGCTGCGGGTCTACCCGGAGGACCCGACCGACAGGTCGATCAAGCTGGGCCTCACGCCCTACCACGCGCTCGCCCCCCGGCTGAACGCGCTGCAGGACCGCAGCGACCGGGTGTCGGTCGAGGTCGTCGGCCAGTCCGGGCTCGGCCGCGACCTGTACCTCGTCACGCTCACCGCCCCGGAGAAGCCCGCGGAGAGCCGTCAGCAGGACGCCTGGCGCGACCTGATCGAGAACGACCCCGTCCGCGCCGCCCGCGACCACCGGCTGGAGCGTGACTACAAGGCGCCGCTGTGGATCAACAACAACATCCACGGCAACGAGTGGGAGGGCACCGACGCCGCACTGCGCCAGATCGACTACCTGGCCACCACGAACGACCCGGCCGCCAGGCGGCTCCTCCGGCACAGCCGGATCTACTTCAACGTCACCGCGAACCCCGACGGCCGGGTGGCCGGCACCCGGGGCAACGCCAACGGGTTCGACCTCAACCGCGACTTCGTCACGAACTCCCAGCCGGAGAACGTGGCCATGCGCGAGGAGATCGAGGACACCCAGCCGGTGATCACGCTGGACGAGCACGGGTACTCCGACGGCACCCTGATCGAGCCGACCGGTCCGCCGCACGGGCAGAACTACGACTTCGACCTGTACATCAGGCACGGCTACGCCGACGGCCTCGAGATGGAGGCGGCGGTCAAGGCGCTCGGTTACCCGGAGGCGCAGGACGTCGTCGTGCCGTTCCGCGACCTCGCCCCCGGTGACTGGGACGGCTGGCCGCCGATCTTCACCGCGCAGTACGCGATGTACCACGGCGCCGTGTCCTACACCATCGAGATTCCCCTGCAGGTCAACAACGACGCCTACAACACCCTGCCGGTCGAGGAGCTCCGCCGCCGCGCGGCCATCAACACCGACGTGTCCGAGGCGACCGTGAAGACCACGCTGTCCTACCTGGACCGGCACCGGGTGGAGCTGGTCGACAACCAGATCGAGATCTTCCGGCGCGGCGCGGCCGGCGAGCCTCAGCGGTACGTTCCGGACGGGTTCGTGCCCGGTTTCGGGCCGGAGGACCGGTTCACCACGAACTTCCCGCGTGCGTACGTGATCCCGGCCGGGCCGACCCAGCGCTCGGCGGTCGCGGCGGCGCGGCTGGTGGACCACCTCGTGGCGCACGACGTGCGGGTCCGGCGGGCCACGCGGCCGTTCACGCTCGGTGGCCACAGGTACCCGGTGGGGTCGTATGTGGTGGACATGCACCAGCCGAAGCGCGGGCTCGCCAACGTGATGCTGGAGGCCGGCAAGGACGTGTCCGACGACGCGCCGCAGATGTACGACATCGCCGGTTGGAGCCACCGGCTGCTGTGGGGCGCGTCGGCCGACATCGTGCGGAACGGGCAGGTCAGAGTGCCCAGCGTCGCCGTGGTAGCGGCCGCGCCGACCGGCGGTCTCGACGTGGCGCCCGGGCGTGACCTGGCGATCCGGATCGTGGACGGCAAGGACGCGAGCGCGGTCAACGACCTGCTCGGCCGGGGTCTGTCGCTGCGGCGTCTCGGTGACGGGACGGTCGTGGTGCCGGCGTCCGGCCGGCAGGCGGCGCGGGCGGTCGCGGACCGGTACGGCGTGCGGTTCACGGCCGCGCCCCCAGGCGCCGGCAGCCCGCTGCACCGGGTGACGGTCGCGGCGGCGGTGGCGGTCGACGAGCTGTTCGCCTTGCGGGACATGGGTTTTGACGTCCGTCCGGTCTCGACGGCGACGTTGAACGCCGGGTTCGACCTGTCGCGGGTGGACGTGCTCCTCGTGTCGTCCGGGTTGCGGTACGACCAGCTCCAGCCAGCGGCGAGGGCCCAGGTCGACGCCGTGTTAGCCCAGGGCGGCGTGGTCACGCGAGGGGCGACGGGGTCGCGGTTCAATGCCGACGCGCGACTGCTGCCGGTGACCGCCGTCCCCGGACGGGGTGACGCCAACGGGGTGGTGACGGTCGACAACGCTGGCGCGTCCGTGTTGGCCGGCTCGACACCGACGTCGTTCGTCTACTCGCCACAGTGGTTCGCGAACCTCGGCGCCGGGGTCCGTGCCGAGCAGCGGTACGCGGCCGGCAACCCGCTCGTCGCGGGGCACTGGCGGCCGAACGCCGACGGATCGGGCGGCCCAACCGCCGCGGCCGGACAGGCAGCCGTGGTCTCCGGCACGTCGGCAACCGGCGCACGGGTCCTGATGTTCGGCACCGAACCCCTGTTCCGCGCCCACCCCAAGGGCCTCTACGCCCAGGTAGCCTCCGCGATCTACTGGAGCGCCACCCGATAACCCCGCGAGTCCCGCGTTCGCACATACCGAGTCCCGCGTTCGGACTTACCGAACTGCGGTTTCGTGCAGGTCATGGCCTGGGCCGTGTGCACGAAACCGCGGTTCGGGGTGTTTGAACGCGGGACTCGCGGTGTTTGAACGCGGGACTCGCGGGGTGGGTGGGGGGCGGTCACGCTCGGGTTTTGCGCATGCCGTTCATGACGGTGGTGATGGTTTTCGTGACGTCGGCGGCCGCGGACTTCGGGTCGGGGGCGCCGGCGATGATCTCGGCGCCGGCGGACAGCGAGCCGAAGAGGATGCGGGCGGTCACCTCGACCGGCAGTGGCTCGATCTCGCCGGCCTCGACCAGCGATTCGACGGTCGCGCGCACCAGGCCGTAGCTGAAGTGCTCCTCGGCCTCGCGCCAGCGTTCCCAACCCATCACGACCGGCGCCTCGTGGATGACGATCCGCTGGTAGGAAGGGTCGAGGCAGCAGCGGACGTACGCCTGGATGCCGGCCATGGCCCGCTCCCACGCCGTGCCGTCCCCCTCGACCGCGACGGACAGCCGGCCGATCGCGGCGGTCTCCACGGCGTCGAACGCGGCCTCGAACAGGGCCTGCTTGCCGCTGAAGTGGTGGTAGAGCGCGCCCTTGGTGACCCTGGCGCGCTTGACGATCGCGTCGAGCGAGGTGGCCGCGTAACCCCGCTTCGTGAACAGCTCCAGTGCCGAGTCGACCAGCGCCTGCCGGGTGGACTCGGTGTAGTCGACGCGCCTCGACCGCATTGTCACCACGCTCACAAAGGTACGACACATACCGGCCACATACCGGTGGTACGTTGACCTTGTTCGACCATACCGACGGTATGTACAAGACCGATGGTATGACCGATTTCACGGCATGGGGAGAACACCATGGGGTGGCAAGACTTCTACCGCCGCAGGGACGCACTGGACGCCGTCGTCGAGCAGGGGGAACTGCGTACGTCCGAGGCCTTCCCGACCGAGGCGGAACTGCTGCTGGCATTGCACCACCGGTGGTCGCGGCGGTTGGCCGCACGGGTCGAGCTGGGTGAGCTTTCCAGCGCCGACCCGGTGGACGCGGTCGGCGCGGCGTGGCGACGGGCGGCGGAGGACAACGCCTCGTTGCGGGAGCTGCTGGACGCGCACGCGGACGACCCGGTGCTGCGGCCGCTCGCCGAGGCCGAGCATCGCATGCTGGCGCGCGCGGCGGGGCTGACCGAGGCGGGGGACTCCGCGGCGGAGGCGGAGTCGATCGGGGCCGCGTTCCTGGCACTGCAGAAGTCCGCGCCGCGGCGTGGCCGCCGCAACCCGGTGGAGCGGTTGCTCCGCAGACTGGTGCCGTCCGCTTAGGAGGATCGGCTCGGGGCCGGCGCCATGCGGTGGCGTCCGCGTGGCGCGTTAGTGCTGGGCCAGTTCGAAGTTCACGCCGGGGCTGGTCGGGGTCCAGCGGGGGAGCCAGCGGTCCGCGACCGGGAGCGAGCCCTCCAGCGCCTGGAGCACGTACTTCTCCGCCAGGGGCGCGACCTCGTCCACCGTCACCGTGCGACCCAGTTCGGCCGACAGGGACGTCACCCCGGCGTCGCGGATGCCGCACGGGATGATGTGCTCGAAGGCGGACAGGTCAGCGTCGCAGTTCAGCTCGAAGCCGTGCATGGTCACGCCGCGCTGGACGCGGATGCCGATGGCCGCGATCTTGCGTTCCCTCCGGCTCTCGTCCGCCGGCAGCCATACGCCGCTGCGGCCCTCCACGCGGCCGGTCTCGAGGCCCAGTGAGTCGCACACCGCGATCAGCGCCTGCTCGATCCGGCGCACGTACTGCACGACATCGATCGGGTCGGCCAGCTTCACGATCGGGTAGCCGACCAGCTGCCCGGGGCCGTGCCAGGTGATCTTGCCGCCGCGGTCGACGTCCACCACCGGGGTGCCGTTGTCGGGGCGCTCGTCGGGCTCGGTGCGCTTGCCGGCCGTGTACACCGACGGGTGTTCCAGCAGCAGCAACGTGTCCGGGCCGGTCTCGTCGGCGCGGGCGGTCGCCAGCTCGCGTTGCAGCTCCCACGCCTCGACATAGTCGATGGTGCCGAGCTCGCGGACATGCACGGAAGCGCCGGACGCGCGACAGGAAGTCACGACTGCGACCCTACGCCGTCCACTCGCGACGCAGTAGAGGGCTACGTGAGCAGCGCGGACAGCGTCTCGTCCAGTGCCGGGTGACGGAACTCGAAACCGTTGTCCGTCAACACGGTCGGCACCATCCGCTGGCTGTACAGCGCCTCGCCCTCCGCGTCGCCGAGCGCCAGTTTCAGCACCGGCGTGGGGGCGAACCACGGTGCCGGTCGTCGCACCGCGTGACCGAACGCGGCGGTGAAGTCCGCGTTCGTCACCGGGTTGGGTGAGCACACGTTCACCGCGCCGGACACCGACTCGTGCTCGATCAGGTACCGGGTCGCGGCCACGTGGTCGGCGACGTGGATCCACGGCATGTACTGCCGGCCGTTGCCGAGCCGGCCGCCCAGCGCCAGCCTGAACAGCGGCTTCAACATCCCGACGAGCCCGCCACGTCGCGCGAGCACGTGACCGGTCCGCAGGCGCAGTACCCGCGCGCCCGCGTCGGTCGCCCGTTGGGTGGCCGACTCCCACGACTGGCACAGGTCGGCCAGGAAGCCCGCGCCGCGTGGCGCGGTCTCCTCGACGACCTCGGTGCCCTTGTCGCCGTAGTAACCGGCCGCGGACGCGTTCACCAGCAGGGGAATGCCCTGCTCGGCGACGGCCGCGGCCAGTACCTCGGTCGGCTCGACCCGGCTGTTCACCAGCAGCTGCCGGCGCGCCTGGCTCCAGCGGCCACCCGCGATGGACGCGCCGCACAGGTTGACGACGGCGTCCGCGCCGGCCAGGTCGTCGATGCGACCGGCCGGCGGGTCCCAGCGCAGCTCGTCAGCGGCGCGGGTGTCCCGCCGGACCAGCCGGACCACCTCGTGGCCGGCCGTCCGCAGCTCCTCGACGAGAGCGGACCCGATCAGGCCGGACGCACCGGCCGCGATGATTCTCACAAGCCGAGTTCACCCTCGAAGTTGCCTTCCTGCAGGCGGTTCTTGATCGTGCTCAGGAACCTGCCGGCATCGGCGCCGTCGACCAGGCGGTGGTCGTAGGTCAGCGCCAGGTAGATCATCGAACGGATCGAGATCGTGTCGTTGCCGTCCGCGTCGGTGATCACGACCGGCCGCTTCACGACCAGGCCGACACCAAGGATGGCGACCTGCGGCAGCTGGATGATCGGGGTGTCCCACAACGCGCCCTGGCTGCCCAGGTTGGTGAGGTTGAACGTCGCGCCGAACAGCTCGTCCGGCGTGATCTTGTTCGCCCGCGTCCGCTCGGCGACGTCGGCGATCTTGTGCGCGAGACCGGCGACGCTCAGGTCACCGGCGTTGTGGATGGCCGGGGTGAGCAGGCCGCGCTCGGTGTCCACCGCGATGCCGAGGTGCTCGGCGCCGTGGTAGGTCACCTCCTTGGACTCCTCGTTGATCGACGCGTTCAGCTTCGGGTGCTGCTTGAGCGCCTCGACCGTCGCCTTGGCGAAGAACGGCAGGAACGTCAGCTTCACGCCCTCACGGGCCTCGAACGCGGTCTTGGCCCGCGAACGCAGCTTGGCGATCTTGGTGACGTCGACCTCGACCACCTGGGTGAGCTGCGCGGCCGTCTGCAACGACTCGACCATGCGCCGCGCCACGGTCTGGCGCAGGCGGCTCATCTTCTCGGTCTTGCCACGCAGGTCCGACGCCGGCGCGGCGGCGGGGGCAGCCTTCGCGGCCGGCGGTGCGGCGGCGGGCGCAGGCTGCTTGGCGGCCTCGGCCGCGGCCAGCACGTCCTGCTTGCGGATCCGGCCGCCGACGCCGCTGCCCTTGAGGCTCGCCAGGTCGACGTCGTGCTCCGCGGCGAGCTTGCGCACCAGCGGGGTGACGTACGGGCCGTCGCCACGCGAGCCGTTGCCGGCAGGCGCGGCGGCCGGGGCAGGCCTCGGCTCGGGCCGCTGGGCCGCGTGCTTGGGCTCGGACCTGGGCTCCGGCTTCGGTTCCGGCTTGGGTTCCGGCTTCGGCTCTGGCTTGGCCTCCTGCTTGGGCTCCGGTTCCGGCTCGGGTTCCGGCTCTGGCTCGGGCTTCGGCGCCGGTTTCGAGGCCTCCTTCGCGGGGGCCGCACTGCCGGAGCCGACGACCGCGAGCTGGCCGCCGACCTCGACGGTCTCGTCCTCGCCCGCGGTGATCTCCAGCAGGGTGCCCGCGACGGGCGACGGGATCTCGGTGTCGACCTTGTCCGTGGACACTTCGAGCAGTGGCTCGTCGACCTCGACCGAGTCGCCGACCTGCTTGAGCCACCGGGTCACGGTGCCCTCGGTCACGCTCTCACCGAGCGCCGGCATGTTCACCGGCGTGCCCTCACCGGAGCCGCCGGACTCGCCCGATTCACCCGAGTCGTCGGAGTCGCCAGAGTCATCGGAGTCGTCCGAGTCGTCGGACTCCTCGGCCTGGGCAGGCTCCGGCTCGGGCTCCTCCGCCTGCTCCTGCGGCTCGGGCTCCGGCTCGGCCTCGGCGGTGTCCGACGAGGACCCGCCGTCGTCGCCGCCGCCCTCGGCCGAGTCGCCGATGACGGCAAGCTCCGCGCCGACCTCGACGGTCTCGTCCTCCTCGGCGACGATCTTCTGCAGGACGCCGGCGGCCGGCGACGGGATCTCGGTGTCGACCTTGTCCGTGGACACCTCGAGCAACGGCTCGTCGACCTCTACGGTGTCGCCCACCTGCTTCAGCCACCGGGTCACGGTGCCTTCGGTGACACTCTCCCCGAGTGCCGGCATCTGGACGGAGAACGCCATGGTTTCGCTGACTCCCTTTGAACTTATTTCGGCTCAGCCGTGCACGTGCAGCGGCTTGCCGGCCAGGGCGAGGAACGCCTCGCCCAGCGCCTCGGTCTGGGTGGGGTGGGCATGGATGAGCGGCGCCACGTCCTCTGGGTACGCCTCCCAGTTGTAGATCAGCTGCGCCTCACCGACAAGCTCGCCGACCCGCTCGCCGACCATCGTGATACCCACCACGGGGCCGTCGGGCGCCTTGACGAGCTTGACGCCGCCGGACGTCTTCAGGATCTGGCTCTTGCCGTTACCGCTCAGCGCGTAGGTGTAGGTGTCCGCGCCGCCGAACTTCTCCTTCGCCTGCGCCTCGGTGAGCCCGACGGACGCGACCTCCGGCTTGCAGTAGGTGACGCGCGGGATGCCCGCCTCCTCGACCGGGCGGGGACTCTGTCCCGCGATCTCCTCGGCGACGAAGATGCCGTGCTGGAAGCCGCGATGCGCGAGCTGCAGCCCCGGAACCAGGTCGCCGACGGCGTAGACGTTGGGCAGGTTGGTGCGCAGCCGGTCGTCGGTGAGCACGAACCCGCGTTCCATGGCGACGCCGGCCTCGTCGTAGCCGTGGCCCGCGCTGTTGGGCCCCCGGCCGACCGCGACGAGCAGGGTCTCGGCGTCGATCGTCTCGCCGGACTCCAGGGTCACGGTCACGTGGGTCTCATTCTGCGACGCACTCGTGAACCGCACGCCCGTCTTGTACTTGATGCCACGCTTGCGGAAGGCCCGTTCCAGCTGCTTGGAGGCCCACTCGTCCTCGAGCGGCACCAGCCGGGGCAGCGCCTCGACGATGGTCACGTCCGCGCCGAACGACGCCCAGACACTCGCGAACTCGACCCCGATCACGCCGCCGCCGAGCACCACGACGCTCTCCGGGACGTAGTCGAGGTGCACGGCCTGGTCGCTGGTGATGATCCGGCCGCCGATCTCCAGGCCGGGCAGCGTCTTCGCGTACGAGCCGGTGGCGAGCACCACGTTCTTGCCCGTGTAGGTCCGCCCGTCCACCTCGACGGCGTTGGGGGCCTTGAGGGTGCCCTGCCCCTCGACCAGCGTGACCTTGTTGGCCTTGGCGAGCCCCTGCAGGCCCTTGTACAGGCCGGCGACGACGCCGTCCTTGTACGAGTTGACGCCCGCGATGTCGATGCCCTCCAGCGACGACTTCACGCCGAACTGGTCGCCCTCGCGGGCCAGATCCGCCACCTCGGCCGCGTGCAGCAGCGCCTTGGTGGGGATGCAGCCGCGGTGCAGGCACGTGCCACCCAGCTTGTCCTTCTCGACGAGGATCACGGACAGGCCGAGGCCCGCGGCGCGGAACGCGCACGCGTAGCCGCCGGAGCCGCCACCCAGGATCACGAGGTCAGCGGAGGTATCGGTCACGGGATCTCCTGTGTTGAATTGGTCGCTGCGCTCATCCGCCGGGCCGCCTCCTTCCCTCGTCGCGGGCTCACCGCTCGTTCCTCGCTCCTGAGCCCGCTCCTCGGTCAGTCCGGCGGAGGGCTCCCTCGCTCCGCTTCCGGTGTCTGGACGCCACCACACATCATCTTGTCACTACGTGCGGCAGGCTTGCGAGGTGGCCGGACAGGCACAATGAAAGGGACGAACGGAGCGAAGCGAAACAACCTCCGCCGGAACCGACTCGAGGAGCACGCTCGGGGAGCGTCGAGCGTGCGACGAGAGAGGGAGGCGGACGGCGTGAGCGGAGCGGCCGGTTCAACACAGTTCGCAATCGGAGGTAGGCGCCGTGGGGTTGTTTCGGCGGAAGAGCGGTCAGGGCCAGGTGCGGTCCGCCAGCAAGGCTGACACCTCGCATCTGGACGAGTGGGCGTCCACGCGACAGGGGGTCGAGGCGTACGTCGAGCCGCGCACCAACGTGACGGAAGCCACCGTCGTTCTGGTGGCCCACGACGGTGAGTGGACGAGGCGCCGGATACCGAACTTCGAGGCCGCCCGCGACTTCGCCCGAAAGCGGTCCATGCCGCTGTACGAGGTGGAGCGGGTGGGCTACCCGAAGCGGATGCGGGAGTACCAGGAACGCCAGAAGCGCGAGGGCGGCTCGAGGTAAGGATCGTTACCGGTTGCCCGACGGTTCGGTCGTCCCTTCCACGCATGCCCTGGCCTGCTGATCAATAGTTAAGTCGGTTTTCGGTCTCCACAACGCTTCGATGGTCTGACAAGCTGTGGTCCCGCGCTTCCACTACGCATTGGTGAGGACCATGTGAGCGTTACTGCTGTCGTCGACTTCGGCAGTTCGCACACCGTCACCGTGGTGCACGTGACCGGTGGTGTGCCCAGGGTGGTCAATGTGGACGGTGAGCCCTACCTGCCGTCCGCCGTGTTCCTCACCGGTGACGACTCGCTCGTCGTCGGGTACGACGCCCTGCAGATGGCCGCCGTCGACCCGTCCAGGCTGGAGAGCCGGGCGAAGGCGCGGATAGCTGAGCGGGAGGTGCTGCTCGGCAACACCGTCGTCCCGGTGCCGACCGTCGTGCTCGCGCTCCTCGTGCGTGCCGTGAAGGCCGCGGCCGCCGTCGTGGGGGCGCCCGTCGACCATCTCGTGCTGACCCATCCGGCGGACTGGGGACCGGACCAGCGGGCCGGCCTGCTCGCCGCGGCCGAGGACCTGGCGCCCCAGATCAGCACGATCGCGGAGCCGGTCGGCGCGGGCGTCTGGTACGCGACCCGCGGCCTGGTCGGCGTGGACGGGTCCGACCGGTTCCCGCTGGGGGCCGTGCTCGCCGTGCTCGACATCGGCGGCGGCACCACCGATGTCGCCGTGGTGCGGCGCGAGCCGACGGGGATCGTCGTGATCGGCCAGGCGTCCATATCGGACCTCGGCGGCGGCGACTTCGACCAGCGGATCATCGACTTCCTGCGCCAGACCGTGCCCGGCCTCGCCGAGGTGCTGGTCGACGACTCCGCGCCGGGGCGGGTCAGCCTCGTGCAGCTGCGCGAGGTCGTCGCGTTCCGGCGGGAGGTGCGGCGGGCCAAGGAACTGCTGTCCCGCCACGACCAGGTCGAGCTGCGGCTGCCCGGCGGGCTGCCGGGCGCCACGCTCACGCAGGCCGACCTGGAGCGAGTGCTGCACGCCGACCTCGACCGGATCACCGCGTTCACACTGCGGACGATCGTGCGGGCCGGTGTCGAGCCTTATCAGCTGGCCGCGCTTCAGCTCGCCGGCGGGTCGGCCCGGATTCCCCTGCTGGGCCGGCTGCTCGCCGAGGTGATCCCCGCGCAGCTCCAGCTGGACGACCAGCCCGAGGCGATCGTCGCGCTCGGGGCGTGCGCGGTGGCGGTGTCGCACGGGGATCCGCGTCAACCGCAGGACATGCCGGTGGCGCCGCCGCCCGCCAAGCCGGAGCCGCGCGCTCGCCGCCGCCGGCACTCGGACCCGCCGCCGTACCGGCGCACGCTCGGCGCGTTGCTCGTCGCGATGTCGCTCACGTTCATCGCGGTCGGCTACGGCATCGTGCTGAAGCCGGCCGACGCGGTCACCGGCGCCGCGCTGGCCGCCACCGAGCGGTTCTCGTTGCCGGATGCGGAGCACGGCACGGCGGTCGTCCGCGGCGGCAACGCCGCCGACGGGCTGGTGACCGGGCGCCTCGGGTCGCCGGTGCGGGTCGACGACGGGACGACCGACGTCGACTGGACCGTGCACTCGGTGCGCGACCCGGCCACCGACGACCTGGTGAAGGTCGGGGCGCCCCGACCGCCGCCGGACGTGCGGTACGTGCTCGTCGACACGTCGATCCGGGCCAGGGACGACGCGTCGGCGCCGTACTTCCTGCGGAACACGTTCCTGACCGACGACCGCGGCCTGCTGATCCCGCCGACGCGGGACGTGCCGCTGCCCTGCCCGACCGAGGCCCCCGCGGCGCTGCGCGAAGGGGACGAGGTGCGGCAGTGCATGGCGTTCGAGGTGTCGCTGCGGACGCCGGTGCGTGGGGTCGTGATCAGCAAGGTGTCCGGCGGGGACCAGGTCGGCGCGATCGTGCCCATCGACGGCGCCGAGCCGGCGGGCGGGCCGGTGGTCGTGCGGGCGCTGCCGCTCGGCGTCGTGCGTCCGCTGTGGGTCGGCAACGCCGGGGTGCGGGCGGCGATCGTGGACGTGGTGACCGAGCCGAGCGCGTACCTCGACAAGTCGGTCGTGGACCGGCCCGGGAACCGGGCGGTGCTGGTCCGCGCGGTGGTCGAGTCGCCGGTGGGGGTGTCGGTGCCGGACCTGGCGGGCCGGCTGCTGCTACGGGACGACCGGTCACAGCCGGTGGCCGCGCGTCAGGTGTCGGACCTGCACGGGTGTGCCGTGGGTACCGCGGGCGGGCGATTCACGGTGTGCGCCGTGTTTGTGGTGCCGGCGCACATGCCACTCGGATCGGTCGCGTGGTCGGGTGACGACGCGCGGCCGTTCCTGTGGCAGCTGCCATGACCCTGGTGATCGACTTCGGCACCGTGAACACCGTCGGCATGGTCGACGGGCGGTTGGTGACGGTGGACGGGGCGCCGTGGCTGCCGTCGGTGGTGCATTCCGGGGTGGTCGGCGCCGACGCGTCGTTGCTGGGGCGCGGGCAGGAGAGCCGGAACCTGAAGGCGACGCTGGAACCGACGGCGGTCGGGGCGGTGTTCGCCCGGATGATGGTGGCTGCGCGTGCGGAGTACGGGGAGTTCGGCCCGGTGGTCGTGACGCACCCGGCGGACTGGACGCCGTCGCGGGTCGCGGTGCTGGCGCGGGCGGCCGGGGTGGCGGAGGTGCACACGTTCCCCGATCCGGTGGCGGTGGCGGCGCCGTTCGAGGAGACGGTGCTGGTGGTCGACGCGGGTGGCGGGACGTGGGACGCGGCGGTGGTGCGGGACCGTTCGGTGGTCGCGGCCGTGACCATGGCGGTGGACGTGGACCAGCGGATCGTCGAGCGGGTGCGTCCGTCACTGAGCGAGCCGGTGAAGGAGGACGCGACGCGGGTGGCGCTGCTGGAGTCGGCGCGGGCGGGGAAGGAGTTGCTGTCCCGGCATGACGTCGCGGAGATCGTGCTGCCGGACCACCGCGCGGTGCGGTTGACCCGGGCGGAGTTCGAGCTGCTGATCACCCCGGACGTGAACGGCCTGATGGCCGCGGTGAGCGAGGTGACGTCCGATGTGACGGTCACCCGGGCGCTGCTGGTGGGCGGTTGCAGCCGAATCCCGCTGCTGACACTGCGCCTGAACGCGGCGACGGGCCTTCCGGTGCTGACCGACCCGGAACCGGAGTCAGCCGTGGCCCGCGGCGCGACCCTCCTGACGCGTGACCGGTCCTGACCGGCGATCCCGTTCTTCTGCGGCTTTTCGCGATAACGCGCCTTCGGGACAAGGCCAAGGAGCACACAGACTCCCCGATCCCTGCCCCTGGAGACGCCCGTGACGCTGTTGACGCGCGTCCCGTCCTGAACGGGGAATCCCATTCCTGCGGAAGCCGAAATCACCTCAGGGCTCAAAGTGCTTTCGACGAGCGCGCGCAGTTGGCCGTCCGACCCGAAACCGGACGCACCAAACGCGTGATCCGTCCTGAACGCCCGAATTTTCGGCGAATCCCGTAATGGAGACTAGGCAGCCCCCACCCGAACCCGGGGGGCGGCCCCGGCGCCAGTTTATCGGTCGTGGGCCGTGTGGCCCAGTTGTGAGCCGGGCGAACGGTCCGTTCATGTGGAGTACGCCCGAAAGGGTTAGCCGTTGTCGGCGATGTCGGCCAGGAGGGCGGCTATGGTGCGGACCGGGACGCCGGTGCCGCCCTTGGCGGTGTAGCCCCATGGGCCGGCGTTGTTGAAGGCCGGCCCGGCGATGTCGATGTGTACCCACGACACGTTCTCCGCGACGAACTCCCGCAGGAAGATCCCCGCCGCCAGCATTCCGCCCCACCGGTGGCCCGTGACGTTCGCCAGGTCCGCGAGCTTCGAGTCCAGGTCGCCGCGCAGCTCGTCCGGCAGGGGCATCGGCCAGCCGCCCTCGCCGGTCGCGCGGGCGATTGTCGCCGTGCGGTCGCGGAAGTCCTCGCTTCCCATGATGCCGGGGGTGCGGCGGCCCAGTGCCACCATCTGCGCGCCGGTCAGGGTCGCGATGTTGATCAGGTAGTCGGGGTTGTCCTCGCACGCGCGCACGATCGCGTCGGCCAGGATCAGGCGGCCCTCCGCGTCCGTGTTCAGGACCTCCACCGTCTTGCCGCCGTACATCGTCAGCACGTCGCCCGGGCGGTATGCCGAGCCGCTCGGCATGTTCTCGGCCATCGGGACCGTCGCCGTCAGGTTCAGCGGGTACTTGAGCTTCGACGCCAGCACCATGACCGCGACGACCGCCGCGGCACCGGACATGTCGGACGTCATCTCGTCCATCGTCGCCGCCGGCTTGATCGAGATGCCGCCGGTGTCGAACGTGATGCCCTTGCCGATCAGGGCGACCTTCTTGCGTGCCTTCGGGCCCTCGTACGACAGGCGAACGACCCTCGGCGGCCTTGCCGAGCCCATGCCCACGCCCAGCACGCCGCCGTAGCCGGCCTTCCGCAGTGCCTTCTCGTCCAGGATCTCCACGGTCAGGCCCGCCTCGCGGGCCAGTGCGGCCGCGCGGTCGGCGAACGACGCGGGGTACAGGTCGTTCGGCGGCGTGTTGATGAAGTCACGCGCCGTGCGCACGGCCTCCGCGATAGCCGTCGCGGCCTTGAGCGTCGTGCGGTACTCCTTCGGCGTTCCCTGCGCGGGTGGCTCGACGTCCACGCGCTCCACCGGCGCGTCGCCCTTCTCGGTGCGGTACTCGGTGAACCGGTACGCCCCCAGCAGGGTGCCCTCCACCGCCGCCTGCAGGTCCACAGTGGACAATGTGGTGACCGCGCGCCTGGTGCCGGCGAGTGCGCGTGCCGCGACCCCGGACGCCCGGCGCACCTGCTCCGCCGAGACCCCGGCGGCGTCGCCAGTGGACCTGCCCAGCCCGGCCGCGACCACGAGCCCGGCGGGAATCTTCCCCAGGCTCGGGATCTTCACGACCTCGTCCTGCTTGCCGGTGGCCCCGACGGTGCGCAGGATCTCGGCCAGGTTGCCACCGAACGCGGCGTCGACCCGCTCGCTCCCCGGCGCCAGCGCGACGCCCCCTGGATCGCTGTCGGACTGCACGGTGCCGATGATCACCGCGTCAACGGTGGCCTCGTCTGCCGTGGTGGTGGTCAGTGACAGCTTGGGCGCGGTCAACGAGAGCTCCTGTCGGTTCGAGTTGCTGACGCATGCTAACTACTTGTTTCGAACCTGCCCAACGTCAGGTGGGTGCCACCCCTCTGCCACGGTGGTGTCCGTGACCCAACCGCAATCGAGTGCCGACCGCGTCGCCCGCGGGGTCGTGTCGACCTTCGGCGCGGGACTTTTCCTTGGTCTGGCGCCTGCCGCGGGCCTTGCGGGCTGGTGGCTCGTGCCCGGAATGGCGCTCGCCGCGGTCCTCGCGGTCCTCTTCGCACTGTCCACTCAGGATTCTTCGTCGTCCCCGGTCGCACCACTAGTGGGAATACTGGGAAGGATTGCCGCCGCCGTGGCGGCCGCCACGGCCTTCGGGCGGTACGTGCTGCCCGGCCGGCCCGAGGTCGGGGCCGTGATGCTCGTCATCGTGGTGGCCGGCCTGGTGCTCCTCGCGCCGCCGCTGCCCGGGATGGTGGACCGGGTGGCCGCGTTCGTAGTGGTCGGTGTGCTCGTCCTGGTCGTGGTGTCGTGCTTCGCGATCGCGCCGGTCGACCTGGCCGTCGCGCCGCCTGCGGACACGGCCGGCGCCGACGACGCCGTCGGTTTGTTCCCCGCCGCGTTGTTGCTGTACCTGGGCTTCATCGGGTCACCGAGCGTGGTGCGGCGGGAACGCCTCGCGATCGTCGGGGTGGTGCTGGTCGTGAGCCTGGCAGTGGCGATCGGCGCGCTGTGGCAGCTCGGCGGGGAGCGGCTGGCGCTGTCGCCCGCGCCGCTGCGGGACGCGCTCGCGGCGGCCGACGCGGCCGGGATCGACGGTCTCCTCGCGGTGGGGGCGACGGTCGCGTGCGTGTTCGCGCTGCGCGGTGTCCTCGGCGACATCCGTGAGCTCGCGCCTGCCCGGCCGAACCACATGGTGGCGTTCGCGGCCGGCGTCGCGGCGCTCGGCGCACTGCTGCTCGCGCCGGAGTACACGATCGCCGGCGCGTCCGTACTTCTCCTGGTCGAAGCGGGAATCCGGGTGCTGAGCGGCCGGCGGGGTAGGGCATAGTAGGACGTCAAACAGTCGAACTGCCGATTCTCTGAACGGCCCCAGGAGAGTTACGGTGCTCCCATGACCCAGTCATTCACCAGAACTCCCCATCCGGCGCCGGCGACCCCGGAGCGGATCGCGGAAGTGTTGGCCAACCCGGGTTTCGGAGCGTACTTCACCGACCACATGGTGACCGCCCGCTGGAACCGCACCGAAGGTTGGCACGGGGCGACGGTAGAACCGTACCGCCCGATCGAGTTGGACCCCGCGGCCATGGTGCTGCACTACGGCCAGGCGATCTTCGAGGGACTCAAGGCCTACCGGCACGCCGACGGGTCCATCCAGTCGTTCCGCCCCGAGGCGAACGCCGAGCGGTTCCGCCGGTCCGCGGGCCGCCTCGCGATGCCCGACCTGCCCGACGAGCTGTTCCTCGGCTCGCTGCGGGAGCTGGTCGCCGTCGACGGGCAGTGGGTGCCCGATCAGGAGGAGGAGTCGCTCTACCTGCGGCCGTTCATGATCGCCACCGAGGTGGGGCTGGGGGTACGGCCCTCCGCCGAGTACCTGTACCTGCTGATCGCCTCGCCGGCCGGCTCGTACTTCGCGACCGGCGTCAAGCCGGTGAGCGTGTGGCTGTCGCACGAGTACGTGCGCGCGGCGCCCGGCGGGACCGGCGCGGCGAAGTTCGGTGGCAACTACGCGGCGTCGCTGGTGGCGCAGGCACAGGCCGCCGAGCAGGGCTGCGAGCAGGTGGTATGGCTGGACGCGATCGAGCGGCGCTGGGTCGAGGAGATGGGCGGGATGAACCTCTTCTTCGTCATGGGCTCGGGCGACAGCGCACGGGTGGTGACCCCGGAGCTGTCCGGCTCGCTGCTGGCCGGCATCACGCGTGACTCGATCCTGACGCTGGCGAGCGACCTCGGCTACGCGGTCGAGGAGCGGCGCGTCTCCACCGAGGAGTGGGAGAAGAAGGTCGAGTCCGGCGAGCTGACCGAGGTGTTCGCCTGCGGCACGGCCGCGGTGATCACGCCGGTCGGGGCGGTGAAGCACGCCGAGGGGTCGTTCACGATCAACGGCGGCCAGACCGGCGACGTGTCGACGCGGCTGCGTGGCGCGCTGACCGCCATCCAGCGCGGCACCGCGCCCGACACCCACGGGTGGCTGACGAAGCTCAGTTGAGCACCACCAGTACGACCGCGGTGGTGATCTCGCCGGCGGCGCCGAGGACGTCGCCGGTGATCCCGCCCAGCCGTCGCTGGACGTGGTGGACGAGCAACAGCACGAGCCCGGTGGCGAGCACGACCGCCACCGGGCCTCGGTACGGATGGGCGATGTCGGCCAGCGGCGAGGCCAGCAGCAGGCCGATCAGCCAGAAGACCGGCGCCGCGAGCGGCTGGGTGCCGGCGACCAGCGCGCCGAGCCCTTCCTGCCGGGCCGCCGGGACGCCGTGGCAGCACAGCACGAACGCCACCCGGCCGGCCGTCACCGCGAGGATGAGCGCCGGCCAGTGGTCGACGGCGGCGGCCTGCGTGCCGAGCACGAGGACCAGGGCGACGACCCCGAACGGTCCGACGGGCCCGTCCCGCATGATCGCGAGCGCCTGCTCCGGGCCGCGGTAGGAGCCGAGGCCGTCGGCGATGTCGGCGAGGCCGTCGAGGTGCATGCCGCGGGTCACGATCGCAAGGAACGCGACGACGAGGAAGCCCGCCAACAGCCCGCCGACGTCGACGAGGTCCAGCAGGAGCAGCAGGCCGGCGGCCGCGCCGCCGAGCACGAGCCCGACGAGCGGCGCCGCGGTGATGGCGATGCCCGCGAGCCGGCGGTCCACGTGCCGAACCGGCACGGGCAGCACTGTCAGCCAGGAGAACGCGAGCCGCACTCCGGCGAGCATCACTCGGTCCCTACCGGCTCCTCCTCTTCCGCGGCGGTATCCGGCTGTTCCGCCACGGTGTCCGGGCTGCTCACGCCCGCGTCCTCGAACGTGGCCATGTCGAGCAGGACCTGGGCGGCCATCGTCAGCAGGGGGATCGCGGCCGTCGCGCCGGAGCCCTCGCCGAGGCGCATGTTCAGCTCCAGCAGCGGCTTCAGGTCCAGCTGGTCCAGCACGAGCGTGTGTGCGGGCTCGGTCGAGCGGTGACCGGCCACCCACCACGCACGGGCGCCCGGCGCCAGCTCCTCGGCAAGCAGGGCCGCCGCGCCGGACACGACGCCGTCCAGCACCACAGGAGTGCGGCGGACGGCCGCCTGTGCCAGGAACGCCGCCATGGCCGCGATGTCCGCGCCGCCCACGGTCCGCAGCAGTGCCACCGGGTCGGCCGTCACCGGCTTGGCGCGGCGGAGCGCGTCGCGGATGGCGGCGGTCTTGCGCATCCAGGTCCGGTCGTCGATGCCCGTGCCACGACCGACCACCGCGACCGGCTCGCTGCCCGTGATGGCGGCGACCAGCACCGCGGCGGGGGTGGTGTTGCCGATGCCCATGTCGCCGGCCACCAGCAGGTCGGCGCCCTCGTCGACCTCCTGGTCTGCGATGGCCCTGCCGGCCGACAGCGCGGCCTGGACCTCGTCCTCGGTGAGGGCGTCCTCGCAGTCGATCGGGCCGGAGGAGCGGCGGACCTTGTGGTCGCCGGCGGTCGTGTCCCCGGCCACGGCCATGTCGACCACGCGCACGGTCGCGCCCGCGACGCCCGCGAGGACGTTGATGGCCGCGCCCCCCGCCTGGAAGTTGGCCACCATCTGCGCGGTGACCTCGCTCGGGTACGCCGACACACCCCGCGCGGCCACCCCGTGGTCGCCGGCGAAGATCACCACCCTGGGCCGCTGGATCGGCCGGGGCGGGCAGGTGCCCTGGCAGGCCGAGAGCCACGTGCCCAGCTCCTCGAGCCTGCCGAGCGACCCGCGGGGCTTGGTCAGGCGGGCGTGCCGCTCCTCCGCCGCCTGCCGCACTTCCTCGTCGGGCGGGCTGACGACATCGAACTCCATGTGGGGACCCTCCAGGTCACTGAGCGCGGCTTGCGGGAGTCGTCACCGCAGTCGCAGCGGTATGCCGGCCACCAGCAGGACCACCTCCGCGCACCGTTCCGCGATGCTCGCGTTGAGTATGCCGAGCTGGTCCCGGAAGAGCCTGCCAGAACGCGTCGCGGGCACCACGCCGAGGCCGACCTCCGCGGACACGAGCACGAGCTCGGCCGGGCTGCGGGTGACCGCCTCGACCAGCCGGCCGCATTCGCGGTGCACGTCGGTGAGGGGGCCGTCCCACCCGCCGAGGTCGTCCATCACCCCGGTCAGCCAGGTCGAGACGTCGTCGACGATGACCGGGCCACGCGCCGTGTCGAGGAAACCGGGCAGGTCCGGCGGCTCGACCGTGCGCCAGCCCGTCGGCCGGCGGGCGACGTGGGCGGCGATGCGGGCCTGCCATTCGGCGTCGGCGGGGTCGGCCCGCGCGGTCGCGACGTAGGTCGCGTGCTCACGCGGCAGCACACCTTCCGCGAACGCGGACTTGCCGGAACGCGCCCCACCGAGCACCAGGGTTGCCACGGCCCGCACGCTAGCCTGCGTGATCGTGGAGTACCGCTGGGATCACGACACGTCACCCGTCTTCGACGATCAGCCCACCGCGGAGGAGTGGCTGTCCGAGCACTGGCGGGACCTCGCCGACGGCGGCGTCGACGAGGTGACCCTCCTGTGCGACGGCGAGATCGTGTACGGCCCGATGAGCCTGCACCCCTGAGTCTCGCCGCCGCCCGGACCCGCCCGAACCAGCCGGACCTGCCGGATCAGCCGGCCGGCCGGACCGGTCGGGTCAGCCGGATCAGCCGGATCAGCCGCCGAGGCTCGGATCGTCGACGATGACCCCCGCCAGCACCTCGTCGATCCTCTTCAACACCTCGGCGTCCAGCTTGACGCCGGACGCCTTGACGTTCTCCTGGACCTGCTCGGGCCGCGTCGCGCCGATGATCGCCGAGGCGACGTTCGGGTTCTGCAGCACCCACGCGACGGCGAGCTGCGCCATCGACAGGCCAGCCTCCTCGGCGATCGGCCGGAGGTTCTGGACCTTCGTGAGCAGCTCGTCGTTGCCGAGCAGGCGCGAGATGAAGTTGCTGCCGCTGGCGTCGGTCGCCCGCGAGCCGGCCGGTGGCGCCTGGCCCGGCAGGTACTTGCCGGTGAGGACACCCTGGCCGATCGGCGACCAGACGATCTGGCTGATGCCGGCCTCCTCGCTCGCCGGCACGACCTCGGGCTCGATGACCCGCCAGATCATCGAGTACTGCGGCTGGTTGGAGATGAACGGCACCTTCAGCTCACGGGCCAGCTCGGCGCCCGCCCTGATCTGGTCGGCCTTCCACTCCGAGACGCCGATGTAGAGCACCTTGCCGGCCCGTACGAGGTCGGCGAACGCGAGGAAGGTCTCCTCCAGCGGCACCGTGGGGTCGAACCGGTGCGCCTGGTAGAGGTCGATGTAGTCGGTCTGCAGCCGCCCGAGCGACGCGTTGGCCGACTCGAGGATGTGCTTGCGGCCCAGCCCCTTGTCGTTCGGCCCGCCGGGGCCCGTGGGCCAGAACACCTTCGTGAAGATCTCCAGGCTCTCCCGCCGCTGCCCGGCCAGCGCCCGCCCGAGGACGGACTCGGCCCGCGTGTTGGCATAGACGTCCGCGGTGTCGAAGGTCGTGATCCCCACGTCAAGCGCGGCCTTCACACAGGCCTGCGCCTGCTCCTCCTCGACCTGCGACCCATGCGTGATCCAGTTTCCGTACGAGATCTCACTGACGTTGAGACCACTCCGGCCAAGACGACGAAACTCCATGCCCCAAACCTATCGGTGGAGCTACTCCAGCTCCGCCCCCGCAAGTCCCGCACCCAAACACCGCGAGTCCCGCGTTCAAACACCGCGAGTCCCGCGTTCGAACACCGCGAGTCCCGCGTTCGAACACACCGAGTTGCGGTTTCGTGCAGATCTTGGCCTGGGCCAGGTGCACGAAACCGCGACTCACCATGTGTGAATGCGGGACTCGCGGGGGTTTGAGGTTAGCGGCGGAAGCCGCCCTCGGTGTTCAGTACCTGGCCGGTGATCCAGCGGGCCTCGTCGGTGGACAGCCAGGCGATGAGGCGGGCGGGGTCGTCCGGGGTGCCCCAGCGGCCGGCGGGGAACATCGCGGCCACCTCGGCGTGGACGTCCGGTGGGGCGTAGCCCGTGTCGACCGGGCCCGGGTTGACGGTGTTGACGGTGATGCCCTGGGTCGCCAGCTCGTCGGCCAGCGTCGCCGTGATCGACCACAGCGCGCCCTTGCTCGACGCGTAGGCGACCTCGCCCGGCATCGGGCCCTTGTTCTGGCCGGACGTCAGGAAGATCAGCCGCCCCGCACCGCCCAGGGCCGCGAACTCCTTCGCCAGCAGCAGCGACGCCCGCGCGTTGACCGTCCAGTGGGCGTCCAACAGCTCGGCCGTCATCGCCGACAGCGGACCGTCCGAACCGGACCGGGCCTGGTTGCACACCACGATGTCCAGGCCACCGAGCGTGGACACCACGGCGGACACCAGCGCCGCGGGAGCCGACGGGTCGGCCAGGTCCACCGACATGTCCGCGACGGCCGCGGGTGGCACCGCCTCCGCACGCACGCCGTCGACGACCGCGCTCACCTCGTCGGCGCCCCACGGCTGGGCGGCGTCGTGCGGGCTGAAGTGGTGCACGAACACGGAGGCCCCGTAGGCCGCGAGCCGCCGGCAGATGGCGTAGCCGATCCCCGCCCGTCGCGACGCGCCCGTCACCAGCGCGACCCGGCCACGCAGCGGCAGCGGGTCGCGGGTCAGCTCACTCAACCCGCTCGCCGGGCGACACGCGCGGCTTGGGCACCCTCAACTTGCGGATCTGCGACGCGCGGATGAAC
Organism: Actinophytocola sp.; assembly: GCF_035634895.1. Taxonomy (GTDB): domain Bacteria; phylum Actinomycetota; class Actinomycetes; order Mycobacteriales; family Pseudonocardiaceae; genus Actinophytocola. The sequence goes on along the minus strand of NZ_DASQCC010000151.1, from coordinate 2,878 downwards.
GCGTACCAGCCGACCGACAGCCCGCGGACCGTCTCCTTCGGGAACTTCTCCCGCACCTTCCTGGTGATCCGGCCGCCGGACAGCACGCCCTCGATGATCATCGCGACCAGCATCAGCAGACACAGCAGCGTCGTCAGGCTCTGCACGCGCGGGTCCGGCACCAGCAGCGCGACGAAGATCAGGATCGCGAGCGGCATGAACAGCCCGAGCAGGTTGCGGCGCGAGTCGATGTAGTCCCGGATGTAGGCCTTGACCGGGCCGCGGTCGCGCGGCATGAGGTACTTCTCGTCGCCGGCCATCATGCGTTCGCGCTGCTTGACGCGGACCTCGCGGCGCTTGGCGGAGAGCTCCTTGCGTTCCTCCTTGTTGCCGCGCGCCCGCCTGATCGCCTCGCGGGTCGTGCGCGGCGGCGGCGCGACCGGGCCGCGCCTGCGCTGCTCGGCCTCGCGGCGCTTGGGCGTCGGACGGCCCTTGCCCGGCGTGTGGGCCTTGTTTCCGGCGTCGTCCTCCGCCGACTCGACCTCGATATCGGCCTCGGTAGTGTCTGCTTCTTTGCGGCGAAGGAACCTCACACGCCAAAGGGTAAAGGAGACCACATTACGCTTTGCCCATGCGGGTCCTGATCGCTCCTGACTGCTTCGGTGGGACGTTGACCGCGCCGGAGGCCGCCGAGGCCATCGCCGCCGGGTGGCGCAGTGGTGCGCCTGACGACGAGCTCACGCTCTGTCCACTGGCCGACGGCGGCCCCGGCTTCGTCGAGGTGCTGCACTCCGCCCTCGGCGGTCACCTCCACCGCAGACAGGTCGCGGGCCCGCTCGGCGCTCCCGTCGACGCCCTCTGGCTGGAACACGAGGGCACGGCCTACCTCGAGTGCGCCCAGGCCTGCGGGCTCACCCTCGTGCCGCGCGAGCAGCGGGATGCGCTCGCCGCGAACACGGTCGGTGTCGGCGAGCTCATCGCGCACGCGCTCGAACAGAAGGTGCACACGATCGTCGTCGGCCTCGGTGGGTCCGGCAGCACGGACGGTGGCTCCGGGATGTTCCGTGCGCTCGGCGCCATCCCGGTGGGTGACGACGGCGAGCCCCTGCCCCCCGGCGGCGGCCCGCTCGTCGACGGCGTGCGGCTCGCCGGCCGGGTCGACCTCGGCGACGTGACGTTGGTCGCGGCGTCGGACGTGGAGAACCCGCTGCTCGGCAAGGAGGGCGCCGCGCGGGTGTTCGGCCCCCAGAAGGGCGCCGACGACCTGGCCGTCCGCCGCCTGGAGCGGTCGCTGGCCCGCTGGGCGGAGCTGCTCGGCGATGTCGCCGGGCGGGACATCCGGGACGAACCGGGCGCCGGCGCGGCCGGTGGGTTCGGTGCGGGCCTCATCGCGCTCGGCGCGACCGTCGAGTCCGGGGCGGGCGTGGTCCGCAGGCTCACCGGCCTCGACGCCGCGCTCGACCAGGCCCAGCTCGTGGTCACCGGCGAGGGCAGCTTCGACTTCCAGTCGCTTCGCGGCAAGCTCGTGACCAGGGTGTCCGGCGCGGCGGCCGAGCGAGGGACCCCGTGCGTGGTGCTCGCCGGCCAGGTCAGCGTGGGTCGACGGCGGGCGGCGTCGGCCGGGGTCTCGCAGGCCTACGCGGTCGCCGAGCACGTGGGTTCGGCGGAGGCGTCGCTGGCCGACCCTGCCGGCACGCTCAGCGCCCTGGCCAGGCACGTGTCGGCACAGTGGCGTCTGTAACAGCCAGGGTCAAGCCGGGTGTGTCACCATGGAGGTAGGAGGACGGGGAATAAACCGCGGCTCGGCCGAGATTGACCCCGGGTAGTACGTCCGAAAAGGTCGAGGGAGAACCATGACGACCGCTCAGGAGAACACCACCGAGACGGAGACGCACGGCGTGCTCGTGTCGGACGCCGCCGCCAGCAAGGCGAAGTCCCTGCTGGAGCAGGAGGGCCGCGACGACATGCACCTGCGTATCGCCGTTCAGCCCGGTGGCTGCGCCGGCCTGCGCTACCAGCTGTTCTTCGACGAGCGCACGCTCGACGGTGACCTGCTCCGGGACTTCAACGGCCTGAAGGTGGCCGTGGACCGGATGAGTGCCCCGTATGTGCAGGGCGCGACCATCGACTTCGTCGACACCATCGAGAAGCAGGGCTTCACCATCGACAACCCCAACGCCGGTGGTTCCTGCGCCTGTGGCGACTCGTTCCACTAGGTCTCGTTGACTGTGGGCCGCGGCTTGTGTCGCGGCCCACAGTTGCTTTTACACGTACTCCTCCAGGCTGCTGACCTGGGCGAACGTGGCGTCGTCCACTTCCCACGGCGTCGCCGCGCGCGGTCCGGGGAGATTCTGCTCGCTTGCCCGCAGCTCCGCCGGGATGGCCGCGCAGTCCGCGATGAGCTCGGCGAATGACTCGGCTTCTGGTGTGGTCACGGCTTTGAACCTAGGTCGAACGGCGTTTCTCGGACAGCCTTACCAACCGGTAGTCTCGGAGGAGTCCCCGGGTGGGGTGCGGTTCGTGGTGCCTACTAACGTTGACGGCCGCTGATCACCTCACTTGACGACCACCAGACAGGGGAATCCCTCGTGCCCGTCGCCGTCTCCGGAAGCATCGCCACCGATCACCTCATGCACTTCCCGGGCAGGTTCGCCGAGCAGCTCGTGGCCGAGCAACTGCACCGGGTGTCGCTGAGCTTCCTCGTCGACGACCTGGTCGTGCGGCGCGGCGGGATCGGGGCCAACATCGCGTTCGGCATGGGCGTGCTCGGCGGCTCGCCCGTACTGGTCGGGGCGGTCGGCGAGGACTTCGCGGACTACCGGTCCTGGCTGGAGCGGCACGGGGTGGACTGCTCCGGCGTGCACGTGTCCGAGGTCGCGCACACCGCCCGGTTCGTGTG
>NZ_DASQCC010000150.1:0-65987 GCF_035634895.1 Actinophytocola sp. | reverse complement strand
GGCGGCCCAGTCCGGGCAGGTCAGCTCCCCGGCCCGCCCGGAGCCCGAGCCACAGCCGGCCCAGCAGCTGACCCCGCCCGCGCAGGCCCAGCTGCCGCCCCCCGCGCCGACACCGCCGATCCAGCAGCCGGCACCGCCGATGCAGGGCGCGAACACGGTCGACCAGCACCAGAACGGTGACACCGCGCCACCGCCGCCCCGCCAGGCCGCGGCGGGTTACGCGAGCCCGATGGGCAACGCGAGCGTCCCGCCGGCGGCCTCGCCCCGCCCGAGGACTCCCGGCACCGGCGGCGGCAGCCTGCCGTCGCGCGCGGTCCCGGTGACGGACGAGCCGGACGACGAGGTCGACGTGCCTCCGTTCATGCGCCGCTGACGCAAAGTTCCCCGAAGGACCCCCTCGAGACGTTCTCGAGGGGGTCCTTCGGGTATTCGGCCCGGCGCGTCGGGTTGGATGGTGGACAGGCAACCATCGAGGAGGCGCTGTGCGGATCAGGCGGGTCGTGACCACTCGGGCCGGCGGCGGTTCCAAGCCGCCGTACGACTCGTTCAACCTCGGCGCCGGTGTCGGTGACGACCGGGGCGCCGTCGCCCACAATCGCCGTCGCCTGGCCACGGAGCTGGGTCTCCAGCCCGACCGGCTCGTCTGGATGGAACAGGTGCACGGCCGCAACGCCGAGGTCGTCGACGGACCCAGAACAGCGGCCGTCGAGGCCACCGACGCCATCGTCACCGCCGAGCCCAACCTCGCGCTGGTCGCGCTGTGCGCCGACTGCGTGCCCGTCCTCCTCGCCGACCCCGAGGCCGGCGTCGTCGGCGCCGCGCACGCCGGCCGGGTCGGTGCCCGCGTCGGCGTGCTGCCCGCCGCGCTCGCCGCGATGGAGAAGGCGGGCGCCAGCACCGAGCGGATCGAGGTGCTGCTCGGCCCGTCCGTCTGCGGCGAGTGCTACGAGGTCCCGGCCGCCATGCAGGCCGACGTCGAGACGCACCTGCCGGGCAGCGCGTGCAAGACCCGTCAGGGCACCCCAGGGCTCGATCTCCGTGCCGGTCTCTGGCGCCAGCTCGCCGACGCGGGCGTCGCCAAGATCGGCCTCGACCCGCGGTGCACCGTCGAGGATCGGACCCTGTTCAGTCACCGCAGGGACGGCACCACTGGGCGATTGGCCGCCCTGACCTGGGTGGAGCCGGAGGACCAGCCGTGACGGACCGCCGCGACGAGATCGAGGCCGCGCTCGAGAACGTCCGGTCGCGAATCGCGACCGCTTGTCGCGCCGCCGGGCGCTCCATAGACACCGTTCGTCTCATCGCGGTAACGAAGACATTCCCGGTCGACGACGCCGCGCTGCTGACCGACCTCGGGGTCACCGACCTCGGCGAGAACCGCGAGCAGGAGGCCGGCCCCAAGGCCGACGAACTGCGGAAACTCCGGCCGGACGCCCCGGTGCGGTGGCACATGCTGGGTCGGCTGCAGCGCAACAAGGCCCGCTCGGTCGCCCGCTGGGCCGCCGAGGTCCAGTCCGTCGACTCGGATCGCCTCGTGGACGCCCTGGACAAGGCCGTCCGCAACGCACGCGACGCCGGTGACCGGGCCGAACCCCTCGACGTGCTCATCCAGGTGAGCATCGACGGAGACCCGGACCGCGGCGGCGCGCCACTCGGCACGTTGGCGCCACTGGCCGAACGGGTAGTCCGAACGGGTGAATTGCGGCTACGTGGTCTGATGGCTGTGGCCCCGCTCACAATGACACCGGGCGAGGCTTTCGGCAGGCTGCTGGCAGCGGCCGAACGCCTGCGTGAAGATCACCCGCGGGCGACCGAGATCTCCGCCGGCATGACCGGTGACCTCGAGTCGGCGATCGCCTGCGGTTCGACCTGCGTGCGTGTCGGAACCGCGCTCCTGGGCACCCGTGGCCTAGCCTCCCCATAACACGTTTCGGTGGTTCTGGTCGTCGAGGGGCAGGGGTATGGGCACGCTTCAGAAGCTGAAGGCCTACTTCGGCATGGTCCCCGCCGACGAGTACGACGGTTACGACCTCGATGACCTGGACGAATACGACGATCGGGGGGACTACCGGGGTGGTTTCCGCCGCCCCGAGTACCTGGCCGACGAGGACGACTACGACCCGTACGCGGAGGCCCCCCGCCGGCGCGGGTTCGGCCGTCGCGACGAGCGTTTCGCCGAGGACGGCCACGACGCCGACGGCCGCGTCGACCTCCCGGGCCGGCCGTCCCCTCGGCCACGCCCGCCCTGGTCGGCCGACGCTCCGGTGCAGGGTGCGCTGGCCGTGGACCCCCGTCGTGAGCCGGTGCCGCGGCCCGCACCGCAACCACCATCCACCAACCCGTCCCACTCCGCCGTGGCCAAGCCGAGTGCCGGAGGCTTTCCGATGGGCCGGATCGTCACGCTGCACCCGGCGAGCTTCACGGACGCGCGCACCATCGGTGAGCACTACCGGGACGGCACGCCGGTGATCATGAACCTCACCGAGCTGGACGACTCGGACGCCCGCCGTCTGGTGGACTTCGCGGCCGGTTTGGTGTTCGCTCTGCGTGGGTCGATGGACAAGGTCACGAACAAGGTGTTCTTGATCTCACCGCCCAACCTGGACCCCACTGCCGAGGACAAACGACGGATTGCGGAGGGCGGGTTTCTCAACCGAACCTGACAGATGGCAGAGTTGACACGTGGATCCCGTGCGGCTTGTCTTGTATTGGGTACTGTTCGTCTTCTGGTTGTTCCTGACCGCGCGAGTCGTGGTGGAGCTCGTCCGCGCGTTCTCGAGGGAGTGGCGCCCGGCCGGCGGGGTTGCGGTAACGCTGGAAACCATCTACACAGTGACCGATCCTCCGGTCCGCTTGGTCCGTCGGCTGATACCGATGGTCCGGATCGGAGGCGTAGGGCTGGACCTATCGATTATGGTGCTGCTGCTGGTTGTGTTCATACTGATGCGACTGGCCTATCCGGAGTAACGGGGACACCGGATGGATCGCGGCTACCCGAGTGCGTGAGGTGATCAGATGTCGTTGACCCCCGCTGACGTGCACAACGTCGCGTTCAGCAAGCCTCCTATTGGCAAGCGGGGCTACAACGAGGACGAGGTGGACGCTTTCCTTGACCTGGTCGAGGTTGAGCTCTCCCGCCTGATCGAGGAGAACAACGACCTGCGTGCGCAGGTCGAGCAGCTCGACGCCCAGCTCGAGTCGGCCCGTGCCGACATCGAGGAGGTGCGTGCGCACACACCGGCACCGCAGCCGGTCCACCAGGAACGACGGCTCACCCCCGTGCCGCCGCCGAGCGCGCTGGAGCAGACCTCGCCTGGCGCCACGGGTGGTGACCATCACGTGCAGGCCGCCAAGGTGCTGGGTCTCGCCCAGGAGATGGCGGACCGTCTCACCGGGGAGGCCAAGGCCGAGTCGGACGGGATGCTCGCCGAGGCCCGCACGAAGTCCGAGCAGCTGCTGTCCGAGGCTCGTGCCAAGTCGGACACGATGATCAACGAGGCGCGTACGCGTGCCGAGACGATGCTCAACGACGCACGCACCCGCGCGGAGACCCTGGAGCGGTCGGCCCGGGACAAGGCGACGACGCTGGAGCGCGAGGCGCAGCGGCAGCACTCCGAGGTGCTTGGGCAGGTCCAGGCCGAGCGGACCGCGCTCGAGAAGAAGATCGACGAGCTGCGCACGTTCGAGCGGGAGTACCGGACCAGGCTGAAGACCTTCCTCGAGTCGAGCCTCCGCGAGCTTGGCGACCGCGGCTCAGCGGCACCGACGACCGGGTCCTCGGACTCGGGCAGGTCGGGCCAGGGGTACGCGTTCGGGCCACGCGCCGCAGAGGCCGGCTGACCGGCGTTGGTTCTTCGCGAGTCTGAGCAGTGCTGTACGTAGTCCTGGCGTTGGTGCTCGGCGCCTTCGGGTTGCTGATCGCCGCGCTGACCACGGCCAACACGCTGTGGGCCTGGGCATCCGTCGTGGTGAGCGTGGTCGCGGCCACGCTCCTCGTCATGGACTGGCTCAAGGGCCGGCGTGCGAAGGCGCAAGCCGACGAGCAGGTGCGGCCGAAGGCCGTCACGGTGGGTGGGACACGTCACCGCCGCGACGCGCCGCCGGTCGAGGAGCCGGTCGACGACGACCTTCCCGACTTTCCGGACTTTCCGCCGGAACCGGTGTCCGCGCCGGCGTCGAACCTGGACTTCGAGCCGCCCGTCAAGCTGGAGCTGCCGTCCGGGCCCGAGAACATGGGCGCCCCCGCGCCCGAGGATGTGCGCACCGTGGTGACCAAGGCGGTCGCCGAGCCGAGTGCCGACGACCGGGCCGAGACGTCCGTCACCCCGGTCCAGGACGACTTCGCCGGCGAGCCAGGGGAGGAGCCGACCGACGCGAGCGACCTGCTGGTGGTCGCCGGCCTCGGCGTCGAGGTCCGCGTGGTCGACGAGCACCCGCGCTACCACCTGGCCACCTGTGTGTGGCTGGGCAACCGGCCGACCATCCCGGTCGCGGTGTCCGAGGCGCGGCAGCTGGGCTTCACCCCATGTGCCCGGTGCGGCCCGGACGCGATCCTGGCGGCAAGACACCGGGCCCGCGCCAAGTAGTTTGACGGCCTCTGGCATCCTTGAGGTACAGGCATCGAACCGGCCATCACCGGGGAGCCTCCGGAAGAACGGGCGCGAGCCTCAGTAGAACCGGACGGGTACGGCCCGTAACAGCCGTCCAACGAGCGGTCGGCGCGGTATCGCGCTGGCAAGCGGGGTGGTACCGCGGCGTCATGTCGTCCCCGTGTGGAGACGCACAGACGACGTAGAGGGACCACCGAGATGGCATACCCCAAGGCGCAGGTCGGCTCGGACAAGGGCGTGGCCTCCCAGCCGTCCTTCCCGAACCTCGAGCTTGCCGTGCTCGACTACTGGGACACCGACAGGACGTTCCAGGCCACCATCGACGCGCGGCCGGCCGGCGAGAACGGGTCGAACGAGTTCGTCTTCTACGACGGCCCGCCGTTCGCCAACGGCCTGCCGCACTACGGGCACCTGCTGACCGGCTACGTCAAGGACGTCGTCCCCCGCTACCAGACCATGCGCGGCAAGCACGTCGAGCGCCGGTTCGGCTGGGACACCCACGGCCTGCCCGCCGAGTGGGAGGCCGAGCAGCAGCTCGGCATCAAGACCAAGGCCGAGATCGAGGCGATGGGCATCGCCGAGTTCAACGAGGCGTGTCGCACCTCCGTGCTGCAGTACACCCAGCAGTGGCGTGACTACGTGACCCGCCAGGCCCGCTGGGTCGACTTCGACAACGACTACAAGACGCTCGACCTGAGCTTCATGGAAAGCGTCATGTGGGCGTTCAAGTCCCTCTGGGACAAGGGCCTGGTCTACGAGGGCTACCGCGTCCTCTGGTACTGCTGGCGCTGCGAGACGCCGCTGTCCAACACCGAGACCAAGATGGACGACACCTACCACGACCGGCAGGACCCGGCCGTGACCGTCGGCCTGCGGCTCGAGACCGGCGAGCTGGCGCTCATCTGGACCACCACGCCGTGGACGCTGCCGTCGAACCTGGCGATGGCCGTCCACCCCGACGTCGACTACGTGACCGTCGAGGCGGGCGGCGAGGAGTACCTGCTGGCCGAGGCCCGCGTCGCCGCGTACGCGCGTGAGCTGGGCGAGAACCCGCCGGTCGTCGCCCGGTACAAGGGCAGCGACCTGCTGGGCCGCAGGTACGCGCCGCCGTTCGACTTCTTCGCCGGGGCGGAGAACGCGCACCAGATCCTGGCCGCGGACTACGTCACCACCGAGGACGGCACGGGCATCGTGCACATCGCCCCCGCCTACGGTGAGGAGGACAAGGTCGTCACCGACGCGGCCGGCATCACGCCCGTCACGCCGGTGGACCCGCACGGCCGCTTCGACGCCACGGTCCCGCCCTATGAGGGCATGCACGTCCTGAACGAGGCGAACGGCCAGATCATCAAGGACCTCAAGGCGGCCGGCAAGCTGGTGCGCCACGAGACCTACGACCACGCCTACCCGCACTGCTGGCGCTGCGGCAACCCGCTGATCCAGCGCGCGGTGACGTCGTGGTTCGTGGCCGTGACCAAGTTCCGCGACCGGATGGTCGAGCTGAACAAGCAGATCAACTGGGTGCCGAGCCACGTGCGGGACGGCCAGTTCGGCAAGTGGCTGGAGAACGCGCGGGACTGGTCGATCTCCCGCAACCGGTTCTGGGGCAGCCCGATCCCCGTGTGGGTCTCCGACGACCCCGCGTACCCGCGGGTGGACGTCTACGGCTCGCTGGACGAGCTGGAGCGGGACTTCGGCGTGCGGCCGGCCAACCTGCACCGGCCGCACATCGACGAGCTGACCCGGCCCAACCCGGACGACCCGACCGGCCGGTCGACGATGCGCCGGACGCCGGAGGTGCTGGACTGCTGGTTCGAGTCCGGCTCGATGCCGTACGCGCAGGTGCACTACCCGTTCGAGAACCGCGAGTGGTTCGAGCACCACTACCCCGGCGACTTCATCGTCGAGTACAACGGCCAGACCCGTGGCTGGTTCTACACCATGCACGTGCTGGCCACGGCCCTGTTCGACCGGCCGGCGTTCCGCAACGTGGTCGCGCACGGCATCGTGCTGGGCGACGACGGGCAGAAGATGTCCAAGTCGCGGCGCAACTACCCGGACGTCAACGAGGTGTTCTCCCGCGACGGCTCGGATGCCATGCGTTGGTTCCTGATGGCCTCGCCGATCCTGCGGGGCGGCGACCTGGTGGTGACCGAGCGCGGCATCCGCGACGCGGTCCGCCAGGCGGTGCTGCCGCTGTGGAACACGTGGTACTTCCTGGCGCTGTACGCGAACGCGGAGGGCGTCGAGGGCACGTGGCGGACGGACTCGCCGCACGTGCTGGACCGGTACGTGCTGGCGAAGACGCAGGAGCTGGTGGTCGACACCCGCGCCGCGCTGGACGTCTACGACGTGTCCGGGGCGTGCGCGGGGGTGCGGGAGTACCTGGAGGCGCTGACCAACTGGTACGTCCGCCGGTCGCGCGACCGCTTCTGGTCCGGCGACAAGGACGCGATCGACACGCTGCACACGGTGCTCGAGGTCGTGTCCCGGGTGGTCGCCCCGCTGCTGCCGCTGACCGCGGAGGCGGTGTGGCGCGGCGTCACGGGTGAGCGGTCGGTGCACCTGGCGGACTGGCCGGCAGACTCGCTGCTGCCGGCCGACCCGTCGCTGGTGACGGCGATGGACCGGGTCCGGCAGGTGTGCTCGGCGGCGCTGGCCCTGCGGAAGTCGAACAAGCTGCGGGTGCGGCTGCCACTGGCGTCGCTGGTGGTGGCGGCGCCGGACGCGTCGTCGCTGGAGCCGTTCACGGACCTGATCGCGGACGAGGTGAACGTCAAGCAGGTCACGCTGACCGAGGACGTCGCGGCGCACGGCCACTTCGAGCTGGCGGTGAACGCGCGGGCGTGCGGGCCCAGGCTGGGTGCGGACACCCAGAAGGTGATCCGCGCGGTCAAGGCAGGCGAGTGGACGACGGCCGGCGACAACGTGGTGGCGGCCGGGATCGAGCTGCTGCCGGGTGAGTTCGAACGCCGGCTGGTGGCTACGGACAGGGGCGCGACGGCTGAGCTGCCTGGGTCCTCGGGCCTGGTGGTCCTGGACACGGCGACGACACCGGAGCTGGCGGCCGAGGGCATCGCCCGCGACCTGGTCCGCGTGGTCCAACAGGCCCGCCGCGAGGCCGGCCTGGACGTGGCCGACCGCATCACGGTGACGGTCCAGGCCCCGGAGCCGGTGGTCGAGGCCGTCCGCCCGCACGAGCGGTTCCTGGCCGGCGAGACCCTGGCGAACGAGGTCACCTACGGCCCCGCCACCGGCTTCGCGGGCACGGTGGGCGACGGCGTCGAGGTCAGCGTCACGGTCCTGAAGGCCTGACCCGTTCGGAAGAAAAGGGGGCCCGTTCGGAACGGGTCCTCCTTTCAGGCCTTCGGGCGGGTGACGGCGGCGAGGATGAGCGGGTTCACCCGTTCGCTTATGGCCTGGGGTGAAACCAGGTCCGGCTCGACGAAGGCCTGCGTCGCCCCGCCCTCGTACACGGCGAACAGCCAGCGCGTGAGTTCGAGTGCCGGCATGGTCAGCTCCAGACCCATGCGTTCGAGCAGGTCGTTGAGGTGCGCGGCGAAGATCGTCCACGCCCGGTTGCGGGCCGCGGCGAACGCCGCGCGGGACGACTCGTTGCGCACCGCGAGCAGCGCGAACTCGTAGTTGATCAGAAACCAGCGCCGGTCGTGCGGTGCCGCGGAGAGGAACTGGGTCACGACCGTGCCGAGGTCGCGCTTGTCGAGCTCGCCGGCGGGGCCCGCGCTCGCGTCCAGCACGGCCAGCACCTTCTCGGTCTGTCGGCGGTACAGCGCGATGAACAGCTCGGTCTTCGAGGAGTAGTTGCTGTAGAACGCGCCACGGCTGAACCCGGCCCGCTCACATACGTCTTCCACAGAGGCGCCGTGGAACCCACGCTCCGCGAAGGCGTCCAGGGCGGCATCCAACAACCGTTCCTGGGTCTGTCTACGTTTACGTGACAGAGGGCGCGTGACCGTCGTCTCCGCCGTCGCAGCTGGCTGGCCCATACCCCCAAGAGTACATTCCCGTATCGGATACGGGAATGTATATTTTTTGGAGGTTGGGGATGATCGAGGCGACAGGCCTGGGCCTGCGCACTCGCCGGGGCTGGGTCTACCGGGACGTCGACCTCTCGCTGCCCGCGGGCTCCCTGGCCGCGGTCGCCGGGCCTGCCGGCAGCGGGCGGACGATGTTCCTGCTCACGTTAGCGGGCCGAGCCAGGCCGAGCACGGGTGTTCTCCGTGTTGGCGGCGCCGCCGGCCGGGCCGGCATCCGCGCCATGGTCCTCGTCGCTCGTGCCACCGGCGCCGTCGAGCTCGACCCCGACCTCACCGTCGGCGACAGCCGCCGCGAGGCTGCCCTCCTCAGCCGCGACGCCGACCTCGACTGGGCCGAGCGACTCGTCGGCCTCCAGCTCGACGGCACCACGCTGGTCGGCGACCTCGCACCGGACGAGGCGGCCCTGTTCGCCGTCGCGCTCGCCGCCTCCGCGCGCCCTCCCGCGCTCGTGCTCGACGACGTCGACGCGCACGCCACACCCGAACAGCAGCGCCGCGTCTGGGCCACGCTCGCCGGCGTCGCCGAGGCCGGGATCACCGTCGTGGCCAGCACCATCGACGCCGGCCTCGCCGGCGGCGCGCTCACCCACCAGCTGAGGAGTGACCGTGCGGCGTCATGAGCGGAGCGAACCATCGGCCCAGCCCCGAGCGACGGCGCCACCGCGCGGGGGCCTCGTGCGCGGCGCACGATTGGCGTGGTTCGAGATCAAGCGGTTCCGCACCCCACTGCAACGGCTCGCGCTCGCGTTCGTCGTGCTGGTCCCGCTCCTCTACGGCGGCCTTTACCTGTGGTCGAACTGGGACCCGTACGGGAAGCTCGACCAGATCCCGGTCGCGGTGGTCGACGAGGACGAGCCGGTGACCGTCAACGGCCAGGAGGTCAACGCGGGCAAGCTGTTCGTCGACGAGCTGCGGAAGGACCGGATCTTCGACTGGCACTTCGTCGACCGCGCCGAGGCGGCCCGCGGCCTCCACGACACCGACTACTACTTCGAGATCTCCGTCCCCTCGGACTTCTCCAGGAAGCTGGCCAGCGGCGCCGACGCCAAACCACAACGCGCCCGCATGCTGATCACGCTCGACGACGCGGGCGGCTACATCGTCGGCAAGATGGCCCAGACCGTCCAGGCGTCGCTGGAGAACAAGATCAGCGCGGCCGCGGTCAGCGCGTACTTCCAGTCGGTGTTCGACAACCTGGAGAGCCTGCGCGGCGGCATCGCGCAGGCCGCGGACGGCGCCGTCCAGCTGCGGGACGGCGCCGCGAGCGCCGAGCAGGGCAGCGCGTCGCTGTCCAGCGGCCTGACCGACCTGAAGGCCGGTGCGGACAAGCTGGCCCCGGGCGCCCAGCAGGTGTCCGACGGCGTGTCCGCCATCGCCGACGTCGTGGTGCCCGCCGCCAACACGATCGCCGACGCGCTGCCGTCGCTCACCCAGGACGCGGCGAACGCGACAGCGGCGGCCGACGCCCTGGCCGGCACGGCCGCACAGGCCGCGAGTGCGGTCGCGGGCGGGACCGGTTCGGTGCTGAGCCAGGTGACCGCGCTCGGCCAGGCACATCCCGAGCTGCGGTCGGACCCGACGTACCAGGAGCTGGTGCGGGTGACCGGGTCGGCGGCCGGTTTCGCCAACCAGGTCAACGGGTCCGCGGCCGCGCTGAAGACCACGACCGCGTCGGTGAACGGCGACGCGCAGCAGCTCGCGCAGAACGCGCCGCAGCTGCAGGCCAGGGTCCGCGACGCGGCGACGAAGATCGCCACGCTCGACGCGGGCGCCAAGGAGGTGGCGTCCGGCGCGGCGCGACTGGACAGCGGGCTGGGTACCGCGGCCGCCGGTGCGTCGACCCTGCACGACGGCGTCGCGCAGCTGTCGTCGGGCGCGTCCTCGCTGGCGAGCGGCCTGGCCGACGCGGAGGCCCGGATCCCCGTGCTGTCCGACGACCAGAAGAAGAGCAACGCCGCGACGCTGGCCTCCCCGGTGGACGTGGCGACGGAGAACCTGCACCCGGCGGTGACCTACGGGCGCGGGCTGACGCCGTTCTTCTTCGCGATCGCGCTGGTGGTCTTCGGCATCACGGCGTTCCTGATCCTGCGGCCGGTGTCCGGACGGGCCCTCGCCTCCCGCGCGGGCGACGTGACGGTCGCGCTGGCGGGCTGGCTGCCCGCGGCGACGTGCTGCGTGGTCGGCGGGCTGGTGCTTTTCGTGGTGCTGGACGTGTTCCTGGGCCTCGATCCGACGATGGCGTGGGCGATGATCGGCCTGGTGGTCCTGGCGGCGGCCACGTTCACGGCGATCGCGCACCTGTTCCGGACGTGGCTGGGCGGGGTCGCGAGCGCGGTCGTGCTGGTGTTGCTGCTGCTCCAGCTGACGACGTCGGCGGGGACCTATCCGTACGAGACGCTCCCGGGCTTCTTCCGTGCCCTGCACTGGGTCCTGCCGATGAGCTACTTCGTCGACGGGCTGCGGGTGACGATCACCGGCGGCAACGACGCCCATCTGGTGCGGGATGCGTTGGTACTGGCCGGTTTCCTGGTCGTGTCGCTGGTGCTGACCACGTTGGTGGTGCGGCGCCGACGTGAGTGGACGATCTCCAAGCTGAAGCCGGAGCTCAGCATCTGAGCAGTTCGTCGAGCCGGTCGGGCGCGTCCGGGACCTCGATGACCTTGTCCCGGCCGCGTTCCCCGGCGACGATCGTGACGTCGTGGCCGCGAATGCCGAACGCCTTGGCGATCGCCTTGCACACGGCCGCGTTCGCCCGGCCCTCGATCGCCCGCGCCGTCACCGCGACGACCAGCGCGTCACCGTACCGGCCGCCGACGGCCTCCCGCCTGGCACCGGGCTTGACCCGCACCGCGAACCTCAACTGGCACGCCTCCAGTGACAACGCCTCCAGTGGCCTCCGGTGGCCTCCGGCCCCCGGTTCCATGGTCTCACGGGGCACCGACGGTTCCGGGGGAGTTGTCCACAGGGGACGGACTCATCCACACACCGCCCGCGACTCTCGATCTTTGTCGGCCCGCCACGGTAGGCTTGCGACCGGGGGCCGGAGGCCAAACCCCAAGCTCAGCCGGGCCGTGGTGACTCAGGAGTGCCGAACCGCACGCGCGAGTCCACCGGACCGCGAACGCAACTCGGCGCAGCCCGAACAGACTCGCGCCATGACGACTGCCGTGCCAACGACGGTGCGTTGGATCCGTGATGCCGACCGGCGTGTGCCATCGAACCCCGGCACGCGCTAGGTTTTTCGTCGGGTTTTTCCGAATCGATCAGGTGCGTGGTCAGGAGGAAGGTGTGGCCCAGGAGTTGTCGGTCGTGCTCGGGGCGATCGCCGCGGTCCTGCTGGTCTCGGTGGTCGCGGTACGGGTGTCCGTGCGCCTCGGCTTCCCGTCCCTCGTGCTCTACCTCGCCATCGGCGTCCTGCTCGGCGAGGCCGGCATCGGCGTCGAGTTCGAGAACGCCTCGCTCACCGAGTCGCTCGGGCTCGCGGCCCTGGTCCTGATCCTCACCGAGGGCGGGCTGACGACCCGCTGGTCGGAGGTCCGCGCGTCCTTCTGGCCCGGCGTCGTGCTGTCCACGGTCGCCGTCGTGGTCAGCATCGCCGTCACCGGCGCCGCACTGCACCTCATCCTCGGCTTCGGCTGGCGCCTCGCCCTCCTGTGGGGCGCGGTCCTCGCCTCGACCGACGCCGCCGCCGTGTTCAGCGTGCTGCGCAACATCTCGGTCAGCCGCAGGCTGGTCGGCGCGCTGGAGCTCGAGTCCGGCATGAACGACGCGGCGGCCTACCTCGTGGTCGTGCTCCTCGCCGCCGGCAGCACGGCCACCTGGGTCGACCCGCTCCTGGCGGTCTACGAGCTCGTCGTCGGCGGCCTGATCGGCGTCACGTTCGGCTGGCTCGGCGCGTGGGCGCTGCGCCGCGCCGCCCTCCCCGCGACCGGCCTCTATCCACTCGCGACGGTCTCGGTCGCGGTCCTGGCGTTCTCCGCGGGCTCGTTCGTGCACGCGTCGGGACTGCTGGCCGCGTACATCGCCTCGCTCGTGCTCGGCAACTCGAAGCTGCCGCACCGCACCGACACCCTCTCCTTCGCCGAGGGGCTGGGCTGGCTGTCGCAGATCGGCCTGTTCGTCCTGCTGGGGCTGTTCATGTCGCCGGACCGGGTGCTGGACGCGGTCGTGCCCGGCCTGGTCGCGGGGCTGGTCGTCACGTTCCTCGCCAGGCCGATCTCCGTCGCGCTCTCGCTGACGCCGTTCCGCGTGCCGTGGCGTGAACAGGCGTTCCTGTCGTGGGCGGGACTGCGGGGCGCGGTGCCGATCGTGCTGGCGATGATCCCGATCACCGAGGGCGTCGAAGGCGCGCACCAGCTGGTCGACGCGGTGTTCGTGCTGGTCATCGTGCTGACGGTCGTGCAGGGCAGCACCCTGCCGCTGATCGCGAAGGTGCTCGGCCTGTCCAAGCCCGGTGAGACCCGCGAGGTGGAGGTCGACGCAGCGCCGCTGGACGAGCTGGGCGCGGTCCTGCTGACCTTCACCGTGCCGGACGACTCCCGCATGCACGGCGTGTACCTGCGGGAGCTACGCCTCCCGACCGGCGCGACGGTCAGCCTCCTGGTCCGCGGCGGCGTCGGCCACACCCCGGCCCCGACGACCCGCCTGCAGGAGAAGGACCAGCTGCTGGTCGTGGCCACCGAACAGGCCCGCGGCGAGACCGAACGCCGCATCCGCGCCGTCGACCGCGCCGGCCGCTTCGCCCGCTGGCGCGGCGAGACGGGCAAGGACTAGCGGCGCGATGGCGCGGTGTCGGGGTTGGCTGTGGCCGGGCGCCGTCACCTGCCCCGAGGCAGCTGTCGTGGGGCACGGTCCTCGCACGAAGACCTAGATCAGTTCCACCTCCGGGTAGGCGGGGTGGTCGAACACCGTGGTCGGGCGGCCGCGCAGGTGCAGGTCGAAGAACGCGGCGAGGTACTTTCGTTGCACCGCAAGGCTTCGCTCGGGCGCGATCGTGCCGATCGACGCGGTGAAGTCGCCGTCGAGCTGGGGCAGCAGCACCTGCGCGTCGGTGAAGCTCAGGTGCTCGGCCGTCGGCACGTACACGTCCCGCCGCCAGCCCGTCGACGCCGACCAGAACGACGCCCAGTCGTCGCTGTGTGCGTGGTTGTGCGGCACGCCGCTCGACAACCCGCCGCCCAGCAAGAGGAACGGCCGGGTCACGCCATGGACGGCGGCCTGGCCGTACCGCGGGTCCATGCTGCCGTCGAGGTTCACGCCCGCGGCGATCCGTGGCTCGGTGAGCATGGCCTCGGCGGTGGTGAACCCGCCCATCGAGTGGCCGACCATGCCGGCCTCGGTGATGTGCAGCTCGTCGAGCACGAAGTTCGTGTCCCGCACCCGTTCCCGCATCACGACCGCCGCGTCCACGCCCGGCCTCGGCGCCTCGAACCGGTCGGGGAACTGGACCGGGCTCGCCGGCGTGTGGTCCATGCCCACCACGACGTACCCGCGGCTCGCGAGGTCCTCGACGAGCGTCGTGCCGAGGAACCGGGAGTGGCCGCCACCCGGCGAGTACAGGATCACCGGCCAGCGGCCGGGCAGCCGTCCCGCACCGCTCCGGGAGTGCGTGAGGGTGCCCGCGAAGGCGGCGGTGCCGGGCGCCACCCCGGCGTGCAGGTCGTAGAAGGCGGCCACCGCGGACGGGAACTGCGGTGCGCGCGTGCCGTCGCGCACCGCCGGGTACCAGACCGACACCATCAGCTCTCGCGGCTCACCGGTCCACGGGTCGGTCCGGTCATGGTCGACGAGGTGCAGTTCCCTCGTGCCCACCGGGTACGGCCCGGTCGGCGCGGGCAACGTCATGGACACGGGCTCGGCCGCGGTCGACACCGCGGTAGGCGCCGCGAGTCCGGCGGCCACCGCGAGCCCGGCGGCGATGATCAGGGTTCTCATGGCGGCAAGCCTTCGGCACGTCCGCGCGCCGATCATCTGGCGAAAGGGAACGGCTCTGGTTGCCGAAAGTCATACGAGCCCGGCCTCGTACGCGACGATCGCCGCCTGGACCCGGTTCGCCACCGCGAGCCGGCGCAGGATCGAGGTGACGAACACCTTCACCGTGCCCTCCACGACATGCAGCCGGCGGGCGATCTCCGCGTTGGGCAGCCCGGCGCCGACCAGGGCGAGCACCTGCCGTTCGCGGGGGGTCAGCGTGTCGACGAGGGTGCGCGCGCGTGCCGCGCTGGCCAGCCGGTCGCCGCTGACCTGCTGGATGACCCGGTGCGCGACCGCGGGCGACAGGAACGCCGCGCCGCCGGCGACGGCCCGGATGCCGGCGAACAGCTCGCGTGGGTCGCCGGTCTTGAGCAGGAACCCGCGGGCACCACCACTGAGCGCGGCCGCGATGTGCTCGTCGGCGGAGAACGTGGTGAGCATCAGGACGCCGGTGCCCGGGGCGGTGCGGGTGATCTCCGCGGCCGCGGCGAGCCCGTCGAGCACGGGCATCACGATGTCGAGCAGCGCGACGTCCGGCCGGTGCGCGGCGACCAGCTCGATCGCCTCGCGCCCGTCCGCCGCCTCGGCGACCACCTCGAGCTCCGGCTCGGCGGCGAGGACCGCGCGGATGCCGGCCCTGGTCAGCGGCTCGTCGTCGGCGAGCAACACGCGGATCATCGTGGGACGGTCTCCAAGGTGGTGAGCCGGCCGTCGAGGAAGCAGAGCCGGTAGAAGAGGCGGTCGTCGGTCTGCTCGGTGGCCCAGTAATGCCGGCAGTCGGCGCCGGGCGGTGGGGCGGGCAGCGAGTGTTCCGGGTCGCCGAGGATCTGGAAGCGGGGCAACACCTTCTCGACGTCGTCCTGCGGCTGTCCGATGCGGAGCGTGGCGTAGACGGCGGGGTCGAGCCGGTTGTCGGAGCCGACGAGGAAGTACAGGCCCGCGCCGAGAACCAGGACGACGGCGGCGGCCAGTAGCGGCACCCGGACGAGCCGCCATGCCCGGGAGGGCGCGCGGCGGGTGGACGGCGGGTCGTGGGGGAGGGTCGCGGTGAGCACGAACCGCCCGTCCCTCCTGCCGGCGTCGAGCTGTGCGATCTCGCGCAGCCCGGCGAGTCCGGACCCGTTGCCCGGCCTGGCTTCCCCGTCGGACAGGCCGTTCTCGACGGTCAGTGTCGTGTGGTCGCCGGTGGTGTCGATCCGAACGGTCACCCGTTGGCCCGGCGCGTGCTTGGCCGCGTTGGTGAGCCCTTCGCGCACCACCCGATGGGCCTGCCGGGCGACCCGGGCCGGCGCCGTGCCGGTCAGCTCGACCTCCTGCCCGGCCGCCCTGGCATGGGCGACCAGGCCGACCAGGTCGTCGTCGGACTCACCGAGCAGCCGCACGATGTCATCCAACCGCTCCGTGGCCGCCGCGACCCCGGCACGCAGCTCGCCGACCCGCGCCCGCGCCCGCTCGTCAAGCCCCGGCGACACCTCCAGCGCCGCGGCCCGCAACGCGAGAAGCCCCCACTCGTGGCCGAGCGAGTCGTGCATCTCCCGCGCGATGCGGTTGCGCTCCACCAGCGCCGCCCGCTCAAGCCCGGTCGCGACCATCTCCGCGCCCTGCCGCCGGTACCGCCCGGCGAGCCACGGCACTCCCGCGACGACCAGCAGGACGAGGGCGGCCAGGAACCAGTCGTACAGCCCGAAGACCAGCCCGAACCCACCCCGTTGCACGACGTCCGCGACCACGCCGGCCAGGAGCCCGGCGACCAGCGTCCCACCGAAGGCCGCGACCACCGGCGGAACCGCCACCCGCCGCCCCGCCAGGTACGCGAGGACCGCACACGCCACGAAGGGCCACACCCGCACCGGGTCGGTGACGGTCGGGGCCAGCACCAGCGAGGGCACCAACACCCCGGCCACCGCGACCGACACCACCACGACCGGAAGGCGCCGAAAGACCGCGAACACCACCCCGACCACGGCGAGGCTCAGCGCCAGCTCGACCCACCGCCCCCAGACCTCGACACACAACGGCACGGCCACGAGCAGGAAGACCACGCGGCCATCCTAGGGAGCCGGGCCAGCGTCCGACGATCCTCGACACCGTCCCGCGCCGATCACTCCGTCAGCAGGCTGATCTGCCGCATCTTGTTCGTGGCGTCCAGCGCCGCGACCTTGTACGACTCGGCCAGCGTCGGGTAGTTGAACACCGTGTCGACCAGGTAGTCGACCGTGCCGCCGCAGCCCATGACGGCCTGTCCGATGTGGACCAGCTCGGTCGCGTTGGTGCCGAACACGTGCACGCCCAGCAGCGACCGGTCCTCCGGTGACACCAGCAGCTTCAGCACCCCGTACGAGTCGCCGATGATCTGCCCGCGCGCCAGCTCCCGGTACCGGGACACGCCGACCTCGAACGGCACCCGCTGCTCGGTCAGCTCGTCCTCGGTCCGGCCGATGTAGCTGATCTCCGGGATCGTGTAGATCCCGATCGGCTGGAGCTCGTGCATCTCGTGCACGGGCTCGCCGCACGCGTGGTGCGCGGCCAGCCGACCCTGCTCCATCGACGTCGCCGCCAGTGCGGGGAAGCCGATGACGTCGCCGACCGCGTAGATGTGCGCCACCTCGGTGCGGAACGAGCCGTCCACCTTGATCCGGCCGCGCTTGTCCGCCGCCAGCCCGGCCGCCTCCAGGTTCAGCCCGTCGGTCATGCCCTGCCGGCCCGCCGAGTACACCACCGTGTCGGCGGGGATCTTCTTGCCACTCTCCAGGATCACGACCGTGCCCCGCGGATGGCGCTCCACCGCGGTCACCGTCTCGCCGAACCGGAACGTCACCGCCAGGTCCCGCAGCTGGTACTTGAGCGCCTCGACGACCTCGGTGTCACAGAAGTCGAGCATCCGCATCCGCTGCTCGATCACCGTCACCTTCGTGCCGAGCGCGGCGAACATCGACGCGTACTCGATGCCGATCACCCCGGCGCCGACCACGATCATGGTGCGGGGAATGCGGTCCAGGCCGAGGATGCCGTCCGAGTCGATGATCGTCTGCTCGTCGAAGTCCACCGTGTCCGGCCGGGCCGGGCGGGTGCCGGTGGCGATCACGATCTTGTCGGCCGTGACCTTGCGCTCCTGCCCGCTGCCGTCGGACACCTGGATCGTGTGCGGGTCGACGAACCGGCCGAGGCCGGGCAGTATCGCGACCCCGTTGCGGGTCAGCTGGCTGCGGATCACGTCCACCTCGCGACCGACCACATGCGACGTGCGCGCGGTCAGGTCGCCGATCGTGATGTCCTCCTTGACCCGGTAGCTCTGCCCGTACAGGTCCCGCTGGGACATGCCCGTCAGGTACAGCACGGCCTCACGCAGCGTCTTCGACGGGATCGTGCCCGTCTGGATGCACACGCCGCCGATCATGTTCCGCCGCTCGATCAGCGCCACGGACGCGCCGAGCTTCGCGGCCGCGATCGCCGCCTTCTGTCCACCTGGTCCGGAGCCCAACACCAGCAGGTCGTAGTCCGCCATGCCGTCAGTCTGGCAAGGGTCACAACCGTTGGACAGTTCTGCGGGCCATCGGCTACCTTTTCTTCACGAAGGTCATGAGAGCCAGCGCGAAGCCCCGGCTAGCTGGACGGCAACCCTCCAACCGCGGTGGGGTGCCCCGGGTGAGGACCAGGCCTCCCGCGACCTGCGGGTGGGCAAGCGCGGACCCACCGGGGTCCCCGAGCCAGGAGAGCGCCTCGATGACGCTTGCGATCCCCCATGCCCGAGCCGCGGTCGAAGCACCGAGCAGCGAGCTGCCCACGGTGGCCGGCAGCCGGCTCACCGTGCCGCTGGTGGACGGCCGGCACGTCCAGTACGCCAACCTCGACCACGCGGCCAGCGCACCCTGTCTCGACGCCGTCCGGGACGCGGTGGACGAGCTGCTGCCCTGGTACGCGAGCGTGCACCGGGGCGCCGGGTTCGCCTCCCAGGTGTCCACGAAGGTGTACGAGCAGGCCAGGGAGGCGGTCCGCGACTTCGTCGGCGCCCGCCGCACCGAAGAGGTGATCTTCACCCGCAATACGACCGACGCGCTGAACCTGCTGGCCAGGGCCGTGCCGCAGCGCACGTCCGTGATCGTCTTCGACACCGACCACCACGCCGCGATCCTGCCGTGGCGCGGCCCGTACGTGTACCGCGTCACCCCGACCGCGAACGTCGAGCGCGACCTCGACGAGGCACTCGCGCGGACGCCGACCGGGCCGCGGCTCGTCGTGGTCACCGGCGCCGCGAACGTCACCGGTGAGCTGTGGCCGGTCGCCCGCCTGTCCGCCGTCGCCCGCCGGCACGGCGCCCGGATCGTCCTCGACGCCGCCCAGCTCGCCCCGCACCGCCCGGTCGACATCCACGCGCTGGACGTCGACTACGTCGCGATCTCCGGGCACAAGCTGTACGCCCCCTTCGGCGCCGGCGCGCTGGTCGGGCGGGCCGACTGGCTGCGTGCGGCGCACCCGTACCTGGCAGGCGGCGGCGCGACCCGCCAGGTCACCGAGCGGGCCGTGTCGTGGCACTACGGCCCGGAGCGGCACGAGGCCGGCTCGCCGAACGTGGTCGGCGCGCACGCGCTGGCCGTGGCCTGCCGGACGTTGAGCAGGCACTGGGACGTGGTGTTCGCGCACGAGGAGGATCTGCTCGACCGGCTGCGTACCGGGCTCGCCGCCATCCCCGGCGTGCGGCAGCTGTCGATCTTCGGCGACGACTCGCCGCGCGTGGGCGTCGTCAGCTTCACCGTCGACGGCCACGACCCCGGCCTGGTCGCCGCGTACCTGTCCGCCGAGCACGGCATCGGTGTGCGGGACGGCGCGTTCTGCGCGCACATCGCGGTCCGGCGGCTGTCCGGTGACCGCGCGTTGCGGGCGAGCGTCGGCCTCGGCAGCACCGCCGAGCACGTCGACCGCCTGCTCACCGCGCTGCGCAGCCTGGTCAGCCACGGCCCCGGCGTCGGGTACACGCTGGTCGACGGCCGGTACGCACCGGTCGACGATCCCCGTGAGCTGCCCGCCTTCCTGAGTGAGTGACCGGACCGTGGACAATGGGTTTCGTGAGCGAGCTTGCGAGCGATTCATCATCCTCGCCCGACGAGACCAGCGCCGACGCGGAGGCTGACACCGAGACACCGGTGGTGCCGCCCCTGCCGCCCCGGCGGGCATGGCTCGTCGCGATCGTCGCGCCGATCGTGCTGGCCGCCGACCTGATCACCAAGCAGGCCGCGCTGACCGCGCTCGAGGGCGAGCAGCCGGTCCGCGTGCTGGGTGGGCTGTTCTACCTGCAGATCGTGCGCAACCCCGGTGCCGCGTTCGGCATGGCCACCGGCATGACCTGGGTGCTCACGCTGATCGCGCTCGCGGTCGTCGTCGGGATCATCTGGGTGATGCCCAAGCTGCGGTCCGTCGGCTGGGCCATCGGCCTGTCGCTCGTGCTGGCCGGCGCCGTCGGCAACCTGGTCGACAGGTTCTTCCGCGCGCCCGGCGCGCTGCACGGGCACGTCGTCGACTTCCTGTCGCCGTTCGCACCCAACGGCGACGTGTTCCCGGTGTTCAACGTGGCGGACTCGTCGATCGTGTGCGGTGGCGCGCTGATCGTGCTGATGGCGTTGCTGGGCCGCGACTACGACGGCCGGCGGACGGCGGGGAAGAAATGAACTCACGCACCCTGCCCGTCCCGGACGGGCTCGACGGCATGCGCGTGGACGCCGGCCTGGCCAAGCTGCTCGGCCTGTCCCGCACGACGGTCGCCGCGATCGCCGAGTCCGGTGACGTGAGCCTGGACGGGCGTCCCGCCGGCAAGTCCGACCGCCTCACCGCGGGCGCGTGGCTGGAGATCACGCTGCCCGAGCCGGAGCGCGAGGGCGAGCCGGTGCCCGCGATCGAGGTCCCGGGTCTGGCGGTCATCCACGAGGACGACGACATCGTGGTCGTGGACAAGCCGGTCGGCGTCGCCGCGCACCCGAGCCCCGGCTGGACGGGCCCGACGGTCATCGGCGGACTGGCGGCCGCGGGCGTGCGGGTGTCGACGTCCGGCGCGGCCGAGCGGCAGGGCGTCGTGCACCGGCTGGACGTGGGCACCACGGGGGTCATGGTGGTGGCCAAGAGCGAGCACGCGTACACCGTGCTGAAGCGCGCGTTCAAGGAGCGGACGGTCGACAAGGGTTACCACGCCCTGGTGCAGGGCCACCCGGACCCGTCCGCCGGCACGATCGACGCGCCGATCGACCGGCATCCCAAGCACGACTACAAGTTCGCGGTCGTCGCGAGCGGGCGGCCGAGCGTCACGCACTACGAGACGCTGGAGGCGTTCCGCGCGGCGTCGCTGGTGGCGATCCGGCTGGAGACCGGGCGGACACACCAGATCCGCGTGCACTTCGCGGCACTGCGCCATCCGTGCGTCGGCGACCTGGCCTACGGCGCCGACCCGGTCCTGGCGAAGCGGTTGGGCATGGCCCGCCAATGGCTCCACGCCAGGAGACTCGCGTTCCACCACCCGGCGGACGGCCGGTGGGTGGAGTTCACCAGCGAGTACCCGGCGGACCTCCAGGCGGCGCTGGACCTGCTGACCGACGAGAGCTGAGAATCTCCCACAAACCCTCGCGTTCGCGTACTTTGGGCGACAACCCAACGAGGGGCGGTGGTGCGGCGTGCCGAGCGAGAAGGCGGACGGCGACCCGGTGGAGCACTTCCTCGTGGACGGTGTCGCGCCGCCGGTGATCGGCGGCGGCCCGCCGGCGCCGCCCTCCGACCTCGAACCGGACGGCCGTCGCGCGGACGACGACGCACCGAGCGAACCCGGCTTCGCCACTGGGCCGCGCCACGCCCCGGGTCGCTACGGACAACCCGCGCCGGCACAGCCCAACCACCACCAGCCGGCCGGCTTCGCGTCCGCGGGCTCCTATCCGCAGGCAGATGAGCACCGCACCGAGCCGCCGACCTCGCCGATCCCCGCCATCCAGCCACCCGGGCAGCAGCAACCCGAGAAGCGCAGATCATGGGTGTCGCGGGTGTTCCGGCTGTCCGGTGACCAGTCCGACCAGAGATCCCGGGACAGGTATTAGTTCTCGACGGTCCACGTGAGGGCGCGGGACTCCTCGTCCGGGCGCGGACTCCAGCGCACCGAGGTGACCTCCGTGTGCTCCGGCACCACGTAGACCGTGTGGCCGCCCTGCGTCTCGCCGGGTGGCACGCCGATCCGGTGCGGTGGCCGCGACGACAGCGACACCGGCGCCTTCGAGATGGTCTTCCCGTCCGGCGTCACCAGCACCAGGTACAGGTCCGGCAGCGACTGGAACGCCACGTTGCCGCGGTTGGTCAGCTCCGTGTGCACGACCACCGACCGCTCACCCTCCTGCAGCCGGTAGCCGGCGGCGGTGAACAGGTAGTCGGCCGGGTCGACGACCTCCACGAGCGTGATCGACAGCCGCTCGCCCTCCAGCCCCTCGGTCTGCAGGGCCGTGCCGACCCTGCCGTGCCGCACGTCCGGCTTCTCCGCGCGGACCGTGGGCTGTGTCACATCCTGCGGTGGTCCGTCCCCCCGGGCCCACGTCGACGTCTGCGGCGGGCCCCACATGCTGATCGGGGCCTCCACCTGAGGCATGGGCTGCTGCTGTGGAACCGGCGACTGGAACGGCTGGCTGGGTGGTCCGGTCTGGGCGGGGAAGGGGGAGCTGGGTGGTCCCGTGCGCGGCATGACCGGCTGTGGCACCGAATGCGGGCCGGACGGTCCCTGCTGCGGCTGGCCGTACGGACCGGGAACAGGGCCCGGCACGGGCATCGGCCCGGAGGGCGGGTACGGCCCGGTCGGCGTGCCCTGCACGCCGTAGGGCATCCCGTACTGCGGTGACGACGCGGCCATCATGGCCGCCGCGGCCTGGCGGAGGCGGACGGGGTCACATTCGACCCCCACGAGCAGCGGCAACCCGGTCGCCGAGAGCGCCACCAGGCGTGACGCGACCTCCCGCGGGTCCATCCCCAGTCGGGCGGCCACCTCGTGCACCGCTGCTCTGCCCATCTCGGCAACCAAGCCAAGGAGGCGGACGTCTACCGGATCCGTCACGGCTCGCACGCTACCCCGTCCACTCGACCATCGCGGCGGAAGCCGCGCCCAGCGGATGCATTCTCCTCTCTCCTGTCCCATCCGTTACTGGCAGGATCTACCCATGGGCGCCCCCAAGATCCACAGAGGCTTCTGGACCCGCGATCTGAGAGCTGACAAACACTGGCCACTGCTTCCGTTCGACGTGCCGCCGGGCTGCCGGTCCATCGCCGTCGAGCTGGAGTTCGACCAGGCGGCAGGCGCCGTGATCGACCTGGGCTGCGAGGGCGCGCGGGGGTGGCGCGGCTGGTCCGGCGGCGCCCGGCGGAGCTACGTGATCACCCCGGACGCGGCCACGCCCGGTTACGTCGCCGGCGACCTGGAGCCAGGGGAGTGGCACGTGGTGCTCGGCCTGCATCGCCTGCCCGCCAACGGCATCGACGTCACCGTCACGATCCGCACCGACGAGGACGTCGAACTGCCCGCGAAGCGCCTCGACCCGCCCGTGCCGGCGAAACCGCGGCCGCGCGGCCTGCCCGCCGCCGCCGGCCTGCGCTGGGTCGCTACCGACCTGCACGCCCACACGCTGCACTCCGACGGCACGGCGACCGTCGCGGAGCTGGCCGCCGCGGCCGTCGCGGCGGGCCTGGACGCGCTGGCGGTCACCGACCACAACACCGTCAGCCACCACGCCGAGCTGGCCGAGGTTGGTCGCAGGTATGGCATCGCGCTGATCCCCGGCCAGGAGATCACCACGGAGTTCGGCCATGCCAACGCCTTCGGCGACATCGGCTGGGTCGACTTCCGCGAGCCGGCGGCCAACTGGGTGAAGACCGTCCGCGAGCGCGGCGGCCTGCTGTCGATCAACCACCCGCTCGGCGGCGACTGCGCGTGGCGGCATCCGCTGCCGGAACACCCGCCGCTGGCCGAGGTGTGGCACTCCAGCTGGCAGTCACCGGAGTGGGGCGGCCCGGTGGCGTGGTGGCAGGCATGGGGAACGGCGGCGACCCCCATCGGCGGCAGCGACTGGCACGGCCCCGACGCCGGTGTCCGCCTGGGCGCCCCGACCACGTGGGTGGCGGTCGACTCCCACGCCCGCAACGCCGAAGAACTGGTCCCGGCCGTACTGGAAGGCCTGCGAGCCGGCCGCACCGCCGTCTCGGCGGACCGCACCGGCCCGGTCCTGCTCCCGGTCGACGGCAAGTTGATCGCACTGGACGCCCCGGGCACCCTGCTCATCGGCCCCGAGGCCACCCACAAGGTCCGCTTCGACCGCGACACCTTCGACCCACCCGGCGCCCACGGCCACATCCTGTGCAGCCACGACGGCGCCACCCTGGCCCTGGCCGGCACCCCCCGCGAGTCGCGCGTTCACACACACTGAGTCGCGCGTTCACACACAATGAGTTGCGGTTTCGTGCCGATCTTCGTGCCGCGTCGGCGTCATAGTCGCGCTCGCCACCGCGCCGGGCTAATCTCCGTCCTGTTCGGACCGCTGTTGGTGAAAAGCCAACGAACTCGATGACGAGAGGTGCCGGAGATGCGAGCTCGGCGAACTTTGGCGATTACCGCCGTCGCCACGATGGCGCTGGGGGGCTGCCTCGGGCAGCAGCAGGACTCGGACAGCGGCCGCAACGCGGACGCCAAGGACGTGACCCTCACCATCACGGCGAACGCGGTCGCCGGCGGCAAGAACGACCTCATGGCGAAGTGGATCACCGACTGGGTGATCCCGGAGTTCACCAGGCAGCAGAAGGCCAAGGGTGTCAACGCCACGGTCAAGTTCGACGGCAGCGGCGTGGACGACGGCGAGTACAAGGCCAAGATCGCCCTCGACTTCAACACCGACGTCGGCGGTGACGTCGTCGAGATCGACGGCATCTGGCTCGGCGAGTTCGCGGAGGGCGGCCAGGTCAGGCCCCTCGACGACCTCGTCGGCAAGGGCAAGGTCGACGCGTGGGACGGCTGGCCGCAGATCCCCGACGCGGTGCAGAAGCTCGGCGAGTTGGGCGGCAAGCGGTACGGCATCCCCGTCGGCACCGACGGACGCGTGATCTTCTTCAACAAGAAGCTCTTCGCGCAGGTCGGTCTGCCGGCCGACTGGCAGCCGACGAGCTGGGACGACATCACCGCCGCGGCCGTCAGCCTCAAGCAGCTCCCCGGCGTCACCCCGATCCAGCTCAACGCCGGCACCGCCATGACAGAGGCGACGACCATGCAGGGCGTCCTCCCGCTGCTCGCCGGCACCGGCACCGAGATCTACCAGGGCGGCAGGTGGCAGGGCGCCACCAAGGAGATCAAGGCGGTCCTCAACCTCTACCAGCAGGTCTACCGCGGCAACCTCGGCGACCCGGTGCTCGCGCAGGAGGCCAAGGGCCGCGACAAGTCGTTCGAGGAGTTCGCCCAGAACAAGATCGGCATCCTGTTCGAGAGCGACTACTTCTGGCGTTCGGTCGTCGACCCGACCGTCGGCGTCGCGAAGATGGCCGACCGGGACACCGCCGTCGGCTGGGCCAAGATCCCCGCCATGAACCCGGGCGCGGGTGTCGGCGGTCAGGACTACGTCAGCATGTCCGGCGGCTCGATCCGCGTGATCAACCCGAAGACGAAGTACCCGCAGCAGGCGTGGGAGCTGCTCCAGTTCATCAACTCCGCCAAGGCCACCAAGGAGCGGCTCGGCGACACCGCGCAGATCACGCAGCGCCAGGACGTCAACGAAGAGGTGCTGAAAAACGACCCGATGCTGGGCTTCATCGCCGAGAAGGTCCTGCCGATCACCCGCTACCGGCCGGGGCTCGCGGATTACCCCAAGGTGTCGACCGCCCTGCAGCAGGCGACCGCCGACATCATCGCCGGCAAGAGCGCCGACGAGGCGGCCGCCGCCTACCAGGACGCGCTGATCAAGGCCGTTGGCGAGGACAAAGTTGCGAAGTAGGGAGAGAAGCGAAGGAGCCGCCGCCGGACTGAGCGAGGAGCAGGGCTCGGGAGCGAGGAACGAGCGTCGAGCTCTGCGACGAGGGAGGGAGGCGGCCCGCGGATGAGCGGAGCGACCCATCCAACACAGCGGGACGCCTCCGGCCTCGGCGTGGCGCGGGCGGTCGGGTTCGTGTCGCCCGCGCTGCTGCTCATCGGCCTGTTCCTGGTCTTCCCGGCCCTCTGGACCATCTACATAGGACTGACGAACTACACGCTGACCGGGCCGAACTCGGTCGCGCCGTCGTTCGTGGGCCTGTCGAACTTCATGGCCGGCCTGGACGACGCGCTGTTCGGCAACGCGGTCTGGCTGACGCTGCTGTTCGTCGCCGGCTCCGCGGTGCTGGGCCAGAACCTCCTCGGCTTCGCGCTCGCGTGGGTGCTGCGGTCCGCCCGTCCGGTCGTCCGCCGCACGGTCGAGACCTTCGTCCTGCTGGCGTGGATCCTGCCCAGCGTGGTCGTCGCGTACCTGTGGACCGCGGTGCTCGACCGCGACGGCGGCACACTGAACACCCTGCTGGGCGACGGTTCCACGGCGTGGCTCGTCGAGTACCCGATGGCCTCGCTGATCGTGTTCAACACCTGGCGGGGCACCGCGTTCTCGATGATGCTGTACGGCTCGGCGCTGGCCGCGGTGCCGCCCTCACAGCTGGAGACGGCGAAGACCATCGGCGCGAGCGGCTGGCAGACCGTGCGGGACGTCGTGTTCCCGCACATCCGCGGGCACGTGCTCACCAACACGCTGCTCATCTCCCTGTGGACCGCCAACGACTTCACGCCGTTCCTGCTCACCGCGGGCGGCCCGAACCACGAGTCGGAGACGCTGCCGGTCTTCATCTACCAGCAGGCCATCGCGAACGGGGAGCTCGGCTACTCGGCGGCGATCTCGTTCCTGCTGCTGATCGTGAACCTGCTGGTGTCGCTGGGGTACCTGCTCCTGCTACGGAGGCGCGCGTGAGCTTCAACGCGATGCTGCGCCGTTCCCTCTACACCGTCCTGATCGCGGCCCTGCTGGCGTTCTTCGCGGTCCCCACGCTGTGGCTGGCGTCCGCGCCGTTCGACAGCGACCCGGGCGTCGGCCTGCGCTGGCCGGACTGGACGCTCGACAACTGGCGCGTCACCTTCTCCCACCCGTACGCGCTGGGCTCGCTGCTCAACTCGGTCCTCCTGTGCGCGGTGGCGACGATCGTGACCACGGCACTGGGCACCCTTGCGGCCTATGCCCTGTCCCGCGTCCGCATCCCGGGCCGGGACGCCCTGCTGTACGTGCTGTTGCTGCTGTCCAGCGTGGTCACCGGCACCG
Source organism: Actinophytocola sp. (assembly GCF_035634895.1). GTDB lineage: Bacteria > Actinomycetota > Actinomycetes > Mycobacteriales > Pseudonocardiaceae > Actinophytocola. The sequence goes on along the minus strand of NZ_DASQCC010000150.1, from coordinate 39,023 downwards.
CGGCGATGGTGCCGATCTTCGTGATGATGCTCCAGCTCGGCCTGATCAACTCGCAGTACGCGACCGGCCTGGTGATCGCGGGCGGCATGCTGCCGGCGGCGATCTTCATCCTGAAGGACTTCATCGACTCGGTGCCGCGCTCGTACGAGGAGTCCGCGCGGGTGTTCGGCGCGTCGCCGGGCCAGGTGCTGCGGCACGTGGTCCTGCCGGTCGCGCGGCCGGGCATCGCGACGATCACGGTGTGGGCGTTCGTGCAGGCCTGGGGCAACTTCCTACTGCCGTTCCTGCTGCTGCGCGACGTGTCCGAGCAGCCGGCCGCCGTGCTGCTGCGCACGCTCAAGGACGAGGGCGGCAGCGCGAACCTCACGGTGATCCCGGTGTTCTCGCTGCTCTACGCGGTCCCGGTGGTGGCGTTGTACCTGTTCGTCAGCAAGCGGTACGGGTTCCGCTTCCACGGAGGGATCAAGGCATGAGTGGAGCTTGCGGAGCGGTCCACGGAGCGGACGAGGGGGTGTGCCGATGGCGGCCATCGAGCTGACCGGACTGTCCACTGTGTACCCGAACGGGGTGCGTGCGGTCGACGGCCTGGACCTGTCCGTCGCGGACGGCGAGTTCTTCGCGCTTCTCGGCCCGTCCGGCTGCGGCAAGACGACCCTGCTGCGCACGATCGCCGGCCTGGAGGAGTCGTCGGCCGGCACGATCTCGCTGGGCGATCGCGACGTCACCCGCGTCGACGCCGGCAAGCGCGGTGTCGCCATGGTGTTCCAGGACTACGCCCTGTTCCCACACATGACCGTCGCCCAGAACATCGCCTACCCGCTGCGTGTGCGGCGGGCGTCGAAGCAGGCGCAGCAGGACGCGGCCACGTCGACCTCCGCTGGTCTCGGTCTGTCGGCACTGCTGGCGCGGCGCCCCGGGCAGCTGTCCGGTGGCCAGCAGCAGCGGGTGGCGCTGGCCCGCGCGATCGCCATGTCCGCGGACGTGCTGCTGCTCGACGAGCCACTGTCGAACCTGGACGCCCGGCTGCGGTTGGAGGCGAGGACGTTCCTCAAGCGCCTGCAGCACGACCTGGGCCTGACCACGGTGTTCGTGACCCACGACCAGGCGGAGGCCCTGGCGCTGGCCGACCGCATCGCGGTGATGGCCGAGGGCCGGATCCGCCAGCTGGGCACACCGAAGGACGTCTTCCAGCGCCCGGCGGACACGTTCGTGGCGAACTTCATCGGCTCGACCCCGATGAACCTGCTGTCCGGCACGGTCCGTGACGGTCGGGTCGAGGTCGCGGGGGCGATGCTTGCCCCGCCGGGTGACCTGACCCTGGCCGACGGCACCCCGGTCGTGGCCGGCATCCGCCCCGAGTACCTCCAGCCCGGCGCCGAGGGCATCACCGGGGTGGTGTCGATCGTCGAGAACCTGGGCGTGACGTCGCTCGTGACCCTGGAGTGCCCCGGCGAGGTGCTGGTCGGCCTGACCGTGCCGGAACACGAGGAACCGGCGGTCGGCACGACTATGACCGCGGCTCCGGCGCCTGGACGTCTTCTGGTGTACGACGGCGAGACCAGCGAGCTACTGACGGCCTAGCCAGCACGACCAGGATCGCCAGGCCGTACCAGGAGAACTCGTTGCCCACGATGTGCTGCCACCACGCCCAGTGCAGCTCCCGGTCGAACCGGTTGGGCAGCACCCAGTGCAGCGGCGCGGCGAACAGCACCGCGCCGACGCCGGCCACGATCCGGGCCGGCCAGCGCCACTCGCGCAGCCGGGGCGCCACCCAGACGCCGGCGAGGACGATCCACACCCAGTGGTGCGACCAGGAGACCGGCGAGACCAGCAGCCCGGCGATGGCGGCCGCGAGCAGGGCGCCCAGCCTGTCGCCCTCGGCATGCGCGCGCCGTGCGCCGTACCACGCCACCGCGACGACGACCAACGAGGACGCGAGCCACAGCCCCGTGGTGAGCGTGCCGCCGAGCCCGAGCCGGTGCCAGAACCCGTTGAGCGACTGGTTGCCGGTGTAGGTCAGCCCGCCGATCCGGGCCGGGTCGTCCAGCACCGCGGACAGGTACGCCGGGGTGTCGCCGGGGGACAGGACCCACGCCACCAGCGTCGCCACGACGAACGCGGCGACCGCGGTCACCACCGGCCGCCACTCCCGCCGCGTCGCGAAGAAGAGCAGGCACGCGAGCGGCGTCAGCTTGACGGCGGCCGCGAGCCCGATCAGCAGCCCACGTGGCCACCGCGTGCGCGGCAGCAGACAGTCGGCGACGACCAGCACCATCAGGATCAGGTTGATCTGGCCGAACCCGAGCGTCAGGCGGACCGGTTCGAGCAGCACTCCGCCGACGACCACCGTGGCGACGGCGGCGGCCGTCCGGCGCGGGACGACGAGCATCGCCACGCCGACGATGGCGAGCAGCGACAGGACGGTCACCAGCGCGACGGCCACGTCCCACGGCACCAGCGCGAACCCGGTGAACAGCAGCGCGGAGACCGGCGGGTAGGTGAACGGCAGGCCCTTGGTGTGGTAGCGGTGGGCGAACGCGTCGGAGTAGAGCGAGAAGCGGTCCAGCCAGGCCTGCCCACCCGCGCGGTAGACCCGCAGGTCCATGAAGTTCCGGAAGTCGACCAGCAGCAGTAGGACGATCAACACGGCCACGACGGCCGAGAGTGCGACAACAGAGGAACGCCGCGTCACGATTTCCCCCTTGCTGGACCGTTCGGAGTCTACCGATCGGCCACCAGCCGCACGGCGAGCCCGCCGAAGATGGCCGCCGACACCCGGTTCAGCCAGCGCTGGATGCCCGGCCTGCGCAGGAGCACCCTGGCGAGCGTTCCGGCGGCGAGCCCCACGGTCGCGTCCACGGAGAACCCGATGACGATGAGGATCGCGCCCATGGCGAGGAACTGGACCGGCACCGGCCACCCGCCCTCGGTGACGAACTGCGGGAGGAACGCGACGTAGAACAGCACGACCTTGGGGTTGGAGAGGTTGACGAGCATGGCCATCAGGTAGGTGCGGCGCAGCGATCGCTGCCCGAACCTGGTCGGCGCCGTACGGGCCACGTCCTTGGCCGACCGCAGGGTGATGATCGCGAGGTAGACGAGGAAGACCGCCCCCGCGATCCGCACGGCATCGAGCGCGACGGGCGCCGCCTGCAGCAACGCACCGAGCCCGAGCGCGGCGGCGACGGTGTGCCCGACGATCCCACTGGACATGCCCGCGGCGGCGACCACCCCCGCGGCCCGCCCCCGCGCGATCCCGTTGGCCATGATGAACATCATGTCCGGCCCGGGCACGACACTGATCACGACACAGGCGACGGCGAACGCCAGCACGATCGAGAAGTCCATCCCCGCATCCTGAAACAAGGCATGCCCGTTCGTCTCGGGGATTTTCGTCGCCCGTCCGGATGGTGGAACACTGCCGCGCATGCTCGCTCTCGACCGTGGCCACCCAGTGCGGACCCTGGCGGCCACGAGATGGGTTCGGCCCACACCGACACCGGGTCCCACCTGATCGCCTTCCCCGAGGAGATTTGACCGTGCTCGAGCCCCAAGAGGTCGAGGAGATCGAGGAGTTCGCCCGCCCCCTGGTCCACGGCGGCTTCACCGGCCGGGACGAGGTCGTGGCGGTCGCCGTCGAGTACTTCGAGGACCAGTACGCGGAGGCGGACCTGGCGGCGCGGGTCGATCGGCTGTGGCAGGCCCGCGTGGCCGAGCAGGCGACCTGGCCGGCGGAGACCGATGCGGAGCGGGTGCTGGCCGTGCTGGAGTCCATGCCCGGCATCGTGGCCAGGGCCAACTTCACCTGCTGCGGCACCTGCGGCACGGCCGAGATCGGCGCGGCGGCACGGGAAGGCGACCACGGCTACGTCTTCTTCCACCAGCAGGACACCGAGGCAGCCGCATCCGGCGCCGGCCTGTACCTGTCCTACGGAACCTTCGACGGCACGGACCCCACGACGGTGGCCAAGGAGGTGGTGACGGCCCTGAACTCCGCCGGCGCCCCGACGGTGTGGAACGGCAGGGCGAACACGAGGATCCTGGTCAGCCCGCTGGAGTGGTGTCTCCGCCTGTGAGTTCGGTGCGCACCATGCGGTAGAGGACCTCGTCCCGCCACGCGCCGTCCCGGAACGTGCGCCCCTTCATCACGGCCTCACGCGTGAAACCGGCCTTCTCCAGGGCCCGCTGCTCGGCCAGGTTGTCGACCTCGGTGACGGCCTGCACCCGGTTGATCGGCGCATGCGCGAACAGGTAGCGGGCGAGAAGGTGTTGGGCGGCCGCTCCGTACCCCTTGCCACGAGCGTCCGGCCACAGGCTGATCCCGAACTCGAGGCAGTAGGTCACGTTCCCCGTCATCACCCGAAACCACGACACGAACCCGAGCGTCTCGTCATCCAGCGCGACCATCAGCACGCTCTTGTCGTCGGAGAGAAGCCCGTTCTCCGCGAACCGCCGCCGCCACTGCCCCCCGCCGACGAACCCACCCCAGTTGAACTCCCCGATGGCGGCCGGATCGTTGAACATGGCATCCAACGAGTCAAGATCCGACTCGGCCACCGGCCGCAACCGCAACCCCTCGATCATGCCAGCACGCTACGCGGAAAAACCGGGGGAGTCGCGCCCTTTCACCAGGTTGGCGGGGGTGCCCTTCGCGACGTAGAGCGTCCCAAGAGGCACCCCCACGACACCGCGAGTGCGCGTTCCGCCTCGCCCGCCCCCTTGGCGGGGCCAAGCCTGGACGTGTCCTTCCCACCACAGGCTTCGACCAGCCGGGCCAAGCCGGAGGCTGAGAGATGCTCTCCCGAACGTCCCAACCTCGCGGCCGACTCTTCCCAAGCGGGAGGCGGCCGAGCGGCCGGCTCCTTCCCGCCGCGGCGGTCCAGGCCAGTGAGGAGTCCGTGCTTCAACCGGCCAGGCCAAGACGCCGGAGGCTCAGCGGTGCCCTCCCAAACGCCCCAACCTCCCGGCCGTCTCCTCCCAACCAGCGAAGGCCCTCAAGCGTCAAGCAGCCGGACCGGATCGACCCCCGGCCCAGCCCCGCCTCCCAACGCGCCCCCGGCCCCCGGCCGCCCGGCCCGCCCGCAAACGGCCAGAAACGGCAGAGACCCTCAGACCAACGCCGCATCCAGCGTGATCGTCGTCCCGGCAAGCGCCTTCGACACCGGGCAGTTCGCCTTGGCCTCCTCGGCGGTCTTCGCGAAGTCCTCCGAGGAGATCCCCGGAATCGAGGCCCGCACGGTGAGGTGGATCCCCGTGATCCCCTCCCCGGGCTGGAACGTGACGTCGGCCTTCGTGTCGACCGTCTGCGGCGGCGTGCCCGCGCCGGCGAGGGCGTGCGAGAGCGCCATCGAGTAGCAGGTCGAGTGGGCCGCCGCGATGAGCTCCTCCGGGCTGGTCTTCCCGTTGGCGTCGTTCGCCCGGGACGCCCAGGACACCTCGTAGGAACCGATGCCGGACGAGTCCAGCGAGACGGTGCCGGCGCCCTCGAGCAGCGAGCCCTCCCAGTGCGCGTTGGCGGTGCGGATGGTTGCCATGTAAGTCCTCCTCAGTCGACTGCCGGGCAAGAGTCTGCCGCACCCGTTCGGCGGCCGCGCTTCGACGTGACCTGTCCGGCCGGCCCCGAGGTGCGTTCGCTCGAATGTTCGATAAACTACCCGTCGAGCAGCGCCGGGTGCGCCGGATCGTCCACTCGTACCGCGAAGTCGGCGTGGTCGAGCGGCCGCACGGTCGAGTGGTAGCGCTCGAAGGCAGGCAACGCCCATGCGTCGGACAACCTCCGCCGCAGGGCGGCAGGGGAGATCCACAGATGAACGGCACAGTCCAACGGCAGGCCGCGGCCGAGCAGCAGCTCGCCGTCGAGCACGAGCACGCCGGGGCGCGGCAGGTCCACGTAGTCCGCCCGCGTGGCGCGGTCGGTCGCCGCGTTCCAGAACGAGGGCAGCACCCGCCCGGACCCGCCGGGGCCGAGCGGCGTGAACACCTCGCGGGTCAGCGCGCCCACGTCGAGCCAGTCGTCGTACCGGGCGTCCGGGTCGGTCCGGCCACGCTCGAACCGCAGCGACGCCGGCCGCAGGAAGTCCGCGGCGGACACCCGCTGCACCGCCCGCCCGCGCACCCGCAGCTCGTCGGCGAGCCGGTCGGCGAGCTCCCCGGGTGCGGCCGGCGGCGCCCCGTCGACCGCCACCCTGGTCCAGTCCGTGCCCGATCGGGTGATGATCATCTCGGCCACTTCGGTGACCAGCAGATCGGGCGAGATGGGCCGGAAGCGCATGCCGTCGATCATGCCTTTCGCGCGGCGGTGCCCGCTGATCCGCGCCGTGGGCTTCGCTCGTTGTCGGTGGTCCGAGGTACAACACCCCGCATGAAGACACACCATGAGCCGGTCGTTCAACCCCGCGTCACCGCGTCGTAGGGTGGTGCCTCGTGGCGGCTGACTCGTTCGTTCATCTCCATGTGCACACCGAGTACTCGATGCTCGACGGCGCCGCCAAGGTCGCGCCGCTGATCAAGGAGGCCGCGCGGCTCGGCATGCCCGCGGTCGGCATGACCGACCACGGCAACATGTACGGGGCCGACGAGTTCTACCAGTCGGCCAAGAAGATCGGCGTCAAGCCGATCATCGGCATCGAGGCCTACGTCGCGCCCAACAGCCGCTACCACAAGAAGCCGGTCTTCTGGGGCGAGGCCCGCCAGCGCAGCTCCGACGACGAGGGCGTGGGCGGTGACGTCTCGGGTGGCGGCGCGTACACGCACATGACCATGCTCGCCGCCGACGCGACGGGTCTGCGCAACCTGTTCACGCTGTCCTCGCTCGCCTCCATCCAGGGCTACTACCGCAAGCCCCGCATGGACCGCGAGCTGATCGCCGAGCACGCGAGGGGCATCGTCGCGACCACGGGCTGCCCGTCCGGCGAGGTCCAGACCCGGCTGCGTCTTGGTCAGACCGCCGAGGCGATCCAGGCCGCGTCCGACTACCGGGACATCTTCGGCCATGAGAACTTCTTCCTGGAGCTGATGGACCACGGGCTGCCGATCGAGCGGTCGGTGCGTGAGGGCCTGCTGGACATCGGCAGGAAGCTCGACCTGCGGCCACTGGCCACCAACGACTCGCACTACGTCACCAAGGACCAGGCCGACGACCACGCCGCCCTGCTCTGCGTGCAGTCCGGCAAGACGCTGTCCGACCCGAACCGCTTCAAGTTCGACGGCGACGGCTACTACCTGAAGTCCGCCGAGGACATGCGTGAGTACTGGGACAAGGAGGTCCCCGGCGCGGCCGACTCCACGCTGCTGATCGCCGAGCGTGTCGAGTCCTACGAGGACGTCTGGGCCTTCGCCGACCGGATGCCGGTGTTCGACGTGCCGGCGGGCGAGGACCAGCCCAGCTGGCTGCACAAGGAGGTCATGCGCGGCCTCAACTGGCGCTTCCCGGACGGCATTCCCGACGGGTACGTCGAGCGGGCCGAGTTCGAGCTGAACGTGATCATCCAGAAGGGCTTCCCGGCGTACTTCCTCGTGGTCGCCGACCTGGTGTCCTACGCGCGGCGGGTGGGCATCCGGGTGGGTCCCGGCCGTGGGTCCGCGGCGGGCTCGCTGGTCGCGTACGCGCTGGGCATCACCAACCTCGACCCGATCCCGCACGGCCTGCTGTTCGAGCGGTTCCTCAACCCGGAACGCACGGCCATGCCCGACATCGACATCGACTTCGACGACCGCAGGCGTGGCGAGATGATCACCTACGCCACGGACAAGTACGGCCAGGACAAGGTCGCCCAGGTCATCACGTTCGGCACCATCAAGACCAAGGCCGCGCTGAAGGACTCGGCCCGGGTCCTGCACGGCCAGCCGGGCTTCGCGATCGCCGACCGGATCTCGAAGGCGCTGCCGCCGCCGATCATGGCCAAGGACATCCCGCTGTCCGGCATCGTGGACCCGAAGCACGAGCGCTACGCCGAGGCCGCCGAGGTCCGCACGCTGATCGAGACCGACACCGAGGTCGGCAAGATCTTCGAGACCGCCCGTGGCCTCGAGGGCCTGATCCGCAACGCGGGTGTGCACGCATGTGCCGTGATTCTGTCGTCGCAGCCGCTGATGCAGTCGATCCCACTGTGGCAGCGTGACGACGGCTCGATCATCACCGGCTGGGACTACCCGTCCTGCGAGGCCATCGGCCTGCTGAAGATGGACTTCCTCGGCCTGCGCAACCTGACGGTCATCGGCGACGCGATCGACAACATCAACAGCAACCGCGGCGAGGACGTCGACCTCGACACCCTCGGCCTGGACGACAAGAACACGTACAAGCTGCTGTCCAAGGGCGACACGCTCGGCGTGTTCCAGCTGGACGGTGGCCCCATGCGGGACCTGCTGCGCCGCATGCAGCCGACGGGCTTCGAGGACATCGTCGCGGTCGGCGCCCTGTACCGCCCCGGCCCGATGGGCATGAACGCCCACAACGACTACGCGGACCGCAAGAACAAGCGGCAGCAGATCAAGCCGATCCACCCCGAGCTGCAGGAACCGCTCAAGGACATCCTGTCCGAGACCTATGGTCTGATCGTCTACCAAGAGCAGATCATGTTCATCGCCCAGAAGGTCGCGGGCTACTCCATGGGACAGGCGGACGTGCTCCGCAAGGCCATGGGCAAGAAGAAGCAGGAGGTGCTGGACGCCGAGTTCGAGCGCTTCCAGGCCGGCATGAAGGCGAGCGACCTGCGCCCCGGCGGCTTCTCCGACGCGGCGATCAAGGCGCTGTGGGACACGATCCTCCCGTTCGCGGGCTACGCGTTCAACAAGTCACACGCGGCCGCCTACGGCCTGGTGTCGTACTGGACCGCGTACCTCAAGGCCAACTACCCGGCCGAGTACATGGCCGCGCTGCTGACGTCGGTGGCGGACAACAAGGACAAGAGCGCGGTCTACCTGTCCGAGTGCCGCCGCTCCGGCATCAAGGTGCTGCCCCCGGACGTCAACGAGTCCGGCCTGCGCTTCGCCGCGGTCGGCACCGACATCCGCTTCGGCATGGGCGCGGTCCGCAACGTCGGCGCGAACGTGGTCGACTCGATCATCAAGACGCGCGAGGCAAAGGGCAACTACACGAGTTTCACCGACTTCCTGGACAAGTCGGAGCTGGTGGTCTGCAACAAGCGGGTGATCGAGTCACTCGTGAAGGCGGGCGCGTTCGACTCGATGAAGCACACCCGCCTGTCCCTGGTCCAGGCGCACGAAGAAGCGGTGGAGGCGGTCGTCGGCCTGAAGCGCCAGGAGGCGATGGGCCAGTTCGACCTGTTCGGCTTCGGCGACGACGAGGGTTCTGCACCGTCGAGCGACTCGAGCCCGTTGGCACACCTGAAGTTCACCGAGGAGGAGTGGCCACGCAAGCAACTCCTCGCGTACGAACGGGAGATGCTGGGCCTGTACGTGTCGGCCCACCCCCTGGACGGCGCCCAACGCCTACTCCGCAAACACGCGCCGAAGCCGATCGCGGAAATCCTGGCCGACCCGCCGAAGGAAGGCGAGCTGGTCCTCTCGGGAATGATCTCCGCGATGGAACGCCGCGTGAACAAGCAGGGCGAACCGTGGTGCATCTGCACGATCGAGGACCTGGACGCGTCGATCGAGGTCCTGTTCTTCGCGAAGAGCTACTCCGTGCTGTCGCAGGACCTGGTGGAGGACGCGGCGGTAGCGGTGAAGGGCCGGGTCAACTGGCGCGAGGACAAGATGTCCGTCTTCGGCTCTGGCCTGATCCCGCTCGAGTTCTCCGAGGCTGACCTGTCAGCGGCGGCGGAGGAGGAGGAAACCCCTTTCGTCCTGCTGTGCAACCCGGTCAAGCTGAACGACGAGGTGGTGGGGGAGTTGAAGAACACCCTGACCGCTCATCGGGGTGACACTCCGGTCCATCTGCGGTTCGCCCACAAGGAAAACGGCGTGACGTTGGCCTTGGACGACTATCCGATCAAGGTGACGCCGGCTTTTCTGGGTGAGATCAAGGCGATTCCTGGTGTGACGGTGGACGCCTGATTCTGGCTGCGTGGCTTGGCCGGGGTGGGTGCCGGGCCGGGCCGGGGTTCCGGGGTTCCGGGGTGCGGGGCAGGGGTGGGCCGGGGGCGTGGGTTGGCAAGGGGGTGGGCTTGGTAGGGCCAGTATTGCTTTCCATGCCTTTCCATGCCTTTCCATGCCTTTCCATGCTTTTTCTGCCGTTCGTGATCTTTTCTTCCCTTCCTTCCCTTCCTTCCCTTCCTTCCCTTTCTGCCTTTTGCGCCTTTTGCGCCTTTTGTGTTGCTCGCTGCCTCCCAAGCTCAGTGACATTGGCGGGTTGCTGTGGTTGGGTTTGCCCGACCGCGGATCGGGACGGGGTGTCTTATGTGGACGCGTAGGTTGGTCGTACTCAGCGGAGCCGCTTTACTCGGCGCGCTCCTCACCGCGCCTGTGGCGCAGGCCCACGAGCGGGGTCTGCCGCTTGGGCCGCGTGGTCTGCCGGAGACCCGGACCACCGAGACCCTTCAGCCTGGTGTCACCCTGACCACGATCGTCCGTGGCGTGGCCGACTCTGCCGACAGCTGGACCGTGGAGATCTCGATTCCCGGTGGTGGGCCGGATCCGGACGCACCGCCGACCGCCCTGTCCACGCGTGCGGCAGCCGACCAGCTGGCCGCGGCGCTGCGGTCCGCGGGGTTCGAGCCGCGGGTCGAGGACGTCACCACTCCGCGGCTGGCGGACTTCGCGGGTGGCTCGCTCGGGTTTCGGGTCCGTGTCGGCCATCACCCCACGAAGGCTTTGGCCGACACTCAGCTTGCCGCGGTTCGGGCGGCGGGTTTTGCCGGGTCGACCGTGTTCACCGGGTGGGACGGTGCGTCCACCGACCGTGGTCCGTGGGTCGTGCGGGTGCTGACCGTCGACCCTCGGAGGTTTCGCGGGTCCCTTGCCGGTGACTTCGGGCCCGACATCGAACGGCGGGAGACCACGAGCGTTCTGGCGGCCGCGCGTGGCGCTACGGCTGCCGTCAACGCCGGCTTCTTCGTGCTGGACCCGGCTGCGGGTGCACCGGGTGACCCGGCTGGCGTCGGCGTGTACGACGGACGCCTGCTCAGTGAGGCGGTGAACGGCCGGCCGTCGCTGGTCTTCAGTCAGAACGCCCACGCGACGGTCACCCGTAACACCTGGACCGGCACCGTCTCGAGTGGGCGGCGGACGGTGCGGCTGGACGGGCTGAACCGCGTTCCCGGCCTGATCCGCAACTGTGGCGGTCTCGGCGACGCCCCCACCGATCGCCCCTTGCACGACACGACCTGCACCGATCCCGACGAGCTGGTGGCGTTCACCGCGGACTTCGGCGCCTCGACACCGGCGGGTCCGGGTGCCGAGGCGGTCGTCGACGCCCACGGCCGGGTCGTGACCGTTCGCACGCCGCGTGGCGGTCCGCTGCCTGCCGGCGCCCGGTCGGTCCAGGCCACCGGCAGCCGGGCGGCGGAGCTGACGAACCTGGCTCAACCAGGCCAGAAGCTGACGATCACGAGTCGCCTGAGCGGTGCTCGGTCCGACTACGTGATCAACGGCGGTCCGGAGCTCGTCCGCGACGGTCGTCAGCACGCGACCCCGGCCCGTGACGGCATGGTCCATCCGAACGACCCGAGTTGGTACTACGGCTGGGCCGCGAAACGAAACCCGCGGACGATAGCGGGCGTGGACGCCCGCGGCCGGGTCGTGCTGATCACGGTGGACGGGCGGTCTACGTCGAGCCTGGGCCTGTCGATAGCCGAGTCCGCGGCGGTGGCCCAGGCCCTGGGCATGCGCGACGCGATCAACCTGGACGGTGGCGGCTCAACCACCATGGTGGCCAACGGCAAGGTGATCAACACCCCGTCCGACGCGACCGGCGAACGGCCGGTGGGCGACGCGATCCTCGTGCTGCCGTGACCAGTGCGGTGTCCACCGCGCTAGTGTCCCGCGCCGGAAATCAGGCAACCAATTCGGCGGCCCAGCTTCCTGCTGGCGGCGTTGCCGGTTCGCCCAAGTACGACCCAGTACGAGGGCGAACCGGCGCCTTGCCAGCAGAAACCTGGATCCACCGACTTGATCACCGCATTTCCGGCGCGGGACACTAGTCGAAGTCACCACCCCTGCGCACGGCCTGGTCGACATTGTCCCGGAACGAGCCCGCGTCGTTTCCGTGCGGAAAGGGCACGTTTGGCACCCTGACGTCGAGAAAGTTGCACAACGGCGCCCAGCCCAGCTCGACCTCGTACACGAGCAGCCGCTCGGCGGCCACCCCGGCACGCACGGAGTCGTTGTGCCGCAGGAACTCCGCGATGGTGTCGGCTTCGTCCAGATCTCGGCGGAACCCCCTGGTGGCCATGGCCGCCGACAGGGGTGCGAGCGCCTCGACAAGCCCGGAACCACCCGCCGACGTGAGCCGCTCGACGCGCTCTCCCTTGTCCTGACCGAGAATCGTGGCCCGTGCGCTCCGGTACCAAGCCCGCGGCTCCCGGACGGTGAGCACGACCTTCGCGTGTGGCCACAGCTCGGTCGACTCCCGCCACAGCAGACAGCTGGGCAGGTCCAGGCAGGCCCGGTATCCGTCGAGAAGCTCGGGCAGGACGGTCGTGCCGCCACCCAACGCGCGAGCCCACCCGGCCGCGGTGTCGGGCCGCTTGAGCACCTCACTCATGTGATGGCAGGGCCCGAACCCGAGCAGCTCCAGGGCCCGTTTCAACGAAGCCGTCCCGGTCCGCCCATACCCGGCCCCGATGACGTCGACCATCGGCAACCCCCTTGCTGACTGGCTCGATCTTGTCACGCGATGGCGTTCGCGCTACTGGCCGACTTCGATGATCGGGGAGAGGATGGCCCCATGACGAAGACGATGCGGGCGATCAGCGTCCAGCGGTCCGGTGGCCCGGAGGTGTTGGCCGAGGTCGAGGTGCCCCGACCCGAGCCGGGGCCCGTGGAGATCCTCGTGCGCGTGCATGCCGCCGGCGTCAACCCCACCGACTGGAAGTCGCGGGCCCGTGGTGAGACGCGCGGCGGAGCGGCTCCCTACATCCCGGGCTACGACGTCTCGGGTGTCGTCGAGGCGGTCGGACCGGGTGTGCAGCTCTACCGGCCGGGTGACGAGGTGTTCGGCATGCCGCTCTTCCCGAAGCCCGCCGGCGCCTACGCCGAGTACGTCGTCGCGCCGCCCCGCCACTTCGCGCGCAAGCCGGCGAGTCTCGACCACGTGACCGCCGCCGGGTTGCCGCTCGCCGGGCTCACCGCCTGGCAGTCCCTTGTGGACTACGCGAACGTCCAACCAGGACAACGCGTCCTGGTCCATGCCGCGGCCGGCGGGGTCGGGCACCTCGCGGTGCAGATCGCCAAGGCGCGCGGCGCCCACGTCATCGGCACCGCCAGTGCCGCCAAGCACGACTTCGTCCGCGGGCTCGGCGCCGACGAGCTGATCGACTACCGCACGACGGACTTCACCCGGGAGACCGGCGACCTGGACGTCGTCATCGACACCATCGGTGGTGACTACGCCGCCCGGTCACGCTCCGTGCTGCGTGCCGGCGGCGTCCACGTCGTGCTGGCCAACCCGACGGACGACGCCTTCATGCTCGTCGAACCGGACCACGCGGGCATGGTCGCCCTGGTCGACCTCGTCGAGAAGGGCCAGCTGGCTGTCACCCTCGACTCTGTGTTCCCGCTGGCCGAGGCCGCCAGGGCGCACGAGCACGGTGAGCGGGGCGGTGCCACGGGCAAGATCGTCCTGACGGTGGTGTAGACCCGCGACGAGACACCCTGCGAGCTAACCGCGACTGGCCGCGGCCAGCATGCCCTCGGTGATCAGCGCCAGGTCGGCGGGGGCGGTGACGTACGGCGGCATCGTGTAGATCAGGTCCCGGAACGGACGCAGCCACACGCCCGCCGCCACCGCCGCCTCGGTCGCCGCTGCCATGTCCACCTCGTGGTCCAGCTGCACGACCCCGATCGCGCCCAGCACGCGGACGTCCCGCACGCCCGGCAGCGTGCGTGCCGGTTCGAGGCCGGCCGCCAGTCCGGCCTCCAGGCGCCTGACCGTGCCCTGCCAGTCTTGCGACAGCAGCAGCTCGATCGAAGCGCAGGCCACGGCCGACGACAGCGGGTTGCCCATGAACGTCGGACCGTGGGCCAGGACCGGGACCGAGCCGCGGGAGATGCCGTCGGCCACGCGCGACGTGCACAGGGTCGCGCCCATCGACAGGTAGCCGCCGGTCAGAGCCTTGCCGACGCACATGATGTCCGGCGCGACCGCGGCCTGGTCGGCGGCGAACAGGGTGCCGGTGCGGCCGAAGCCGGTCGCGATCTCGTCGAAGATCAGCAGCACGTCGTTGGCCAGCGTCAGCTCGCGCAGGACGTGCAGGTAGCGCGGGTCGTGGAACCGCATCCCGCCCGCACCCTGCACGACCGGCTCGACGATCACCGCGGCCAGCTCGTCCGCGTGCTCCTCGATCATCGAGGCGAGGTGGGCGACGTAGTCGTGCTCGAAGCCGGCCGGGGGAGTGTCCGCGAACACCTGCGCCGGCAGCACACCACGCCACAGGCTGTGCATGCCACCGTCCGGGTCGCAGACGCTCATCGGGTGGAACGTGTCGCCGTGGTAGCCGCCGCGCCAGGTCAGCAGGCGCCGCTTCTCGGGGCGGTCCAGGGAGCGCCAGTGCTGCAGCGCCATCTTGACCGCGACCTCGACCGACACCGAGCCGGAGTCGCACAGGAAGACGTGCTCCAGCCCGGCGGGCGTGATCTCGACCAGCTTCGTCGCCAGCCGGACCGCGGGCTCGTGGGTCAGGCCGCCGAACATGACGTGGCTCATCCGGCCGGCCTGGTCCGTCAACGCCTTGTCCAGCACGGGGTTCCGGTACCCGTGGATGGCCGCCCACCACGACGACATGCCGTCGACCAGCTCGCGTCCGTCGGCGAGCCGCAACCGCACGCCGGCCGCCGACTCGACCACCAGGGGGTCGACGACGCCGGGCATGGGGCCGTAGGGATGCCAGACGTGTGCCCGGTCGAGTGCGATGAGATCCACCCGCGGAGGTTAACTCTCAGCGGCACTCGGTCCGGCCGCGCCGCAGCCGGTAGGAGGACAGCGTGGTGGCCAGCTCCACGTCGGTCGGCTCCACGAGCACCGTGCCGTCCGGGGCGACGATCACCGGGATGTTGGTCCGCCCACCCGCGATCTCCATCGCCCGCGCCTGCACGGCGGGGTCGGCCTCGGTGTCGTACTCCACGAAAGGGACGTTGTGCCTGCGTAGCCACGTCTTGGCACGCCGGCAGTCGCCACACCATTCCGCGCCGAAGACTTGGGTCTGATCCGTAGCAGACCCCCCGTCGCCCAGGATCACGGGTGAGACCCTAACCGAGACCGGGGCGGCTTGGGTTGCGGCAAATGGGTGGGACTAAATTTACGGCCCGTGAGTTTCATGGTGCTCACAGGTACCGGAACGGGCGTCGGCAAGACGGTCGTGGCTGCTGCCGTGGCCGCGCTCGCCGTGCACCGGCGGCGGAGCGTCGCGGTCCTCAAGCCGACACAGACCGGACTAGCACCCGGCGAGCCCGGCGACGTCGACGAGGTCACCCGCCTCGCCGGCGACGACGTCACGACCTGGGAGCTTGCCCGCTTCCCCGACCCGCTCGCCCCTGCCACGGCGGCGCGCAGGGTCGGCATCATGCCCGTCACGCCCAAGCAGGCCGCCGCGGCCGCCGTCGAGCTGTCCCGCGGCCACGACCTGGTGCTCGTCGAGGGCGCGGGCGGCCTACTGGTGCGGATGGACGACCACGGCGGCACGCTCGCCGACGTCGCCTGGTCCGCCGGCGCGCCCGTGCTGATCGTCGCCAACGCCGGCCTCGGCACCCTCAACGAGACCGCCCTGACCGCGGAGGCCCTGCGGCGCAGGGGCATCGAGTGCGCCGGCGTGGTGGTCGGCTCGTGGCCCGCCAAGCCGGACCTCGCCGCCCGCTGCAACCTCGACGACCTGCCGGTGGTCGCCGGCGCGCCGCTGGTCGGCGCCCTCCCGGCCGGGGCCGGCACCCTCAACCGGATGAAGTTCCTGGACATGGCCATCCAGTCGCTGGCCCCGTCGCTGGGCGGCGAGTTCGACGCGACCGGTTTCGCCGCGACACACGCCGCCTAGCGTCGCTCGAGGAACGATCGCGCGTGACGCACATCGCGTGTCCACGTGAGCCGGTTGCGGCAGACTGGCCCGGAAGCACCCGATCACGGATGGAGGCCACCGGTGACCGCAGCTGCCGAACGGACGGAAACGACGGCGGAGACCGACCCACTCGCCATCGCCCGGGAGCAGGTGCTCGAACGCGGTGTCGGCCTGACCGAGTCGCAGATTCTCGACATCCTCCACCTCGACGACGACCGGATCCCCGAGCTGCTCGCGCTCGCCCACGACGTGCGGATGCGCTGGTGCGGTCCGGAGGTCGAGGTCGAGGGCATCGTCAGCCTCAAGACCGGCGGCTGCCCCGAGGACTGCCACTTCTGCTCGCAGTCCGGCCAGTTCCCCTCGCCGGTGCGGTCGGCGTGGCTGGACATCCCCGGCCTGGTCAGGGCGGCCCGGGAGACCGCGGCCACCGGCGCGTCGGAGTTCTGCATCGTCGCCGCCGTACGTGGCCCGGACAAGCGGCTGCTGTCCCAGGTCCGCGACGGGATCAGGGCCATCCGTGAGGACGGCAACGACATCCAGATCGCCTGCTCGCTCGGCATGCTCACCCAGGCGCAGGTCGACGAGCTCGTCGAGATGGGCGTGCACCGCTACAACCACAACCTCGAGACCGCCCGCTCGCACTTCCCCAACGTGGTGACCACCCACTCGTGGGAGGAGCGGTGGGACACGCTCAAGATGGTGCACGTGGCCGGCATGGAGGTCTGCTGCGGCGGGATCATCGGCATGGGGGAGACGGTCGAGCAGCGCGCGGAGTTCGCGGCGCAGCTCGGTGAGCTGGACCCGCACGAGGTCCCCATGAACTTCCTCATCCCGCAGCCCGGCACCCCGTACGAGAACTACGAGATCGTCGAGGGCAAGGCCGCGCTGCGCACGATCGCCGCGTTCCGGCTCGCGCTGCCCCGCACGATCCTGCGGTTCGCCGGCGGCCGCGAGCTGACCCTCGGTGACCTCGGCGCCGAGCAGGGCATGCTGGGCGGCATCAACGCCATCATCGTCGGCAACTACCTGACCAACCTCGGTCGGCCCGCCCAGCAGGACCTGGACATGCTGGCGGAGCTCAAGATGCCCGTCAAGGCGCTGAGCGAGCATCTGTGAGCGGAGCCGGCCACGGGCCCGACGCGGGCGTGAGCTTCTGTACTCACTGCGGCCGCCCGGCGGGTGAGGGCGACCACGCCCGGTGCTCGGGAACCCAGGCCGACCTCGACCCGCCGCGCTTCTGCGCGGCCTGCGCGCGCCGCATGATCGTGCAGGTGACGCCGTCGGGGTGGACCGCCAGGTGCAGCCGCCACGGTGAGCGTTCGTCGGTCGACGCCGGGTACTAGTCTTTGTGGCTACGGGTCGTGTTCGCGGCCGGGACCAGTGGGAGGTCGGCGTGTCGGAACAACCGGTCGGGGAGCAGCACGCGCCGAACCGGGAGCCCGAGTACCCGACCTTCCCGGCCCCCGAGTGGCAGCCGCGGACGCCGCGGGTGGTCGTCCGGCGTGACCTGCTGCCGGCGGTCAGCGTGCTGTCCACGGTCGCGTTGCTCGGTCTCGCCGTCGGCTGGCTGTGGTCACGGCTCGCGCCGCCGCAGCGCAAGGTCATCACCCAGGACGGCCAGGCGGCGACGCTGACCGACGAGAGCTACCACCGGTTCGACGGCCTGGTGATCTTCATGCTGCTGTGCATCGCGGCGGGGATCGTCACCGGCGTCGCGGTCTGGTACCTGCGGGAACGCCGCGGTCCCGTGGTCATGCTGGCGGCCGCCGGGGGCGGCGCGCTCGGCGGCTGGCTCGCCCAGTCGGTCGGCAGGTCGTGGGCGGACGGCCGCTGGCCGGTGCCCCAGAGCATGAAGCCGCTGGACATCGTGTCGGTGGCGCCGGTGCTCGAGTCGCACTGGGGCCTGATCCTGTGGCCGCTGATGACCGCCCTGGCATACGGCGTCCTCGCCGCGATGAACGGCATGGACGACATGGGCCGCCGGCTCGGCTAGTGGGTGCGGGAACGGTCAGTTGCCCTGCTGGGGTATCTCCACCGGGGGAGCGGGAACCGCGTTCAGGGTCGCCAGAATCCCGGCCTCCCGGCTGATCAGCCGGGTCACCAGCCGCAGCCGGTGCAGCGGGCGGGTCTCCTCCAGGATGCGCTGGCGGTCGTCCAGTGGCAGCAGGCAGTCCGTCGTCAGCAGATGGGCCAGCGCGGCCACGTCCACGTCCTCCGCGGGTTCGGTCCACTCGCCCTGTTTCCATGCCGCCTGGCAGTACCGCCGGTAGGCCGCCCGCGCCGCGGCGACCAGCGAGTCGATGGTCTGTGAGATCGTGCGCTGACCCGGGACCACCGCGGGGGTGTCCGGCAGCCACTCGACCTCGCCGATCAGGTACGGCGCCGCGGCGTGGTCCAGTGCCAGCAGCCGGAACCGCTGCTCGCCAACGGTCACGATGTCGAACCGACCGTCGGGCAGCCGGGAGGCCTGGCGCAGCACCGCCGTACACCCGATCGGTTTGACCTGGTCGAGTGAGGTGACTTCCACCTCCGCGGACGGGGTGAGCGCGACGACGCCGAACCGCTTCTCCGGCACGGCACCCGTCATCAGGTCGACGGTCAACTGTCGGTACCGCGGCTCGAAGATGTGCAACGGCAACGGCACTCCGGGCAGCAGCACCGTTCGTAGCGGGAAGAGCGGAAGCGGTAAGGGCACGGACCCAGGCTAGGTCGCCGCGGCTCCTCGCGCTTGGTTCGGCGGCCTGAACACTGCGAACGGGTCAGTCACCGAGATCCCTCGTTGGGTGAAACGGAACAGTGCGGCAGGGCGACCGCCGGCCCGTCCAGGTGGCGCTGTGTCACCAGTGGGCTCGAGCAGGCCGCGCCGGGACAGCACCCGCTGCAGGTTCGTCGCGGACACCCGGTACCCCAGCGCCGCCGAGTACAGCGACCGCAGCGCCGAGACCGTGAACACCGGTGGCGCGAGCGCGAACCCCAGGTTCGTGTAGGACAGCTTGGCCCGCAGCCGGTCACGTGCTCGACGCACGATCGCCTCGTGGTCGAACGCGGTGCGGGGGAGCGCGTCCACCTGGTGCCAGGCGGTGTCCGACGGCAGCGCCGGGTCGTTGTCGGACGGTACGAGCCCCAGGAACGCCGAGGCGATCACCCGCCCGCCCGGCACCCGGTCCGGCGCGCTGAACACGGCCAGCTGCTCGACGTGCGCCAGCTGCCGGACGTCGACCTTCTCCTCGAGCTGGCGCCGGATCGACGTCTCGATGTCCTCGGTCGCGCCGAGCCGTCCGCCTGGGAGTGACCACCGGTGCGCGTGCGGTTCCTGAGCGCGTTCCCAGAGCAGGACCTGGAGTGATCCCGCTCGCACCTGGAGCACCGCGGCCAGCACTTCGTGGTCAGCCACGGTTAACACGGTGGTAGCATGAGGCATGTTTTCGATCCTAAGGCGAAAACCTCTGGAGAGGAAACCGACAGGCGGACCGTAGCCCACCAGTGGAGCGAGAGCGACGTGAGCGGGCGACGTCTGGACTGACGAGCACGGCGGCCCCGGCGGGGTAGGAGCCCGGGCCTCCGCGCGCAGGAGGGAAGACGGCGTCGTTAGCGGAGGAGCGAAGCGAACCATGAACACAGCGGGAACGATGGCCGCGACGTTGGAGCAGGATCTGACGCCGTACACCGGGGTCGAGCCGGACGCGGCGTGGCGCGACGAGGTGCGCGCGCTCGCGAGGGAACGCGACGCCGTGCTGCTCGCGCACAACTACCAACTGCCGGAGATCCAGGACATCGCCGACCACACCGGCGACTCGCTCGCGCTGAGCCGCATCGCGGCCGCCAGCGACGCGTCCACGATCATCTTCTGCGGCGTCCACTTCATGGCCGAGACCGCGAAGATCCTGAGCCCGGACAAGACCGTGCTCATCCCCGACGCCCGCGCCGGCTGCTCGCTCGCCGACTCCATCGACGCCGCCCAGCTGCGTGCGTGGAAGGCCGAGCACCCGGACGCCGTCGTCGTGTCCTATGTGAACACGACCGCCGAGGTCAAGGCCGAGACCGACATCTGCTGCACGTCCTCCAACGCCGTCGACGTGGTCCGCTCGATCCCCGCCGACCGCGAGGTCCTGTTCCTGCCGGACCAGTTCCTCGGCGCACACGTCAAGCGGGAGACCGGCCGCGAGAACCTGCATGTCTGGGCCGGCGAGTGCCACGTCCATGCCGGCATCAACGGCCCTGAGCTGGCCGCCCGCGCCGCCGCCAACCCGGCCGCCGACCTGTTCGTGCACCCCGAGTGCGGCTGCGCGACCTCCGCGCTCTACCTGGCCGGCGAGGGCGTGGTCCCGAAGAACCAGGTCAAGATCCTCTCCACCGGTGACATGGTGACCGAGGCCCGCGCCACCAAGGCGAGCACGGTGCTGGTCGCGACCGAGATCGGCATGCTGCACCAGCTGCGCCGCGCCGCGCCGGAGATCGACTTCCGCGCGGTGAACGAGCGCGCGTCCTGCCGGTACATGAAGATGATCACGCCGGCCGCGTTGCTCCGGTCGCTGCGCGAGGGCCGCGACGAGGTGCACGTGGACGCGCGGACGGCCGCGCGTGCCCGCGGCGCGGTGCAGCGGATGATCGAGATCGGCAAGCCCGGTGGTGCGGAATGACCTCGCGGCCGGGCGCGACCACGTCCGCGCTCTGGGAGGCGCAGGCCGACCTGGTGGTCGTCGGCACGGGCGTCGCCGGGCTGACCGCCGCGCTGCGTGCCCGTGAGCTGGGCCTGAACGTTCTGGTCGTGACCAAGGAGGCCGCGGACGGCGGCAACACCCGCTGGGCGCAGGGTGGCGTCGCCGTGGTGCTGGGCGACGTCGCGGACGACTCGATCGCCCGGCACGTCGACGACACGCTGGTCGCGGGCGTCGGCCTGTGCGACGTGGTGGCGACGTCGCGGATCATCGGCGCCGGACCCGCGGCGGTCGCGTGGTTGCGGGAGCGCGGCGCGGTGTTCGACGTCGAAGGTGACCGGCTCGCCAGGACCCGCGAGGGCGGCCACACGGCGTTCCGCGTGGTGCACGCGGGCGGTGACGCGACCGGCGCCGAGGTGGAACGCGCGCTGGTCGAGGCGTCACGGGACGACCGCGTGCCGATGCTGGAGAACCACACCGCGGTCGACACGCTGCGGACCCCGGCCGGCGAGGTCGCCGGACTGCTGGTGCTCGACGGCGAAGGCCGGCCGGGAGTCCTTGTGGCGCCGGCGGTTCTGCTCGCGACCGGCGGCCTCGGCCAGCTGTACCAGGCGACGTCGAACCCGGCCGTCGCGACCGCGGACGGCGTGGCGATCGCGTTGCGGTCCGGGGCGCCGGTGGCGGACCTGGAGTTCGTGCAGTTCCACCCGACCGTGCTGTACACGGGGTCGGGCGCGCGCGGCCGGTGCCCGCTGGTCACCGAGGCGGTGCGCGGCGAGGGTGCGGTGCTGGTCGACTCCCGTGGTGACCGCGTGATGGCCGGCGTGCACCCGCAGGAGGACCTGGCGCCGCGGGACGTGGTGTCCGCGGCGATCACCCGCCGGATGAGCGCGCTGGGCGACGACCACGTGTACCTGGACGCGACACACCTGTCCGCGGCGGAGTTCCGGCGGCGGTTCCCGACGGTGCTGGCCGCGTGCCGCACGGTCGGTGTCGACCCGTCCGTGGCGCCGATTCCCGTCGCCCCGGCGGCACACTTCTCCTGCGGCGGCGTGGTGTCCACAGTGGAGGGTCGGACGCCGGTGCCCGGCCTGTACGCGGCCGGCGAGGTGGCACGCACCGGCCTGCACGGCGCGAACAGGTTGGCGTCCAACAGCCTGCTCGAAGGCCTGGTCGTCGGCACGCGGGCCGCGGAGGCCGTGGCGGCGGACCTGGCGCTCGGTTTGCCGGCGGAGCGGCGGCTGGCCGCGTGCCCGCCGGTGCCGGTGGTGCCGGTCGCGGACCGCGACACGCTGCAGCGGGTGATGAGCCGCTACGCCGCGATCGGCCGGGACGCCGAGGGCCTCGCGGTCGTCGGGTCGGTGCTGGACGTGTCGGCGGTCGACCGTCCGCTCGGCACGCGGGAGCTGGTCGAGGACGCGGCGCTGACGCTGACGGCCCGCGCGCTGATCGCCGCGGCGGCGGCCCGTGAGGAGTCGCGAGGCTGCCACGTTCGCGACGACTTCCCCGTGCCGGCAGGAGAATGGGCGAGGAGCCTGACGGTGCGCCTGACACCGTCCGGCCAACCGATGATCGCGGAACGAGTACTGGTGGAGGGGGCGGCGTGAACGGGGGTATCGGGGATATTGACCAGGACGACCTGCTTCGGGTGGTGAGGACGGCGCTGGAGGAAGACCTGCGCTACGGGCCGGACGCGACCACCGCGGCGACGGTGTCGGCGGATGTCGTGGCGACGGCGACGATCTCGCCACGCGCTTTCGGGACGGTGGCCGGCATCCCGGCCGTGCGCGCGGTCTTCGACGAGGTCATCGGCGCCTACGAGGTACTGTCCACAATGGACGAAGGGACGAAGGTCCGGCCCGGCG
Source organism: Actinophytocola sp. (assembly GCF_035634895.1). Classification (GTDB taxonomy): domain Bacteria; phylum Actinomycetota; class Actinomycetes; order Mycobacteriales; family Pseudonocardiaceae; genus Actinophytocola. The sequence goes on along the minus strand of NZ_DASQCC010000150.1, from coordinate 16,331 downwards.
ACGACGTACTGGTCGTCCGCGCTCCGGTTCGGGCGTTGCTGACCGCCGAGCGTACGGCGCTGAACCTGCTGTGCCACCTGTCCGGCGTGGCGACGGCGACGGCGGCGTGGGTGGCGGCGGTGGCGGGTACCGACGTGCGGATCCGTGACTCGAGGAAGACGTTGCCGGGCCTGCGTCTGCTGGAGAAGTACGCGGTCCGCCAGGGCGGCGGTGTCAACCACCGTCTCGGCCTCGGCGACGCCGTGCTCATCAAGGACAACCACGTGGCGGCGGCGGGCTCGGTGACGGCGGCGCTGCGTGCGGCGCGTGCCCAGGCGCCGGAGCTGCCGTGCGAGGTGGAGGTGGACACCCTCGACCAGCTGGAGGAGGCGCTGGCGGAGAAGGCGGAACTGGTGCTGCTGGACAACTTCACGCCGGAACGGTGTGTGGCGGCGGTGCGGCGGGTCGCGGACCTCGGCGCCCCGACGAAGCTGGAGGTGTCCGGCGGCCTCAAGCTGGCGGACGCACGGGTCTACGCCGAGACCGGCGTGGACTACCTGTCCGTCGGCGCGCTGACCCACTCCGCGCCGGCCCTGGACCTGGGGCTGGACCTGGGATAGCGCGGGGTCAGTCGGAGCCGGCGAACCTCTTCGCGAGGTCGCGGAGCCGGGCCACGGCCTCGGCGGCCTGTGTGCTGTCGATCCCGCTGATGGCCAGGTTGGGCAGGCTGCTCAGGTTCTCCACCTGGTCGGCGAAGCGCAGGTACTCCCGGTGCGCGTGTTCCCGGCACGCGAGGCAGGTCACGCTCTCCGGGCGTGGCGACGTCATCGCGTAGGGCACCCGCAGCGCACACCCCGTGGTGACGAGACCCGGCGTGTCGGGCACGACCCCGAGCAGCGACGTGACCGCGCTGCGGAACCCGGCGCCCGCCTCCACCACTCGCTGTGCCACATGGATGTGCGGATCCATCACGCCTCCGAGACCGCGCGCAGGTCGGCCAGGCCGCGCAGCAGGTCCTGTCCGTCCGGGGTGGCCGTCGGATCGAGCAGCCACTGCATCGACAACCCGTCGCACACGGCCATCATCCAGCTCGCCACCGCCGTGCAGCGTGGGTCGGCCGGGGTGGTGTCCAGTGCCTTCCCCACGATCTCGCTGACCCGCTCCCGCACCCCGCGGTACATCCCGGCGAGCTGTTCGCGCAGCTCGGGATCTCGCTCCGCCTGCGCCACCGCCTCCACGAACGAGACCAGCAGAGCCCGCCGGCCGCCGAGGTTCGCCAGCAGCGCCACCCACGTCCGGTGCGCCCGTTCCAGTGGCGACGCCGCCGGGTCCGCCAGCGCGATCTTCGTGAGCTGCGCGGCCCAGTCCTCGAACACGATGCCCAGCGCCGCGTTCAGCAACCCCGCCTTCGACCCGAAGTGGTACCCGATCGAGGCGAGGTTCGTGCCCGACGCGGCGACCAGGTCACGTGCGGTGATGTGCGCGTATCCCTTGTCCTCCAGCAGTTGCCGTGCCGCGGCGAGGAGCTGTTCCCGGTGACCCACCAGCTGATCGTAGTTGTGACGGCCATTTATACGCGCGTATAAACACGACATGGCCATGGTCGAGGCACCCCCAGCCCTGCCGCCCGGACCGAACCTGCCGCCGCTCGTCACGACCGTCCTGTTCATGACCGCGCGCCGCCGGGTTCTCACCCGCTGGCGCGTCCGCTACGGGGACGTCTTCACCTCACGCGTCGCCGGTGGGCGGACCGTCGTCACGCTCTGCCAGCCGGTGCACATCCGCCAGGTCTTCGCGGGCGCGCCAACGGTTTTCCACGCCGGCGAGGGCAACGGCGTGCTGGCGCCGGTCATGGGCAGACACTCGCTGCTGATCACCGACGAGGACGAGCACCTGCGTGCCCGCAAGCTGCTCATGCCCGCCTTCAACGGCGCCGCGCTGCGTGGCTACCGCGACCTGATGAGCGAGCTGGCCGCCGGTTGCGTCGACAGCTGGCCGGTAGGCACGCCGTTCCCGGTCCACCCGCGCATGAACGCGGTGACGCTGGAGATCATCCTGCGGGTCGTCTTCGGCATGTCCGACGGCCCGCGCCTGGCAAAGCTGCGGCCCCGCCTGGGCCGCGTCACCGACATCGGCCCGCTGACCGTGCTCGGCTGGAGCTACCCGAAGCTGCGCAACTTCGGCCCGTTCCGCCGGAACTGGGAGAACCTGCGCGCGGTGGACCGCGTGCTGTACGCGGAGATCACCGACCGGCGCGCCGTCGGTGACCTCTCCGAGCGCGGCGACGTGCTGTCCAGACTGCTCACCGCCGCCGGCGACGAGATGACCGACCTCGAACTGCGCGACCACATGGTCACGCTCCTGCTGGCCGGCCACGAGACCACCGCGACCGCCCTGGCCTGGTCGTTCCACGAGCTGGCGCGCCGCCCGGACATCCTCCGCAAGGCGCAGCAGGCGGCCGACGACGGTGACGACGGGTACCTGGAGGCCGTGGCGAAGGAGGCCATGCGCCGCCGCCCGGTGATCCAGAACGTGGCCCGCAAGCTGACCGAACCGACCGAGGTCGCCGGCTACCTCCTGCCGGCGGGCACGGTCGTCGCGCCGAGCATCTCGCTCGTCCATCGCGACGCGGCCGTGCACGCCGACCCCAGGGACTTCCGCCCGGAACGGTTCATCGGCAAGCAGCCGGAGTCCGGCACGTGGATCCCGTTCGGCGGGGGAGTCCGCCGCTGCATCGGCGCCGGCTTCTCGCTGCAGGAGGCCACCGCGGTCCTGCGGGAGGCGCTGACGCGCTACGACATCCGGCCCGAGCACGAGCGCCCGGAGGCCGTGAAACCCCGCAACATCACGCTGGTCCCGGCCGAGGGCGGCCGCATCGTCGCGACGCCCCGCAGACGATGACGGTGCCGTAACCGTCGCAGGGGTGCCCTTTCGCGACGGTTCGATGCCGGCGTCACAGCCGCCGGTTCGCCAGCACCGGGATGTTCGCGCGCGTCCGCTCGACGAGCGTGAGGTCCAGGTCCACCACCAGCAGTTCCGGGTCCGCGCCGGCGGACGCGACCACCGACCCGTCCGGCGCCGCGACCAGGCTGTGCCCGACCCCCGTCGGCGCCGTCGTCGGCACGCCGGGGTCCGCCTGCCCGCATGCCACCACGAAGCACGTCGAGTCCAGCGCCCGCGCCCGCACCAGCAGCTCCCACTGCTCGACCTTCCCCGGCCCTGCGCCCCACGAGGCCCCGAGCAGGATCACCGAGGCGCCCCGGTCCGCCAACCCCGTGAACACCCCGGGAAACCGCACGTCGTAGCAGGTCGCGATGCCGACGTCGGCGAGCACCACCAGCTCGTCACCCGGCGCTACGGTCCGTGACTCCTGGAAGCCGAACGCGTCGTACAGGTGGATCTTGTCGTAGCCGACGTGCCGGTCACGCGCTGTCGCCAGCAGCGTGTTGAACACCCGCCCGTTCGGCGCCGGCGTGAACATCCCGGCCACCACGAGCACGTCGTGGGACGACGCGATCTCCCGCACGCCCGACGCCCACGGCCCGTCCAGCGGCTCCGCCAGTGGGCCCAGTGACGTGCCGAAACACGCCATCGTCGCCTCCGGGAACAGGACCACCGACGCCCCGTCCGCGGCGGCCGCCTTCACCTGTTCCGCCACGAGAGTCAGGTTCTCGTCGGGCGACGGGGTGGACGTGATCTGGCTCAGGGCGACACGCACGGCGACGACCTCCGGAAGTGAGAATCGTTAATCCCTCCACGCGAGGATATGTCGCCCGGCTAGGGTCGGGCCTCGTGCCCAACAAGTCGCGTCTTCTCGTGCCGCTCCTCGCGGTCGCGCTCGTGGGCGCCTGCACCGGCGATCCGGCCCCGCCGGCCTCCGGCGATCCCGACGGCAGGTCGCTGGTGATCGCCGTCGCCGACGAACCGGCTGACCTCAGCCCCCTCGCGGGCTACGCCGAGCACGGCGCCGCGAAGCTCTACGACGGGCTCGTCGAGCACCAGGCCAACCTCTCGCTTCGCCCCGCGCTCGCCACCGAGCTGCCGACGCCGGCCACCGACGGCCTGTCGTGGACCGTCTCGCTGCGCCCGGGCGTCACGTTCACCGACGGCTCGCCGTTCGAGGCGCAGGACGTCGTGGACACCTACCACGCGCTGCTCGACCCGGCGCGGAAGTCGCCGGTGCGCCAACGGTTCTCGATGCTCAAGAACGTCGTGGCCCTGAACACCGCGACCGTGCGGTTCGACCTGTCCGCGCCGTACGCGCCGTTCGCCGACCTGCTCACGCTCGGCATCGTGTCCAGCGAGTCGCTCGACACCCAGAGCCCGGTCGGCACCGGCCCGTACCGGCTCGCCACGTGGCAGCGCGGCCAGCGGATGGTGCTCGAGGCCAACAAGTCCTACTGGGACGAGGCGCCGGCCGTCACCAAGGTCACCGTCGAGTTCGTCCCAGACGACGCGACCCGCGCCAAGCAGCTGACGAAGGGCAAGCTCGACGGCGCCGCGCTGCCGCCGGAGCTCGCGGTGAAGTTCGAGGACGCCGACGGCATGCGGGTGGTCGCCCACAGTGCCGCGGACGTGCGCGCGGTCCTCATGCCGGCCGGCGACCCCGTCACCGGCGACGCCGCCCTGCGGCTCGCGTTGAACTACGCGGTCAACCGCGACGCGATGGTGGAGAACGTGCTGGCCGGCAAGGGTCGTGTCGCGTACACGCCGATGCCCGAGGTGCTGGCCGAGTTCGCCGAGCCGGACGCGGTCTTCGACTACGACCTGCCCCGCGCGCTCGACGCGCTGTCATCGGGCGGCTGGAACCCCGGCGCCGGCGGCGTGCGGGTCAAGAACGGCGCGCAGGCCGCGTTCCCCCTGCGGTACGAGCAGGGTGACACGGTCGCCGCAGGCATGGCCGAGGCGTTCGCGACCGACGCGCGCGCGGTCGGCGTGCAGGTCACGCCCGAGGCGACGACCGATCCGGCCGCGCTGGCGGCCGGCCCGTCGGTGGTGAGCTTCGGCGACCCGTTCGACCCGGACACCGCGCTGTACCCGGTGCTGCGGTCCGGGCTCGGGGGGTATGACAACGAGGCCGTCGACACGGCGCTGGACACCGGGCGTACCGCGACCGACCCGGCCGAGCGGGCCACGATGTACCGGAAGGTCCAGCGTGCGTGGGTGACCGCGCCGGGCATGGTGGTGCTCGCCGCCCCGAACCACACCTACGTCATCCGGGAGAGCTGGGACGGGTACCAGCCGGTGGTCGACGCGGCGGGCGCGGACGCCACCTGGGGCGCGTGGTGGAACCTGGAGGACTGGACGCCGCGCTGAGCGGAGCTTGCGGAGCGAAAAGACATTGCTGAGCGGAGCTTGCGGAGCGAATCGTCGATGTTGAGCGGAGCTTGCGGAGCGTTCCGGCGCGACGGAGCGGGTGAGGAGACGGCATGATCGACCTCGAGGCCGTACGCGCGCAGACGCCGGGCTGCCACCGGGGTGTGTTCCTCGACAGCGCGGGCTCGTCGCTGCCGCCGGTGCGGGTGCTGGACGAGGTCGTCAACCACCTGCGCCGCGAGGCCGAGGTGGGTGGCTACCGGGCCGCGGAGGAGCGTCTCGACGACCTCGAGGCCGGCTACGCGGTGCTCGCGTCGGTGCTGGACTGTCATCCCGACGAGGTCGCCTTCACCGACAGCGCGACCCGGTCGTGGCTGGCCGTGTTCGACGCGATCCCGCTGGCCGCCGGCGACCGGATCCTCTGCACGGAGGCGGAGTACGCGGGCAACGCCATTCCGCTGCTGCGCCGTGCCGAGGAGGTCGGCGCCGTCGTGGAGGCGATCCCGTCGGACGCCATGGGCGCGGTGGACGTCGCGGCGCTCCGCTCGTTGCTCGACGAGCGGGTGCGGCTGGTGTCGCTGGTGCACGTGCCGACCAACGGCGGCCTGGTGAACCCGGTGGCGCCGGTGGTCGAAGCGGCGCACGAGGTCGGCGCGCTGGTGATGCTGGACGCGTGCCAGTCGGTGGGGCAGGTCCAGGTGACGGGCCTCGGCGCGGACATCATCACGGGCACGGGCCGCAAGTGGCTGCGCGGGCCGCGTGGCACGGGTTTCCTGGTGGTGCGCCGGCCGGTCCTGGAGTCCCTGCACCCGCGACAGGTCGACCTGCACAGCGGCACGTGGGTCGGGCCCGACCGGTACGAGCTGCGGGACGACGCCCGGGTCTTCGAGCTGTGGGAGTCGAACATCGCCGACCGCCTCGGCCTGGTCGCGGCGTTCCAGTACGCGCTCGACCTGGGCATCGACGCCATCGCCGCCGCGGTCGCCGACCGCGGCGAGCACCTGCGCAGGGGCCTCGCGGAGCTCCCGGGCGTGACCGTCCACGACCTGGGCTCGCAACGGTGCGGCCTGGTGACCTTCTCGGTTTCGGGAGTGCCCGCCGCCGAGGTCCGCGACCGCCTGCGCGAGAAGGGCGTCACCGTCACCGTGTCCGGTGTGACCTCGACCCGCTACGACATGACCCGGCGCGGTCTGGACGAGATCGTCCGGGCCTCGCCGCACTACTTCGTGAGCCCGGCCCAGCTGGACGAGGCCGTGGCGGCCGTGGCCGAACTGGCCTGAACGGAGCTTTCCGGCGAGGCTTTTGTGGACGGTCGCCCGGGACCCGGGTCGCGACAACCCGTCACGGGTCGGGAACCGTGCGTCAGGACCGGATCGTCCGACCGGCGGAGTGGGCCGTTCGGGGGCACGCGGGACCGCTTAGGCTGTGGGTGTCGCTGTGAGAATTCGTGAAGGGAAACCGATGCTGAGCCGCACCGACCTGCGTGGTCGAGTCCCGTCGCCGGCCGAGCTGCGCGCGCTGCTGCCGCGCGCCGACGTGGACGTGGACGCGGTGCTGCATCAGGTCCGCCCCCTGGTCGACGACGTGCGGGAGCGTGGCGTCGAGGCCGTGCTGGAGCTGTCCGAGCGGTTCGACGGCGTCCGCCCCGCGAAGATCCGGGTGCCCCTGCGGGAGCTGACGTCCGGTCTCGCGTACCTCGAACGGCCCGTCCGCGAGGCGATCGAGGAGTCGATCGAGCGCGCCCGCCGGGTGCACGCCGACCAGCGCCGCACCGACGTCACCACCCAGGTCGTGCCGGGCGGCACGGTCACCGAGCGCTGGGTGCCGGTCCGCCGCGTCGGCCTGTACGCGCCGGGCGGGCTCGCGGTGTACCCGTCGAGCGTCGTGATGAACGTGGTGCCGGCGCAGATCGCGGGCGTCGAGTCGCTCGTGGTGTGCTCGCCGCCGCAACCCGAGTTCGGCGGGCTGCCGCACCCGACCGTCCTCGCCGCCGCCGAGCTGCTCGGCGTGACCGAGGTGTGGGCGGTCGGGGGAGCGCAGGCGGTCGCACTGCTGGCCCACGGCGGCACCGACACCGACGGGACCCCGCTGGAGCCGGTCGACCTGGTCACCGGTCCCGGCAACGTCTACCTGACCGCCGCCAAACGCCTGCTGCGCGGCACGATCGGCATCGACTCCGAGGCCGGGCCGACCGAGATCGCGGTCCTGGCCGACGAGACCGCCGACCCGGTGCACGTGGCCGCCGACCTGATCAGCCAGGCCGAGCACGACACCCTGGCCGCGAGCGTCCTGGTGACGCCGTCGGTCGAGCTGGCCGACGCGGTCGACGCGGAGCTGGCCCGCCAGGTCAAGGCCACCAAGCACACCGACCGCGTCACGACCGCCCTGCAGGGCGCCCAGTCCGGCTGTGTGCTGGTGTCCGATGTGGACGCCGGAGTGTCCGTCGTGGACGCGTACGCGGCCGAGCACCTCGAGGTGCAGACGGCCGACGCCGCGGCTGTCGCGGCACGGGTCCGGGCCGCCGGCGCGATCTTCGTCGGCCCGCACAGCCCGGTCTCGCTCGGCGACTACTGCGCCGGCTCCAACCACGTGCTGCCCACCGGCGGCTGCGCGCGGCACTCGTCGGGCCTGTCGGTGCAGACGTTCCTGCGGGGCATCCACGTCATCGACTACTCGGCGGACGCGCTTCGCGAGGTCGCCGGCAAGGTCGTCGCCCTCGCCAACGCCGAGGACCTGCCGGCGCACGGCCAGGCGGTCACGGCGCGGTTCGGGGGTACGGCGTGATCGGGGCTGAGGTCTCGCTTTCGGACCTGCCGTTGCGTGACGACCTGCGCGGCCGCTCGCCCTACGGCGCGCCGCAGCTGGACGTCGAGTTCCGGCTCAACACCAACGAGAACCCGTACCCGCCGCCGCCCGAGCTGGTCGCCGACCTGACGCGGGCGGTCGCCGAGGCGGCCGCGTCCCTGCACCGCTACCCCGACCGGGACGCGGTGGCGCTGCGAACCGACCTCGCGGCATACCTGTCGTCGGCCACCGGTGTCCCGCTCGCGGTCGAGAACCTGTGGGCCGCCAACGGTTCCAACGAGATCCTCCAACAGGTCCTCCAGGCGTTCGGCGGTCCGGGCCGCACGGCGATGGGCTTCGAGCCGTCGTACTCGATGCACCCGATCATCGCCACCGGCACCCGCACGGACTGGGCGCCGACGCCGCGCCGCTCGGACTTCACGCTCGACACGACCACCGCGGCCGCCGTCCTCGCCGACCGCAAGCCGGACATCGCGTTCGTGACCAGTCCGAACAACCCGACCGGCGGCTCGATCCCGCTGTCCGGGCTGCGTGCGCTGATCGAGGCCGCGCCGGGCCTGATCGTGGTGGACGAGGCGTACGCGGAGTTCTCGTCGCGGACGAGCGCGGTGACGTTGCTGGCCGAGTACCCGGCGAAGCTGATCGTGTCGCGGACGATGAGCAAGGCGTTCGCGTTCGCCGGCGGGCGTCTCGGCTACCTGGCCGCGGCCCCGGCGATGGTGGACGCGCTGCTGCTGGTCCGGTTGCCGTACCACCTGTCCGTCGTCACGCAGGCCGCGGCGCGGGCGGCACTGCGGCACGCCGACGCGACGCTGGCGTCCGTGCACAAGCTGGCCGACGAACGCGACCGCGTGATGGAGTCGTTGCGCGGCCTGGGTTTCGAGGTGGTGCCCAGCGACGCCAACTTCGTCCTCTTCGGACAGTTCACCGACGCGGCCGCGACGTGGCGGTCCTACCTGGACCACGGGGTCCTGATTCGGGACGTGGGGATCCCCGGACACCTGCGGGTCAGCATCGGCACACCGGCGGAGAACGACGCGTTCCTGGCCGCCAGTAAGGAGATCGTCAGGTGAACCGGATCGGTCGCGTCGAGCGGACGACCAGGGAGTCGTCGGTGGTCGTGGAGATCGACCTCGACGGCGCCGGCAAGGTGGACGTGTCCACCGGCGTCCCGTTCTACGACCACATGCTGACCGCGTTCGGCGCCCACGGCATGTTCGACCTGACGGTGCAGGCAAAGGGCGACATCGAGATCGACGCCCACCACACCGTCGAGGACGTGGCCATCGTCCTTGGTGAGGCCATCGGCAAGGCCCTGGGCGACAAGCATGGCATCCGCCGTTTCGGCGACGCCTGGATCCCGATGGACGAGACCCTGGCCCACGCGGCGGTGGACGTGTCCGGCCGCCCGTACTGCGTGCTGACCGGCGAGCCGGAGCTGATGACGGCGTTCGTGGTCGGCAACAACTACCCGACCGTGCTCAACCGGCACGTCTTCGAGTCCCTCGCCTTCCACGCGAGGATCGCACTGCACGTGCGCGTGATCCACGGCCGCGACCCCCACCACATCACCGAGGCCCAGTACAAGGCGGTAGCGAGGTCACTACGCGCCGCGGTGGAAGCGGACCCGAGGCAGCACGGAATCCCGAGCACAAAAGGCACCCTCTAGGCTTCCGCGCATGTCCAAGGAAGTAGTAGTCATAGGCCTGCTGGCGATAGCCGGCTTCCTGGTGGGCGGCGTGTACTCGACGTACAAGACCGCGAAGGTGATGGCCGTGATCCTGGGCCTGGCCGCGGCGGTGGCCGTAGGCGGCGCGGTGGTCTGGATGGCCTCGTAACGGGCAGAATGGCCCCATGACCGACAGAAAGCCACCAGACATGCCGGTCGAGACCTGGGTCGACTGGCAGATCCGCCAAGCCCAGGAACGCGGCGAGCTGGACAACCTCCCGGGTGCGGGAAAGCCGCTGCCGAAACGCCAGGGCGGCACCGTGGAATGGGTGGTCCAGAAACTCCGCGAAGAGAACCACGACACCAGCGCACTACTCCCGCCATCCCTGGCGATTCCGAAAGAAGTGGCGGCCCTCCCGGAACGCCTGACCAGGATCCGCACGGAACAAGAGGTCCGTGAGGTCGTCGAGGACATCAACAAACGCATCCTCGAAGTCCACCGGGCCCCACAGGTTGGCCCCCTACTGCGGATGGGCCCACTGGAGGTCGACGAGGTAGTAGAAGACTGGCGCGCCGCAAGGCAATCCTGACCGCCCCCGGCCACGAGGCCCCACAGGCGCGTCCGCGAGCCGCCACCCCATCCGGTTACCGTGCTGGGATCCCAGCAGGCCCTCAAGCCCGCATTGCCCAGCCAACAAGCCCGCCTTGCCCGGCCAACAAGCTGAACCAGCCGTTGCCCACTCGCCAGACGCCACCGCGATCCCTACTGGCGTTCAACCGCGCCTGCTATCTCAGCCATGTTCCCGCGCTGCCGGCCGCCCTTCGGCCTCCAACCCGCGCCTGCTGTCTCAGCCAAGCTGCCACGCTGCCGCTCACCCCTCGACCCAACCGCGCCTGCCATCTCAGCCATGTTCCCGCGCCGCCGCCCGCCCCTCGGCCTCCAACCGCGCCTTGCCAACCCCTCCCCACCCCGCCCCGCCCCCTCCCCACCCCGCGCCCACCCCCGGCCCCGCACCCAACCCCCAACCCGGAAAGATCAGATCCCACCCTCAGAGGAGGCCTTCAACCGAGGCGCCCCAGGCCCATAAGCCGCCAACAGGTCGTCCCGGTTGATCAGATGACAGGACTTCAACGACAAACACCCACACCCGATACAAGCCGTCAATCGATCCCTCAACCGCTGCATCGCGTCGATCCGGGCGTCCAACTCACTTCGCCACACATGGGACAGTCGCGCCCAGTCCGCCTTGGTCGGCGTACGCCCCTCGGGCAAAGTCCCCAGCGCGTCGCGGATCTCCTCCAGCGACAGCCCCACCCGCTGCGCGGTCCGGATGAACGCCAGCCGCCGCAACACCGCGCGGGCGTATTTCCGCTGGTTACCGGCGGTGCGCTCGGACAGGATCAACCCCCGCTCCTCGTAGAACCGCAGCGCGGTGTGCGGCACGCCACTGCGCCGCGAGACCTCGCCAATCGTCAGGTGATCGGGCAGCTTCGACACGGCCCGAACACTACCCGGGACCTCCACCAAGGTCGAGGTCCTTGACCTCCAGCGCGCTGGAGGTCGCATGCTCGTCACATGACAAAGACACTCGATCTCGCCGCGTTGTTCCGGCGGATGACCGGCGACGAGAAACACGAATGGGCCGCGGCGTCCACTGTGGACGTTCTCCGAGTGCTCTACGACCGGGTGCTGAACATCGACCCCACCACCGCCGACCATCCCGACCGTGACCGGTTCCTGCTCTCCAAGGGCCACGGCCCGATGGCCTACTACGCGATCCTCGCGGCAAAGGGGTTCATCGATCCGGCCGTCCTCGACGACTGGACCACCTTCGCCTCGCCGCTCGGCCAGCACCCCGACCGCAACCTCGTGCCCGGCGTCGAGATCAGCAGCGGCTCACTCGGCCACGGCCTGCCCCTCGCCGTCGGCACCGCACTCGGCCTCCGCGCCCAGAACCGGGTCAAGCCAAGGGTTTTCGTGCTCGTCGGCGACGGCGAGCTGGACGAGGGCAGCAACCACGAGGCCATCGCGCTCGCGACCCGCCTGCACGTCACCAACCTGACCGCGATCGCCGTCGACAACAGCTCCGCGAGCCATGGCTGGCCCGGCGGCATCGCCAACCGCTTCGCCGTCGAGGGCTGGCACGCGACCACTGTGGACGGTCGTGACCACGACGCTCTCCACGCCGCGCTCACCGCCCGCCAGGACGGCCCGAACGCCGTCGTGGCAACGATTCGGGAGGCGTGACCGATGCGACAGACCTTCGTGGACACCGTCAGCGCCGCACTCGACCACGACCCGCGGCTCGCGGTCGTCACCGCCGACATCTCCCGGGACGCCTTCGCGCCGGCGCGCGACCGCCACCCGCACCGCGTGCTCAACGTCGGCATCCGCGAGCAGGCCATGGTCGGCGTCGCGGGGGGACTGGCGCTCACCGGCCTGCGTCCCGTCGTGCACAGCTACACGCCGTTCCTCGTCGAGCGGCCGTTCGAGCAGATCAAGCTCGACCTCGGCCACCAGGACGTCGGCGCGGTGCTCGTCAGCATCGGCGCCTCCTACGACGACCCGGTGTGGGGCCGCACCCACCAGGGCCCCGGCGACGTCGCGCTGCTCGACACCCTGCCCGGCTGGACCGTGCACGTCCCCGGCCACCCGGACGAGGTCGCTGCGCTCCTGCCCGCCGCGCTCGCCGGCGACGACCACGGCGCGGGCCGCGTCTACCTGCGGCTCTCGACGCGGCAGAACGCGCGGGCCCACCCGGCGACCGGCCGGTTCTCCGTCGTGCGCGAGGGTGCGCGGGGCACGGTCGTCGCCGTCGGGCCGACGCTCGACAACGTCCTGGCCGCCACCGCCGACGTGGACGTCACCGTGCTGTACGCCTCGACCGTCCGGCCGTTCGACCACCGTGGCCTGCGGGCCGCCGGCCACGCGGATGTCGTGCTCGTCGAGCCGTACCTGGCCGGCACCTCCGCGCACGAGGTCGCGCACGCCTTCGACGACGTCGCCCACCGGCTGCGTGCGCTCGGCGTGCGGCGGGACGTCGAGGTCCGCGCGTACGGCACCGCCGAGGAGCACGACGCCGTCCACGGTCTCGACGCCGAGAGCATCGCGAGGTCGATCCGCGATTTCCTCCGGTGAAGCCGCACGGCGGCACCCTCTGGCACACCACCGTGGGCGAACGCGGTGTCGGAGCGCACCTTCGCGTGGTGACCCTTGCGGCTAGCCTGTTGGGGTGGCACGAGTCGTCGTACTGGACTATGGATCAGGCAACCTGAGGTCGGCCGAGCGTGCGTTGCGGCGGGTCGGCGCGGACGTCGAGGTGACCGGCGACCTCGCCGCCGCGCTCGAGTGCGACGGGTTGTTCGTACCCGGCGTCGGCGCGTTCGCGGCGTGCATGGCCGGGCTGCGCGGTGTCGCAGGCGACCGCGTCATCGGCCAGCGGCTCGCCGGCGGCCGGCCGGTGCTCGGGGTGTGCGTGGGCATGCAGATCCTGTTCGACCTTGGCATCGAGCACGGCGTGCGCACTGAGGGCTGCGGCCAGTGGCCCGGCACGGTCGAGCGGCTCGACGCCGAGATCGTGCCGCACATGGGGTGGAACACGGTCAGCGCGCCAGCCGACTCGGTGCTGTTCGACGGGTTGGACGCCGACACCAGGTTCTACTTCGTGCACTCGTACGCGGTCCAGCGGTGGGAGCTGGAGTCGTCGCCACCCATGCCGGTCCCCAAGGTCACGTGGGCGACCCACGGCGGCGACTTCGTGGCGGCGGTGGAGAACGGTCCGCTGGCCGCGACACAGTTCCACCCGGAGAAGTCCGGCGACGCGGGGGCTCACCTGCTCACGAACTGGCTGAAGAACCTGTAGGTACGCTGCTGCGCGTGACCTTCACCCTCCTTCCCGCGGTCGATGTGCGCGATGGCAAGGCCGTTCGCCTGTTCCAGGGCCAGTCCGGCACGGAGACCGGCTACGGCGACCCGTTGGCGGCGGCGCTGGCCTGGCAGGAGGCCGGCGCGGAGTGGGTGCACCTGGTCGACCTTGACGCGGCGTTCGGTACCGGTGACAACCGCGCGTTGACGGCGGAGATCGTGTCCAGGCTGGACGTCTCCGTGGAGCTGACCGGCGGAATCCGCGACGACGCCTCGCTGTCAGCCGCACTGGCGACGGGGTGCGCGCGGGTGAACCTGGGCACGGCGGCGGTCACGAACCCGTCGTGGTGCACGGAGGTGATCGCGTCCCATGGCGATCGGGTCGCGGTGGGACTGGACGTCCGCGCCGGCGACTCCGGCGGCTGGCGCGTGGCGACGAAGGGCTGGACCGAGGACGGTGGCGACCTGTGGGCTGTGCTGGCGCGCCTGGAGAGCGACGGCTGTGCCAGGTACGTGGTGACGGACGTGAGTAAGGACGGGACGCTCGAAGGGCCGAACCTGTCGCTGCTGCGCGAGGTGTGCGAGCGGGCGAAGGCGCCGGTGGTGGCGTCAGGCGGGGTGTCGAGCCTGGCCGACCTGCGTGCGCTGGCCGGGTTGGCGCCGCTGGGGGTCGAGGGCGCGATCATCGGGAAGGCGCTGTACGCGGGCGAGTTCACGCTGCCGGAGGCGTTGGCCGCGGTTCGCTGATCTCAGCGGTCGACGCTGATGGCCAGGCAGACGGTGCCGTGCCGGCCACGGAAGAGCTTGCTGGCGCCGATGGTGACGCGCCCGGCGACGCCGTACTTCTTCCTGAGCAGCCGGCGACCGCGCTCGGTCCCGTCGTCGTCGAGGATGCGGGCGGTGCCCTTGACCGTCTCGCCGCGTGGCCTGCCCCGCAGGTCGCACTCGGAAAGCTCGACGGCGGGGTTGTTCCGCACCCGCTTGACCTTGCCGGCCGTGGTCTGCGTCCAGACGATCAGGTCGTCCCCGTCGCGCCCCACCCACACGGGGGTGGGCACGGGCGTCCCGTCCTTACGGAACGTCGTGACCAGAAGGTAGCTACCGCGCCCAAGCCGCTCCACATCCGACATATCCGGAACAGTACCGATCAGTAACTGTGACCGCTCTCAGCGCGGCGTCCCGAGGCCGTCAGGGAGTGCGGCGGCGAAGGGTCGCGGCGCCCAGGACAAGGGCCAGAACGCCGCTACCAGCGACGATCACGAGATTCCGCGCGAACACCCCATCGAGTTCATTCGAACGTGTGACTGATTCGAGCGCGTCCACGGCATAAGATAGCGGCATCACGTTCGACAGCCATTCCAGCACCGGGGTCATCGAGCTCCGCGGTGCGAACAATCCACAAAGGAGGACCTGGGGCATCACGATCGCCGGCATGAACTGCACTGCCTGGAACTCGGTGCGGGCGAACGCGCTCGCCAGCAGCCCGAGTGCGGTGCCGAGCAGCGCGTCCAGCACGGCGATCAGCATGAGCAGCCACACCGAACCGTCGATCTCCAACCCGAGCCACGTCAGCGAGATCCCGGTCGCCACGAGGACCTGGATGACCGCGACCAGGCCGAACGCGATCGCGTAGCCGAAGAGCAGGTCGAGCTTGCCGATCGGCAGCGTCATGAGGCGTTCGAGCGTGGCGGTCGTGCGCTCACGCAGCGTGGTGATCGACGTGACGATGAACATGATCGCGAACGGGAACACGGCGAGCAGCGCGGGGGCGGCCACGCTGAACGCCCGCTCCGAGTTGAACACGTACCGAAGGAGGACCAGCAGCAACGACGGAACCAACACCATCATCGCGACCGTGCGGCGATCGTGGCGCAGCTGGGTGAGTATGCGCCGGGCGGTGGCCAGCGCGAACGTCACGTTCATGCGGGGGTCTCCTGTTGGCGGACCAGCTTGAGAAACGCCTGTTCGAGGTCATCGGCGGCGGTGGCCGCGCGCAGGGCGTCCGGGGTGTCGTCGGCGAGGATGCGGCCCTCGCGCATGAGCAGCAGGCGTTCGCAGCGGGCTGCCTCGTCCATGACGTGGCTCGACACCAGCAGCGTGACGCCACGCGCGGCGAGCTTGTGGAACAGCGCCCACAGCTCCTCGCGCAGCACGGGGTCGAGCCCGACCGTGGGCTCGTCGAGCACGAGCAGGTCCGGCCGCCCGAGCAGGGCGACGGCGAGACTCGCGCGGGTGAGCTGTCCGCCGGACAGCTCACCGACGATGTGGTCGGCATGCGTGCCAAGCCCGACCTCGTCGATGACGCGAGCGACGTCGCCGGCAGGTGCGCGCAAGATCGAGGCGAAGTAACGCAGGGACTCGCTGACGGTGAGGTCGGCGTAGACGGACGGGTTCTGTGTCGCGTAGCCGATCTTGTCGCGCAGCGGGGCGCTGCCCGCGGGTTCACCGAGCACGGTGACCGTGCCCGACTCGACGACCTGCACGCCGACGACCGCGCGCATGAGTGTCGTCTTGCCACAGCCGCTGGGGCCGAGCAACCCGGTGATGGACCCACGGGGCACGGAGAAGCCGACGCCGTGCAGCACGACCCGTCCCCCACGCCGCACCCACAACCCGTCAACGACGACGGCAGCAGAATTAGCCATGCGTTTAATTCTGCGCCCGTTGAAGATGTCAGTCAACTGTGAATGTCTTCGG
>NZ_DASQCC010000149.1:0-35237 GCF_035634895.1 Actinophytocola sp. | reverse complement strand
CGCGAGCGAGAGCGCGGCCCCGGTGACGGTGACCCCGGCGCCCGCCGTCTTGCGGACGTTCAGGCCGCTCACGGTCGGCCGGGCGCCCTCGCTGACCGAGAGCCCCGTGTCACCGCCGTCGACCTCGACGTTCTCGATGGTGCCCCGGCTACCCACCAGCGCGATCGAGTCGCCGTCGCAGCCGAGCACCCGCAGCCTGCGGATCAGCGGGTCGGCGCCGTCGTCCACGCGCACCCCGGACTGCGTGCACCCGGACACCGTGAGCTGGTCGAACTCGGTGACGCTCCGCTCGGTCACGGAGACGCCGATACCGTCCACATCGGACACCGTGGCGGCGGAGACCGTGCCACCGCACCGGCCGGCGAAGTGCATGCCGCGGCCACGCGTGCCGGCGACCTTCATGCCACGCAGCGTCGGGGTGCAGCCCTCGGCCACGAACACGCCCTCCCCGGCCGCACGCTCGACCACGCAGTCCTCGAGGGTCACCCGCTCGCTCGTGGCCAGGTAGAAGCCGATGGCCGCCACGTCCTCCACCGTCAGCCGGGTGGCGGACATGCCGGCGCCCTGCTCGACCGCCACGGCGGGCTTCCCGGTTCCGGAGACCCTGGTGTCCTCCACGGTGAGCTGGCCGCGGCCGTTGAGGCAGATACCGTTGCCGGCGGCCTGCCGCACCGTGCACGAGCGCACCCGCAGGTTGCCGTCGTCGGCCACGACGATCGCGGACGTGCCGAGCTCGTCGAGCCGGCAGCCGTCGAGCACGCCGCCGTCGGTGGAGGTCACCACGACCCCGGCGCCGACGGTGTTGCGGATGTCGCAGTCCCGCATCAGCACCATGCCGCGGTCGCGGGCGAAGACGGTGGCCCACGCCGACGCCCGCACCTCGCACTCGGTGATGGACAGCTGGCCGCGGACGACCAGCACCGCGGGGCTCTCCGCGTCGGCGGCGATGATCGTGATGCCCGACAGTGCCGCGGAGTCGGCGGACAGCGTCACGGTCGGCCCGGTCGTGGCGACCACCTGGACGGTGCCCGGCCCCTCCTCAGCGGTGATCGTGACGGGCTTGGAGAGCACCAGGTTCTCGTGGTAACGCCCCGGGCCGACGACGATCAGCGCGCCCTCCCGCGCGCCGGCCACGGCGTCGGAGATGCTGCGCTGCCCGCGTCCCGGGGTCTGCGAGATGACGATGATGTCCTTGCTCACGGTCGCGACTCCTCCGTCGTAACACTGGTCGCAGCGCTCCTGTCACGCGCCCACAAGTTCCTGCCGTGCGCCGAGGTCGGACATCGCCAGCGCGTGACGCGTCCGGCAGCCCGCCTTCGCGAACAACCTGGTGAGGTGCTTCTCGACCGTCTTCGCGCTCACCCGCAACGCGAGCGCTATCTGCCGGTTCGTCCGCCCCAACCGGATCAGGTCGATGATCTGCCGCTCCAGGTCGGACACGTCGCTGTGCCGCGTGCGGCGCACGGGCACCGCGACGCCACATCCTGCCATCGTCCTTTTCGTCGTGCTCACCAGCTTGGCCGCACCGATCGAGCGCGCCAGCTCGTAGGCCTCGGCGAGCCACGTCTGCGGCTCGCCGTCGACGCGGGCGACGGACTGGCACGCGAGCGCCAGCTCGAACCGGCTGCCCCGTGCACGGATGACCCGCTCGGCGGCACGCACGGACGCGCCGTCCCTCTCGACGAGCCCGCGCACGAACAGGGTGGTCTCGGACGCCTGCCCGTAGCGGGCCTGCGTCTCGCGCAGCACCGCACGCGCCCGGTACCGGTCGCCGGAGTCGACGGCGATCGTGGCGAGCCGGGTCAGCAGCCGCGCGGCGCCGGGTTCCTCCAGCTCCGTGGCGTGTGCCAGGTACCAGGTCCAGCCGTGGGCGAAGGCGTCCTCGCCGGCGTGGTCGCGCAACCCGGTGGCCACCCAGCCATGCAGCCCGGGGTAGGCCGTGTCCTCACCCGCGGCGGCCAGCCAGGCCGCGGCCTGGCGGTCCTCTCCGCGCCAGCCGCAGATCTCGGCCGCGAGGAGCCGGGCGGCGGCGCGGTCGGTGTCGAACCGGCTCGCTCCACTGGCGGGCGGGGAGGTGGGCATCAGCTCCAGCTCCCGGGCCGCGCTGAGTGCGTCGACCCAGTCACCTTCGATGTAACCGCGGCAGACGCGGTGGTAGGCCGCGACCGGGCCGTCGACCGGCAGGCCGTAGACCGGGCCGAGGACAGACCGGAACACAGGCACGAGGTCGCGGAGCGCGAGCGCGTCCTGAACGGACTCCTCGGAACGCGACGTCCATCCGTCGATGGTCGGCAGCGAGGACCGGCGGTGGAGCGGGGCGAAGCTCGCGGCGAACTCCTCGACGCCGATCTCCGCGCCGGCGAGCCAGCGGTCGGCGAGCGCGACCGGCCCGTCGGCGAGCGCGGCACGCACGTGCTCGGGCACCGGCCGGCCGAGGTGGATCGCGGCCAGCGCGGCGGCCGCCGCGAGGTCCTCGCCCGTCTCCCCGCGCTCGACCGCCTCGGCGACGAACACGGCGAGGCACTCGTAGTCGCCGGCGGAGATGGGTTGCCACACGTCGTCGACCTGTGCCGCCGGCACCTCCGCCGCGGCCGCGACCGCCCGGCTGCGGCACCGCAGTCGCCCACTCGCCTCGTGTGCCAGCACGCCGGCCCGCACGAGCCGGTCGGCTGCGTGGCCGTACTCGTGTGCCGCGTGCCCGGTCTCCTCCGCCAGCGCGGGGATCCGGTCGATGCGGAACTCGGGTTCGCCGGCGGCGAGCGCCACGAGTGTCCGTCCCAGGGCACCCTGCGCGTCGATCTCGGCCAGCAACCGGTGCCCGGCCGGCAGGGCGATCGGCGCACGCGGCGAGCGCAGGGCCAGCACGCCGTGCACCTTGGCGAGGCGACCCTCGTCCCACAGTCGCTCCACAGTGGACACCAGGGTGCCCACGTTCCCGTACAGGGAGCCGAGCTGCTCACGCAGCGCACGCGGCACCGCCTCGTCGACCGGCGCGGCCGCGACCTGCCACAGCAGCCGGCCGACCTCCTCGTCCGTCAGCGGGGCGAGGTCCACGATCCGGTCGGCGAGCGAGCACAGCTCACGCGGGGCGCCGGCACCACACGCGGCGACGACCATGTGCCCGGCGCGGTGCATGGGGGCCAGTGCGGACACCGGCACGTCGTCGGCGTCGTCGACCAGGATGACCAGCGGGCCGCGCAGCCGGGCCAGCAGCACCCCGAGGGTGGCCAGCAGCCGGTGCCGCCGCGCCGGCGAGGAGTAGGACTCCGGCACGCAGAGCCGGCTCACGGCCTCGATCGACGCGGCCACGCGAGGCGCGTCGGCGAACGTCTCGAACTCCGCCCGCACGGCGGAAAGCAGCGCGCGGGCGCGGAACTCGTCCCACGACGCCTGCCCGTCCCGGCCGCCGAGGTCGAGGACGATCTTCCCGGCCTCCGCGCGGAACCGCCGCAGCAACGCGGTCTTGCCGCTGCCCTCGGGACCCCGGACGACCAGCAGGGCGGGTCCCGCACCATCCCGGCGCAGCGCGTCGAGCTCGGCACGCCGCCCCACGAGTTCCTGGCGTTGCCATCTCATCGAGGGACACCCTCTGCGGTCAATCGGGGACGTTTGGTTGCCCTTTGAACGTTCGTCGGCTCAGCCGCCTGTGTCGTTGGGTCTGTCCCCCCGGCGCGGGGGTGGTAGCCCGCGTCTTCACGGAGGGATTCCCCTCGTCGGGGGTAGGGATATCCCTACCTGAACCTTCCGTGCCGCGATCTGCGTGCTCACTGGTAGGCAACTGGTTGAACCAGCGGGGAGGGTCGTGTGCTGGCTGACATCGTGGCGGCACCCCGGCCGCTCGTGCTGCTCACGGGTGCTTCGGGGACGGGGAAGACGACGCTGCTCGCCCGGCTGAGCGACCGGTTGCGGCACGACGGCGGCCGGATGATGGCGATCCGCGCCACGGCACGCGGTGACCTGCTGCCCATCCGGTTCGCCCCCGGCGAGCACGCGGTGCGGCTGCCCACGCCCGACCAGGCGGGGATCGCACTGGTCTACCCGGTGCCGGGCGCCGCCGGCGACCCGGAGCTCGCCCGGCGCGCGGCGGCCACGATCGCCGCCCAGCTGCCACCGGGTGGCACGCTGGTCGTCGACGACGCCCAGTGGCTCGACCCCGACTCGCTGGCCGTGCTGCACGCGCTGGTGCGGGCGAACGTCCGCTGCGTCTGTGCCGTGCGGACACCCGCGCCCGTCCCGGAACTGCTGCACGACCTGCGGGCCGCGGACCTCGTCGACGAGTTCCACCTCACGCCCTGGACCCAGCGCGTCGTGACGCGCGAGGTGACCGACCTGCTGGGCGCGACACCGGAACCGGCACTCACCCGGCGCGTCCGCCGGCTGAGCAGGGGCCTGCCCGCCGCGCTGCGTGCCGCGGTGGAAGCGTTGCGGCACAACGGTTGCATCCAGATCGTCGACCGCACCGCCTACCTGGTCCGGCCGCACACCCCCCTCACCCCGCCCGCGGACATCCAACTCGTGGAGGCGGTCCGCGAGCTGGGCGACGCGTGCTGGACGGCCGCGACGGCTCTCGCCGTGCTCGCCCCGCTCGGGCCTGCGGTGCCGGCGGTGCTGGCGGAGGTGCTGCGGGTCCCCGAGACCGAGGCCGAGGAACTGCTGCGCCGCCTGCGGGAGGCCGGCGTCGTGCACCGCGGTGGGTGGCGGTTCGTCGTGCCGCTGGTGGGCGCGGCGTTGTCCACGTGCCTGGGCCCGTTCGAACGCCGGCAGCTCTCGGCGGCCGTGGTGACCGCCGTCTGGTCGGGTGCGGCGGCGTGCCCCGACCGCAACTACCTGGCCGACCGGATCGCGGACGCGGGCGCGCTGGTCGACACCGACCGCGCCTTCCGCGAGCTCCTGCGCCAGGCCGCGGCCGTGCGGGACGACCGGGCGGAGGCGGCGCTGCCCTGGCTCGCCGCCGCCGCGGACCTGGCCCGCGACGACCGCCAGCGCGCGCTGGTCCTGCTCATGCGGACCACGGTCTGCTTCCTGCTCGGCGACTACGAGGAGTGCCTGTCCTGCGCGCGGCGCCTGCTCGGCGACCACGCCGGCCACCTGCCCCCGGACAGCACGCAGGAGGTCCGGGCGATGGCGACCGCGGCACTGGGTGCCACCGGCGACCACGACGCACTGCACACGCTGGCGACCGGCGGCAGCTCGATCGTCACCAGA
The DNA here is from genome assembly GCF_035634895.1 of Actinophytocola sp. Classification (GTDB taxonomy): domain Bacteria; phylum Actinomycetota; class Actinomycetes; order Mycobacteriales; family Pseudonocardiaceae; genus Actinophytocola. Next base: position 30,032 of record NZ_DASQCC010000149.1, on the reverse strand, counting down.
GCGCTCGCCTACGGACAGCTCGACCGCTGGCAGGAGGTGCGGGACACCCTCGGCGCCGACCGGGGCGCGGAGAACCCGACCTCCGCGATGTTCGGCGAGCTGACCAGGACGATGGCCGAGCTGTGGACGGGCCGCCCCGAGCGGTTCGAGCACAGCCTCGCCAACCGGGAGAGCTGGCCGCTCCGGTCGGTGCGCCGGCACCTGCTGACCCAGGTCGAAAGCCACGTCACGGCCCTGCTGGTCACCGGTGACCGCCACCGCGCCGAGCAGTTGCTCGCGGACGAGGGCCTGACGGCCCACGACCTGCCCCCGCACTGCCGGTCCATGCTGGCGGCGGCCCGCGGCGCGGCGACGGAGGCCGTCGACCTGGCACGGCGCGGCGTCGTGGGCGCGGGCAACCGCGGCTACGAGTCCCGTTCGGCCGGCATGCCCGCGAGCACGGTGGCGGTGCTGGTGGCCCGCGGTGAGCTGACCGCGGCGCGGCAGCTGCTGGAGCTGGCACGGGCCACACCGCCAACGCTCGCGCACCTGCTGGACATCGCGGAGGCCCAACTGGACCGCGCCTTCGGCGACGACGAGGGCGCCCGCACCCGTCTCCAACGCTGCGCGGCGCAGACGCCGGCGCGGGTCGGCATGGACCTCGTGTGGAGCGAACTGGTCGACCTGGCACTGGAACGCGGCGACCGCACCGAAGCCGAACGAGCCCTGTCCGAACTGACGCGGCTGAGCCCGTCCAGCCGCGTCACGCTGCTGACACTGCTGGCCCGCGCGACCGTGGAGAAGGACCACGAGGCCGCCCGCGAGTGCGAACGGCTGGCCCGGCACCGCGGACAACCCCTGGAGCAGGCGATCGTGCTGGAGCGACTGGTACGCCACGGCCAGTGCGAGCCAGGACTTCTCGGCGAGGCGTACGACCTGCTCGGCACACTGGACGCGGTGCTGTACCGAGCATGGCTGCGCAACCTGATGCGCGAGCACGCCGTACCGGTCCCCGGCCGCAAGGAGACCGTCGCGGAGAACGAGCGGCTCCTCGCGATGCTGGCGGCGGGCGGCCTGAGCAACAAACAACTCGCGGCCGCGCTCCGGACGAGCGACAAGAGCGTCGAGGGCAGGCTCTCCCGCCTGTTCTCCCGAACCGGCTACCGCTCCCGGATCGAACTGTCCAGGGCGATGCTGACCGGCGAGTACGTCTAGTTCTCGCGGGTCGCCACAGCACGCGGAAGGGTTCCGCCGGTGCAGTCTCCCGGCCGCGGACGGGGCCGGAGTACGCCGAGCGGGTTTCGCCCGTGCGACTCAGTGGATCGTCGTCGCCCGGGCTGTCGTACGGATCGTTTCCGGGGTCCACGGGTCGCGGGTGATCACGATGGCGTGGTCGATGCCGAGGTCGGCGAACCGGGAACACCGCTCCGCGAAGGCGGCGCCGCTCTCGCCGGGGAGCAGGCGGGTGCTGATGGTCTTCTCGATCTCCTCGTACGGCCGTCCCACGGCCTCGCACAGTGAGGCGAGGACCGCGAGCTTGCGCCGAACCGTGGCGTCCCCGTCGGGGATGTCGAACACGTTGCACGCGTCGGCGTGCCGGGCCACCAGCGGCAGGGTCCTGCGCTCGCCGGCCCCGCCAACGAGGATCCGCGGCCGCACCGCCGGGTTGGGGCTGCTCACCGGACTCTCCAGCCGAACCTGCCTGCCCTGGAAAGGAGAGTCGTCCCCCGCCCACATCTGCCGGGCCAGCAGCAGCGTGTCCTCCAGGTACTCGAACCGCCGGGCCGTCTCCGGATAGGGCAGCCCCATCGCGCGGGCCTCCTCAGCCTGGTGACCCGCGCCGACGCCGAACCACACCCGCCCCTCGGTGAGGACGGCGAGCGTGCTGATCGCCTTGATCAGCACGGCCGGCGGCCGGAACATCGCACACGCGACCATGGTGCCCAACCGCACGCGTTCGGTCCTCGCGGCCAGGAAACCGAGTGTGGTCAACGCTTCCAGGTGTTCGGTGTGCGTCGGGTCGACCATCGGGTCGGCCTGGATCAGGTGGTCGGCCACCCACACGGTGTCGATACCGGTCTCGTCGGCGGTCCGGGCGACGGCATCCAGGTGCTTGGCCGGTCCGCCCTCCCACGAGTAGTTGGTCACGCTGATGCTGACACGCATTGGTTCCCCTCCTAGCGGGTGGCGGCGTAACCGGCCAGCCCTCGTTCGAGCACCTCCAGCGCCACGCGTGCCTGGGCGACGACTTCCCGGGCGATCCGCGGCCCGCGGCGCCCGGCCAGCGCCTGCCGGTGCACCGCCTCCTTCATGGCCCGCTGGACCCCCATCAGGGCGTTCGCGACCACCCACGGCTCGAAGTCCCCTGGCCGGCCGATCATCTCGGCGAGCGCCGCGGTCTGCCGGTCGACCATGCGCAGCTCACGTGCCTGCAAGGTGGCACTGCCGGCGATGATCCGCGCCACCGTGGCGATGCGTGCCACGGCCGCGGGATCGTCATCGGCCAGCGCGCCGCCGGGGCGCAGCAGGAAATCGCGGAAGGCGTCCAGCACGGACACCCCGGCGGCACGGTCGCGGACAGCCTCGAGCAGCGTGTTCTCGTACTCCGCCATGCCCTGGTAGACGAGGTCTTCCTTGCTGGGGAAGTAGTTGAAGACCGTGGCCTCGGAGACGTCGGCCGCCCGGGCCACCTCGGTGACCGGCACGTTGTCGAACCCGCGCTCCCCGAACAGGCGAACCGCCACCTCGGCGATCCGCTGCCGTGTCCACTGCTTCTTGCGCTCTCGCAATCCCAGTGCCACATAGTTAGGGTAACACCAATATTATAGAAACCCCAAATTTAGTGTGTCTCCAATCCTGGCCGACCAGAAGTACCGGTCTGACGAAAGTGGGGGCCCACCCTGACGACCGACCGATGCCTTGGCGTGGGCCGGCTTCCTAGCGTCGACGTCGTGATACGACACTTCCTGACCGGCATGGTGATGGCCGCGGTGCTCGTCGCGCCGGCCCGAGCGGAACCGGACGTGCTGGTGCTGCCCGCCCCGACCGGACCGCACCCCGTTGGCGTGCAACGACTTCATCTGGTCGACGTGGACCGACCGGACCCGTGGGTGCCGGGCGGACCACGCGAGCTAATGGTCTCCGTGTGGTACCCGGCCACGGCGGCACGTGGTGCGCGCGTGCCGTACGCGAGCGCCGAGGAATCCCGGCTGCTGCTGGACCTGTACGGGATCACCGGCGTGCCGGCGGATGCCCTGACCCGGGTCCGGACACACGCGCGGGCCGGGGCACCGCCGGTCCGGCACCGGTTTCCGCTCGTCGTGCTCTCGCCCGGCCTGGCCTTCCCTCGCTGGACGTTGACGACGCTGGCCGAGGACCTCGCGAGCCGCGGGTACGTCGTGGCCGGCATCGACCACACCTACGAAGGCGCGGCGGTCACGTTCCCCGACGGGCGCGTGGCGAGGTGCGTGGTGTGCGACGGCGGCGCGAGCGGCGCGGCGATCGTCGCCAGCAGGGTCCGGGACATCTCGTTCGTGCTGGACCACGTGCTCGCCAGGTACCGGAACATGGTCGATGCGAACCGGATCATGGCCGCGGGCCACTCGATCGGCGGCGCGGCCGCCGCCGCGACGATGCTCGCGGACCCGCGCGTGGACGCCGGGACCAACCTGGACGGTTCGTTCCAGCCGCCACTCACCCAGGACCTGCCGCGGCCGTTCCTCCTCATGAGCGGCGAGGACCGCACGCCGGGACACCGCCCGGACTGGGACCGGACATGGCCGCACCTGACCGGCTGGCGGCGCTGGCTGCACCTGCCGGGCCTGGGCCACTCGTCGTTCAGCGACGTCGCGGTCGTGGTCGAGTGGCTGGGCCGGCCGTCCCAACCCGTTCCCGGCCCGCGCGCCGTCGAGATCCTCCGCACGTACGTGTCCGCCTTCGCCGACCTGCACCTGCGGCACCGCACCCGCCCCCTGCTGGACGGCCCGTCACCGCGCTTCCCCGAGGTCGAGTTCGGCGCCCCGTCCTGAGAAATCTCCCAGGTGCCGTCGTATGCCCGGGCGGTCCGGCACGACACCCACTACGTGACCCCGACCCGGCACGGCGACGACGACTGACCAGGGCTCACCACACTCGTGCGAGCCACTCGAACATGACTCGGATGACCTCGGGCAGCTTGCTGACCGCGCAGTGGCCGGCGCCGGGGACAAGATGGACCTCCGTGTCGCGGCGGCCCTCGAAGACGAGGGTGTCGTGCCGGGGCACGTACACGTCGTCCGCGCCGTTGATCACGAGCATCGGGGCGTTGTCGGCGCGGTCGAGCAGTGGGCGCAGGTCGAACGCCGGCCAGATCGGGGCCAGCTCGGCATCGGTCGGCGGGCGGTCGAAACCCAGTGCGTTGCCGACGATGTCCCGCATGCCGGTGGCGAACCTCCGCCCCGGGGCGAAGGACCGCTCGACCGGACCGCCGAGCACGATCGCCGCGTCGACCTCGCCGGCCAGGCCGGTCCGCGCCGAGAAGTGCCCGCCCATCGAGATGCCGAGGTGTGCCACGCGACCGTCACCGATCCCGCGGGCCTCGGCGACCAACCCGCACACGACCGAGGCCCCGTCGGCCATCGGCACCGTCGACTCGCCGGTCCCCGGTACGTCGAAGGCGAGCACGCACATCCTGGTGCACAACGCGAACGTCTCGAAGATCGTGTGCAGGTCCATCCGCCACGTGTCCACGCCGCCGCCGGCGAGCAGGACCGGGGTGTCACCGGACCACCCGGGCGGCGTGAGCAGGTGCACCGGCACCGCCGTGGTCCCGTCCCGGTGGGGCACGGTCAGCACGCGGCGCTCGAACCCGACGCCGAACTCCGGCGCGGCGAGCTGGTACTGCTCCACCTGTCGCGCCAGCGCCGCGCGCCGCGCGCCGTCGGCCAGCGTGGGGAACCTCGCCCACCCGTAGGCCTGCGCCGCGAGATGGTGCCGCCGCTGCTCGGCGTACTCGGCGGCCAGCCGGGACCACTCGTACACCCAGCCGCCGGGCGCGTCGGACCACATGTCGCCGACCGCCTCGGACAGCTCGTCGACGTCGTCGGCGGGCAGGCCCCCGCCGACCATCTGCCGGTACCGCTCGGCGAACAGGTCCCGGGGGTCGATCGCCCAGTGGTAGGACATGGCACTCTCCGCTCTAGCCCACATGCGCGCGCACGATGACGCTGCCCTCGGCACGAGGACACCGGCAGTAGCCGTCCTCGTCGACCAGTGTGACGCGCTGGCCGTACACGCCGGCCCCCCGCGGCAGCACGACGTCGACGGGAACGAGCACCCCGTGCCCCGGGCCGATGTCCGGCACCGGCACCAGCTCCGGGGTGTCGAGGATGTGCGGCCCGTAACGGGGTCCGGTGCGCCGCAGGAACCGGTTGTGCCAGTGCCAGCGGCCGCGGTTGCGCAGCTCGACCGCCACCGTCACCTGCTCCCCCGGCCCACCCCGTGCCGCGACCAGCGGCGCCCACTCGATCCGGTCGCCCCTGCGGCGCCGCGACCAGCCGGTCCCCTCGCGCTCGTCGTGCGCCGCGAACTGGTAGAGCAGCTCCAGCATCGGCGCGGTGCCGTACAGCTCGTCGTAGGCACGGACGAGCGGGCGCGGCACCCGCCGGGTGTTCGGCCACCGCCGCGTGCCGACCAGCCGGCCCAGCTCGGCCCAGCCCGCGCCCCGGCGGGGCGCGGTGAGCAGCTCGACGCGCCGGCACACCTCGGCGGCGGACAGGCGGCGGTCCACCGGCAGGCACGAGCAGTCGATCACCAGGTCCGCCAACGGATCCGCCAGCGGCACCGACCCCTCGCCCGTCGCCGCGAACCGGGCGAGGTCGGCCCACGCGACCAGGTCGGCGCCGCCGGCCGCACCGGGACCCGCGACCACGAACCGGTCCCCCGCCAGGAACACCGACCGCGGCCCGAGCCCCCCGTGCGACGCGCCGACCCGGTGCAGGTCGGCCATGATCCGCGCGGTCACCCGCAGCAGCTCGACGAGCCGCTCCCCCTTCATCGGCCCCCGGTCGCGGACCTCGGTGGCGACGTCGGTCCCCGGCAGGTCCTCGTAGACGAGGTAGCCGGGACCCCGGTCCACGAGCGTGGCCATGCCGGGGATCCGCAGGTGCCGCAGCCGCGCGCCGAGCCCGTGGTCGCCGGTGACCAGGCTGTACGGCGCCCCGTCCGGGCCACGCACCCTCCACAGTGGACCGTCGACCCGCTCGACGAGCTCGTAGGGGCCCACCATGCACGCGACCCTCTCCTCACTCATGGGGTCAGTCCTCCGGGGGCACCTGTGGTGGTTCGGCGAGCGCGGCGATCCGGTCGAGGTACGCGGTGAGGTCGACCACGAGCGAACGGCCCGGGGGCGCACCGAGCGCCTTGGCCTGCGCGACGTGACCGTGCAGCCGGCCCACGGTGTCCTCGATCAGCCGGCTTCGTTTCGCCAGCAGCTCCTCCAGCCGCTGGCAGGCCTCGTCGCGCTGGCAGCGGCGCAGCTCGCGGAACCCGGTGACCCCGTCGAGCTCCGCGCGGTACCGGCGGCGGCTGCGCAGGTTGTCGACGCACTCCCGCTTGGCGGCCGGGTCCCGTGGCGCGGGTACCTCCACCTCGCCCAGATAGCTCTGGTGTTGCTGGACGATCAGCTGCTGCCGGGTGATCGCCGGGTCCATCGCACGCAGCTCGCCGAGCAGCCGCACCAGCTCCAGGTCGAGCCGTGCGCACAGCCACCGGTCGTACACCTGAGAGAACATCTCCGCCATGCCGGCAAGCTCACCGGATCCGGCCGCCAGGCGGTATTGGTCGATCAACCAACACGGGAGGCACCGAAGAATGGCTGGTCAAGCAGTCGAAACACAATTGTTATGGACTGATCGTCACATCCGTGTCAACAATGTGCAGCCTGCGGCCGATTAGTCGATCGTGCCAATCGGCTATGCGGAGCAACGCCTCCGCGCACTCAGCTACCGGTACGTCGGGGTGACCCGAGCGATTGTCGTGATCCTCGCGGCACTCTTCGCGGTACCGGTGGCACAGCCCGCCGAAAAAGTGGTCACGGCCATTCTCGCCGGCATTCTGCTCGTTTGGCAATATCCGTACCTGACGCGAATGCGCTCGGGCAACCCGCGGGGGTGGGTGTTCGGCGTCGACCTCGCGCTCGTCGCGCTGGTCGGCCTGACCCAGCAGTGGACCGTGCCGGACGCCTACCTCGCCGACGGCATCGGCTGGGTGAGCGTCGTCGTGTCCATGACGGTGGTCGCGCTCCAGTGGTACCTCAGCCCGTTCCTGGCGGTGCTCGCGACCGTGCTGGTGTCCGCCACGTACGGGGTGGGCGCGGTGCTCGCGGTACCGGACGCGCCCGGCGCGGCGACGGCGATCGCGGTCTGGATGCTCGCCGAGGGCGCGCTGTCCCGCGTGCTTTACCTGCTGGTACGGCAGGGCGCCCGGCGGGCCGACGCCATCAGCGCGCGCACCGAGGCGTCCCGCCGGCAGGCCGAGGTGGCCAGGGCGCTGCGGGACGACGAGGCCGAGCACGTGGCCGTCCTGCACGACACGGTCGCCAACACGCTGCTCATGGTCGGCGAGGGCGTGTTCGCCGCGCGCGACGACTGGCTGTCCCGGCGGGCCGGCGCCGACCTCGAGACGATCGGCACCGCGAGCGCCCTGCCGAGCACCGCGGAGTCCGTGGCGCTGGACGACCTGCTGGCGCAGGTGTGCCGGCAGGCCGCGGTGCGGGTCGACTTCGAGACCGTCCCGCTGGCCGTGCCCGGTCATGTCGCGACCGCGTTCTGCGGCGCGGTCCGTGAGGCGCTCGGCAACGTCGCCAAGCACGCCGGTGTCGGTGCGGCGACCGTGCGTGCCACCCGGACCGGCCACACGGTGACCGTCGAGGTCACCGACGCCGGCCGCGGGTTCGACACGGAGTCCCCGTCCCGCAAGGGTTTCGGGCTCAGCGGGTCGATCGAGCAACGCATGGGCCGGATCCACGGCTCGGCGACGGTCTCCTCGGCGCCGGCCGCGGGCACGACCGTCCGTCTGATGTGGACACTCGCGGAGCTGCCGCCGGAGCCGCCGAGCACGGTCGGGGCGGAGCGGTTCCTGCGTGGGATCCGCGTCGCCACGGTGCTGATCGCCGGCGCGGTGCTGGTGGGCATGAACACGCCGATGCTGCTGACCCATCTCGACCAGTACACGTCGGCGCCGCTGGAGATCGCCTGCTTCGCCGCGCTCGCGCTGGTGGTGGTCGTGACGGCCGTGCCGATCGCCGCCAACCGGTCCATCGGCGTGCTGCGGTACCCGCTGCTCGGAGTGGTGCTGCTCGCGTCGGTGGTCGCGACGGCCGACGTTCCGGCGCCGTACCAGATGACCGCGGCACACTGGAGCTACGGCACCGTCGGCTGGTTCATCACGATGCTGCTGTTCGACCGCGGGTTGCGGGCGCAGATCGTGGTTCTCGGCGTCCACGTCGGCGCCACGCTGGTCCAGTTCGGGCTGGTGGAGCAGTTCGACTCCGCGACGCTGCTGCGCACGCTCAACGTGTCGATCCCGATCCTGGGTTTCCAGCTCGCCCTCGGCGCGTGCGGTCACACGCTGACGGTGCTCGCGCAACACGCCGAGGAGGACAGTGCCCGCGCGGCCCGGGTGATCACCGCACACGAGACCGCCGAGCGGCTCTACCAGCACCGCCAGGGCCGGTACGCCGAGCTGATGCCCACGATCACGCCGATCCTCACCGGACTGGCGGACGGGCACCTGGATCCGGGCGACCGGGACGTACGGCACCGGTGCGCGGTCGCGGCGGCGGTGATCCGCCGGCTCCTGGCCGAACGCACCGACCACGACGACCCGCTGGTCGAGGAGCTGCGTGCGGTGATGGACGTGGCGCTGCGCAAGGGAGTCGTGGTCGACCTGCTGCTGAGCGGGCAGCGGCCGTCGATCCCGGTGCAGATCCGCCGTGCGCTCACCGGGCCGGCGCTGACCGTGCTGGCGCTGGCGGAGTCGACGGCCCGCCTGACCATCGACGCGGACGAGACCGCGGTGACCGTCAGCGTGGTGGCCGACGCGTCGCCCGTCGACCTGCCGGCGGACGGGCACCCGATCGAGACGACGATCCTTCCGCTGGACGAACGAATCTGGGTGGAGTCACGATGGACGATGTGATCACGGTGGCGGTGGTCGACGACCATCCCGCGATGCGGCTGGGGGTCCGCCTGTGGATGGAGTCCGCCGACCCGCCGATCAGGGTGACGGCCGAGGGCGACTCGATCATGACCGCGTGGACCGAGCCGGGCGACCGGGCGGACGTGGTCGTGCTGGACCTGGAGCTGCGCCCCGGCGTCCCGGGCTACGACGACCTGAAGCGCCTGGCCACGGCCGGCCGGCGGGTCGTGGTCTACACGCACCGCCAGGACCAGGCGGCCGCGCTGGCCTGCATCGCGGGCGGCGCGACGACGTACCTGACGAAGCACGAGAGCAACGAGCACCTCGTGTCCGCGGTCCGCGCGGCGGCGGCCGGGGAGCAGTACGTCTCGCCGTCCCTGGCCGGCGCGATGGCGAACAACCCGGCGCCCGACCGCCCGCGGCTCTCGCCACGGGAGAAGGAGGTGCTGCTGGCATGGTTCCGCAGCTCCTCGAAGCAGATGGTCGCCACCCGCCTGTACCTGTCCCTGAGCGCGGTCAACCGCCACATAGAACGCGCCCGCGCCAAGTACGCCGAAGCCGGCCGAGCCGCCGGCACCAAAGCTGACCTCCTGAAACGAGCCGTAGAAGACGAACTGGTCACCTGGGAAGACCTCTAACCCGCGAGTCCCGCGTCCAAACACACCGAGTCCCGCGTTCGAACACACCGAACTGCGGTTTCGTGCAGGTCCGGGTGTGCACGAAACCGAGACTCAACCCACCATGTTCGACCGCGGGACTCCCTATGTCCGAACCCGCAACTCACCATGTTCGAACGCGGGACTCACCATGCCCGAACGCGGGACTCGCGGGGCCTGAACGCGGGACTCACCATGTCTGAACGCGGGACTCGCGGGGCTCTGGCGGGCGGGTATTTGCGGTTGGGTGACGGCGGAGTTACGCTGAGTCCCGCGTGTTAAAACGTTTAAATCCACGACGCCGGTTCGTCGAGTGGGAGCCCCTGCCATGCCCCGGAACAGCCGTCGCGCGGTTTTCGCCGTGCTTGTTTCAGCTCTGGCCCTGTCCGTCCTCACAGTCCCGGCGGCGAGTGCTGCCCCGATGAGCCTCACCGGAGCGCGCTGGATCTGGTTCCCCGAAGGGAGCCCACAGGTCAGCGCGCCCGCCGCACACCGCTACTTCCGCAAGACGTTCACGGTCGGCGCCGGCGCGGTCAGCGAGGCCCAGCTCGAGGTGACCGGCGACGACACGGTCGACGTCTGGCTCAACGGCACGCCGCTGGCCGCGTCCCCGCGACAGGCCGACTCGTGGCACCGTGCCCTGTTCGTCGATCTGCGACCGGCCCTGCGCCAAGGCGTCAACACGATCGCTGTAGCCGCACGCAACTCCGCCCAGGGACCCGCGGGCATCATCGCCCACGGCAGCGTCGTCACCGCCGGTGGCACGACGGACCTGACGACCGACGGCACCTGGCGAACCAGCCAGACGCCCGCGGCGGGCTGGGAACAGCAGGGCTTCGCCGACGGGCAGTGGCCCACGGCCGCCGACCTCGGCGCTTTCGGTGTCGCACCATGGGGAACCGACGTCACCGAGCCGGACACCGCGGCGCCGTCACCGCTGCGGGTCGCGAAGGGCGTCGTCGAGCACCGCGCCGAACCGCTGGGCGTGGACACCCGCCAGCCGCGGTTCGGCTGGGTGCTGACCGCCTCGGCGAACCAGCAGCGGCAGGCGGCCTACCAGCTCACCGTCTCCAGCGCGGCGGGCACCCTGTGGGACAGCGGCCGCGTGGCGTCGAGCCAGCAGGTGGACGTCGCCTACGCCGGCCCGGCGCTGCGTTCGCTGACCCGCTACACCTGGCGGGTACGGGTGTGGGACGGCCAGGGCCGGGCCGGCGACTGGAGCGCGGTCAACAGCTTCGAGACCGGCCTCCTCGACCCGTCGACCGAGTGGACCGCCCAGTTCCTCGGCCAGGCCGCCGTGGCGCCGGACCTGACCGGCACGAGCTGGATCTGGTACCCGGAGGGTGATCCCGCGGCCGGCGTGCCGGCGTCGACCCGGTACTTCCGCCGTACCGTCGACCTCGCGGCGGCCACGCGTGCCACGCTGGTGCTCACCGGCGACGACACCGCGGACGTGTGGGTGAACGGCACCCAGCTCAGCTCGTCGCCGCGCGCGGCGGACTCCTGGAAGACCGCCGCCGTGCTCGACGTCCAGCTTTCCGCCGGCCGCAACACGATCGCCGTGCGCAGCGAGAACACGACCCAGTCGCCCGCCGGCGTGGCCGGCAAGCTCGCCATCCACAATGGACAGACCGTGCTCACGGACGGCGCGTGGAAGGCGAGCCAGAACGGCCCGGACGGCTGGCAGCAGAGCACGTTCGACGACGCGAGCTGGCCGGCCGCCCGCGTACTGACCGGCTACGGCAGCGGGCCGTGGGGGGCGAACGTCCGCGTCCACCAGCCGGCGCCGTTGCTGCGCAAGGGTTTCACGGTCGACAGGCCGGTCGCCACGGCCCGGCTGCTGACCACCGCCCTCGGCCTGCAGGAGACCCGGCTCAACGGCCAGCGGGTCGGCACGGACATCCTGGCGCCGGGCTGGACGGACTACACCAAACGCCTGCAGTACAAGGAGTACGACGTCACCGGCCAGGTCCGGCAGGGCGCCAACACCCTCGGCGCGCTGCTCGGCAACGGCTGGTACTCGGGCAGCCTGGGGATCGCCGGCGCACAGAAGTACGGCACACAGCCTTACTACGCCGCCCAGCTGCACCTCACCTTCACCGACGGCACGACCGCCGTGGTCCGCACTGACGGCAGCTGGAAGGTCGCCGCGGGCCCGATCCGCGCCGACGACCTCTACGACGGCGAGACCTACGACGCACGCCTCGCCCCGGCGAACTGGGACCAGCCCGGTTTCGACGACGGCGCGTGGGCCGCACCGGTCGTGCGCGCCGGCACCCGGCCGGCCCTGGTGTCCCAGGTGGACAACGGAGTCACGCTCCAGCAGGACTTCCGGCCAGTGGCGATCACCCAGCCCAAGCCGGGTGTCTGGGTCCTCGACATGGGACAGAACTTCAGCGGCTGGAACCGGCTCGCGGTGCGCGGACCGGCCGGCACGACAGTCACCATGCGCCACGCCGAGGTGCTCAACTCCGACGGCACGCTGTACACGACCAACCTTCGTGCCGCGCAGGCCACCGACCGGTTCACCCTGGCCGGCACCGGCGCCGTGGAGACCTACGAGCCACGGTTCACCGTGCACGGCTACCGGTACGTCGAGCTGACCGGTCTGCCGGCCGGCGTCACCCCGACCGCCGACACGGTCACCGGCCGCGCCGCGTGGCAGTCCGGCGGCCAGACCGGCACGCTCACCACGTCCAACCCGCTGGTGAACCAGTTGCAGCACAACATCCTGTGGGGCGAGCGGTCCAACATGCTGTCCGTCCCGTCCGACTGCCCGCAACGCGACGAGCGGCTCGGCTGGACCGGCGACATCGCGATCTTCTCCGCCACCTCGACCTTCAACCTGGGGGTGCAGAACTTCCTCGACAAGTTCGCCGACGACCTCGTCGACGCGCAACACTCCGACGGCGCCTTCACCGACGTCGCACCCGGTGTGCTCGACACCGCCGGCCGGGCAGGTTGGGGCGACGCGGGCGTGGTCGTGCCCTACACGATCTGGCAGCGCTACGGCGACGTCCGGGTCATCGACGAGCACTTCGACGCGATGGCCCGCTGGGTCGACTACCTGCGCGCAACCGCCAACGCCGACCTGATCCGCGACCAGTGGACCTACGGCGACTGGCTGAACGTCAACGACAACACCGCGCAGGACCTGATCTCGACCGCGTTCTTCGGCTGGTCGGCCAGGCTGGTGTCCCGCATGGCCGCCGCGACCGGCCGCACCACGCAGGCCGACACGTACGGCCGGCTCGCCGACCAGGTGGCGGCGGCGTTCACCGGCCGGTTCCTGGCCGCGGACGGCACCGTCGGCGCGAACACGCAGACGGGTTACGTCCTGGCGCTGGCGTTCGGCCTGCTACCCGCCAACCGCCAGCAGGCCGCGGCCGACAAGCTGGCCACGAAGGTGGCGGCCTCCGGTGGTCACCTCTCGGTCGGGTTCCTGGGCGTGGAGAACCTCCTGCCGGTACTGGCCGACCACGGCCACGCCGACACCGCGTACCAGATCCTGCTGCAGCCGGACTTCCCCGGCTGGGGCTACATGCAGGGCCGCGGCGCGACCACGGTCTGGGAACGCTGGGACGGCATCCGGCCCGACGGCTCCCTCAACGACCCGGGCATGAACTCCTTCAACCACTACGGTCTCGGCTCGGTCGGCGACTTCCTCTACCGCCAGGTCGGCGGCCTCGGCCCGGCGAGTCCCGGCTACGGCAGCCTGCTCATCGCCCCCCAGCCGGGCAACGGCCTGACGTCGGCCCGCGCCAGCTACCAGACCCCGTACGGCGAGGCGGTCAGCGACTGGTCGGTCGCCGGCGCGACGTTCACCCTCCGCGTGACCGTCCCGGCGGGAACCACCGCCACGGTCCGGATCCCGGGCCAACCGTCCACCTACCCGTCGGAGGCGACCCCCACCGGCGGCGGGAGTTTCTACGTCCCGTCGGGTTCCTACGTGTTCACGAGCGGCTGAGCGGAGCGGACGGAGTGGGTTCGGCGGCGAACCCACTCCCCCGCCGGCGTCAGCCGTGGACCGTCGCCATGAGGCGGCGCTGGACCTCCTCGGGGCCGAGCGTCGTGGCGACGGCATGCAGGTCGGGACTGCGGGTCGACCCGGTGAGGGTGACGCGGACGAGCTGGGACGCCTCGCGGATCGAGCCAGGGTAGGCGTCCGGGTTCTTCTTGTACTCCTTGGGGTTCGGGGCGAAGCCGTGCTTGGCGGCGAGCTGGCGGATCTGGTCGAACCACTCCCGGCCGTCCGCCAGCGGCTGGTAGCCGTCGGCGAGGTCGGCGAGGAACGCCCGCACGAGCTCGGGGTCGAGACCGCCGAGCCGCTCGTCGGCCGCGTCGGTGACCGGGGTGAACAGCTCGGCGAAGAAGAACCCGTAGGCGGGCCGGAAGTCCGACCACTTCCGCAGGTCCTTGCGCGGGTTGTCGACGCCGTCACGCTCGACCGCGAGCGCCCGCAGGGCGAGGTCCGGGTTGGCGTCGAGCACGGGCACCAGCTCGGCGTCGTGGGTCGCGGCCCAGACCCGGACCGCGGCGAGGATCTGCTCGCCGGTCAGGGTGGCGACGTGGTCGGCGGAGATGTCCTCGAGCTTGACCAGGTCCACCAGCGGACCGGCGACACCGCACTCCGCCAGGTGGATCGGCTCCACCAGCGCCTGTGCCAGCGGCAGCTCGGCAAGGCGGCCGTTGGCCAGGCCACGCAGGTAGTAGAGGACGGCGTCGGCGGGGTAGCCGGCGGCGATGTAGAAGTCGACGGACGCTTCCGGGTCCTTGCGCTTGGACAGCTTCCGCTTGCCGCCGGGGATCTGCTTCATCAGCGGCGCGATGTGCGCGTACTTCGGCGGCTCGAAGCCGAGGGCGTCGAACAGCTGCAGGTGCAGCGGGACCGAGGAGATCCACTCCTCGCCGCGGATCACCAGCGTGGTGCGCATCAGGTGGTCGTCGACGGCGTGCGCGAAGTGGTAGGTCGGCAGCCGCACGGGCTGCTCGGAGGACTTCAGGATGACGACGTCGTTGCGGTTGGCCTCGTGCTCCAGCTCGCCGCGGATGGCGTCGGTGAACCGGGCCCGCTGCCCGGCCGCCTCGTCCGGAGCGCGGAACCGCACCACGTACGGGGTGCCCTTCGCCAGCTCAGCACGCACCCTGTCCGGGTCGGCGTCGCGCCAGATCGCCCACGTGCCGTAGTAACCGGGCGGGACCTTGGCCGCCTGCTGCCGCGCGGTGATGTCGGCCAGCTCGTCCCGGGTCGCGAAGCACAGGTACGCCCGGCCCTGCCGCAGCAGGTGACGCACGTAGGTCAGGTAGATCCGCTCGCGCGCGGACTGGAGGTAGGGCCCGTACGCGCCGTTGCCCTCACCCTCGGTCGGCTGGATGCGGAAGTAGTCGAACGCCCGCCCGAACTGCGCCAGCGCGCCCTCGACCTCACGGGACTGGTCGGTGTCCTCGACCCGCACCAGGTACCGGCCCCCCGTGCGGGCGGAGACGTCCTGGTCGATCATCGCGACGTACACGCCACCGATGTGCACGAACCCCGTCGGCGACGGCCCGAACCGGGTCACCTCGGCCCCTTCCGGCAGGTCACGCGGCGGGTACCGCTGCTCCCAGTGCTCGGGCCCGGAGAGGTCGTCAGGGAACAGCGAGTCGAGATCAAGCACGGTTTCTCCAGGTCAGCGGCGGACGTCCGAGACCCGATCGTATCGACGTGCGGGGGTCCACGACCGGTTGGCCAGGGACCAGCCCTGACACCGGCGTTGGTCGCCGTCTCCACCCGACCCGCCCCACGCACGCTGAACGGCCGCAGCCGATTGACCTGAAAGGATCTCGCGTTTCGTGGCCCCGCGATGCTGCAATGCCCTCATGAAACTGCGGAACCTGCTCGGCGCCGTCGTCCTGGGTGCCGGCCTCGCCGTCCTCCCGACCACCTCCGCCAGCGCGATCGGCGGCCCCAACACGCTGACCGTGTTCGCCTACTACAGCGACGGCACCAAACAGACGCTGGTCGGCCAGAGATGGTCCGGCTGCGGCGGTTCCGGCGGCCAGTGGGGCGAGACGACGCCGTATGTCAACCTGTTCTTCCCAGCCTGCTAGGACTTCCAGGGGTGCGGGAGACTCGTCGATCCCGTCGGCCACGGTCGCACCCGCGATGCGCGACGACCTTGCGCGGCGTGGCGCTACCCTCACTCCACATGGCATCCGGTAAACGATCACTGGCACCCCACACCGCCTGCTGGCGGAAGGGGTGAGCGAGTACCAGTACTACGAGTTCCTCGCCGTCGACCGGCCGCTCGACGAACGGGCGCGGAGCGAGGTGCGGTCGTTGTCCACGCGGGCGCGGATCACCGCGACGAGCTTCGTCAACGAGTACCACTGGGGCGACTTCCGCGGTGACCCGAGCCGATTGATGGAGCGTTACTACGACGCGCACCTCTACCTGGCGAACTGGGGCACCCGGCACGTCATGCTCCGCCTGCCAAGCGGGGTGCTCGACGTGGACGTGGCCGAGCAGTACCAAGTCGGCGACCAGGTCACGGCCCGGACCGCGGGCAAACACCTGATCCTCAGCTTCACCAGCGAGGCCGAGGAGGACAGCTGGGACTACGAACCGGAGGGAGCACTGGCCGCGATCGTCGGCATCCGCGGCGAGCTCTCCGCCGGCGACCACCGCGCCCTCTATCTGGCCTGGCTCGCCGGGTACGGCACCTGGGAACGCGACGAGTCGGACTTCGACGACGAGGACAACGACGAACCAGAACCTCCTGTGCCAGCCGGGTTGCGCACCCTCACCGCACCACAACGCGCGCTGGCCGACTTCCTGCGCCTGGACGACGACCTTCTCACGGTCGCGGCCGAGACGAGCCCGCCGCTCCGCGGGACCCCCGACGATCCGAAACGCCTCGCCGCGTGGGTGGCCAAGCTGCCCACGGCGGAGAAGAACCGGCTGCTCGTACGCGTCGCCGGAGACCACGCCGCGACCGTGCACCTCGAGCTGCTGCACCGGTTTCGCGACGCCACCATGACGGCCACCACTGACCGGCCACGCCGCACCGTGGCCGACCTCCTCGACGGCGCCGCCCGCATCCGCGACGGCCGGCTCCGCCGCACGACCGTGCACCGTACCGAGAACTCACCCGGCGCCGCGTTGTGATCCGTCGGAACGCAACGCGGCGTCCAGGACCCGCGGCGGTCGGTTCGGCACGCGGGTCACCCGCCGTGAGTCCACGGCACGAGCGGCGGAACCGTCACACGGCGGCGGCCTTGTCGGTGGTCTGGAAGTTCTCCGGCACGGGATACATGCCCAGTGCGTAGAGCAGGATCGCCTGGTGCTGCTGGTCGACGATCTGGATGGCGCCGGCCTGCTTGATCGCGTTCTTGTCCTTCAGTGTCGGCATCGCCTTGAGGTAGGTGTGCGAGGCGATCTGTTCGAGCATGAGCGCCAGGTTCGCGACGCCCGCGACGTCGGTGACCTTCGCGAACTCGGCGTCGATGGTGGGCTTGAGCTTGGCGTTCGGCTCGGTGACCTCCTTCTTGCCGGCGTCGGTGAGGACCTTGTTCCACGCCGCCAGGTGTTCCTTGTGTTGCGCCAGCGCGGTTTTGACGTACTCGCCGACCGCCGGTGGGACCTCGCCGAGCTTTCCCGCGGTGGCCGCGTCCGCCGCGGCCTGGTAGGTGTTGACCGCGAGAACCTC
Organism: Actinophytocola sp.; assembly: GCF_035634895.1. GTDB lineage: Bacteria > Actinomycetota > Actinomycetes > Mycobacteriales > Pseudonocardiaceae > Actinophytocola. The sequence goes on along the minus strand of NZ_DASQCC010000149.1, from coordinate 12,532 downwards.
CAGGCCCGCCGCGGCCTCGGCGACGGCGGCGTCATCGGACGCCGAGCCACCACCCGAGGTGCTGGTCTGGCCGGTCGTGCTCGATGAACCGCTGTCGCTGTCGTCCTTGCCGCAGGCCGCGGTCAGCGCCGCGACCATGGTGGCCACGGCCCCGCCGACCAGCATGCGACGACGGTTGACCGCCGCGGGTGAGGCCAACTGCTCGGCGACCTCCGGCGGGACGACCGGCTCCGAGATCGGCTCGTATCGGCGATCGCGACTCATTTGACTGCTCCTGACTCGGGTGGCGCGATGAGGTCGTCCTGGGTCTGTTCGAGTGCGTCGGGGAACGCGACGCTGCCGGCCGCGGCGGGCAGCTTGGCCAGGTCCGCCCCGATCGGGATCTTGATCAGGTCGGGGGCGCCGCCCTTCAGCAGTGCGCTCACCGCGCGCAGGGTGGCCAGGTGCTGGGCCTCGACCCCCATCACGCTGCCCATGATCTCCTTGGACTTCATGTCCTCGAACATGGACAGGTTCACCAGGTAGGTGTCGGTCGCGACCTTCTCCAGGCTGGCGGCGAGGTCGACCACGTCGACGGGAGCGGCCAACTTGGGGGTGGCCTGCTGGACCACCTGAAGGAACTTCGGGTTCGGCTCGTCCTGCGCCTTGCCGCCCAGCGCGGTGGTCTGGTTCTGGAAGGCCTGGCGGTGCTCGTCGTGCTGCTGCATGGTGGTCTGCGCGAACTTGACCACCACCGCGTTCCCGTTCGCGATGAACGGCAGCTTCAGGGCCGTGCCGTACGTGTTGACCGCCAGCCGCTCCAGCGAGGACGCGGTCTGGAGCATCTGGATGTCCAGCGGTGTGTCCGCACGCGCCGGTGTGGACAGCAGGCCGAGGAACATGCCGCCGAACCCGCCGGTCACCAGCCCGGCCGCGGCCAGCCCACTCGTGCCCTGGGCCATGCGCGCCAACACCTCCCGGCGACCCTGGTTGAAACGCTTGATCTCGTCGGTGTCGATCTCCTCGCCCCGCCGCTCCTCGCGGATCTCACGCAGTGCGGGAAGCGTTTCCCGCATCTGTTTGATCGCATCCACTTGAAGGTCCTGGGACTCCGTGATCAACTCACGGAACGTTCGCTCGTCGAAACTCATCGCACGCAATCCTTTCCGCATCAGCGCCCGCGTTTGGTGAAGTGATCAGTTGCCCATGCCCGCGCGACCAAGGGCGGCACGGCCGTTCACATGGGTGGTTTCGTCCGGAATGGACTGTCGCGACAGGAGTGTCGAAAAGGCGTCAGCCGGCTTCCAGCGGCCCGCGTAACGTGGCCGCGGACCACGGTTCCGTGCTCAACGGACCGGCGCCGGAGTTCTGTCGATGGGTCGACGACGCGTACACGGCACTCCTTCAGCGTGTTGGACGAACAACGCGACCGAGGGCGTGGTCTGGGCCGACGCGGCGGCGCTCGAACGGCTCGAGACTGATCTTCGTGGCTGAACGGTCTCGACCGTAACTCCCGGTTGCGGCAGGTCGCAACACGAGTGCCCGCCGCTCGAATTCCAGACAACCGTCCGGCGACACGCCTCGACTCTTGTCGACGCGAGGTCACGAACACCGCACCCATGGAATCGGCTAAAATACACACAATCCGGCGAACGACATGCAGAACAGCGAGAATATGCCCCGATCAGGTGGATCTTGCCGCCAATCCGGCCCGATCAGTCTCTTGGGTGTCCCCGAAACGGGGGAATTTGCTTTGGAGCCCGCGCGTCACGCCCGGGACAGGCACACCGTCGACGTCGACGGGATCCACCGGAACCATATGCCACTCGCGGTAACCGCGGTCCAGGACGGGATGTCCCAGCTGTACACGATGCCCTCGTCGCCGCCACTCGCCACGGTGTGCTCGTCAACGAACCGAACAGCCTTAACCGGCTGCGTGTGACGTCCCGGCGGGCTCGCGGGCACGAGATCCGCGTCGAAGCAGCCCGACAGGTCCCACAGCCAACTCGCCGTTCCGGTCGCCGGTGGCGCCAACCCGACCCGAGGGCGTGACGTCGATCGCCGCCGTGTGCGGCTGGCTCGCACGCGGTGTCGAGGGCGTAGCGAACCGGCGGACCATCCTTCCGTCCCGGCGACCCGCAGCGTCTGGAGACGGTCGTAGCCCGGCAGGGCGAACACCGCGATCTCCCGCCAGTCACGAATGGCCAACACGGTCTCCTTGGGCGAGAGGGCGAACGTGCCCTGGTCCTCCGCGGCTGTCCGATCGGCCAGGCCATCCGCCGCTCGCCGTCACCGGACAGAGTCAGAAACCACCCGCACCCTGCCGCGCCGATTCGGACCCGACGGGCGTACCACTGCCAAACACGTGAACCCGTTCACCAACAACGTCGAACGCGACCCGACGACCCGCATCCCGGTCTCGTGCGTCCAGACCCGCGCGCCGACGTCGGGCCGAGTCGTCCACATCGGCTCGGCCCGCAGCCGCGGCGCTCCCGGCCCAGACAAAGCCACCCGCGCGGCACGACTCAGATCCGCAACCAACAACGCTTCACGCAGCAGCGCAACCGAACCACCGCGAGCGACAAGGTGCGCGTGACGCAGCAACCAACGCCGAAACCGCAGACCAGCCGACTCCGCCGACAAGAAAGTCAAGAAGGCTCACCAGTTCATCGCCACTCATCCGCGATAGGTCACACATGCCGCGACTCTATTTGATCGAGCCGCACGAAGGTACGGCAGCGCGCCGCTGCCAGTGATCCACTCTTGTCGTAGATGGCACGCAGCGCTTCGCCCAGACGCTCTCGACGAACCACAGCGAGATCAGTCCAATTAGGCCAGTTTCTGTGACATCACCACGTCAGACCGTTGCAATACCGACGGCTGACAGCGGTTCATCCAACTGCGCACCGTCCTTCGCTTGCCAACAACGATATGATGAAAATCATACTGAATAGTGGGTTGAAAACAGGCGGATGCCACGTACAAACCAGCACGAGGGTCACTCGGCTACCGAAAACCATCCGACACGCGGCTCCATCAATCGCCCTTGAGAAACCAAAGATCGACAGGTTTCGAGGATCTCTTCGAAGCTCGCTGGCGACTCAATTCCAACACTCGTCGAAAACCTTTTGACTCGCCAGGCGTCAAAAACCGCCAAGTCGTCTCCAAGGAAATCAACGTCAACTTCAGCGCGACCAGCCTCAATAAAAAGGCACCCAGAACCATGAAAGTTATATTCAAGACCCTCGCGGAGGGTCCCCGTCTTTTCCACACTCCGCAGCCTGTACAGACCGAGGAGACCAACCAGCCCTCCACTCCCGGATAAGACTCGCTTAACAGCGACACGTACTCGGGACAAGGCTTGCAAGTACGCCTCGACCTCACTCAAAGGCCCACCCATCATCGATACCCCCGCTTCCCATACTTACATTCCGCCTGGAGGCGTTACCTGACAGCGCCTCGGTACGCCTGAGGCTGAAAGGATTCGCAATTTCCACATATGTTGTGAACGAGTACCGGCGTCTCGCCAGCCAGCACATGATACGTGTGAATGTCGTCGATGCTGAGGTTGTACGCTTCGGCCGATCGCTTGGAAGTTAGGTCGAGACCAGCTACGCGAATAGTGTTGCCGGCGGCGGTCAGGAGGGCGTCGCCGGAGTCGAGCTGGTCGGCACGTTCTCAGGTACCGTCAGTGGCGTTCCAGAATGGGTGGTCTTCGGTCGTCGTGACGCGCGAACCACTCTCGGGGACCAGGTCAACAACCGTGTCTTGATGTTCAACCAGGGCGGTAACTCTCCGAGGACTGCGACTACCGGTCTTCGGATCGGCCGCGAAGACTTCGTCCCCGCTCTTAATATCCTCAATCGGCTCGTGTGTGCCGTCCGCCATGAGGACGTTCGTGTCGCCTGTGAAGCTGCATGCCGCCCGTCCCAAATCGATGGCATCGTCGAGCAAGTTACCTGCGCCGACGGCACCAGTCGCCCCACGAAGGCAGCCCCTTCGGGGGTTGTGGTATTGGCGACACCGCCGGCGATGGCCGAACACAATGAACTTCACCACGCCAGGATCCTTTTTCTAGAAGACCGTAGGATTTGGCAACACTGCAGAATGCATCATCCTCGGGAATCGCACTGGCGCAGATTCCCTTCGCCCAGTCGGCGATGGCCTCGTCGTAGGTTCCACTTTCCATGTAGCGGGCGAAGCCAGGGCGTTGTTTGAGTTCATCGAATGTGGGTAGACGGCGGTCAATAAATGTGGGCTGCTTGGATGTATCCTTTCTCATCAGTTCGCACAGGAGCGGGCCCAGACCTTGCGGGTGAAGGGTTATCGACCTATCTTCCCTTGATGCCTGTAGAATGTTTATGTGGCCGACCAGCTCGCCGTCGGCTTCGGGAAGCAACACTTCGACAGGTAGGCCAGTCAACGCGAGGCTTTCAGCCAGCGCGTCGAGCGAGATGGTCGTCTCGAACATGACAGTTGTGGTGGACGCCGGCGCTCGGCGCCAGACTTGGGTGGCTACATGACCGCGGTCGGCGCCAGCGCGAACGTCGTCGTGCTCGGCATCGCCAAACGCGCCGACACCCCGATCTCGTCCTGGGAATTCACCGGCAAGGGCGAGGTGACATCAAGGCGCGATAAACGGAACTCAACTGATAAACTCTGAGTATCGCCCTGAAAGTTCCTTTATCACCTGTCGAATTTCGTAAATTGCTACGTCATTATTGAGGCTGGCCTCAACGTCTAACTGCTCGATCAAGACAGCGTAGAGGTTGGAAATGAAGGTACACTTTCGTGTCGCTTGAATTTGATCCACCCAAAGGCAATTTAACTCGAGCGCATCTTTGCACGCCTGCCGATCCGATGATTCAGGTGAGCGCGCCATGAGCGCGTTGATAACGTTGCCAAATGTCACGCTTCTCATGGACACGTCACCGACTTCGAACGCAAATAATGCAGACATTTTCACCTAATTCAATATTTTGGTGCCGTCAATAACGATAACTCGGTTCTGTATACTCTTGCCCAAGGTGCCATAGTATGACATCACATCATCGATCTGACCACGCGACGCTCCCGTCATATCGACGATCGCGAAGTCGGATTTGTTAGCGTGACGCGGAATTTGAGCCAAGAAGTTACGTCGCTGTCTGTCCCAATTTTGGAAGGCGCCCGGCGCTCCCATTGCATCGAACTTGCCGCTCTTTCCGACGAAGTCAGCATCGGGCGCGTTCACTCCCCGCAGCCCCTCTGACGGGAATATGCTGTCCATCCGCGCGAGTGTAGCCTGTTCCGCGGAGTTCAGCGCCTTCGACGCGGGACAGTTGTGCACAAGTACCGGAGCATCACCAACAAGCACATAGTAGGTGTGCAGGTCGTCGACACTGAGTGTGAACGCCATAGCGGTGCGGACTGTGTCGGCACGAAGTCCTGACGCTCGGACAGTGCGGCCATTGGCGGCGAGGAGGATGTCGCCCGGATCGAGTTCCTGGGCTTGTTGCCACTGTTGATCGGTAGAGTTCCAGTAGGGATGGTCCTCTGTTGTGGTCACGGTCGCGCCATCTTCCGTGACGAGCTTCAGAACGATGTCCTGGTGATGCCACGCCGCCGTGACTGTACGGGTCCCGCTCTTCCCGGTCTCAGGGTCGGCCGCCCTTACTTCGTCGCCGACCTTGACGTCCCTGATTGGCTTGTGGGTGCCGTCTGCCATAAGGATTTTGGTGTCACCGGTGAAGCTGCATGCCGCGCGCCCCAAGTCGAGGGCATCGTCGACCAGTCTGCCCGCGCCGTAGGCGCCGAAGGCCGCTCCTTCCGGGGTCACCGCGTCGGCCACGCCGCCGGCGATGGCCGAACACAATTCCGAAGCGAGGCATTCAATGACCAGCGGAGCGAGGACCACAGCGAGGCTTACGACCCGCATGAACTTGACGACGCCGGGCTCTACTTCGAGAAGGCCGTAGGATTTGGCGGCGTTGCAGAATTGGTCGTCTTCTGGGATCGCGTGGGAGCAGATGCCTTTGGCCCAGTCGGCGATGGCGTCGTCGTAGGTTCCGCTTTCCATGTAGTGGGCGAAGCCGGGGCGTTGTTTGAGTTCGTCGAAAGTCGGGAGGCGACGGTCGACGACGGTGGGTTGTTTGGACGGGTCCTTATTCTGGCCGGTCTTGATCTCGTAGTCGTCTTGGGCTTGGTGTGGGTTGGAGCTGCAGGGTGGGCAGCCGACGCCGACTTCGGGGCCGCCGAGGTTGTCGGGGTAGAAGTTGCAGGAGTCGCAGTACAGACCGGTGGGGTCACTGTTGGTGACGGGGTTGTTGTTGCTGTAGGCGTAGGGGTTCCACTGTTGCGGGTTGGCCGTATCTAGCACAGGGTCTACAGAGATGAAGGCGCCGGTGGTCGGGTCGTATTTGCGGGCGCCGATGTCGGTCAGGCCGGTCACCGGGTTGTGTGGCATGTTGAGGAACCCGCGCTGGTCGGGCCACACGCCTTGGGCGATGCCGATTGGGTTGCCGTAGGGGTCGAAGGTGCGGCGGCTGACGGTGAAGTCTGGTGTGGTCGCGGTGACTTGGCCAGTGCCGTGTTGGTCGGTTTGGAGGTAGCGGGGGTTGTTGCCCGCGATGCGCATGGCGACGGTGGTGCCGTTGTGGGTGTAGTAGCGGGTACCGGTCACGATGCCTGAGGTGTTGTCCCGGACGATGTCCTGCCCGGGTAGGTACAGCGTGGTCGTGTCGGGGTCGGAGCGGATGAGTTGGTTGCCGTCGGCGTCGTAGGTGTAGGCGGTGGCGCTGGTGGGCGTGGTGATGGTGGCGACCTGGTTGTTCTCGTTCCACGTGAGGGTTTGGTCTCCGGTGGGTAGTTCGCGGGTCGTGACGTCGCCGACGGCGTTGTAGCCGTAGCTGGTGCTGCTCGTGCCGGTCGGACCTGTGGTCGTGGTGCTGGACAGGGCGTGCGGGCGGACCGCGTCGGCGCCGGAGGCGGGATAGGTATAGGTAGTCGTGGTGTTCTGGCCGCCCCCGACAGCGTGCCGGGTCTGGCTGCGACGCAGACCGATCTTGTCGATGTCCCACGTCGTCCAGTACGGGGTGACACCGCCGACGGTCGCGGTGGAGGGTGCGGTGGTGCAGTCGTTGGTCGCGGTCCAGGCTTGGGTGAGCCGGTTGAGGGCGTCGTAGGTGAAGCACTGGGTGCGGGTGGGCGCGTCGTTGTTGGGGTCGCCCTGGACGTTGACGATCTTGGTGATGTTGCCGACCAGGTCGCGGGTGTAGTTCAGGGCGTCGATCTGCGGGAAGGCCTGCTGTGAGGACAGGATGGCCTGGGTGAGGGCGCGGGTGTGTGAGTCGTAGCCGTAGGCGAGTGACGCCGTGAGGCTGTTGATGCCGAGCGTGTATCTGATGGGTTCGCCGTAGGCGGTGTACGTCGACGCGGACACGATGGAGTTCTCACCGAGAGTCGACTTCGGCTGGCCGTAGCGGTCGTAGGCGATGACAAGATCCTCGTAGGGCAGTCCGCCCACGGCTTCCTGGCTGATGACGCGCGGTAGACCAGTGCTGGTGTAGGAGGTGGTCGTCGTGTACGTGCCGGCGAGTCCGGTTTCACCCGTAGGGATCTGCACCATGTTCTCGCTGGGAAGGCCGGCGCTGTTGTAGTGCGACACCCCGACCTGATAGTCGCCCTTGGCGGTGTGTCGCACGCTGGACGCGGGCAGACCGACGCCACCGGGAGTGGTGTCGTAGAACCATTCCGCGAGCGGTGGTGTGGACAGGGAGCCGCTGTGTTGGGCGGTCTTGCGGCCGAGTTCGTCGTAGGCGTAGGTGAGGACCTGGCCGCGGGCGTCGGTGGTGGAGGTGAGCAGGCCGGTGAGGTCGTAGGTGGAGGTCGTGGTGCCCGCGTCGGGATCGGTGACCGTGGTCCGGTGGCCGAGCATGTCGTAGCCGTAGGACCACGTGTTGTGTGCGGCGTCGGTCATCCCGTCAAGTTGGCCCAGGGCGTTGTACCGCAGCGTGGTCGGTTCGAAGGTGCCGCCGCTGACCACGCTGCCGGTGACGATCGGCGCGCTGGTGTACTGGCGGATCTCCGTGTTGCGGCCGCGGACGTCGGAGATCGCGGTCGCGGTCACTCCACCGAGTGGTGGGATCACGGTGGTGCGGTCGCCACCATAGATGGTCCGGGACTCCCACTTCTTGTTGAGTCGCTGGTAGGAGAGGGACTTCACCGGCCGGCCAGCGCCGTCGTACTCGGTGATGGTGCGGTCGTCGATCTCGCTGTCGCCTATCGCAACCAGGTTGGTGGCGGGGACGTTGCCGATCACATACCGGTTGTTGCTACGGATCGCCCAGCCATGTGAGTCGTAGAAGACATCGCTCATGACCCGACTGCTGACACCGCCGGGGTTGCTCACGTCGTCGGTTTGGGTCTGGCGGAGTTGCCCGAACGCATCGAACAGCTTGATGCTGGTGACGTAGTTGGTGCCGGTGCCGTAGTCCACCAGAGTCTTGGTGGTCACCGCCAGTGGCCCGTCAATCCGTTGCAGGTAGGCGTAGGTGACGTCAGCGGTCACCCGTCCCTTGGCTCGTCCGGGTTTCCAGACCTCGGTCACTCGACCCAATGCATCGTAGTTGGCGTCGCTGCGGCGGCCGCCGACGTCGACGGTGCCGGTGGTGAGGCCGCGGGAGGGCTCGAGTTCGGTGGTGGTGGTCTGGTTCTTCGGGTTGGTGACGACCACCTTCGCCACGATGCCGCCGTCGGCAGGGGTGTAGGCGGTGTTGGTGGTGTGCTGGTTCGCGTCGGTGGCCGACGTGATGCGGCCGAGCGGGTCGTAGACGGTGGTGCCTAGTTTCGCGAAGCGGCTGGTCGTGCTGCCGTCACAGGTGGACTGGGCGGACGGGATGCCGCTGACGGTCTTCTCGGTGCAGGTGGCGTTACCGGCACCGGGGACCGCGCCGAGGGTGGTGGAGTTGTCGTAGTAGGTGCGGGTCGCGGACAGGGTCGGGGATGGATCGATTCCCGGTGCAGGGCAGGCCTGCTGTGAGGTGATGGTCTCGCTGACGCGGTCACGAATCCACGAGGTAGTCGTGTTTTCCGCGTAGTGCACGACGGTACAGACGTCGGGGACGCCTGTGCCCGACTCGGTCGTGGCGGTCCTGCGGCCGATCGCGTCGTACCCGTAGGTGGTCGTCGCCGTTCGTTCGCCGCCGGCGGCCAGTGAGGTGATCACGCGACTCCTCCTGGCCTGGCGCAAACGGGTACGCATGCGGATGACCACCGACTCGATATTGCCGTGGCTGCTCAGCGTGGCCTCCAACGTGTTCCGTTCCCACAGTCGTTCGATGACCAGATGGCTGCGCATCACCTGGCGACTGCCTGGCGAGAACGTGCCCGACCACGCCGAGGGGTCGCAGGCCGCATCGTCGCCGAGCACCGCATGGTCGAACTGCTGGCGGCGGTGCGAGAGTTGCCCCGCAACCAGCAGGAATCACTCGCCCTTTGCGTATGGTCCGGCGTGTCCTACGCCGAAACCGCCGCGGTACTGGGGATCGCGGAGGTCAGCGTGCGGGCACGGGTCAGCAAGGCCCGCGCCCGGCTGCGGAACCTGCTCACACCGCCCGTCGTCGCGCTCACCACGTCGGAGGAGGCTGCCTGATGAACACACCGTCGCCGGCTCACGACCTGCCGCCGCACCAGCAAGCCCGGATCCGCGCCACCCTCGTCCGCGCCGCGCGTGAACCGCGGCCACCCAGGTGGATGGCACCGGTGTTCAGCATGGCGACGGCGATCGTCGCCCTCGGCCTGGTCATGTGGTTCGTCCAGCTCGGTGACGGCAACGGGCGAACTGCCGGACCGGCCACGACCAGTACTGCCACGAGCCCGACCGCCGGCGAATCGATCATGCGTCGGGTCCAGATAACTCCGGAAGACGTCCCTGAACTCAGATCCGGCTTCACCGTCCTGGGCGGGTTCCAGCCGCCGATCTGCGTGGACTCCCACCCAATCGCCCGCATCGAGGGCGGCGGCAACGGGAGGATGGGCTCCCAGCTCGTCATCGGCCGCGTCGATGCCGCCACGACCACTCGGGTCACGCTCACCCAGAAAGACGTGACCATCGATGCGGTGCTTGTGGGCGGTGTCTACGCCGCCCGCATCGTCCGCCCGCTCGACTGGTGGCTCACGGGTGACAGCCCCACCGCCGATGGTGGTCAATGAGTACAGCGTCGAGGGCGACCTGGTGGGCATCGCGGTTCCGCGCTACCGGTAGCCCCCAGGACGGCCATCTGTGGCCAAACCGTTTGTCCAGAATGCTCATACGCCCCTCACCCGCAGCTGACTGCCCGGTCCGGTGTCGAGGTGTCGTCGAGGCGTCGCACGAAGGAGTCCCTGCCCACGCTCTTACGCTTGTCGCAGGCCGCTTCCTTGTTGACGAACGGTCCATAGTAGACGGAGTAGATATCGGCGCCGTCGAGTTGTTGCCGTAGCGATGGACAGCCGGTCGATGGCGCGTGGAGGTACTTCGTGCCGGGATTGCCGTCCAGGATGCCCTGGACGGTGCGCCGGTACTGGTCGGGTTTGACGGCCGAGCCGACGATGACGATGTAGCTGCCGTCGCAGGCCGGTGTGCTGAGCGGGACCGAGAGCGACAGGTCCGGGGTCGATGGCCGGGTGTCGGTCGTGGTGGTGGGGCTGGACGGCTGGCCGCCACCCATGTCCAACGGCCAGTTCAGCACCGCCGCCGCCACCAGTGCGGCCACCACCACGGCCGCCGCAGCCCCGGCGAGCCACCAGACGCCTCTGCGCGATGGTGCGGCGACGCGGAGGGAGGCGTCCGGTGCCGGCAGGGGGGCGGTGGGCTGGGTTGGCGGCTGGCGGAGTGCCTGTCTGGCCGCCGCGGCCAGGGCGCCCGCGCTCGCGAACCGGTCCTCGGCGCGCTTGGCCATTCCGGTGGCGACGACCTGGTCGAAGGCGGGTGGCAGGTCGGGCCGCCGCTCCGTGGGTCTCGGTGGTGGCTGGTTGTGATGGGCGTACATGAGCGCCAGTGGGTTATCAGCGGTGAACGGCGGCACGCCGGTGAGGCACTGGTACAGCAGGCAGGCGAGCGAGTACACGTCGACCCGGTGTCCCACCTGGCCGGCGGGTTCGAAGCGTTCCGGCGCCATGTAGGAGACCGTGCCGAGCGGGATGCCGGTCCCGGTGATGTCGGCGTTCCCGGTCACCGAGCGGGCGATGCCGAAGTCGACGAGGTAGGCGAAGCCGCCGGCGGTGAGCAGCACGTTGGACGGTTTGACATCGCGGTGCACGAGTCCCTCAGCGTGGGCCGCGTCGAGGGCGCTGGCGATCTGACCGATCACCTCGACCGCCGTGGCCGGGTCGAGCGGACCGCCCTCGGCCAGCCTCGCACGCAGGTTGTTCCCCTCGACCAGCCGCATGTCCAGGTACAGGCGACCGTCGACCTCACCGTAGGCGTGGATGGGGATGACGTGCGGCTCCCGCAGTCGCGCGGCGGCACGTGCCTCCCGGACGAACCGCCGCCGGAAGTCGTCGTCGCTGGCCAGGTGGTCGCCGAGCAGCTTGATCGCGACCATGCGGTCGTGCTCGGTGTCGTAGGCGCGGTGGACCTCGCCCATGCCTCCGCGGGCGATCAGCCCCTCGACCCGGTAACGGCCGAACTGCCAGTCCACGCGCCTCCCCTAACCCGGGCCCGCACGACCGGAGCGTGACTCCGCGACAACCGCCCTCACCTGGTGCCCCAGGCTATCGAACTCGATGAGGAACCAGTCACATTTCACGTGATCGGCAGCCCAAGGTCCGCACGAAGACAAGACGTCCCGAACTCGAACAGCCACCTGCCCCCGGCCTGTTCGTCAGATACGCAGGTCGTCGTCGACCGCGCCGGCGAGTTGGCCGACTCGGGACATGTCGTCCAACCGCCGCGTCAGGAAGGCACACGCGTGGTCGTGTTTGAGCGACCACCACGCCGCCGACCCGCCGAGCCCACCCTTGGCGATCTTCACCTGGTCGCGGATGAGGCCGAGCGTCCACGTGAGCGTCGTCTCGAAGACCTCGTCGTAGCGACGTACCTGCGGCGCCAGGAACTCGGCGAGCAGCTCGGGTCCCAGAAGGCGGCGTGCGTTGCCGTCCGAGTCGTTCAGCTCGGCGAAGAACTTCGCCGCGGAGCTGGCCGTGACGTGGAGGTTCACCGAGCCGAAAACCGCCTGACGCCAGGCTTTCGAGTTCATTCGCGCCAGGTCCAGGATCCCGTCCGGCGCCGCGACCCACCGCCGCATGGGCAACAGCCGTGGCACGTCCGGGCTCGCGTACTCCAGCTCCGCGACTCGGTGCAGCTCGCTCGCCGGCACCCCGAACCAGGCGTCCAACCCCAACGCCGGTCGCACCACGTCGTTGAAGACCTCGCCCAGGGACGTCCCCGCGCCGGCACGCAACACGCCGTCGATCAGGTGGCCGTAGGTCAGCGAGTGTTCCCCCAGCGAGCTGCCCGGCACGTACTCCGGCGGCGCGGCCGCCAGGCTGTCCCGCAACCCGGCGTCGTCCAGCAGGTCGAGCCCAGCGTCCA